>DATDAU010000092.1:0-39323 GCA_036525215.1 Allosphingosinicella sp.
ACGCATCGAGCAGATCGGCGGCGCCGGCGCGGTGGGCATCGAGCACGGCGGGAATGATCGGCTCGACCATCGGACCGATGCTGCCGGGGAAGACGGCGCCGGTGTCGACCACCGACAGAGCGGCGCTCACCGCGCCGCACCGTTGGTGGCCCAGGACGACGACCAACGGCGTCGAAAAGACGGCGATCGCATATTCGAGGCTGCCCATCGCCACCGCGTCGATCGTGTTGCCGGCGTTGCGGATGACGAACAGCTCGCCCAGGCCCCGGCCGAACAGGATTTCGGGCGGCACCCGGCTGTCCGAGCAGCAGACGATGACGGCCATCGGACTTTGCGACTGGGCGACCGCCGACCGCCGCTCGCTGCCAATGTCGTGCGCGACGGTTCCGCCCGCCAGATAGGCCAGATGGCCCTCCTTCAACCGATGCAGGGCCTCGCCGGGCGAGGGTTGAGGGGCCTTATCGCCATGACTCATGATGGGTTCCCGGGTGGCCGCCAATCGGGCTCGTTTGGAACGACCCTATCCAGGCGTGCCTGGCGCCGTCATCGGCAATATCCCGCAATCCGGGCCTGCAATGACCCGAGCCGTGCCTCCCGCCCTCAACGCCTGCTTCGCATTCCTGCCCTGGCGAGGCAGTCGACCAGGACCCAAGCCGCGCCGGCGAGAACCAGGTTGACGCCGTTCTCGGCCCATCTCCCGGCGCCGGACGGATCCGCGATGACCCGCGGCAGATGCACGATCAGGCCGAAGATCAGGTACATGGTGGTGAGCAGGATGGCCGCGAGACGCGCCTTCACGCCGGTGAGGATGGCGAGGCCGGCGGCGATCTGGGCGGCGCCAGTGAGGTAGGTCCAGAAGAGCTGCGAGAGCGGCAGCCAGGCGGGAACCAGCGACGCGGTGAAGGCGGCATAGACATACTCGCTGGTGCCGAAGACGATCAGGCAGAGACCGAACGGGGAGCGCGCGATCCGCAGGATGGCCGCCGCGCGGCGCTCACCGGGGCCCGGGACGAGGGTGAAAGCAAGCACGCCGCCCAGCGCCATGACCATGACCTCGGCGACGCCCTCATAGGAGACCCAGACCGTCGGCTGGGCGAAGGCGCGCGGCACGTGAAGCGCCAGCACGCACAGAGCGAAGAAGGCGGCGAGCGCCAGGCTGGCGGCCGGAGCCGTCCGCCGGATGTTGACGGCGAGGCCGGCGAGAACCAGCAGGCCGGCCGCGGCATAAGCGAGGATTTGATATCCTGGCGCATGCGGCGGCACCGGCAGGCCCATGGCGGCGAAGCTTGCATAGACCAGACCCGGAACGCCGAGCGCGACGGCGGCGAGGCCGTAGACACGAACAGAGATGGACATGAGCGGTCTTCCCTCCCCCTGGAGAGCGAGCCCGGACTGTGTCTAGGCCGGGCGCCGGAAGGGTTCAATCCTCCGCACGCCGCACCGGGAGCGATCAGGTCGTCCTGCCCCCTCGCCGCTCGGCATCGAGATCGCGGAACTGGACGCGGTGGCCGGTGATACCGAATTCGGCGAAAATCGCATTGGCGCGCTCGGCGGCAGCGAATGTCGCCGTCGAATCGAGATGATATTGTTCCGAGGCGCTTTGGGCGTCCCCGTCGCCGAGCGTCGCCGCGCAGAGCATCCAGGCCAGCGATTCCTGCGGATCGGTCTCGACCCCCTGGCCGTGCGCGTAGAGGACGCCGACGCCGTAAAAGCCATGCGCCTGCCCGAGCCGGGCGGCGGCCCGATAATGGAACATGGACCGGGCGAAATCCTGGGCGACCCCGCGGCCGGTGGCGTAGAGCACGCCGAGGCTCACCAAAGCGCGCGGGCTGCCCTGATCGGCGGCGCGGCTAATCCACTGGAAGGCCTCGCGTGGATCCGCGGTCACGCCTTCGCCGAGATCGAGCATCACTCCGAGCCGCCACTGGGCGTGGCGCTGGCCATGTTCCGCCGCCTGCCGGTAGAGCCTGGCCGCGCGCGGGCGGTCCTGGGCGACGTAGCGGCCGGTGTCGTAGAACCAGGCGAGATAATCGACCGCGTCATCGTCGCCGCGCGCCGATGCGGTTTCGATGAGGGTGAAGGCGCGCGCCTCATGCCCGGCGTCCATCAATCGCTCGGCCTCCTCCGAAGCCGGGGAGGCCGCGATCAGCGCGAGCGACAGGAAAGGCAGGAACATCCGGCGCATGGCGGCGCGATCATGGCAGCAACAAGCTGGCGTCGCCATAGGAATAGAAGCGGTAACCGTCGGCGATGGCGTGGGCGTAGGCGGCCCGCATGACGTCCACCCCCATCAGCGCCGAGACCAGCATGAACAGGGTCGAGCGGGGAAGGTGGAAGTTGGTGACCAGGCCATCGACCGCACGGAATTTGTAGCCCGGGGTGATGAAGATGGCGGTGTCGCCTTCGAAGGGGTGGATGGTCCCGGCCGCATCGGCGGCGCTTTCGAGCAGGCGCAAGCTGGTGGTGCCGACCGCGACGATGCGGCCGCCGGCGGCGCGGACGGCGTTGAGCCGTGAGGCCGTTTCGGGCGCGAGCCGGCCCCATTCGGCGTGCATGACATGGTCGTCGGTGTCGTCGGCCTTGACCGGCAGGAAGGTGCCGGCGCCGACGTGGAGGGTGAGCGTCTCATGGCCGATTCCGGCATCGGCGAGCGCCGCCATTAGGGCCGGGGTGAAATGGAGCGCCGCGGTCGGCGCGGCGACCGCGCCTTCCTTTTTCGCGAACATGGTCTGGTAGTCGTCGCGGTCGCGGACGTCGGCGGCGCGTCGGCCGGCGATATAGGGCGGAAGCGGCATCCGCCCCGCTTTTTCGAGCAAGGTTTCGACCGGCTCGTCGCCGAGGAAGGTGAGGAGGAAGCTGCCGTCTTCGGCCCTTTCGCTGGCCAAAGCGGCAACGCCGGCGCCGAAGTCGATCCGGTCGCCGTCGCGCAGCCTCTTGGCGTTGCGGACAAAGGCCCGCCAAACGCGCGGACCCTCGCGCTTGTGCAGGGTGGCGCCGATCCGCGCCTCGCCCCTTTTGCCTTCGAGCTGGGCGGGAATGACGCGGGTGTCGTTGAAAACGAGCAGGTCGCCGGCTCGGAGAAGGCCGGGGAGGTCGGTGACGATATGGTCGGCGAGCGCGGCGCCGCGGGCGACGAGCAGGCGGGCGGAATCGCGCGGCGCGGCCGGGCGGAGAGCGATCCGCTCCGGCGGGAGGTCGAAATCGAAGAGGTCGACGCGCAAAATTTGATGCCTACAATTCATCATCCCAGCGAAAGCTGGAATCTCCCTGCCCCTTCAGCGGCCGGTCAAGGAAGTGAGATTCCAGCTTGCGCTGGAATGACGGTGAAAAGCGATGGCCCTGCCCGCCAAATCCGACCTAGCGCGGCGGGCGGGGGGTGTTGCTGCCGCGGACCGGATCGAGGTGGCGCGGGCCCGCGGTCGGCGGCGCGACCGGGACGGTTTGAGGCGCGAGGCCCGCGGCGGCGCCCGGAGCCGGCGCGCTGGCGGCGGCCATGCGGGCGGCGGCGGCGCGAAGCTCGTCGGCCGACATTTCCGGGAGGTTGTCGCTGCCCAGGCTGGCGCGGACGATGCGGCTGGGGGCGAGCGGCGGCTCGCCGCGCTCGATCGCGTCGACGAAGTTCATGCCGCTGACCACCCGGCCGAACACCGTATAGCCGAGATCCATGTTCAGCCGCGGCGTGAACATGATGTAGAACTGGCTGTTGGCGCTGTTCATGTCCTCGGCGCGGGCCATGCCGAGGGCGCCGCGGACGTGGAGCAGGCCGTTAATCTCGGCGGGAACATTGGGAAGCGTCGAGCCGCCGGTGCCGTTGTTCTGGGGGTCGCCGCCCTGGGCCATGAAGCCTTCGATCACCCGGAAAAAGGCGAGGCCGTTGTAGAAACCCTGGCGGGTCAGCGTCTTTATCCGCTCGACATGGGCGGGCGTCACGTCGGGGCGCAGCTGGATGACCACGCGGCCGCCGGTGGAGAGATCGAGATTCCAGGTATTTTCGGGCGTCAGCGGCGGCGTCGGCGGGGCGACGTGACGGGAGACAGCCGGCGCGGGCGTCTGCGCCGCGGCGAGGGCGGAGAAAAAGAGGCCGGCAAGGCCGGCGACGATCGACAACAGACGCAACATAGATGTCCTCACTTCAAATTCCTGCTGATCGAGGTGGCAGCGGCCCGCCCCAGCCGCCGAACCCGGAAAAATTCCAACATCTCCTAGAGTGAGATGCGGCGCGCCTCAAGCTTTGATCAATTGCCCTTGCGGCCGTTGCGTTCGACCCGGGCGCGGACCTCGGCGGCGACGGCGGGCGTGACGAATTTCGAGACGTCGCCGCCATATTCGGCAATCTCCTTGACCAGCTTGGAGGCGATCGGCTGGAGCGACACGTCCGCCATCAGGAAGACCGTCTCGATGTCGGCGTTCAATTGCTGGTTCATCCCCGCCATCTGATATTCATATTCGAAATCGGCGACGGCGCGCAGGCCGCGGATGATCATCGACGCGCCCTGCGCTTCCGCGAAGCTCATCAGGAGAGCGTCGAAGCTGACGATGGCGATCTCGGCGCCGTCCCTCACCGCGGCGACCTCGCGAGTCACCATGGCGAGCCGCTCCTCGACGCTGAACATCGGGAATTTGGACGGGTTGGTGGTGACGCCGATCACCAGCCGGTCGACCAGATGGGCGGCGCGGCGGATGATATCCATATGTCCGAGCGTGATCGGGTCGAACGTGCCGGGATAGACGCCTGTCCTCATACCGCCCTCATAACGACCTTAATGGTCCCGCTCCACCGCGAAGCGCGCGAGGGCACGCAAGAGGTCCGCTTCCTCGCCGAAGCCGTGGAGATGCTCGATCGCCTGCCCGACCAGAGCGTCGGCCTGCTGGCGCGCCCTTTCGGCCCCGAGCAGGGAGACAAAAGTGCCCTTGCCGGCGGCGCCGTCCTTGCCGACCGGCTTGCCCGCCTTGTCGGCATGGCCCTCATGGTCGATCAGATCGTCGGCGATCTGGAAGGCGAGACCGAGGCCGCGGGCATAGCCGCGAAGGCCGGTCCGGCCCTCGGCGGGCACCTTGCCCATGATCGCGCCCGCCTCGACGCACCATTCGATCAGGGCGCCGGTCTTGAGCTGCTGGAGGCGGGTGACGGCGCCGAGATCGAGGCCGAGCTCGGCCGCGTTCAGATCCATCATCTGGCCGCCGGCCATCCCCGCCGGCCCGGCGGCGCGGGCCAGCTCGGCGATCAGTTCGAGGCGGGCGAAAGGGTCTTCGTGGGTGGTTTCATCGGCGAGGATGGCGAAGGCGAGCGCGTGCAGCGAATCGCCGGCCAGGATCGCGGTCGCCTCGCCGAAGGCGCGGTGGAGGCTGGGCTTGCCGCGGCGGACGTCGTCGTCGTCCATGCTGGGGAGGTCGTCGTGGATCAGCGAGTAGACGTGGATGCATTCGACCGCGAGCGCGGGCCGCAGCGAGCGCAGGCGATCGACCCTGAACAGGTCGCAGGCGGCGACGACCAGGATCGGGCGGAGCCGCTTGCCGCCGCCGATCGCGGCGTAGCGCATCGCTTCGTAGAGGCCGGCACGGGCATCGTCAGGGACGGTGAGGAGAGAGTCGAAGGCGGCGTCGATCCGCGCCCCGGTCTCCTCGATCGCCGCCCGAAGAAGCGGGTCGCTCGTCACTCGGTTCCGAAAGGCGCGGTGCCGGCGGGCGCGCCGTCGCGGTCGAGCTGAATCTGCTCGATCCGCGCCTGGGCGGCCTTCAGCCGCGCCTCGCATTGCTGCCTGAGCCGGTCGCCCTCGCCGTAAAGCTCGATCGCCTCGTCGAGGCTCGCCTCGCCGCTTTCGAGCTTGCGGACGATCTCCTCGAGCCGCTTCAGCGCCGCCTCGAAGCTGAGCTCCGCTACCCCGTCCTGCTGTTCTGCCATGCGCGAGGGTTAGGCCCCGGCAGCGTCCTGGGTCAAGCTAGGCGGCGCGGAACCAGTGGACGCCATCGCGAACCTCGCGCACCGCCCGGCCCCCGACCTCGAGGTGGCGGAGGTGGGCCATGGCCTCACCGGCGGCGAGCCCGAAATTGTCGTCGCCGATAGGCCGGCCGAACAGGGTGGTGAAGCAATCGGGCACGCGCCGCGGCTCGGCGAGCAGATCGTGGAGCGCGTCGAGCCGGCCGAGATGGCCGTCGCGCAGCGCGTCGAGGCGGGCATGGAGGCCGGTGAAGGGCTCGCCGTGCGAGGGTAGGACGAGCAGGTCGTCGGGGAGCTGCCGGAGCTTCGCGATCGAAGCCAGCCATTCGCCGAGCGGGTCGGCCCGCGGCTCGCTGAGGCTCAGCGACACGTTCGAGGTGATCCGGGGCAGGACCTGATCGCCGGCGATCATCAATCCGGCCGCGTCGTCGACCAGGCAGGCATGTTCGGGGCTGTGGCCGCTGCCGACCACCACCCGCCAGGTCCGCGCGCCGATGGCGAGCCGATCGCCGTCCTGGATGCGGACGTAGCCGAGCGGGATCGGGCTGACCACGGAGGCAAAGCGGCCCCAGCCCTTCTGCGATTCGGTGGCAATCCGTTCCTCGCTCCAGCCGACCGCGCGCCAATAGGCGACGGCTTCGTCGGGCGGCGTGTCGCGGATGTCGGCGGTGAGCATCCGCACGAACAGCCATTCGCCGCGCGTCATCCAAAGGGGCACGTCGAAGCGCCTTGTGAGCCAGCCGGCGAGACCCGAATGATCGGGGTGGAAATGGGTGCAGATTATGCGGGTGACCGCGCGGCCGGCCAGCGGTCCGGCGAAGATCGCCTCCCAGGCCTCGCGGGCGGCGTCGATGGCGAGGCCGGTATCGACAATGGCGACGCCTTCGCCGTCTTCCAGGATCCAGATGTTGATATGGTTGAGCGAGCCGGGCACCGGCAGGCGCAGCCAGCCGACCCCGTCGGCGAGCGCGATGATCTCGCCCGGCCCCGGGCCGGTGCGGCCGAGCGGGTAGGTCAGGCCTTTGTGGGTGTAGGGTTCGGCGACAAGCGACGCGTCGGGAGCGGGACCCTCGGCGTCGCCCGGGACGGGGCCGCTACTTGCGGAAGAGGTTGTCAATATCCTGGCCGACTGAGGCGTCCGGGGAGTCGCTTTCGCTCTCGGCGGCCAGGGCGGCCTCGGCCTCGCGGACGTGGGTCTCGCGCTCGGCACGCAACTCCTCGATCAGGGCGTTGCGGTCCTGTTCGAAATGCTCGTCCTTGGGCGCTTCGACGCCGGCGGCCTTGGCGGCCTTGGCGACGGCGGCGTCGAGCTCGCGCTGCGAGGTCAGGCCCAGCGTCACCGGATCCTTGGGCTGGATATTGGCCATGTTCCAGTGGCTGCGCTCGCGCAGCGCCTGGATGGTGGTACGGGTGGTGCCGATCAGCTTGCCGATCTGGCCGTCCGACAATTCGGGGTGGTTGCGGATCAGCCAGGCGACGCCGTCGGGCTTGTCCTGGCGCTTGGAGACCGGCGTGTAGCGCGGCCCCTTGGTGCGGACCGCCTGGTCCGGCTCGCGGTGCATCTTGAGCTTGTAGTCGGGATCGGCCTGGCCGCGGTCGATCTCGTCGAGGGTGAGCTCGCCCGAGCGCAGCGGGTCGCGGCCGGTCAGCTTGGTGGCGGCGGTGTCGTCGGCGATCGCCTGCACTTCCAATATGTGCAGGCCGCAGAATTCGGCGATCTGCTGAAAGGTGAGCGCGGTATTGTCGACCAGCCAGCTGGCGGTCGCATGTGGCATGAGCGGCTGGGCCACTTGATCCTCCAGAAATGATAAGGGCCGCCCCTCGCGGAGCGGCCAGCTTCGGTGGGCGATGTAAGCTTCGGGACGCCGGGACGCAAGATAAAGCTTTGTCCCATCGCCAATTAGGTCCTGTCTTGAACTGGATGGACTATTTCGTCGATTGCCGCGCGCCCCGCGCCGACCTATTGGGGCGCGCAAGGAGTAAATTTACATGCTTTTCCTCGCCTTGGCGCTGGTCGCGGCCGAAGCGCCGCCGGCGCCGCCCGAACCTCGGCCGATGAGTGTCGACGTGACCCGCGATCCGATCAACGACCGGGTCAGCGCGACCGCGACGCTGTACGACGCCCGCAACCGGCTCGACATCGCCTGCGATCCCGGCCGCTATGACGGGCTGAGGGTCAGCTTCACCTCGATCTACTGGCTGGCACGGGGCAATGTCCTCACCGGCGAGCGTTCGGTCACCTATCGCTTCGACGACCAGCGGGCGCGCCGGCTCTACTGGCACGTCGAATCCCGCTCGGCCCGAATCGGCGACACCCGCAACCGCGCGCGGCCCTTCATCCGCGAGCTGGTCTCGGCCGAACGCGTGGTGTTCCGAACCCGCGACGTCGAGGAGCACCCGATCGACCTCACCTTCCGAATCCACGGCGCCCGCCCGGCCATCGCCCAATTGCTCGACGCCTGCGGCGAGGATGAGCTCAAGGACCGGCTGTTCGGAGCCTCCGACTCCTGACCTCTTTCCGTCGCGGGTTTGACAGGACCGCCTGGGAAGCGGAAATGGCCGGCGGAGACGAAAGGAACGATATGGGGGGCGTGGCCAAGGTAGAAGACATTCCGCAGGTGATCGATCGCCTCTGCGAGATGTACGACGAATCGGTCGCCAATCTGCGTTCGGCCCTGGCCCATTATCTGAAGAGCGGCGAGCATCCCGACGCCGAGGCCCGTGCCGGCGGCCTGTTCGCCTACCCGGAGCTTCGCGTCGATTATCGCTACAGCCCCAACCAAAGCATGCCGTCGCGCGCCTTCGGGCGGCTGAACGCGCCGGGCCGCTATGCGCAGAGCATCGCCCGCCCCTATCTGTTCCGCAAATATCTGACCGAGCAGCTGGAATATCTGATCGAGGATTATGACGTCGAGGTCTCGGTCGGCGCCTCGAGGAGCGAAATCCCCTATCCCTACGTCCTCGACGCGACGGACGATCTGCGGCTCGACGGCGCCCAGGCCGCCGACCTCGCTTTGTGGTTTCCGACCACCGAGCTCGCCAATATCGGCGACGAGCTGGCCGACGGCGAATGGGTGCAGCCCCCGGGAGCGCCGCGGCCGCTGTCGCTGTTCGACGGACCGCGGGTGGATTTCAGCCTGGCGCGCCTGCGCCACTATACCGGCACGCCGTCCGAGCACACCCAGCGCTACCTCTTGTTCACCAACTACGTCCGCTATGTCGACGAGTTCGTCCGCCTGTCGATCGAGGAGCTGAAGCGCGAAGGCAGCCCCTTCGAGGCGCTGAGCGCCGCCGGTGGCGTCTATGTCACCAAGGACACGGAGGATGCGGAGGCGGCAGTGGCGGCGGGCGGCTGGCGCAAGCACCAGATGCCCGCCTACCATCTGATCGCGCCGCGCGGCGAAGGCATCACCCTGGTCAATATCGGCGTCGGCCCGTCCAACGCCAAGACGATCTGCGACCATCTGGCGGTGATGCGGCCGGAAGTGTGGCTGATGATCGGCCATTGCGGCGGGCTGAGGCCCAGTCAGACGATCGGCGACTATGTCCTCGCCCACGCTTACCTGCGCGACGACCATGTCATGGACGACGTCCTGCCGGTCGAGGTGCCGATCCCCGCCATCGCCGAGATCCAGCAGGCGCTCAGCGCCGCCGCCGTCGAGGTGACCGGCGAGGACCCGCAGGAGCTGAAGCGGCGGCTGAGGACCGGCACCGTGGTCACCACCGACGACCGCAACTGGGAATTGCGCTTCACCCTGTCGGCGCTTCGCTTCAATCAGTCGCGGGCGGTGGCGATCGACATGGAATCGGCGACGGTGGCGGCCCAGGGCTATCGCTTCCGCGTGCCCTACGGCACCTTGCTCTGCGTCTCCGACAAGCCGCTGCACAGCGAGATCAAGCTGCCCGGCCAGGCCAATGCCTTCTACGAGCGGGCGATCAGTCAGCATCTGCGAATCGGTATCGAGACGCTGCGAATCCTGAAGCGAGAGGGCGCCAAGCTCCATTCGCGCAAATTGCGCGCCTTCGACGAGCCGCCCTTCCGCTAGAGCAGTCGGTTCGGCACCGAAACAAGCGCGATTCCAGGCCGATTTCCGGCCATGCTGACGCATTGCGGCAACGGTCGGGACAGATTCTTGTTCGGGCTGGTGAAGAGTCTTTGAACCGTAAAATGGGCCTTGCTATAGGCTGGGGCATCAAGAGGCACGTCTGCCTCGATCGGGATGGCAAATCTGCCTCGGGGGAATCAACATCATGAAGAAAATCGCACTGCTCTGCGCGTCCACGGCCATGGTCATGCCGGGAGTGGCCTTTGCCCAATCGACCGGTTCGGTCGACTTCGAGAACACCAACACGGTCGTGGTGACCGGCACGCGGACGCAGAGCGTCGGCGGCGTCGAGGTCCCCGACACGTCGAAGACCCGCGAAGTGCTGAATTCCGAGTTCATCCAGCGCCAGACGCCGGGCCAGTCGATCAACGAGACGATCAACCAGCTTCCGGGCGTCAGCTTCACCAACAACGATCCGTTCGGCTCGGCCGGCGGCACGCTGATCATCCGCGGCTTCGACAACAGCCGCATTTCGGAAACGTTCGACGGCATTCCGCTGAACGACACCGGCAATTACGCGATCTTCTCGAACCAGCTGCTCGATCCGGAAATCATCGAGCAGGTCAACGTCAGCCTGGGCTCGACCGACGTCGACAGCCCGACCGCTTCGGCGACCGGCTCGACCGTCAACTTCCGCACCCGCCTGCCCTATCGTGAGTTCGGCGCCCGTATCCAGGGTTCGTACGGCACGTTCGACGGCGGCGATTTCTACCGCGTGTTCGGCGCGATCGACACCGGCGAGTTCACCCCCTGGGGCACCCGCGCCTTCGGCGCGGCCAGCATGGCAACCAACGATTTCGTCTATGGCAACCGCGGCGTCATCTACAAGCAGCAGTATAACG
The DNA here is from genome assembly GCA_036525215.1 of Allosphingosinicella sp. Lineage (GTDB taxonomy): Bacteria > Pseudomonadota > Alphaproteobacteria > Sphingomonadales > Sphingomonadaceae > Allosphingosinicella. The sequence goes on from DATDAU010000092.1 coordinate 10,887, forward strand.
GCCGCATCTACCAGCCGATCGGGAACAACGGCGACTTCATCTCGATCGCCGGCCACTACAACCAGAACCGCAACAATTTCGGCGGCTCGGCGCCGCTGCGCCAGGACACGGTCCAATGCCAGCCCAATCCGGCCCAGACTCCCGCTCAGGCCGCAGCCTGCGCCCTGCCGCGCGTTGTCGGCTCCGCCACCGCCAACCGCTTCCCGCTCAATGAGGATGAGCGCGACTTCACCGTCGCTCGCTGCGTCATCAACCAGGTGGCCCGCAACGGCCTTGCCGACGCGGCCAACCTTTGCGGCAGCGATTTCGAAGAGCGCTACAACCCGTCCAACACCGGCAACATCCGCGGCAATTCGCGCTTCACGCTGGCGGACGGTGTCGTTCTCACCGTCGATCCCAGCTTCCAGTATGTGAAGGCCAATGGCGGCGGCACCGTCGTCGCCCAGGAAGGCCTGCGCGACGTCAACCCGGCCGGCGGCACGGCGACCGCGAATGCGTGCGTCGGCGCGGTCCCCCCGGCGAACAGCAGCTGCCAGGTCGGTTATTTCGGCGGCATCCCGTTCTTCGGCCGGGATCTCAACGGCGACGGCGACCGGCTCGACACCGTCCGCGTGGTCGCGCCCAGCCAGACCCAGACCAACCGCTACGGCCTGATCGCCGGCGTTCGCTGGGACATCAACGACGAGCACACGGTCCGCCTCGCCTACACCTATGACCGCGGGCGTCACCGCCAGACCGGCGAGACCGGCTTCCTCCAGTATAATGGCGAGCCGTTCGACGTCTTCCCCGTCAACGATCCGATCCTCGGCGCCGACGGCCTGGTCTCGCAGAAGCGCGACCGACGCTCGATCGCCCTGCTGAACCAGATCGCCGGCGAATATCGCGGCGAGTTCTTCGACAGCACGCTGACCGTCAACGTCGGCCTGCGGGCGCCGTTCTTCGAGCGCGACCTCACCCAGAATTGCGCCACGTCGAGCGCCAGCGGCTTCGTCGAATGCGCCGGCGCCACCCAGCTCGCGGCGTGGCTGGCCAACAACCCGACAGTGAATATCGGCGGAGGCGTGCTCGGGCCGGTGCAGGGTCCGCAGAACCGCGTCTTCAATTACAGCGAGATCCTGCCGAACATCGGAGCGGTGTACGACGTCGCTCCGCGGATGAGCATCTTCGCCAATTATTCGCGCGGCCTGCAGGTTCCGAGCACCGACCTGCTCTACAACAGCTTCTTCTACGCCGCGAATACGCCCCAGGCGCAGCCCGAGCCCGAAACGACCGACAATTTCGATATCGGATTCCGCTATCGTTCGAGCACGATCATGGCCCAGATCTCCGCATGGTACACGATCTTCGCGAACCGGCTCGCCCAGGCCTATGATCCCGATCTTGACCAGAACGTCTTCCGGAACCTCGGCACCGTCAACAAATACGGCATCGACGCCAGCATCTCCTGGCAGATCATTCCCGAGCTGCAGGTCTATGCCTACGGTTCCTACCTGTGGTCGGACATCCAGGACGACGTGCTCGCCGGCGAATGCACGGCGACGGTCAGCGTGAGCTGCCCCGCCGGCAGCGCGGGCACCCAGATCTTCGCGCCGACCGCGGGCAACCGCGAATCGGGCGCCCCGGTCTGGAGCTTCGGCGGCCGCATCCAGGGCAATCTCGGCCCGGTCGAGATCGGCCTGGCCGCCAAGCGGACCGGCCCGCGTTACATCAACGACATGAATCAGCCGCTCAGCCTTTGCACCAACGCAACCGGTGGCGGCGCTTTCGTCAACACGCTGGATTGCCCGGCCACGGCGACCCGCTTCCAGGTCTATGGGGCGAAGACCCCGGCCTACACGGTCGTCAACCTCGACATCCGGGTGCCGCTGGGCTGGGCCGGTCTCAACGACGAGACCTTCTTCCAGCTGAACGTCACCAATCTGTTCGACCAATTCTATGTCGGCAATTTCGGCGGCCAGCTGCTGAACACCAGCGTTCCCTTCGTGCAGATCGGCGCCCCGCGCGCCGTCGTCGGCACCCTGGTCGTCGGCTTCAGATAAGAACGGCTTCGGTCGAATAATGGGGCGCCGCGGTTCAGGCCGCGGCGCCCTTCTTTTTGCGCGCGGAGCCTCTATTCTCGGGGCCATGACCAACGATTCCCTCGTCGAGCAGGCGCGCGAGGCGGCGCTTCGCGCCTACGCCCCCTATTCCCGCTTCAGCGTCGGCTGCGCGATCCTCTCGGTCGACGGCGAGGTCGTGCTCGGCGCCAATATGGAGAACGCCTGCTACCGGCTCGGCATCTGCGCCGAGATCTCGGCGCTGACCGCCGCCCGCCAGGCCTTCGGCCTCGACAGGGTCGCGCGGATCGCGGTCGCCGGCGGCCATGTCGGCGCCGACGGCGCCCTCGCGGGCACGGCCCCCGTCACCCCCTGCGGCGGCTGCCGCCAGTCGATCTTCGAGGCGGCCCAGCTTTCCGGGCGGGACGTCGAGGTGGTCTCGTCCAACGGCGACGGCACGGAGACGATCGTCTCGCGGATTTCCGAGTTGCTGCCGCTGGGGTTCGGGCCGGACAGTCTGAAGGATGCGGGCTAGCGGCGGCCGCAACTGGAAGACCGGCACCGAGATACAGTTCCTCCCCGGGCCGGGGAGGAACTAACTCAGACCAGCTTGATCTCCCGCAGACGCTCCTGGAGGAAGTCGTGCGAGGTGATTGGCTCGGGGTAGAGGTTGGGGCGTTCCGCCGAGACGCAGCCTGGCAGCGTCTCGATCAGGAAATCGGGCCGGAAGTGGAGGAAGAAGGGCATCGAGTAGCGCGACGTGCCGCGCCGCTCGGGCGGCGGATTGACGACGCGGTGCGTCGTCGACTTGAGGACGTTGTTGGTCAGCCGCTGGAGCATATCGCCGATATTGACGGCGAGCTCGCCGGGCTTCGGCGTCACCGGCAGCCAGTCGCCGTCGCGGTCGAGCAATTGCAGGCCCGCTTCCTCGGCGCCGAGCAGCAGGGTGATAGTGTTGATGTCCTCGTGCGCGCCGGCGCGCACGTTGGGGCCGTCGCCCGGGATCGGCGGATAGTGGAGCAGGCGCAGCACCGAATTGCCGTCGCTCACCGTATCCTCGAAATAATCGGGGGCGAGGCTGAGATAGCGGGCGATCGCCTCGAGGATGCGCAGACCCGCCGTGTCGAAGGCGTCGAACAGCTCGAGGAAGGTCGACTTGAACGACTCGATCTCGTTCGGCCAGACGTTGGCGGCCATCACCTCGTTGTAGCGATGGCCCGAGGGCAGCTCGCGGGCGACGTGCCAGAATTCCTTGAGGTCGTAATTGACCGCGCCCTTGGCGGTCTCGATGCCGAACGGCGTGTAGCCGCGGGCGCCGCCGCCGCCGGGGATATGGTAGGCGCGCTTGGTGTCGTCCGGCAGAGCGAAGAGTGCCTTGGCCTTCTCCTCGGCGCGATGGATCAGGTCGGCCGGAATGCCGTGATCCGAGATGATGGCAAAGCCGTAGCGCTCGAACGAGCCGCCGAGCTCGTTCGAGAAGCCGATGGGGTCGCGGGCCGACTCGGCGAGCGAGACGGAGGCGACGTGCTTGGCGGGGGCGATTGTGCTCATGCGCGCGAATTTAACGGCTAAGCGCCTCGAATCCAATGGCCCGCCTGAAAGCGCCTAGCGCGCCGCTTCCGGGGCCGCGGTGTTGGCCGCGGGCGGCGGGGCGGCGGGCTCCGTCGCGACGGCGTTGGCGGCCGGCGGCGGCGCGGCCGGCTCGGCCGCGACCGCGTTCACCGTGTTGACCGCGGGCGCCGGCGCGGAAGGACCTTCGGTCGCGGTGGCGGTGAGGATCAGGCCGGCCAGGGCCGCGCTCATCAGGTTCGACAGCGAGCCGGCGAGCAGGGCCTTGAGGCCGAGGCGGGCGATCATCGGCCGCTGGTTGGGGGCGAGGCCGCCGGTCACCGCCATCTGGATCGCGATCGAGCTGAAATTGGCGAAGCCGCACAGCATGAAGGTGGTGATCGCGACGGTCGTCGGCGAAAGCGTCGAGCGGATCTGGGCGAGGTCGATGAAGGCGACGAATTCGTTGAGCACGACCTTGGTGCCGAACAGGCCGCCGGCGGTTCCCGCCTCGTCCCAAGGGACGTTCAGCATGAACATGATCGGCTGGAAGATCTTGCCGAGGATCCACTGGAAAGAGAGGCCTTCAATGCCGAAGAGATGGCCGATGCCACCGAGCAGCCCGTTGGCGAGCGCGACCAGAGCGACGAAGGCGAGGACCATGGCGCCGACTGCGACCGCGAGCTTGACGCCGGTCTGCGCGCCCTGGGCGGCGGCCATGATGATGTTGGCCGGCCGCTCCTCGCCATGCTCGCTCTCGTCGATCGGCTCCGGCTCGACGCCGACCGCGGCGGGATCGTCCGGCATGATGATCTTGGCCATCAATATGCCGCCGGGCGCGGACATGAAGCTCGCGGCGAGCAGATAGGGCAGGAAGATGTCCCGCTGCTCGCCGAACATGGCCGCGTAGGCGAGAAGGATGGTGCCGGCGACGCCGGCCATGCCGACGCTCATGATGCAGAAAAGCTGCGAGGGGGTGAGGTTGGCGAGATAGGGCCTGATCGTCAGCGGGCTTTCGGACTGGCCGACGAAGATGTTGGCCGCCGATCCGAGCGATTCGACCTTGGTAATGCCGGTGATGAGCTGGATGGCGCCGCCGACCCATTTGATGATCAGCTGCATGATGCCGAGATAATAGAGGATCGAGATCAGGGCGGCGAAGAAGATGATCACCGGCAGGGCCGCGATCGCGAAGCTGTTGCCTCCGATCTCCGGCGTGGCGAGCGGGCCGAAGATGAAGTCGGTGCCGGCCTTGGCATAGCCGAGCAGATTGACGACGCCGGCCGACATGCCGCCGATGACACTGCGGCCCCAGGGGGTGGCGAGGACGAGCACGGCGAGGACCGCCTGGAGGGCGAAGGCGGCGCCCACGACGCGCAGGCGGATCCAGCGCCGGTTCGACGAGAACAGGAGCGCGATGGCGAGAATCAGCAATATGCCGCCGATGCCGATCAGATATTTCATGCCGAATTCCCCCCTAGGAATTATCCGTCCGCTATGTTTGTCAGAATTTCCCCGTCATTCCAGCGAAAGCTGGAATCTCATTGCCTTTCCGGTGGTCCACCAAGACAAGTGAGATTCCAGCTTTCGCTGGAATGACGGAATGGGGCTCACCAAACCATTTTCGGCTCGGTCGCTCCGATCGCCGCGTCGAGCCGGTCGATGACCTCGCCGATCGTCTCCGCTTCGATCAATTGCGCGCGCCGGGCAGCGGACATGAATCCTGAGGCGGCGACATGGTCGAGGAAGCCGATCATGCTATCCCAGAAGCCGTCGACGTTGAGCACGGCGAAGGGCTTGGCGTGATAGCCAAGCGCGTTCCAGCTCCAGGCCTCGAACAATTCGTCGAGCGTGCCGATGCCGCCGGGAATGGCGACGAAGGCGTCGGTCAGCTCGGTCATCATCGCCTTGCGCTCGTGCATGGTGTCGACGATGTGAAGCTCGGTGAGGCCGCGATGGGCGACTTCGAGGTTGATCAGGGCCTGGGGGATGACGCCATAGGCCTCGCCGCCGGCGTCGATCACCGCGTCGGCGACCACCCCCATCAGGCCGAGCTTGCCCCCGCCATAGACGAGGCCGATGCCGCGCTTCGCCATCTCCACGCCGAGCGCGCGCGCGGTTTCGGCGAAGTGGGGATTGGTGCCCATGGAAGAGCCGCAGTAGACGGCGAGGCGCTTCACGAGGCTTCCGCCAGCGCGTTGAGGTCCGCTTCGGGCCGGGCGCCGAAATGGGAGATGACCTCGGCGGCGGCGATCGATCCGAGCCGCAAACTGTCCTCGAGCGACTTGCCCCGGGCCTGGCCGACCAGGAAGCCGGCGGCGAACAGGTCGCCGGCTCCGGTGGTGTCGACCACGCCGGAGCCGATCCGGGCGATCGGCACCGACACGCGGCGGCCGCGCTCGACCGCCAGCGCGCCTTCCGAGCCGCAGGTGACAACGAGCAGAGGCACCTTGTCCTGGAGCGCCGTCACCGCCGAGTCGCGGTCGCCGGTCGCCGCCAGCTCGATGATCTCGTTCTCGTTGGCGAAAAGCAGGTCGATGGCGCCGTCGTCGATCATCTTCATCATTTCGGCGCGGTGGGGCTTGATGCAGGCGATGTCGGAGAGGGTGAAGGCGACCTTGCGGCCGGCTTCATGGGCGATCGCCATCGCCTCGTTCATCGCCGCGCGCGGCCCTTCCGAGCGCCACAGATAGGCTTCGAGATAGAGGATCGCCGCGCCCCTGATCTGCCCGGCGTCGAGGGCCGAGGCGTTGAGCTCATGGGCGGCCCCGCGGAAGGTGTTCATCGTCCGCTGGGCGTCGGGGGTGACCAGGATCAGGCAGCGGCCGGTGGGGAGGCCGCCCGACCGGGGCGGGGTCAGGAATTCGACGCCGAGGGCGCGGATGTCGTGGGTGAAAATCTCGCCAAGCTGATCGTCGGCGACCTGGCCGACGAAGCCGGCGCGGCCGCCGAACGCCGCCACGCCGGCCATGGTGTTCGCCGCGGAGCCGCCGCTGGTCTCGCGGGCCTGGCTCATCTGGGCGTAGAGGCGGGTGGCGCCGTCGGCGTCGAGGACCTGCATCGAGCCCTTGACCAGGCCCTCCTCGACCAGGAACGAATCCTCGGCGATGGCGATCACGTCCACCACCGCGTCGCCGATCGCCAGCACGTCCAGACGGGTCTCAGTCACGGGCGTCTGATGGCCGGATTAAGGCCCGACGGAAAGCTCTTTTTGTGCGCAGGCAAACCGGTTACGCACACGTCATGAGCACATCCGCCGCACCCGCCTCCGCCCCCGCCATTCCCCGCGCCCTTTTCATCTACGCTTTGCTCTACGGCGGGCTGGTCTGCACCGCCGGCGTGCTTGGTACCAAGCTCGCTTCGCTGGGCACCTGGCCCGTGATCGGTTCGCTCGCGGTCGAATCGGGGATTTTCGCCTTCCTGATCCTGGTCGTACTGTCGAGCGCGGTCGCCGAGCTTTACGGGCGCGACACGGCGAACCGGCTGGTCCGCTTCGGCTTCGTGCCGCTGGTCGTGTCGATGCTGCTGATCCAGTTCGTCATACACGTCGTGCCGCCGGCCAGCTTCTGGGACAAGCAGCCCGAGTTCGAAGTGATCCTAGGACAGAGCTCGCGAATGATGTTCGCCGGCATCATCGCCTACGGCACGTCGCAGACGCTCAACGTCTACATTTTCTCGCGGATCGCGGCGAAGGAGGGCAGCGCCCTGTGGCTGCGGGCGCTGATCGCCAGCTTCCTGTCGCAGATCGTCGACACGTTGCTGTTCATCACCATCGCCTTCTACGGCGTCTTCCCGATCGCCGGCATCATGGGCGGCCAGATCATCGCGAAACTGACATTGTCGGTGATCATGGTGCCGCCGTTGATCTACCTTTTCGTCGCCCTGGGACGCCGGCTCGACGCCCAGGACTAGGATACGAGGGACAGATATGAGGTTGAAGCTGCTGGCGGCGCTGGCCGCGCTGCCGATCGCTCTTTTTCCCGCCCATGCTCAGGAGCCGGCCCGTCCGCGATTGATTGTCGCCATCTCGGTCGATCAATTCTCGGCGGACCTGTTCTCCCAGTATCGCCAATATTTCACCGGCGGCCTCAGGCGGCTCGAGCAGGGAGCGGTCTTTCCCGCCGGCTATCAGTCGCATGCCGCGACCGAGACCTGCCCGGGCCACAGCACGATATTGACCGGGGCGCGGCCGGCGCGCACCGGCATCGTCGCCAACAACTGGTTCGACCAGGGCGCCGCGCGCGCCGACAAATATATCTATTGCTCGGAGGACGAGCGCGTCCCCGGCAGCACGTCCGAGAATTACACCGTCTCCCCCGTGCACCTGCGGGTGCCGACTTTGGGCGATCTGATGCACCGCGCCGATCCGCGCAGCCGGGTCGTCGCAATCGCAGGCAAGGACCGGGCGGCGATCATGATGGGCGGGCACACGCCCGACCAAAGATGGTGGTGGAACGGTCGCGCCTTCACCAGCCATGGCGGCGTCGCCGTGCCGCCGATGATCGCCACCGCCAATGCCCGCATCCTCGAAAGCCTCACGCTGGCCCGTCAGCCGATGGACCTGCCCGGCCTATGTGAATCGCGCAGCCGCGAGGTCCAGGTTCCCGGCCGCGCTTCGCCGGTCGGAACCGGCCGCTTCGCCCGGCCCGCGGGGGACCGCAACGCCTTTCGCGCCTCGCCCGACTTCGACGCCGCGATCATGGCGTTGGCCATCGACATGGCCGAGGAGATGCGGCTCGGCCGGGGGCCCGCCACCGACCTCCTCGCCATCGGCCTGTCGGCGACCGACTATGTCGGGCACACCTTCGGCACCGGCGGCAGCGAGATGTGCATCCAGATGATGGCGCTCGACCGGTTGCTCGGGCGGCTGTTCGAGCGGCTCGACGACGACCATATCGACTATGTGGTGATGCTGACCGCCGACCACGGCGGTCACGATTTGCCCGAGCGGATCCGCGAGCAGGGCGGCGGCGCGGCGGCGCGGGTCGACCCGGCACTCCAGGCGTCGGCCATGGGCCGCGCGCTCGGCCAGCGGCTTCACCTGCAGGGCCCGATCCTGTTCGGCGACGGCCCATTCGGCGACATCTACGTCGACCGCGCCTTGCCCGCGCCGGCCCGCCGGCGCGTGCTCGCCGAGGCAATGGTCGCCTATCGCGCCCATCCCCAGGTCGCCGCCGTCTTCGCCCGAAGCGAAATCCAGGCGATGGCGAGCCCGTCCGGGCCGCCCGACAGCTGGTCGCTGATCCAGCGCGCCCGCGCCTCGTTCGACGCCGAGCGTTCAGGCGATTTCTACGTCGCGCTGAAGCCGCGCATCACCCCGATCGCCGACGCCAGCCGAGGCTCGGTCGCCACCCATGGCAGCATCTGGGATTATGACCGGCGGGTGCCGATCCTGTTCTGGCGGCGCGGCATGGCGGGATTCGAACAGCCCTTGTCGGTCGAGACGGTCGACATCATGCCCAGCCTCGCCGCTTTGATCGCCCTGCCACTGGCCCCGGGCTCGGTCGACGGCCGCTGCCTCGATCTCGACGCTGGGCCGGGAACCTCCTGCCCCGCCCCCTAGTCCAAGGGGGAAGCCTGGTCTTTCATCTCGGCGCGAAAGGGCAGAGGATGGCGACTCGCACCATTGAGGGGGAATGAAATGGTCTATCTGTTCGCGCTTCTGATCGGCGTCGTCGTCGGCCTTCGCACCATGTCCGGGCCGACCGCCGTCGCCTGGGCGGCCCACCTCGGATGGATCGACCTCGGCGGCAGCTGGCTCGCCTTCCTGGGCTCGGTCTGGGCGGTCGGGATCTTAAGCGTGCTGGCCGTCGGCGAGCTGATCGCCGATCAATTGCCCTCGACCCCGAGCCGCAAGGTGCCGATGCAGTTCGGCGCGCGCCTGGCCAGCGGTGCGCTGAGCGGCGCGGCGATCGGCTGCGCCGGTGGAATTTCGCCGATCGTCGGCGCGGTCTGCGGCGTCGCCGGCGCGGTGATCGGCACGTTCGGCGGCGCCGCGGCGCGCGGCAAGCTCGCCGCCATGTTCGGAAAGGACCTGCCGGCCGCCTTGATCGAGGACGCGGTGGCGATCGGCGGGGCGTTCACGATCGTGTGCTGCCTGTGAGCGAAAGAAGCTTCGATGCGATCGTTGTCGGCGGCGGCCAGGCCGGCCCGGCGCTGGCCGGCCGGCTTGCCGGCGTCGGCCAGAAGGTAGCCCTGGTCGAACGCCAACTGATCGGCGGCACCTGCGTCAATACCGGCTGCATGCCGACCAAGACCCTGGTCGCCAGCGCTTATGCGATCCATCTCGCCCGGCGCGGCGGCGATTTCGGATTCGCGACGGGCGGCGAGATCGTGGTCGACCATGGCCGGGTGAAGGCCCGGGCCCGCGGAGTTACCACCAGCCGCCGGGACGAGATCGAGTCCTGGCTCGCGGGCCTCGACGGAGTCACGCTGATCCGCGGCCATGCCCGCTTCGAGGGTCCGGACCGGATGCGGGTCGGCGACGAGATGATTTCCGCGCCGCGCATCTTCCTCAACGTCGGCGGCCGGGCGCTGGTGCCGGACATGCCCGGAGTCGGCGATGTGCCGTTCCTGACCAACAGCTCGCTGCTGGCGATGGAGAGCCTGCCCGAGCACCTGCTGGTCGTCGGCGGTTCCTATATCGGGCTCGAGTTCGGCCAGATCTACCGCCGGCTGGGCGCGAAGGTGACCATCGTCGAGCGCAACCCGCGCCTGATCATGCGCGAGGACGAGGAGATTTCGGAGGCGATCCGCGCGATCCTGGAGGGCGAAGGAATCGAGGTCCGGACTGGCGCCGATTGCATCAGCCTGGCCCGCCACGGCGATGGCGTCGCCATCCACCTGGACTGCGCCGAGGGCCCGCCCGACGTGGTCGGCAGCCATGTTTTGCTCGCCGTCGGGCGGCGGCCCAATACCGACGATCTTGGCCTCGAACGGGCGGGGGTGGCGGCCGACGCGCGCGGCTATATCCAGGTCAACGACGGGCTCGCCACCAACGTCCCCGGCATCTGGGCGATGGGCGACTGCAACGGCCGCGGCGCCTTCACCCACACCGCCTATAACGATTACGAGATCCTCGCCGCCAATCTGCTCGACGGCGAAAGCCGCAAGGTCAGCGACCGGCTGACCGCCTATGCGCTCTACGTCGATCCGCCCTTGGGCCGGGTCGGCATGACCGAGGCGGAAGCGCGCGCGACCGGCCGGCCGCTGCTCGTCTCGCGCCGGCCGATGACGCAGGTTTCCCGCGCAATCGAGAAAGGCGAGACCCAGGGGATCATGAAGCTCGTCGCCGACGCGGAGACGAAGCGCATTTTGGGCGCGGCGATCCTCGGCACCGGCGGCGACGAAGCGATCCACGGCATCGTCGACATGATGAACGCCGGCCAGCCTTTTGAGGTGCTGCAGCAGGCGGTGCCGATCCACCCCACCGTCTCCGAGCTCATCCCGACACTGATCGGCGACCTGGCGCCGGCATGAGCGCCCGCTTCGACGTCCTCATCGTCGGCAGCGGCCATGGCGGCGCCCAGGCGGCGATCGCGCTCCGCCAGCACGACTTCACCGGTTCGATCGCCATGGCCGGCGAGGAACCGGACCTCCCCTATGAGCGCCCGCCTCTGTCCAAGGAATATCTGGCCGGGGAAAAGGATTTCGAGCGGCTGCTGATCCGCCCGGCCGGCTTCTGGGAAGAACGGCAGGTGACCATGCTGCCCGGAATGCGGGTGGTTTCGGTCGATGCCGCGGCCCGCCGCGTCCAGATCGAGGACGGCACGGAGATCGGTTACGGCGACCTGGTCTGGGCGGCGGGCGGAGTCCCGCGGCTTCTGTCCTGCGCCGGCGGCGACCTCGCCGGGGTCCACAGCGTCCGCAGCCGCGCCGACGTCGACCGGATGATCGGCGAGCTTCCCGCCACCAGGCGCGCGGTGGTGATCGGCGGCGGCTATATCGGGCTCGAGGCGGCGGCGGTGCTGGCCAAGCTTGGCGTCCAGGTCACCGTGCTGGAAGCGCTGGACCGGGTCCTCGCCCGGGTCGCCGGCGCGCCGCTGTCGCGCTTCTACGAGGCCGAACACCGCGCCCACGGCGTCGACGTCCGCACCGGCGTGACGGTCGACGCCATATTGGGCGACGGCGGCAAGGCGAGCGGCGTGCGCCTCGCCGACGGCTCAATGGTGCCCGCCGAAATGGTGATCGTCGGCATCGGCGTCGACCCGGCAGTCGGCCCCTTGCGCGCCGCCGGTGCCGAGGGCGCGAACGGCGTCGACGTCGACCCATGCTGCCGCACCAGCCTCGCCAACGTCTATGCCGTCGGCGATTGCGCCGCCCATGAGAATCGCTTCGCCGGCGGGGCGCGGATCCGGCTCGAATCGGTGCAGAATGCCCACGACCAGGCGGTCGCCGCCGCCAGGGCGATTCTCGGCCGGCCGGAGCCCTATGATGCCATCCCCTGGTTCTGGTCGAACCAATATGATCTGAAGCTCCAGACCGTCGGGCTGATGGGCGGCCATGACGACCATGTCGTCCGCGGCGACCCGGCGGCGAGGAGCTTCTCGGTCGTCTATCTGAGGGGCGGGCGGGTGATCGCCCTCGACTGCGTCAACGCGGTCAAGGATTATGTGCAGGGGCGCAAGCTGATCCTTGAGGGCGCCGCGCCGGACCGGGCGCGGCTGGTCGATGCTGGCGTTCCTTTGAAGGAACTCGCCGGCTGAACCTTACTTCGGCTGCGCGGAGGCTACCTGGCCTGGATCTGGGCGAGCCAGGCTCGCGCCTGTTGCGTGCCGCCGTCCGCCTCGGCCATCGCAGTTTCGGCATCGCCGGCCAGAATCGCGCGAATGATCCGGGCGCGCCGCCGCACGGCCGCGTCGACGCGCGCCGGGGTCCACAGGAGAGCGCTGTCGACCGGAAACAATATGCCGACGAGATCGAGCAGGATCTGGGCAAACAGATGGAGGGCGTTGTTGCCGCTGAGACCGCCGAGCAGGTCGTAATATTCGCGCTCGGAGCGGGCGAATTGGCGCGGCGAATAAGCGGAACCGTGCGCCGCCTCATCCTCTTCGAGAAAGTCCCTGAGGTCGGCCTTGAGCGTCGAATTCGGGGCGTCGGCCGCCAGCCTTACCATGTCGGCGCGGACCAGTTCGACCGCATGCAGGATCTGCTCGGCGCTGGTTCCGTGGGTGCTGAGATAGATGGCCGCCATGTGCGAGACCGCGCCGGCGGTCGGGCGGGTAGCGAAATAGCCGCCGGAGACGCCGCGGCGAACCCTGACCAATTGCTCCTGCGCGACCAGGGCCGCAGCCTGCCGCAAGGTCGGCCGACTGACTCCGTAACGCGAGAGTAATTCTTCCTCGGAACCGATAAGAGCGCCATCGCCCATCCGCTCGGAATCCGCTCTGAGCAGCAAGATGGTCTTGTCGACCGCCGAAGGGGTGCGCTTCGCCTTCGCCATCATCCGTTGAACCCGATGATGTTCAGGCAGTTTTCGCGCCGTACGAAACGTCGTACGGGGCGCACCACGGCAGTAACTTGCATAGAGCCCCTCTTGAATTAACCATGTGTTACTTAATGTTGTAGGGCAATTGCAAGCGATGGCGGCTGGATTGATCCAGGTTAACCGACTGCCCCTGTCTATGCACATGGGCGCAGCGGGCGTATGGCGCGGCCATGGCCTGGCTTCAAGGATTCCTGTTCTTCGTCGCGACCATCCTCGCCATGGAGGCGGTCGCTTATGGAGCGCACCGCTGGATCATGCACGGCCCCGGCTGGTTCCTTCACGCCAGCCACCATCGCCCGCGAACCGGGCGGTTCGAGGCCAACGATCTCTACGCGGTGATCTTCGCGATTCCCTCGGTCACCCTGCTGCTGGGCGGGGTCAATCTCGGCTGGGGGAACTGGGCGACCTGGGTGGGCGCCGGCATCGCCGCCTACGGCGCCATCTATTTCGGATTCCACGACGTCATCGTCCACAAAAGGATCGGCCACCGTTACGTGGCGCGATCGACCTATATGAAGCGGATCGTCCAGGCCCACCGGCTGCACCATGCTGTGGAGACGCGGCTGGGCACAGTCAGCTTCGGCTTCCTGTGGGCGCCGCGGCCCGAATTGCTCAAGGCCGAGCTGGACCGGCGTGAGAAAGCGGGCGTGCGGGCGCCGGTCGGGCGCGGGGCCGCGGTCTGAATCGAAGCAGGGATCGCATTCCTTCCTGTTGAATATTCCCGGCGGGTCGCCCATCGGGGAGCGGCAAAAAGGGGGACCTGAATTGGCGCGGCCACCTGAAACAGAGACGAGACCATCGCCCGCCGCCGCGGACCTTTACGGGGATCTCGAGCCGGCGGTGAAGGTCTCCGCCCGGGACCATATCCCCGGCCTGATGGTGACGGCGCTGGCCGCGCTCGCTTCCGCCTATCTCGCCAGCCGCTACGGTGCTCCGATCACCTTAATGGCCCTGCTGATCGGGCTCGCGCTCAACTTCATGAGCGCGGACAAGAGGCTGACCCCCGGCCTCGCCTTCGCCTCGCGGGTGCTGCTGCGCTTCGGCATCGTCCTGTTCGGGGCGCGGGTCACGCTCGCGCAGGTCGCCGACCTCGGGCCGGTGGCGCTGGCGGCGATCGTGATCCTGGTCGCGCTGACCATCCTGGCCGGCGTGGTCTGCTCGCGCTGGCTCGGCCTCGGCAGCCCGTTCGGGGCGCTGGCCGGCGGCGCGGTGGCGATCTGCGGCGCATCGGCGGCGATGGCGCTCGCCGCCGTTCTCGGCGAGCGCCGGGTCAGCCAGGCGCAGTTGACCCTGGTCCTGGTCGGCATCTCGGCGTTCAGCGCGCTGGCGATGGTCGTCTATCCGATCCTCGCCCATTATCTCGGCTTCAATGACACCCAGGCCGGCTTCCTGACTGGCGCCGCGATCCACGACGTCGCTCAGGCTCTGGGCGGCGGCTATTCCTTTTCGCAGGAGGCGGGCCAGACGGCGGCGATCGTCAAGCTCAGCCGCGTCGCCCTGCTGGCGCCGGCGCTGGCGGCGGTGGGCTGGGCCTTCGCGCGGGGCAGCGGCAGCACCAAGGGCGCACTCGAACTGCCCTGGTTCGTGGCGGGATTCTTCCTGCTGGCGGCGGCCAACTCGGCCGGCGTGGTGCCCACCAATATCGGCCATGCCGCCTCCGACGTCGGCAACGGCCTGCTGGTCTGCGCGGTCGCCGCCACCGGCATCCGCTCGCCGATGCAGAGCCTGATGAAGACCGGCATGAAGCCGCTGCTGGTGATCGCTGCGGCGAGCCTGGTCGCCCTGGGAATCGCGGTGCTGGTCGCGGCGCTGTTGATGCGTTGAGAGGCGGTAGGCTAGCTGCCCGGCCGCCGGACCGCCTCGCCAAATGCCCGCGCGACGTGGCCGAATTTGGCGCGCTTGCCGATCACGGTGCGGCTGTCCCAGGCGGTTTCGCGGCGGGCGACGACGCGGCGGGCGATCTGGCCGTAGATGTTCGCTGCCGACAGCACCGCCCAGCGCGACCGCATGGGCAGGCGCTGGGCGCCAATCCGGGCCGAAGCCTCGTAGGTTTCGGCGAGGGCGGCGAGGCGGGCGGCGAGGCCCGCCAGCGCCTTGCGGTTTTCCGGCGCGGAAAGCGACGCGCGGTCGATCCCCGCTTCGGCCAGCCAGTCGGCCGGCAGGTAGATGCGGCCGACGCCATGGTCCTCGACGATATCACGGGCGATGTTGGCGAGCTGGAAGGCGATGCCGAGATCGGACGCGCGGCCCAATGTCTCCTCGTCGTCGGGCGAGACTCCCATCACCACCGCCATCATGCAGCCGACCGCGCCGGCGACATGGTAGCAATAGCGCAGAAGGTCCGCCTCATTGGCCGGGCTCCAGCCGTCGGCATCGAGGGCGAAGCCGGCGAGATGGTCGTCGACGAAGCGGCGGGGAATCGAACATTCGGCGGCGACGACGCGCAAGGCGTCGAAAGCCGGCACGCCGACCGCCTCGCCGGCCAGGGCACGATCGGTGAGGCTGCGCGCCATGGCGACCCGCTCCTCGGGATCCTCCGGGGCGACGGCGCCGTGCCCGAGCGTCTGTCCGTCGGCCATGTCGTCGCAGGCGCGGCACCAGGCGTAGAGCAGCCAGGCGCGCTCTCGGGTCTCCTGGTCGAACAGCCGGCTGGCGAAGCGGAAGCTCTTCGAGCCGGCGCGGATGATCCGCTCCGCCTCCGCCACCAGCGATTCGCGCTCAGCCCTTGAGGTCATCGATCATCAGTCCCGCTGTGGCCTTGGCGCTGCCGACGACGCCTGGAATGCCCGCGCCCGGATGGGTGCCGGCGCCGACGAAATAGAGATTGGGGATCCTGTCGTCGCGATTGTGGACGCGGAAGAAGGCGCTCTGGGTAAGCAAGGGCTCGAGGCTGAAGGCCGAGCCGAGATGGGCGCCGAGATCGTCGGCGAAATCCCGGGGCGTATAATGGAAGCGGAGCGTGATCCGGTCGCGAAGGCCCGGCATCAGCCGCTCCTCGATGATCGCCAGAATGCGGTCGGCATAGACCGGGCCGGCCTCGGCCCAGTCGACCTTTAGCTTTCCGAGATGGGGCACGGGTGCCAGCGCGTAAAAGGTCAAGTGGCCAGGCGGCGCCATGGCGGGATCGGTGGCGGTGGGATGGTGGAGATAGATGCTCGGATCGTCGGGGAGCGTGCCGCGGTCGTAAATGTCGCCGAGCAGGCCCCGGTAGCGCGGGCCGAACAGGATCGAATGGTGGGCGACGTCGTAAGCCCCGCGCACGCCGAAATGGACGACGAACAAGGAGGGCGAGAAGCGCTTGCGCCGCAGCTTCGCCGCCGCTTTCGGTCCGCGCTTGTGGCCCTCGATCAGGTCGTAACTGTGGACGACGTCGCCATTGGAGGCGACCGCATCGAACGCGGCGCGCCAGCCGCTCTTGGTGCGGACCCCGGTCACCCGCTTGCCGTCGGTCTCGATCGCCTCGACCGGGTCGCCCAGCCGGATGGCGCCGCCGATCCGTTCGAAATGCGCGACCATGCCGGCGACAAGCTTGTTGGTGCCGCCCTTGGCGAACCACACGCCGCCGTCGCGCTCCAGCTTGTGGATCAGGGCGTAGATGGAGCTCGTCGTCATCGGATTGCCGCCGACCAGCAAGGTATGGAAAGAAAGCGCCTCGCGCAATTTCTCGCTGCGGACGAAGCCCGAGACGATCGCATAGACCGAGCGCCAGGCCCGGTAGCGGGCGAGGCTGGGGGCGGCGCGGAGCATCGACCGGAAATCGAGGAAGGGCACCGCGCCAAGCTTCTCATAGCCTTCGTGGAAGACCCCGGCGGAATAGCTGAGGAAACGGCGATAGCCGGCGACGTCGGCGGGATCCAGCGCGGCGATCTGGGCGTCGAGCAATGCATCGTCGTTGGTGTAGTCGAAGCGGCCGCCGTCGGGCCAGGACAGGCGATAGAAGGGGGTGACCGGCAGCAATTCGACGTCACCTGCGATGTCGGCGCCGCTCAGCGCCCAGAGTTCCTTGAGGCAATCGGGATCGGTGATCACGGTCGGCCCGGCGTCGAAGACGTGGCCGTCCTTCTCCCAAGAGTAAGCGCGGCCGCCGGGCTTGTCCCGCGCTTCGATCACGGTGGTGGCGACGCCCGCCGACTGGAGGCGGATGGCGAGGGCGAGGCCGCCGAAACCGGCGCCGATGACGGCCGCGCTGCGGCTCATGCCGGCATCGCCCGCAGCGCCCGGACCAGGGGCACGGGCGGCTTGCCGCTGAGGATCTTGAGCTTGTCGAGCGCGGTCGAGCGGCCGGCGTAGAAGCGGGCGATCAGGTCGGGACCGAGCCGGTAGAAATGCTCGAGCACGCGGTAGCGCTCGGCCGGTGCGGCGGCGCGGAACAGCATGCGGTTGAGGAGGCGGTAGAAGCCGCGCGCCTTCCACAGCCGCGTCGCCTCGGCCCGCAATATTTGGGGCAGCGCGGCGAAATCCCGGAACTCCGCGATAAGCAGGGCAATGCGCACCGCGTCGGGCAGCGAATAGCCGGTGGTCGGGTGAAAGAAGCCGCCGCGAAGGCCGATCCGGGCGACCCCCTCCCCCACCGGCCAGAAGGCGTGGAAATCGCCGCCCATCGCCACCGGCAGGATTCCGCTTTCCTCCTTCTCCACCGCGGCGATCTGCCAGCCCTGCGCCGCAACATAGGCTTCAATCCGGCGGCCGATGGCGGCGCGATCGAGCTCGGGCCCGTCGGTGTAATAAGTGTCCTCGACCAGCAGCCGGTCGTCGGCGAAGGGCAGGCAATAGACGAAGCGATAGCCGTCGGCCTGGTCGACGCGCGCGTCCATCACGATCGGCCGGTCGAGGCCGTGGGCGCCGGCGAGGCGGAACTCGCGGCCGACGAATTTCTGCCAGGCGAGATCGAGCGCGGCGAAGTCGGCCGGCCCGCGCGCGTCGATGACGGCGGCGGCTTCGAGCCGTTCACCGTCCGCCAGGGTGACGCCTTCGGGATCGACGTCGGTGATGCCGGCGCCGAGGCGGTACTGGTCCGGCCGCAGGCGCGCCTTGACCGCGGCGTCGAGCAGGTCGGAGCGGGCGCTGTTATAGCCGGTCGGCAGGGTGCGCACCCGTCCCGGGAAGCGGACGTCATAGCCCTGCCAGCTCCTGGCGATCATCGGTTCGACCAGCCAGCGGTCGGCGGCGTCCACGTCGGCGTCGAAAAAGGACCAGATATGGTTGCCGCCAAAGGCGTCGCCCTGCTCGACGAGCAGCAGCGGCACTTCCGGGCGCAGCCGGGCCAGCGCGAGCGCGGTCAGGCAGCCGGCAAGGCCGCCGCCGGCAATCAACAATGGTCGAACCTGCCCCGCCGTCACCTGCCCCTCTTAGAGAGAGCCGTCGCGGAGGGCTACCGGCTCTGTTAGAAGGACGCGGTGACCCTGTTTTCCGCCATCGCCCTCTCCATCCTCGCCATGACCGTGATCGTGGCGGTGCGCTATCTGGCGGTGAGCGGCGGCTTCGCCCTGCTCACCCGGCTGCGCTTCCCGGGCCTTTACGACGGGCTCGATCCGCAGATCCGCCGCGAGATCCTCTGGTCGCTGGCCAGCGCCTTCATCTACGGCGCGCCGGCGGGGCTGCTCGCCTGGGGATGGCAGGCGCGGGGCTGGACCCGGGTGTACAGCGACGTGGGCGACTTTCCGCTCTGGTGGCTGCCCGCCTCCGTCGTGGTCTATCTCGCCCTCCACGATAGCTGGTTCTACTGGACCCATCGCTGGATGCACCGCCCGGCCCTGTTCCGCGCCGCCCATGCCGTCCATCATGCCAGCCGCCCGCCGACCGCCTGGGCGGCGATGAGCTTCCATCCCTGGGAGGCGATCACCGGCGCGGTCGTGATTCCGGTGCTGGTGCTCGTCATTCCCATTCACATCGGCGCGCTTTTCGCGGTACTGACCGTGATGACAGTGATGGGGGTCACCAATCATATGGGCTGGGAGTTGTTCCCGAACTGGCTGGTGCGCGGGCCGGCCGGCGCCTGGCTGATCACCGCCAGCCACCATCAGCGCCACCACCAGCATTATGGAAGCAATTATGGGCTCTATTTTCGTTTCTGGGACCGGCTGTGCGGGACCGACACCGGGCTGGGCGCGTTCGAGGGTTCGGGCGATGCGCTGCGCCGCCCTGTTTCTCCTGGCCTGGAGCGCGCTGGGCACGGCGGCTGAGGCGGCCGATCTCGGCGTTGCGCTGCGCGGTCTGCGCAACACGCGCGGCCTGGTCCATGTCTGTCTGACCCGCGATTCCGCGCATTTCCCCGATTGCGCGGGCGATCCGCAGGCGATTCGGCGCACTTTGCCGGCGGCGCAGGCGGCGCAGTTCGACATCGCCAACGTCGCGCCCGGCAATTACGCGCTGTCGGTCATCCACGACGAGAACGGCAACGGCCGGCTCGACACCTTCATGGCGATCCCGCGCGAGGGCTTCGGCTTCTCGCGCAACCCGGGGATCCGGATGGGACCGCCGCGCTTCGCCGAGACCGTCTTCGCGATCGCCGGCGCGCGGGCGACGATGATTGTCACGATGAAATATATGCTCTGATCAAGCGGACTTTGCGCTCCTCCCATTTGGTCCTACACTCGCGTCCCGGGGGATAGGATGCTCGAGCCAATTCCGTTCGCCGTCCCGCCGACGGCCATGGATCGCACATGCACGGTCGAACTCGATTCGATGCGCGCCGATTTGTGCGCGCGGATCGACGCCCTGCTCGACGAGATGCTGACGACGCCCGAAGGGCCGCAGGCGCGGCTCCATGAAGCGATCCGCTACGCCGCGATCGGAGGCGGCAAAAGGCTGCGGCCGTTGCTGGTGCTGATATCGAGCCGGCTGTTCGATGTTCCGGAAGCGTGCGCGCTCCGCGCCGGCCTGGCGGTGGAATGCATCCATGCCCATTCGCTGATCCACGACGATCTGCCCTGCATGGACGACGACGATCTGAGGCGCGGCAAGCCGACCGTCCACCGCGCCTTCGACGAGGCGACGGCGGTGCTGGCCGGCGACGCCCTGCTTGCCTTCGCCTTCGAGATCCTCGCCGATCCGGCGACCCATGAGGACGGGGAAGTCCGCGCCAATCTGGTCGCGTCGCTGGCGCGCGCCGCCGGCATGGCCGGCATGGCCGGCGGCCAGATGATCGACGTCCTCGCCCCCGGCCTCAGCCTCGACCTCGAGGCGGTCGCCGAATTGCAGAAATTGAAGACGGGCGCCCTGCTCGCCTGGTCGGTGGAAGCCGGCGCGATCCTGGGCGGGGCGACGCCGGAACAGATTTACTGCCTCGATTCCTATTCGGCCTGCCTGGGCGTTGCCTTCCAGATCGCCGACGATTTGCTCGACGCGAACGGGGAGGAAGCGAAGACCGGCAAAAGGGTCGGCAAGGACGAAGGCGCGGGCAAGCAGACCTTCGTTTCGCTGCTCGGGCCCGACCGCGCCCGCCACACCGCGATCGCCCTCGCCGAAGAGGCCAAGTGCCACCTGGCTCCGTTCGGGGAGGAGGCGGATCCGCTAAGGGCGATTGCGGATTTCGCGGTGGCCAGAGACCACTAGCCCGCGCGCATCGGCGCGATCACCTGCTCGGCGAAGCGGTCCATTTCCTCGGCCTGGGGGCTCATCTGGAGCAGGAGGAGGTCAAGGCCGGCTTCTTCGAAGGCGGCGATCCGCTCCCGGACCTGCGCCGGCGTGCCGACCAGATTGGGCCTGAGGCCGCGGTTCGAAACCGAATATTCCTGGAGCTTCAGCTCGCGCTCGAGCTGGGTTCCGGACAGCCACTGGTCGAAATTGGCGAAGCCCTTGGGCGGCTCGGGCGGGAGCTGGGTGATCCGCGCCAGCTCGTCCTCGGCTTCCGCCTCGCTGTCGCGGACGATGGCGTAGGCGGCCATGCCGAACTGCATGTCCGGCCCTCCGGCGGCGGCGCGGCGCGCCTTCATGTCGGCGATCTTGGGGGCGATCGCCTCGACCGAATCGCCGTGCATGACGAAGGCGTCGCACTGGGCGGCGATCAGGGTCTTGGCGGCCTCGCTTTCGCCGCCGGCATAGATGGTCGGCCGGGGCGAGGCGATCGGCTTGGGCTCGCAGACCGCGTCCCTCAGCTTGTAGCGCTCGCCCTCGAAGCTGAACCGGTCCTCGGTCCACAGGCCGTCCACCACCTTCAGCCATTCGCTGGTCCGCGCGTAGCGATCGTCATGCTGGTCGAAATCGAGGCCATATTGGGTGGCTTCGTCGGCCCACCAGCTGGAGACGACGTTGAGGGCGAGGCGGCCGCCGGCGATATTGTCGATATTGGCCGCCGCCTTGGCGAACAGGGCAGGCTGGTGGAAATTGGGGCGGACCGCGACCATCAGCTCGATCGACTCGGTCACCGCCGCCAGCGCCGCCGCCGTCGACCAGGCGTCGAGCGCCGGCGCTTCGACGCCCTTGATGTCGTTGAGGTTCAATTCGGCGATCAGGGTGAGGTCCCAGCCGGTCGCCTCGCTGCGCTGGGTGAGGCGGCGGACATAGTCCCAGCTCGCCGTCATGCCCTCGTCCTCGACGTTGCGCAGCCAGCCGCCGAAGACCGGCATCCAGTAACCGAACCGCATCAGCCGCCCTTTCCGGCGATCGCCGCTTCGAGATGGTCGACCAGTTTCTCGTGCGGGTCCCAGCCGAGGACGTCAATCGGATTGGCGACGAAATTGGAGAGAGCGTTGATGTCGTAGAAGCGGGGCACGCCGTCGCGGTCGTCGACCAGATATTCTATCCCGCCGACGTCGAGGCCTATTGCCTGGGCGACCCGCTCGGCGGCGGCGACCATATCGGCGGGCGGCTGGACCGCGCTCATCCGGATCGCCTTGCGCCCGGGCGCGACGACGCAGGCGTCGGCGGGACAGAGGTCGAAGCTCTCGCCGCTGCTTTCGACCTCTATGGCGTAGAGGAATTTGCCGCCCAAGGTCTCCATGCGCGTGATGACGCCGCCGCGCGGCGGCACATAATCCTGGAGCATCAGCACCCGGTCGACGCTGTGCGGAATGCGGTCGCCGGCGACCGCTTCGGCCAGTTCGGCGAGGCTGGCGAAGCGGACGATCTCCGCGCCGGAGCCGCCGACATTGGCCTTGACCAGTAGCGGGAAGGCCATCGTCCCGGCGGCGGCGACCAGGCCGTCGGGGCGGTTGACGACTTTGGTCTCGGGAATGGCAAGGCCGAGCCCGGCGAGCAGCGAAAGCTGCCACGCCTTGGAAGAATCCACCGCGAGCACGTCGGCGCCGTTCAGCACCCGGGCGCCGCAGCGCGCCCAATGGGCGAGCAGGGCCTCGGCGTAGAAGATGCCGTGATGGTCGTCGCGAAGGAAGCCGGACATGGCGACCCGGCTGAGCACCACCGGCGCCGGTATGTCGCTGCTGGCAGGATCGAAGCCGTGGCTGGAGAGATGGAGCTTTTCGTACGCGATGCCGCGCCGGTCGAGCGCCGCGAAGAGCGGCTCGAACCAGAGTGGGTGCTCGTAGAGGATGGCGAGATCGGCGGTCATCGTCCCCTCAAAGAGAGGCGTCCTGGGCCCTGAGATAATGGTCGACCTTGTTGGCGCATTCGCGCCCCTCGCGGATCGCCCAGACGACCAGAGACTGGCCGCGGCGCATGTCGCCGCAGGCGAAGATCCGGTCGCGCGAGGTCGCGTAGCCCGTACGGGCGATCTCGACTCCCGCGGTTTCGACGACTCCGCCCGGCGGCGGGCCGGTGAAGCCCATGGCGAGGAGGATCAGGTCGGCGGGAATCTCGAAGCTTTCGCCGTCGCGCTCGAAATGCAGCGCCCGGATCGCGCCGGTGACGCCGTCGACGCGGGTGGTGACCGCGGAGAAAATTCGAGTCGCGCCTTCCTCCTGCGACGAGGAGGTGCGGAGCTTCATCGGCCAGCGCGGCCAGTTCAGGCCCTTGTCCTCGGCGCGCGGCGGCTCGGGCAGGATTTCGAGCTGGGTGACCGAAGCCGCGCCCTGGCGGTTGGCCGTGCCGACGCAGTCCGACCCGGTGTCGCCGCCGCCGATCACGATCACATGCCTGCCGACGGCCAGGATCGGCGCGCCGGCGAAGGGCAGGCCGGCGTTGCGCCGGTTCTGCTGGACCAGATAGTCCATCGCGAAATGGACGCCGGGCATGTCGCGGCCGGGCACGTCCATGTCGCGCGGCTGCTCGGCGCCGCCGGCGAGGACGAGGACGTGATAATCGTCCATCAGCCGCTCGACCGGGACGGTGACTCCGATCTCCATATTGGGCCGGAAGATGACGCCCTCGATCTCCATCTGGGCGATGCGCCGGTCGATCAGCATCCGATCCATCTTGAAATCGGGAATGCCGTAGCGAAGCAGGCCGCCGATCCGGTCGGCCTTCTCGAACACGGTCGGGGCGTGTCCCATCCGCGCCAGCTGCTGCGCGCAGGCGAGTCCGGCCGGGCCCGATCCGACCACGGCAATCCTTTTGCCGCTACCGCGCGGAACGATTTGCGGAACGATCCAGCCCTCGCGCCAGCCGCGGTCGACGATCTCGCACTCGATCGTCTTGATCGTCACCGGCGAGTCGTCGAGATTCAAGGTGCAGGCCGCCTCGCATGGCGCCGGACAGACGCGGCCGGTGAATTCGGGGAAATTGTTGGTGAGGTGAAGCCGGTCGAGCGCGGCGCGCCACTGGTCGTTCGTGACCAGGTCGTTCCAGTCGGGGATCAGATTGTTGACCGGGCAGCCGGTGTGACAGAAGGGCACGCCGCAATCCATGCAGCGCTCGGCCTGGCGGCGGACGTCGTCGGCCGGCAGCGGCTCGACGAATTCCTGCCAGTTCTTCAGGCGTTCCGCCACCGGCCGGTAGGGCCTGTCGCGCCGCTCGATCTCGAGGAAGCCGGTGGGATTCGCCATGTCAGGCCGCCGCTTCCAGCGCCGCCAGCGCCCGTCGATAATCGGTCGGCATCACCATCACGAACTGCTCCACGGCGCGCGGCCACGCGGCGAGGATCTCGGCCGCGCGGCGGCTGCCGGTGAGGTCGCGGTGGCGCTCGATCAGGGTCCGCAGCGCCTCGGCATCGTCGACCGGCTCGAGTGCGACGCTGCCGTGGTTGCACTGGCGCTCCATCGCGCCGTCGAGATCGTGGACATAGGCGATCCCGCCCGACATACCGGCGGCGAAGTTGCGGCCGACCGCGCCGAGCACGACCACCGTGCCGCCGGTCATATATTCGCAGCCATGGTCGCCCGTCCCCTCGACCACCGCCACCGCGCCCGAATTGCGCACCGCGAAGCGTTCGCCGGCGACGCCCGCGAAAAAGGCCTCGCCGCCGGTCGCGCCATAAAGGCAGGTATTGCCGACGATGATGTTGGCCGCGGCGTCGCGGCCGCTGTCGCCGGGCTGGCGGACGATCAGCCGGCCGCCGGAAAGGCCCTTGCCGGCATAATCGTTGGCGTCGCCGATCAGGTCGAGGGTGATGCCGGCGGCGAGAAAGGCGCCGAAGCTCTGGCCCGCCGAGCCGGTGAGCGAAGCGATGAGGCTGTTGTCGGGAAGGCCGGCATGGCCGTGGCGGCGCGCGACCTCGCCAGCGGTCATCGCGCCGACCGAGCGATCGACGTTGGTGACTTCCATCTCGATCCGCGCCGGCAGCGCGCCGTCGAGGGCGCGGATCAGCACCGGATCGATCCGCGACTTGGGCTCGCGCGGGATCGGGCCGTCGTTGCGGCGCGAGCCTTCGGCGGGGCGCCGCAGCAGGCGGCCGAGGTCGACCCCCTTCGCCTTCCAATGATCGCCGGTGTCCGCGGTCTCGATCAGGTCGGTGCGGCCGATCATCTCGTCGAGCGACCTGAGGCCCATCTCGGCCATGATCGCGCGCAATTCCTCGGCGACGTAGAAAAAATAGTTGATCACATGCTCGGGCGTGCCGGTGAAGCGGGCGCGCAGCACCGGGTCCTGGGTGGCGATTCCGACCGGGCAAGTGTTGAGATGGCATTTGCGCATCATGATACAGCCGGCGGCGATCAGGGGCGCGGTGGCGAAGCCATATTCGTCGGCGCCGAGCAAGGCGGCGACGGCAACGTCGCGGCCGGTCCTCAGCCCCCCGTCGGCCTGGACGCAGACCCGGCCGCGCAGGCCATTCATCACCAGCACCTGCTGGGTTTCGGCGAGGCCGATTTCCCAGGGCAGGCCGGCATGGGTCAGCGAGGTCAGGGGCGAGGCGCCGGTTCCGCCTTCATAGCCGGCGATGGTGATATGATCGGCCAGGCATTTCGCGACGCCGGCTGCGACCGTGCCGACGCCGGCCAAAGCGACCAATTTCACCGAGATCCGCGCCACGGGGTTCACGCTCCGCAAATCGTGAATCAGCTGGGCCAGATCCTCGATCGAATAGATGTCGTGGTGCGGCGGCGGCGAGATCAAGCCTACGCCCGGCGTCGAATGACGGACGGCGGCGATATGGGCGTCGACCTTGTGCCCGGGCAGCTGGCCGCCCTCGCCCGGCTTGGCCCCCTGGGCGATCTTGATCTGGAGGTCGTCGGCATTGACCAGATATTCGGCGGTCACGCCGAACCGGCCCGAGGCGACCTGCTTGATCGATGAGCGTTCGGAATCGCCGTTGGCGAGCGGCGTGTAGCGCGCCACCTCCTCGCCGCCCTCGCCGGTGTTCGATTTGCCGCCGATGCGGTTCATCGCCACCGCCAGGGTGGCGTGCGCCTCACGGCCGATCGACCCAAAGCTCATCGCCCCGGTGGCGAAGCGCCGGACGATCGACGACGCCGGCTCGACCTCGTCGATCGGCACGGCCGGGCCGGCCGGTTTCAGGGTCATCAGGCTGCGCAGGGTCAGCCGGCGGCGGTCGGCCGCGTTGATCTCCTCGGCGAAAGCCCGGTATTTTTCGGGCAGGTCACCGCGCACCGCATGCTGGAGGTTGGCGATGGTGTCGAAGGTCCAGACATGGTCCTCGCCGCCGATCCGCTGGGCGTAGAGCCCGCCGATATCGAGGACGTCGACGCCGCCGAAGGCGAAGCGGTGGCGCCGTGCGATCTCCTCGGCCAGCTCGGCTATGCCGAGGCCGCCGATCATCGTCGCCGTGCCCGTGAAATATTTGTCGATCAGTTCGCGGCCGATGCCGACCGCATCGAAAATCTGGGCGCCGCAATAGGACTGGTAGGTGGAGATGCCCATCTTGGACATCACCTTCAATATCCCCTTGCCGACCGCCTTGATGTAATTGGCCTGGGCGTTCGGGCCGTCGTTCATCGCGGCGATGGTGTCGAAGGCGAGCCAGGGATTGACCGCCTCGGCGCCGTAGCCGGCGAGCACGCAGAAATGGTGGACCTCGCGCGCTTCCCCTGTCTCGATCACCAGCCCGGTCTGCATCCTCAGGCCCTGGCGGATCAGATGGTGGTGGACCGCGCCGGTGGCGAGGGCGGCCGAGATTGGGATCCGGTCCCTGGACGTGCGCCGGTCGGAGAGGATCAGCACGTTGATGTCGGCGAGGACCGCCTCGGTCGCTTCCCAGCATAGCCGCTGCAGCGCCGCTTCGAGGGACTGGGCGTCTCCGCCCTTGGGCCAGGTGGCGTCGAGGGTGATGGTGCGGAAGGCGCCGTCCAGCGTGTCGTGGATCGAGCGGATCTTCTCCAGATCCTCGTTGGTGAGGATCGGCTGCGACACTTCCAGTCTTTTGTGGGTGCCGGCCTGACGGCCCAGCAGGTTCGGCCGCGGCCCGATCATCGACACCAGCGACATGACCAGCGCCTCGCGGATCGGATCGATCGGCGGGTTGGTGACCTGGGCGAAATTCTGCTTGAAATAATCGTAGAGCAGGCGCGGCCGGTCCGAGAGCAAGGCGAGCGGCGTATCCGTACCCATCGAGCCGATCGGATCGTCGCCGTCGGCCGCCATCGGCCCGAGGAAATATTTGAGATCCTCGTCGGTATAGCCGAACGCCTGCTGGAGATCGCGGAGGGCTGCTTCGTCGGTGCGCCGCGGCGGTTCGGCGCCGGCCGGCAAATCCTTGAGGTTGAACTGGGTGTCGCGCAGCCAGTCGCCATAAGGCTCGGCCTCGGCGAGGCTGGCCTTGACCTCCTCGTCCTCGACGATCCGCCCCTGCTCGAGGTCGATCAGCAGCATCCGGCCCGGCTGAAGCCGCCACTTGCGGACGATCTTCTCTTCCGGAATGGGCAGCACCCCGGCTTCGGATGCCATCACCACCAGATCGTCGTCGGTCACCAGGAAGCGCGCGGGCCTGAGGCCGTTGCGGTCGAGGGTCGCGCCGATCTGGCGGCCGTCGGTGAACGCGATGGCGGCGGGCCCGTCCCACGGCTCCATCAAGGCGGCATGATATTCGTAAAAGGCGCGCCGCTTCGGCTCCATCGCCGCATTGCCGGCCCAGGCCTCCGGGATGAGCAGCATCATCGCGTGGGGCAGCGAATAGCCGCCGGCGACGAGCAGCTCGAGCGCATTGTCAACGCAGGCGGTGTCCGACTGGCCGTGCGGGATGATCGGCCACATCTTGTCGAGATCGGCGCCGAGCAGGGGCGATTCGAGCGTCCGCCGGCGCGCGTTCATCCAGTTCACGTTGCCGCGCACGGTATTGATCTCGCCATTATGGGCGAGGAAGCGATAGGGATGGGCGAGCCGCCAGCTGGGGAAGGTGTTGGTCGAGAAACGCTGGTGGACCATGGCCAAAGCCGAGACGGTCAGCGGGTCGGCAAGGTCCAGATAGAAGGCGCCGAGCTGGTGGGCCAGGACCATGCCCTTGTAGACCAGGGTCCGCGTCGACAACGAGGCGATGTAGAAATCGGGCAGTCCGGGCAGCTCGCGCTTGCGGGCCTCGGCCTCCAGCGGGTTTTGCGTCTGCTTGCGGATGGCGAGCAACTTGCGCTCGAACGCGTCCTGGTCGCGAACGCCCGGCCCGCGCGCGATCACCGCCTGGCGGATCACCGGCATCGAGGCGCGCGCGCTGCCGCTGATCGCGTCCTCGTCGACCGGCACGTCGCGCCAGCCGACCAGGCCCTGGCCCTCGATCCTTATATAGTGTTCGAAGCGGGCGATCGCCGCATCGCGACTTCCCTCGTCTCCCGGCAGGAAGCACATCGCCACCGCATAATCGCCCGCCGGCGGCAGGCTCAGGCGCTCGCTTTCGGCCCAGGCGCGGAACAGGGGATCGGGGATCTGGATCAGGCAACCGGCGCCGTCGCCCATCAGGGGATCGGCGCCGACCGCGCCGCGATGATCGAGATTCACCAGGATTTGCAGGCCATCGCGTATGATGGCGTGCGATTTGCGGCCTTTGATGTCCACGACGAAGCCGACGCCGCAGGCGTCATGCTCGAAGGCCGGATCGTAGAGACCTTGCTTGGGCGGCAATCCCGTCCAGCGCGGCCGGTTCCCTTC
>DATDAU010000093.1:0-8385 GCA_036525215.1 Allosphingosinicella sp.
AGCGCGAAGGCGGCGGCGCCCGCCAGCACGGCGAACAGGGCCGCGACCGGCGGCGCGCCGGCCCAGATCGCGGCGGCGGCGCCCAATGCCGCGGCGGCCAGCGCGGCCACGCTCCTGGTCACGATTTTACCGGCCATTCCCGCTCCGTCCCGAAGCGGGACAGCCCCTTGCCGCCCGCTCGCCTCGGCTGCGCTTTACCCTTATTAAAGGCCGGGCGTGTATCGGAATTTCCATGAGCGGCACTGACAATGACAAAGACGGCGCCAGCGCCTTCGTGCCGAGCCGGCGCACGGTGCTGGTGTTCGGCGTGGCGGCGGCATCGACCGTGGTCACCGTCCGGCCCGCGCTAGCCCAGACTGCCGGATCGATTCTCAACTGCGAAATCCCGGTGCCCGGCCCGCAGGCCGGCGGCTCCTATGTCGCCCAGGACGGCAGCCTGGTCGCCCCCGGCACGCAAGGCGCCGCGCCTCCGCTGACCCGCCCGCTGCGCGGCGAGGAAGTGAAGTCGCTGCTGCGCAACGGCACGTCGCCCGCCGGAGTCGATCCGCAATCCGCTCAAGCCTATGCCAATTATATCAGGCGTCTGCAGGCGGGGATGAGCGGATTTACCTGCTACGCCTCGCTGCAGATGCCGCGCTGAGCGAGGCCCGGCGATGGCCGGTCCCGTCTTCCACGCCGATCCCGAAGCCGCGATCAGTAGCATCGCGCTCGACGGCCTGATCCTCCTATTCCACGCGCCGTCGGGCATGACCCACATCGTCGCGCCGCCGGCTCCGGAGATATTGGCGGCGCTGCGGCTCGGTCCCGCCGACGCCGGCGAACTGCTGGCGCGGCTGCGCGCCTGGTACGATTTCGAGGGCGACGAAGCCGCCGACGCGATCGAGGCCCGCCTCGACGAGCTCGAGGCCGCCGGCCTGGTGCGCCGGGCATGAAGCACCAGTTCGCCGTCCAGATCGGCCCGGTGGCCTTCCGGATCGGCTCGGCCTGGGCCGCGCCGCTCGACGCGCTCGCCCGGCTCTACGCCGGTTATCCCGCGCCCGCGGATGGGATTTGCGACTTCACCGTCCGGCTCGAGCCCGAAAAGCCCTGGCGCCGATGGCTGCGGCCCTCGGTCGCGATTCGCGGCGACTATATCCTGCCCGACGCGGCGCCGATGGCGCTCGGGCACGGCCTGCTCGCCGCCGAAATGGGCATGAACCTGCAAATGGCGCTGGGCCAGAAACGCTATCTCCTGCTCCATGCGTCTAGCGTCGAGAAGGACGGGCGGGCGCTGATCATGACCGGCGAATCGGGGGCGGGAAAATCGACCCTCGCCGCATTGCTCGGCGAGCGCGGCTGGCGGCTGATGGGCGACGAATTCGCCCTGCTCGACCTGGCGACGGGCGTGCTCCTGCCGTTCCCGCGCGCGGTCAGCCTCAAGAACGGGGCGATCGAAGTGATGGAGGCGGAGGTCGCGCCCGATCGCTTCGGCCCGCGCCTATGCGGCACCCCCAAGGGCGACATCCGCCACATGCGCCCGGCCGCCGACGCGCTGGCCCGGATGGGGGAGGGGGCGAAGCCGGCCCTGATCCTGTTCCCGCGCTTCGGCAGTGCCGCGGCGGTCCGCGGAGTCGGCGCGGCCGAGATCTTCATGCGCCTCACCCAGTCCTCGACCAATTATGTAAGCCTCGGCCGGCGCGGCTTCGACGCGCTCACCGGCCTGATCCACGCGGTGCCGGCGCTGGCGATCGACTATCCCGACACCGACACCGCGGTCGGCCTGATCGACGATTTCCAGCGCGAGCTGGCGGCATGAACGGCGGCCGCCTCCTCGTCGCCGCGCTCCGCGACCCGGCAGGCGTGCGCGATTGCGACTGGACCGCCTTGATCGGCGTGGCGCGGGCCGAGCAATTGATTGGCAGCCTCGCTTATCGTTTGGCCGGCCAGGCGGTTCCCACCAGGGTCGAGCGCCTGTTCGAAGCCGCACGTGCCGACGCCGCCCAGGCCCGGACCCAGGCCTTGTGGGAAGCGGAAATGGCCCGCCGCGCGCTCGCGCCTCTGGGCGTGCCGGTGATCCTGATGAAGGGGACGGCCTTCCACGCCGCCGGTCTCGACGCCAGCGTCGGCCGGTCGGTCGGCGACCTCGACATCATGGTGCCGCGCGCCAGCCTGGAAGCGGTCGAGGCCTTGCTGGTCGGCGCCGGCTGGGAGCGGATGAAGGACCCGGACGGCTATGACGATCTCTATTACCGCAACTGGATGCACGAGCTGCCGCCACTGATCCACCGCACCCGAGACCGGATGATCGACGTCCACCATACGATCCTGCCACCGACCGCGCGCCCGCGCCCGAACGCCGAGGCCCTGATCGCCGATAGCGTGGTTCTTGAATCAGGCCTGCGCATGCTGTCCCCGCCCGACATAATCGTCCACGCCGCCGCCCACCTCTTCGCCGACGGCGATCTCGCCGGGGGACTCCGCAATTTGTGGGACATCGACCGGCTGCTGCGCGAATTCGCCGCCGATCCGGCCTTCTGGCCGAGGCTCGGCACCCATGCCCGCCGCCACCAGCTCGGTCCCCATGTCGGGCGCGCACTGAGACTGTCGAACCGGCTCTACGGGACGCCGGTGGACCGGGACGTGGCCGGCCGCGCCCGCCTTTCCGATCGCCTGTTCGAGGCGCGGCTGCTCGCCCGCAATGGCTGGGGACAGGAAGAGAGGAAGGCGCTTCGCTTCACCTTCTACATCCGCTCGCACTGGCTGAGGATGCCGCCGCTGATGCTGGCGCGGCATTTGTGGACCAAGGCGCGCAGGCCCAGGGCGGCTACTACCTAGGGAATTCCGGCATTGGCCGCGCGGGCCGCGCGCCGCGAGGCATACCATTGGCTGATGAACTGCTGCTGGCAGCCGCTCTGGCCGTAGGAGCCGACCACCGAACAACTGTTCGGCCGGGCCTGGGCGCTGGCCTCGTCGAGCGACTCCACGCGCGACGCCCAGGAGACTTCGGCCGGACGCTCGGGCCGGTCGCGGAAGCGGCGGGGGATGCGGTAGCGGTCGGATTCGGGCCGGCGGGCGCAGACCACCGCCTCGCTGTCGCTCGACGCGCGCGGGCAGGGGTCGCTGCCGTAGACGACGAGGGTGGACTGCCGCTCGGGCAGGTCCGGACCCTTGGCGAGTGCCGGCGACACCAGCAGGGGCAGGGCGATCAGCAACGCGGCGGGATACAGGCGGCGGAACGGCATCGATGGTCCTTCGCGTCTCGGCCCCTGAACGCTCCATGTGCGGACAAAGCCACGCCTATACAACCCGAAACGAGATGAACGGTTCATAACCGTTCCAGCGTCGGAACCAACATATCAAAGCTTTCGATCATCGCATCGGCGCCCAATTCCACGGCCGGACGGTCGCGAAAGCCGAAGCTGACCACGATCGAGGGCAGGCCGGCGGCGCGGGCGGTTTCCACGTCCGTGATCGAATCGCCGACATAGGCGGCCCGGCCGCCACCGGCGCGGGCAACCGCCTCGGCCAGGGTGCGCGGATCGGGCTTTCGATAGGGCAAGGTGTCCGCGCCGACGATCGCAGAAAAGCGGGTGCTCCAGCCGAGCACGTCGAGCAACTGCAGGGTGAGCCGCTCCGGCTTGTTGGTGCAGATGGCGAGCCTGGCATTGCGCGCCGCGAGCCCGTCCATTGCGGCCTCGACGCCCGGATACGTCCGCGTGCCGACGCAGATATGGGCCGCATAATGATCGAGGTAGATCGGATAGGCGCGCTCGACCAGGTCGGCGTCGGCCGCGCCGCTCCTTTCCAGCGCCTTGCGAAGCAGGGTCCTGGCGCCTTCGCCGATCAGCGCGCGCACCGTCTCCGGGGCAAGCTCGGGCCGGCCCAGCGCGGCGAGCGCGTGGTTGAGCGACGCGCCGATGTCCGGCGCCGTGTCGGCGAGGGTGCCGTCGAGGTCGAAGGCGACGACTTTGAAGGGGAAGGCGGTCATCCGGGGGCGGCTTTCCGGCACCACTATGGAAATGGCAAGGTTTCCGTGGCATCTCCGCGCCGGGCATGACCACAAATCGACCCTTCGCAGCCGTCATCCTTGCCGCGGGCAAGGGCACGCGGATGAAATCGGATCTGCACAAGGTGCTGCATCCGATCGCCGGCCGTCCCATGCTCGAGCACCTGCTGGCCAGCGTCGATGAACTGGGCCCGGACTACACCGTGGTCGTGGTCGGCAGCGGCCGCGAGCAGGTCGAGCCTTTGGTCGCGGCGCACGGCGGCGTGGTCGTCGTCCAGGAGCCGCAGCAGGGCACTGCCCATGCCGTCCGCCAGGCCGAAGCCGCGCTCGCCGGGTTCGATGGCGACATCCTCATTCTTTATGGCGACGCGCCCTTCGTCACCACCGGGACGATGGCGAACATGCTCGCCCGCCTCGCCGCCGATCCCGCGCCGGCGGCGGTGGTTCTCGCCTTTCGGCCGGCCGATCCCAAACATTACGGACGCATCCTCGCCGAGAGCGACGGCACGATCTCGAAGATGGTCGAATATAAGGATGCGAGCGAGGCCGAAAGGGCGCTGAACCTGTGCAATTCAGGCCTACTCGCGGCGCGCTCCGCCGATCTCTGGGCGCTGCTTGCCCGCGTCGGCAGCGACAATGCAGCGGGCGAATATTATCTTCCCGATATAGTGATGATCGCCGCTGGCGATGGCCGGTTCTCCGCCGCGATCGAGGCCGATCCCGATGAGGTGGAAGGGATCAACAGCCGCGCCGAGCTGGCGGCGGCCGAGGCGGCCTGGCAGTCGCGCCGCAGGAGCCGGGCGATGGCCGACGGCGCTTCGCTGGTGGCGCCTGAGACGACCTGGTTTTCCTTCGACACGGTGATCGGGCGCGATGTCGTGGTCGAGCCCAATGTCGTCTTCGGCCCCGGCGTCACCATCGGCGACAATGTCCGGATCCGCGGCTTCTCTCATATCGAGGGCGCGACCATCGCGCCGGGCGCCGAGATCGGACCCTATGCGCGGCTGCGGCCCGGCGCCGAAATCGGCGAGGACGCCAAGGTCGGCAATTTCGTCGAGGTCAAGAAGACGCGGATGGGCAAGGGCGCCAAGGCCAACCACCTCTCCTATCTGGGCGACGCCGATATCGGCGCCGGCGCCAATATCGGCGCGGGCACGATCACCTGCAATTATGACGGCTATTTCAAATATCGAACCACAATCGGCGCCGGCGCCTTCATCGGGTCGAACACCGCCCTGGTCGCCCCGGTCAGCGTCGGCCCCGGCGCGCTCGTCGCTGCCGGCTCGGTGATCGTCCGTGACGTCGCCGCGGACGCCGTCGCTTTGGCGCGCGGCGCGCAGGTGGAGAAGCCGGGACGGGCCAAGCGCTTTCGTGAAGTCATGGCAGAGAAGAAGCGGCGCAGCTAAGGTTGCGCCCGCGAAAGTCGCGTGTAAAACGATTGGGTGAAGAGCAGTTCTTTTTTATCCACAGTCTTGCTGGCCGCGTGTTCGCCTCCTTCGAATAATGTCATTACTGGTGAAGCTGCGAAGAGCGCACCCATTGCGGTCGAAAAATATGGCGACGGTCGATGCTCCAGAATTTCCGTTCTGCGTGGTGAGCGGCCTCCGCTCCGGATAGACGATCATTGTCGCGGCTGGCGCTCGTTTACCTGTCTGGACGCGATCTTCATTCAGCATACCGACCGGGTGAACGACCCGGGGATCGTGGCACCCCCGCTGGCGGACAATCCACTGGACGTTCAACTGGCCGTGCAGACTTTGCTGGAACGAAGAGGCACGATCCGTGCCCCGTTCGATTGGCGGGTAACCGAGATCCGCTGCAGGGGACAAAGCCTCCATTTTCGATTGAGCGGGAGGCCGGTCGCGGCCGGGCCGGGTCGACCTGCAGACGAACGAACCGGAACGCTTCGCGTCGAGCTTGATGGCCGATACGACGTTTATCTGGGCAGATGGCCATAAGGCATTAGCAGGCATTTCCGAGCCCCGGGCGCGCGAGCTTGCCATCGGGCCTCGGAGGTCGTCCAAGTGGGGGTTGCCCACGTTCACTTTTATTTTCAAACGCAGCAGGTAGAGGGCTTCAACAGGCTCAGCCCGGACGGGAACGAATGAATGTGCGGCATCATTGGCATTGTCGGAAAAGGCCCGGTCGCCGAGCGGCTGCTCGACGGCCTCAGGCGGCTCGAATATCGCGGCTATGACAGCGCCGGCATCGCCACCCTCGACGACGGCCGGATCGACCGCCGACGCGCGGAGGGCAAGCTCGCCAACCTCGCTCGCGAGCTCGAGGCCCACCCGCTCGCCGGCACCACCGGCATCGCCCATACTCGCTGGGCGACCCACGGCGCGCCGACGGTCGACAACGCCCATCCCCACATCGTCGGCGACGTCTCGATCGTCCACAACGGCATCATCGAGAATTTCAAGCCGCTGCGCGACGAGCTGATCGCCGACGGCCGCACCTTCTCCAGCCAGACCGACACCGAGGTCGTCGCCCATCTCGTCGCCCGCGAGCTGGAGCGCGGCCAGGCCCCGCGCGACGCGGTCGCCGCCGTCCTGCCCCGCCTCCACGGCGCCTTCGCGCTCGCCGTCCTGTTCCGCACCGATCCCGATTTGCTGATCGCCGCCCGGCTCGGTGCCCCACTCACCGTCGGCTACGGCAAGGGCGAGAATTACATCGGCTCCGACGCCATCGGCCTCGCCACCCTCACCCAGCGCATCGCCTATCTGGAAGAGGGCGACTGGGCGGCGGTGACCCGTGATCATGTCGAGATTTACGACCGCGACAACCGTCCGGCGACACGCGAGATCGTCAATTCGGGCGCTTCGGGGCAGCTGATCGACAAGGGCAATCACCGCCATTTCATGCAGAAGGAGATTTACGAGCAGCCTGTGGTCGTCGCCCAGACGCTCAGCTCCTACCTCCGCCCGCTCGAGGAGCAGGTGGCGCTTCCCGACATGGACTTCGACCTGGCGGGGATCGAGCGCGTCACCATCGTCGCCTGCGGCACCGCTTCCTATGTCGGCATGATCGGCAAATACTGGATCGAGCGCTTCGCCCGGCTGCCAGTGGAGGTCGATGTCGCCTCCGAATTCCGCTATCGCGACCCGATCCTGCTCCCCGACACGTTGGGCATCGTCGTCTCCCAGTCGGGCGAAACCGCTGACACGCTCGCCGCGCTCCGCCACATGAAGGCGCACGGAGTCACCACCGCCGGCATCATCAACGTACCCACCAGCTCGATGGCGCGCGAGGTCGACCTGTTGCTGCCCACCCATGCCGGTCCTGAAATCGGCGTCGCCTCGACCAAGGCCTTCACCTGCCAGCTGGCGGTGATGGCGGCGCTGGCGGTCAACCTCGCCCGCGCCAAGGGACGGCTGTCGGTCGAGGAGGAACGCGAGATCGTCCGCCACCTGGTCGAGGCGCCGGCGGCGATAAACGCCGCGCTCGACCATGACGGCGAGATCGAGGCGATGGCCCACACAATCGCGGCGGCGCGCGACGTCCTCTATCTCGGCCGCGGCCCGGATTATCCGCTGGCCCTGGAAGGCGCGCTGAAATTGAAGGAGATCAGCTACATCCACGCCGAAGGCTATGCCTCGGGCGAGATGAAGCACGGCCCGATCGCCTTGATCGACGACGCCGTCCCTTTGATCGTACTCGCCCCGTCAGGCCCGTTGTTCGACAAGACCGTGTCGAACATGCAGGAGGCGATGGCGCGCGGCGCGCAGGTGGTGCTGATCTCGGACGCCGAGGGCATCGCCGCGGCCGGCGAGGGCGCCATCGCCACCATCGAAATGCCCCAGGTCCATCCGCTGATCGCGCCGCTCGTCTATGCGGTGCCGGTGCAGCTCCTCGCCTACCATGTCGCGGTGGCCAAGGGCACCGACGTCGACCAGCCGCGCAATCTGGCGAAGAGCGTGACCGTCGAATAAAGCGGGCCGCGCCCCTCTGATTCCGCCTCAGGTATGTGCCTAGGAAACTGGACGCCCAACCTACATCAAAACCCTGATTGCGCCGACTGGATTTTCTCCCATCCTAGGCAAAGGGTAGACCATTAGGTCTTTTCCCTTTGTTGTTGGATTCAGTCGCGCAGGGGCGTTGCGTTATGGCGGTCGCAGGATTGGAGCGGAGCTCCCCGGCTTTCGGTGCAAGTGAAGAGCGCCTTCGCGTCCTCGAGAACGACTTCGCCCATATCGCGCGCATCATCGACCTTGGCGAGATGGCCGCCGCTCTGGCCCATGAAATCAACCAGCCCCTGACCGCGATCGCCAATTACCTGAACGCCGCGCGCCTGCCCGTCAACGAACCGGCGGGCGAGGCGCTCGCCCACGCCCGCCGCGCGATGAAGCTGGCGGCGGAGCAGGGTCGGCGCGCGGGCGCCATCATCCGCGGCCTCAGGG
>DATDAU010000094.1:0-81552 GCA_036525215.1 Allosphingosinicella sp.
CAAGACCGCCGAGGCCGCCAAGGTGATCGAGAACGCCCAGCGCGACATCAACATCGCCTTCATGAACGAGATCACCCAGATTTTCGCCAAGCTCGACATTTCCGCGCTCGACGTGCTCGAGACGGCGGGCACCAAGTGGAATTTCCTTCCCTTCCGCCCCGGCCTGATTGTACCACTGTGGCACCGCCAAACCCGAACAGCTCAACAGGGAGTTCATGATGAGTTTGAAAAAGGCATCTATCGCCGCGATTCTCGCGGTCTCCATGGCCAGCACACCGGTTATGGCGCAGCAGAGCTCGGCGGCGGCGCTTTCGGTAGCGGCGCGCAGCGGCGCGAGCACCGAGCGGACCAATGAAATCCAGGGCGGCTGGTTCATTCCGCTGCTCGCGGCGGTCGCGGTCATCCTCGGCATCGTCGCCCTCACCGGCGGCGGTGGCGATCGTCCGTCCAGCCCCTGATCGGGACTTCAAACTCCAAAGATAGCGGTCTTCGGGCCGCTATTTTTTTGTCCGGAGCACAGCCCGTCCCGCACCGGGAGCGGCGCGGGCTTTGCTCCTTCATCCGCCTCTGTCCAGGGAGGGGGACTAATTCCGCAACTTCGCCGGCGCCCTTTTGGCCCAGGCCCAGTCCAACGTCCGCTCCAGCCATTCGTCCGACACCAGGCTCAACGTCACCAGCGTCGATCCGCTACGGCCCCAGGCGCCGGCGGCGGGTTTGAACGCCTCGGGCTCGGCCTCCATCGCCAGTTCCTGCTGCTCGGGGTGGAGCGACACCATGCCGGAGCCGGAGTCGGGTACGCCCAGCGTCGCGAAGATCTTGCCGCCGACCCGGAAATCGGGGTGGCCCATATGTGCCTTCTCCCCCGCGCCCGGGAAGGCGAGGGCGAGACGGCGGAAGTCGTCGGAGTTGGCCAAGTCTACGATCGCCTAATCGGGCCGACCGAAGAACAGAACATAGCCATTGGGATCGCTGATCTCGAAGCCGCGCAAACCGTCGTCGCGGTCGCGGATCGGATTGTGGAAGGCGATGTCGTTCGCCTCGAATTGATCGGCCAGCGCGTCGGGATCGGCGACGTAGACGAAAGCGTCCCACGACGCCCAGGGATGGCGACGCGCGTTTGGCATCGGCGGGACGTCCTCGCCCAGCTCCTTGAGGAAGATCTGGGCGCCGTCGCGGCCGACGATGGCAAAGAAGGGGGTATCGTCCGGCCCGGCGAAGCGGAGCTCGAAGCCGAGCCGGCGATAATGCGCAATCGTGTCCGCAAGGTCGCGCACGATGAAGAAGGGGCTGATCGCGCCTAGCGCTGCTTTCTGCTCCACCAATGTCGCCATGGGCATTCCTTCGATTGGCGCCCAAATAGCAGAGTCCGACGGCGGCCGCATGACGAAAATCCTCCCTGTCCACGCAGTGGATGGGGAGGGGGACCGGCGAAGCCGGTTGAGGGGCTTTCGGCGGCGGATTGCCCCTCCACCGTCCTACGGACGGTTCCCCTCCCCATGGCTGCGCCACAGGGAGGAATGGCGCAGGTGGCGAAGGCGACGCTTATTCCCTAAATCCCTCGCGTGACCCTGCCGCCCGACTCCCCCGATCGCTTTAACGAGGAGAAAGCGACCTACTCCCTGCGCGGCGCCGGCGCGCCCGATCTCGAGGCGGGGGTGGCGGCGATCAAGGCGGTGGTGAAGACCCTGCCGGTGCGGCCCGGAGTCTACCG
Organism: Allosphingosinicella sp.; assembly: GCA_036525215.1. Lineage (GTDB taxonomy): Bacteria > Pseudomonadota > Alphaproteobacteria > Sphingomonadales > Sphingomonadaceae > Allosphingosinicella. The sequence goes on from DATDAU010000094.1 coordinate 1,712, forward strand.
GATGCTCGATGCGCGCGGCGACGTTCTCTATGTCGGCAAGGCGCGGGCGCTGAGGAACCGGGTCACCCAGTACACCCAGGTGACCCGCCAGACGAAGCGGCTGCTGCGGATGATCGCCCAGACGCGGGCGATGCAGATCGTCACCACCAACAACGAGGCCGAGGCCTTGCTGCTCGAGGCGCAGCTGATCAAGCGCTACCGGCCGCCCTACAACGTGCTGCTTCGCGACGACAAAAGCTTCCCGTTCATCCTGCTCCGCGAGGATCACGATTATCCGCGGGTCCAACTTCATCGCGGCGCGCGGCGGCTGAAGGGCCAATATTACGGCCCGTTCGCCAGCGCCGGATCGGTGCGCAACACGTTGAACTCGCTGCAGAAGCTGTTCCTGCTCCGAAGCTGCACCGACAGCTTTTTCGCCAACCGCACCCGGCCCTGCCTGCTCTATCAAATCCGCCGCTGCAGCGCCCCCTGCGTCGGCCGGATCGACGAGACCGGCTATGCCGAGCTGGTCCGCGACGCCAAGGATTTCCTTGGCGGCAAGTCGACCAAGATCCAGCAGAAGCTGCAGGCGTTAATGGGCGAGGCGTCCGAGGCGATGAACTTCGAGCTGGCCGCGGTCTATCGCGACCGCCTCCGCGCTCTCACCTACGTCCAGGGCAGCCAGGCGATCCACGCCGAAAAGCTCGGGGACGCCGATCTGTTCGCGCTCGCCTGCAAGGGCGGGACGATGTGCATCCAGGCCTTCTTCATACGCGGCGGCCAGAATTGGGGGCACCGCAGCTTCTTCCCCGCCCACACCAACGAAATTCCCGAGGACGAAGTGCTCGCCGCCTTCCTCGCCCAATTCTACGAGGAAGTGCCGGCGCCGCGGCTGATCCTCACCGATCGGCCGGTGCCCGAGGCGGAACTGATCGCCGAGGCGCTGACGGTGCGAGCCGGGCGGAAGGTGGCATTGAAGACCCCGCAACGCGGCGGCCAGGCGCGGATGATCGCGCAGGCGAAGCGCAACGCCGAGGAGGAGCTCGACCGCCGCCTGGCCGAGACCTCGACCCAGGCCCGCAACCTTCGCGAGATCGCCGAGACCTTCGAGCTGGCCGAGCCGCCGCAGCGGATCGAGGTCTACGACAACAGCCACGTCATGGGCACCAACGCGGTCGGCGCGATGATCGTCGCCGGCCCCGAGGGCTTCCGCAAGAACCAGTATCGCAAGTTCAACATCAAGCGGGCTGAGACCGTCCCCGGCGACGATTTCGCGATGATGCGCGAGGTGCTTTCGCGCCGCTTCGCCCGGCTCGAGAAGGAGGACCCCGACCGGTCGAAGGGCGACTGGCCGGACCTGCTGCTGATCGACGGCGGCAAGGGCCAGCTTTCGGCGGTCTGCGAGGTGCTCGAGGATGCCGGCGTCCACGACGTGCCGGTGGTGGCGGTCTCAAAGGGGCCGGACCGCAATGCCGGCCGCGAGATCTTCCACCTGCCCGGCGGCCGGGAGATAAGCTTCCCGCCCAACGCGCCCCTGCTCTTCTACCTCCAGCGGCTGCGCGACGAGGCCCATCGCTTCGCCATCGGCGCCCATCGCGCCAAGCGCGCCAAGAGCTTCACCGCCAGCCCGCTCGACGACGTCCCCGGCATCGGCCCCGGCCGCAAGCGCGCGCTGCTGATGCACTTCGGCACGGCGCGGGCGGTCCGCAACGCCTCCTTGCAGGATATCGAGAAGGCGCCGGGGATTTCCGCCGCCACGGCGCGCGGCATCTACGATTTCTTCCACCCACAGGGGTAGAAAGCGGACCTACCGTCCCAGCTGCGCCTTCGCCTTGCGGATCGCGCGATAGGCGTAGGCCTTGCCCAGATTCCTGCGCGGAAATTGCGCCGGCGAGGCCGGGCTGACACCCATTTGCCGCAGCAGATGGTTCATGCCGCGGGCGTCCGCCTCCTGGTAGACCCAGTGCGATTTCCAGGTGATCGAGAAGCTGATCGACGGCTCCGGCCCGTTCTTCACCCAGTGTGGCCACATCAGCGGAACGTGGACGGCATCGCCGGGGGTGAGCTCGGCCTTGAAGCCGCGGCCTTCATAATCGTCGTTCCAGTCGACGTTGCGGTGGCCGCCGACATGATAGGCCTCATGCTTCTCGTCGGGCACCACGTCCTTCTCGCCGGGGACGATCATCATCGTCTTGCTGCCCCGGATCTGGAGCAGGATATTGTGCTCGGGATCGAGGTGGAAAGGCGTCACCGCGTTCGGCGAGGAGACGAAGATGAAGCCGACCTTGGTGATCATCTCACCGCTGACCGGCTCGATCACGCCGGCGATCTCGCCCAGCGCCTCTTCGAGCAGGGCGGCATAGGCTGGATCCTTGTTGACGTTCTTCAGCACCATCCAGCTGCCGCATTCCTCGATCGAGCGGATCGTATCCTCGATCGACAGGCCGGTATGGCTGACCTTGTCGGGATCGACGCCGTAGGGCAGATCGCCGGCATTATATTCGACATTCTCGCGGCCCAGCCGGCTGCCAAGCTCGACCAGGGATTCGAGCGTCAGCAGTGGGTGATCGAGCAGCCCGTGCGACAGCTTGCCCGGACGTTCGGGATAATAAGAGCGAAGGCGATCGAGGTCGCCCTGCTGGAAAATCGGCATGGATGCGGCTCCGTCTCGAGACGCGCGATCCATAGCGCAAAGACGTAGCCAATCGGTTACCAGCGTTCCCGGATACGAAGATGCATATCGAAACCCAGGCCATCATCTGCGGCGTCCGCGCCCATGGCGAGCATGGCGCGATCGTGCGCGCGCTGACCCCGGCGGACGGGCTCCAGGCCGGCTATGTCCGCGGCGGCAAGTCGCGGCGGCTGCGCCCGGTCCTGGTCCCCGGCAATCTGGTCCAGGCCGAATTTCGCGCCCGCACCGACGATCAGCTCGCTTTCCTGGGGGTCGAGATGATCCACAGCCGCGCCTTCCTCCTATCCGAGCCGCTCGCCTCGGCGGGCCTCGAATGGGCGACCGCGCTGACCGCCGCCGCTTTGCCCGAGGGCCAGCCTTATCCGCGCCTCTATCAGGGACTGGACGGCCTGCTCGGCGCAATCGAGGCGGCACCGAGCGCGCGGGGCTGGGCGGCGGCCCTGGTCGGCTTCGAATTGCTGATGCTCGGCGAACTCGGCTTCGGCCTCGGCGAGGAGGAGATGCTCGGCCTGCCGCCGGCGCTGCGCCGGCGCGACGGGACCCCGCCCTGGGAAGCCATCGGCGAAGGGCTGCGCCTCACCGGCCATTTCCTCGCCCGCGACCTCCTGATCGACCGCCATGCCGATATCCTTGCCGCGCGCGAGCGACTGGTCGAGCGGCTCAAGCGCATCGGTGGTTGACCTTGCAATGCGCGCGTCTCAGTAAGCGGGCGTGAAAGAGCTTTTCCCCCACAGCGCGACCACCGGCGACGTCACCGTCCGGGTCTCGGTCAGCTTCCTTCCCGAGCAGTCGGAGCCCGGCAAGGGCCGCTGGTTCTGGGCCTATCACGTCCGGATCGAGAATGGCGGGACGATGGCGGTGCAGCTGGTCAGCCGCGAATGGGTGATCAGCGACGGCCGCGGCGCCCGCCACGAGGTGCGTGGCGAAGGCGTGGTCGGCGAGCAGCCGGTGCTCGAGCCCGGCGCCTCGTTCGATTATGTTTCCGGCTGCCCCCTGGCGACGCCGACCGGTTCGATGGAAGGCCGCTATTTCATGATCGCGGCGGACGGTGCCAGCTTCCCGGTCGACATTCCCCGCTTTCCGCTGATCGCCCCGGCGGTGATCAGCTGATCACATGAAATTGTAGGCGACCGCGTTCCGCCTCGCCTTTTCGTTCGCCTGGCGCGCCAGGCCGGGAATGAGAAAGGCGTCGATCAGGATCCACAGGCCGCCGATCATCATCGGGTAAACGGCGCCAAAGCTGCCGGTCATGGCCACCATGTAGCAGACCGGCCACAGGATCATCTGGATGGCGCCCGACACGGGAAAGCCGAGATAGAAGCGGTGGGCGCCGAAGCCGCCGAGGAAGAACCACAGCAGATAGGCGGTGCCGAGCGACTTCTCGCGGATGAAGATCGGCCCGCTGCGTGGCATGTCCAGCGTCCGGTCGAGTCCGTCGGAATTCTCCGTCGGCCGGTCGGCCCGCGCCCGTTCCTCGGCGAGGAAGGCCGCGCGCCGCGCCGCCATCGCCGGATCTTCGCCGGCGCCGGCCCGGGCCCCGAAGCCACCGGTCGCGCCGGCACCATGCCCGGCCCCGAAAGTGCCGCCGTCGCCGCCGCCGCGGCGGCCGAAGGTCCGGGCGGTCATTTGCCTGTCACTTGCTGAAACATTTTCCTGATCCTCAATCCGTCGGTGAAGAACCAAAGCCAGCAGAGGAACAGGCCGGCGAAAGCGGGATAATATTGGAGCGCGACCGCGGTCACGCTGGCGATGAACAGGACCGCTTGGAGCGCGCCGGTCAGCGGCCGGGCGAGGTAGAAGCGATGCCCGCCGGCCAGCCCCAGGCCCAGCCACAAGGCGTAGGTGACCGGCAGCGACCGCTCGAGCGGGACGAAAGGCACGGCCGCCGCCTGTTCGACGGTCGCATCCGGTTCCGGCGTAGCGGTTTCGCTCGTCGGCTGCTGCGCCGCGAAGGAGGCGCGCAGCGCCGATCCCGCGGGGGAAAAGATATCGCTTTCGGCGATGCGGTCGGCGCGGGCGCGCTCGGCGGCGATAAAGGCCTCGCGGCGCGCGGCAATTTCATCGCCGCCGCCCTCACCCTCGAGCCTTTTCTTGCCGAATGTCCGCGCCGTCATCGCCTCGTCTCCCGGGAAGCGGCGCAAGCATAAAAGGGGTTTGGCAAAAATTGGGTTAAGGCGGCTTGGCCCCCAGCGTGAACCGATTAGCGCAACAACTGCACCGCCCGCGCCATCAGCGCCACCAGCCGGCCTTCCTCGACCGGCGCGGCAGGATTGTTCCAGCCGGCGGTGACGGCGTACCAAGCGCCGGCGCGGTTGCGGACCAGCCAGGTGAGGTTGATCACGCCCGGCTCGGAGCCGCCCTTGTAGCCGACATAAGCAAGCTGGCCGCGCAGCTGGGCGCCGACGCCGCCGTTGATCGCGAGAATGGAACGCGCCGTATCGCTGCCCTCGCGCCGCAGCCAGTCCATCGTCCGGACCAGGTCGGCGGGGCTGGCATACCATTCGACGTCGAGGGCGGTCGGATTGCCGGTGAAGCGGGTGATATCGATGGCGCGGCCGTCCGCCGCCTCGCGATCGGCGGCGAGGATGCGCCGCCGGCCGGCTTCGTCGGCGGCGCGCCAGGCGGCGAGCGCGGCCGCCGGGCCGGTCTTGAGCCGGGCCATTTCCAGTGTCGAGAGCAAGGGTCGGTTGCGGGCGGCGGCGCCGACCCCGATCCGAATCATCATCCGCTCGACATTCTCGCGGCCGGCGGCGTGGAGCAGCCTGTCGGTGGCCGTGTTGTCGCTGACCGAGATCATCATCGCGGCGAGGCTGTGAAGGGTCAGCGGCGATCCCGCCGGCCAGGACTGCAGCGTGCCCGAAGGAATGGAATAGCGGTCGAGGGTGACGACGTCGCTCCACCGCCGCTCGCCGGCCCTGATCTGGCGGTCGAGCTCGGCGAGGATGAACAATTTGAAGGTCGATCCGATGGCGAGCGGCCGGTCTGGCTCCAGGCTCGTTTCGATCACCGGCGGGCCGTCGCCAAGCCGGGCCACGGCGAGGCCGGTCAATCCGGGAAGCGCGCGGACCTCGGCGAGGATCGCAGCCATGCTGTCGCCGCGCACGTCGGCGCCGGTGATCAGCAGGCCGGCGATCTGATGCGGTTCCTGCGCGTCGACCACCAGCATCATGTGCACCGTCGCGCGCTCGAATTCGATGTCGATCTGGCCGCTTTCGGGCGAGCGCGGCTGGATCGGGCCGAGGCCGCGGACCGCGCCATATTGGCCGATCAGTTGGACGGAGATGGCGCGCACCTGGGCCGGCGGCACTTGGGCGAGGAAGGCGGGCGAGAAGAGGGCCGCCGGATCGCTCTGCGTCCGGATCAGGGCCACGAGCTGGTCGGCGCGGGCGTGGAGTGCCGGGCTCGGCTCCTGAGCGGTCGCGGCGCCGCCGCCGTGGCAGAGCAGCCCGGCCCAAGCCAGCAGGATCAGGCGCCAAATGCTCATCCGCATATTCTTCCTCCCCCTGGCGGCCGAGCCTAGCTTTGCAATTCGCCGGGGCGCAACTCTCCCGGCTTTCCTCCGTTACAGGTTCGAACATCGCGGAGAAACAACATGCCGGTTTCGAACCTGAGCCTGGTCGAGCGGATCGCCCGGATCATCGCCGCGCGCGTGGTTAGCATCAACGCCAATGGCGACGACCCGTCGGCGTCGGCGCGCGTCGACGAGAGCTGGCGCTATTATCGCAGCGACGCCCTGTCGGTCATCCGCACCCTGCGCGAGCCCGATCCGGCCATGGCCGAGGCCGGCGACGTCGCGATGTGGGAAAGGATGGTCGGCGCGGCCCTGGCCGAAGCCGAGGCCGAAGCCCACCCATCATAGACGGAACAGTGGCCGGAGCAGCCACAGGCCGTAGAGCGACGGCAACAGCAGTCCCGCGCCGATGACCAGGTCGAAGGTGCGGATCGGCAACATCCGCTCGCTGGTGCCGCGGCGGCGCATGTCGAAGCCGCTGATCCACAATATCGATCCGCCGCAGAAGGCGGTGAAGGTGAGCGCTGCGGCATAGGGCCAGTCGAGCTGGTCGGGCCAGAGCTGCGACAGCCAGGCCAGCATCAGCGCGAGCAGGCCGGCGCCGATCCCGAAACCGGCGGCGCGCTGGATGCGCCAGGCGTGGACCACCCGCTTGGAAGGGGGCTGGTTGCCCGCTGATCGGCGCCTACGCGTCAATCGCTTCCTCATCGAGCTCGGCGGCATGGGCCTGGATGAAGTGGAACCGGTGCTCCGGGTTGCGGCCCATCAGCCGGTCGACCAGGTCGCGCACCGCCGAGCGTTCCTCATAATCCTGGGGCAGGGTGATCCGGATCATCCCCCGCGTCTTGGGGTCCATGGTGGTCTCGCGCAGCTGCATCGGATTCATCTCGCCGAGGCCCTTGAAGCGCGACACCTCGACCTTCTTGCCCCTGAACTGGCTGGCCTCGAGTTCGGCCTTGTGGGCGTCGTCGCGGGCATAAGCGATCGTGCCCCCGGCGGCGAGGCGGTAGAGCGGCGGCTGGGCGAGGAACAAATGCCCGCGCTTCACCAGCTCGGGCATTTCCTGGAAGAAGAAGGTCATCAGCAGGGTGGCGATATGGGCGCCGTCGACGTCGGCGTCGGTCATGATCACCACCCGCTCGTAGCGCAGATCGTCGGGCACGCAGCGGTCGCGGGTGCCGCAGCCCAAAGCCTGGATCAGGTCGGCGATCTCCTGGTTGCCGCGGATCTTGTCGGCGGTGGCGGAGGCGACGTTCAATATCTTGCCGCGGATCGGCAGGATCGCCTGGGTCTTGCGGTCGCGCGCCTGCTTGGCCGATCCGCCAGCCGAATCGCCCTCGACGATGAACAATTCGGTGCCCTTGGGATCGTCATTGGTGCAATCGGTGAGCTTGCCGGGCAGACGCAGCTTACGGCCCGAGGTCGCGGTCTTGCGCTTGATCTCGCGCTCGGCCCGTCGCTTCAGCCGCTCGTCCATCCGGTCGAGCACGAAGCCGAGCAGCGAGCGGCCGCGGTCCATATGGTCGGCCAGGAAATGGTCGAAATGGTCGCGGACCGCATTTTCGACCAGCCGCGCGGCGTCGGGCGAGGTCAGCCGGTCCTTGGTCTGGCTCTGGAACTGGGGATCGCGGATGAAGACCGAGAGCATGATCTCGGCGCCGGTCAGCGCGTCCTCGGCCTGAATCTCCTTGGCCTTCTTCTGCCCCGCCAGCTCGCCGAACGCGCGCAGGCCCTTGGTCAGCGCCCCGCGCAGGCCCTGCTCGTGGGTGCCGCCGTCCGGTGTCGGGATGGTGTTGCAATAATAAGAGGCGTTGCCGTCGCCCCAGACCGGCCAGGCCACCGCCCATTCGACCGAGCCCTGGCCGTTGGCGAAGTCCTGGCGGCCGGTGAACGGGACGTTGGTCGCGGTCTCGCGCTCGCCGATCTGTTCCTTGAGATGGTCGGCGAGACCGCCCGGAAACTGGAACACCGCCTCGGCGGGAATGTCGTCGGAAACCAGGTCGGGATCGCATTTCCAGCGGATCTCGACGCCGGCGAACAGATAGGCCTTGGAACGCGCCAGCCGGTAAAGCCGGGCGGGCTTCATCTTCGCGTCCTCGCCGAAAATCTCCGTATCAGGGATGAAGGAGGTGGTGGTGCCACGCCGGTTCTGGGTAGCGCCGATCTCGACCAGCTTCGAGGTCGGCAGGCCGCGGGCGAAGGTCTGGCGGTAGAGGATCTTGTTGCGCGCGACCTCGACGATGGTCTCGCTCGACAGAGCGTTGACCACGCTGACGCCCACGCCGTGCAGGCCGCCGGCGGTTTCGTAGGATTTGTCCGAGAATTTTCCGCCCGAATGGAGGGTGGTGAGGATCACCTCCAGCGCCGACTTGCCCGGGTATTTGGGATGTTCGTCGACCGGAATGCCGCGGCCATTGTCGGAGATGGTGAGGCGGTTTCCCTCCTCCAGGCTCACCTCGATGCGGTTGGCGTGCCCCGCCACCGCTTCGTCCATGCTGTTGTCGAGCACTTCGGCGGCGAGGTGGTGCAGCGCCCGCTCGTCAGTGCCGCCGATATACATTCCGGGCCGCCGGCGCACCGGCTCCAGCCCTTCGAGGACTTCGATGCTATGGGCGTCGTAATCGGCGCCGCCGCCGCCCTTCTTGGACGCGAACAGGTCTTCGGGATCGTCGATATTGTCTGACATGGACCAGCTATAGAGAAGGCGGAATCCGAATGCCAAGCGCGTTCGGCTTAACGCTGCCGCCTATTTCGGTGACAGGTTACTTAACCCCCCAACCAGGCCGTTCCCGAGGGTCCGACCGGCCGGTGGGCAGGATCCCCTAGCGGACCCGCGGGCCGCCGAAGGGCAGCGGGGGCGGGGGCTTCCGGTCGCGCCGGGGCAGCTGCGCCTGGTAGGCGACCCCGCAATGCTGGACGCAATATGGGAAGCCGGGGTTGGACGGGCTTCCGCAGAAATGGAAATCGGGTTCGCCGGGATGGCCGATCGGCCATTTGCAGGTCCGCTCGTTGAGGTCGAGAAGGCCCGTCTTGTCGGCGATCTCCGGGCTCGGCTTGGCCGGCACCAGGCGGCGCGGCGGCGCCGGCGGAATCGGCGCCTGCTGGTCGCTCGGGCCCTGGCGGACGAATCCGCCCGGGCCGATCGAGCGGACCACCGGCTGCGGCGGCGCGGGCGGGGCCGGCGCGGCCTCCTCGCCATCATCGACTGGCGTCGCGGCGGCCTTCGGGGCTGGCGCGGACTCCGGGCCATCGTCGAACGGCGGCGGCGTCTCGACTGTCGGCTTGGGCGCGGGCGGCGCCGGCGGCGCGGCCTCGACCTTTTCCCTGGCTTTCGCCTTGGGCTTGGGAGCGGGCTCGTTCGGTTTGACCGGCGATGGGCGCGATTGCAGCCCCAGCCGGTGGGCCTTGCCGATCACGGCATTGCGCGACACGCCGCCCAGCTCGTCGGCGATGTGGCTTGCCGTCTTGCCCTGGGTCCAGAGCTCCTTCAGGCGGTCGATTCGTTCGTCGGTCCAGGACAGGGACATGCTTCTTCCTCGGCTTTCACGGCTTGCGGCCCACGGCGTCTGCGACTAGCGACGGCGCCTGTGAACGACCAGCCTTCGAATTGGGTTCGAACCGCTCCTGGCGTCCCGGTCATCCGGAATGTCAATTGGGGCGGCCTTATGACCCTCTATGTGAAGGAGGTGAGGCGTTTCTTCAAGGTCCAGCTGCAGACGATCTGGGCGCCGGCCTGCACGACCTTGCTGTTTTTGATCATTTTCACGGTCGCTTTGGGCCGTTCCGGGCGGACGGTCTCGCTCCAGGGCCACGAAATCCACTTCGCCGATTTCCTCGCGCCCGGCCTGATCGTGATGGGCATGCTCCAGAACGCCTTCGCCAATGCCAGCTTCTCGCTGCTGGTCGGCAAGATCCAGGGGACGATCGTCGATTATCTGATGCCGCCGCTGTCGAACGTCGAGCTGATCGCCGGCCTGCTCGGGGCGGCGGTCACCCGCGCCTTCCTGGTCGGCCTCGCGGTCTGGCTGGCGATGTTGTTCTGGCCGGGCGTCCATGTCCGGCCGCTGCATCCGCTGGCGATTCTCTGGTTCGGCCTGATGGGCGCCACCATGCTTGGGCTGCTCGGCCTGCTCACCTCGGTGTGGGCGGAAAAGTTCGATCATGCCGCCGCCGTCACCAATTTCGTGGTCGCGCCGCTCTCATTGCTGTCAGGGACCTTCTATTCGATCGACAGCCTGTCGCCGGTCTTCCGCGCGGTCAGCCACGCCAATCCCTTCTTCTACGTCATCTCCGGCTTTCGCTACGGCTTCCTCGGCGTCGCCGATTCGCCGGTCCTGTTCGGCGGCCTGCTCCTGCTCGGTATCAACGCCGTCCTCGGCGTGTCCTGCTACGCCCTTCTGAAGAGTGGCTGGAAGCTCAAGGCCTGATTTTCGTTCATACAACTTGCGACAATTATGAACGGATTCTGTCGGACTCGTTCACCGCCGCCGCATCCGCCAGCGGCTAGAAGGCCCCTTGCAATGACGCAGCAAGGAGTGAATCTCATGCGTAAGTTTCTGATTTCCGCCGCTATCGCGACCGCCACTGTGGCCGCCCTTCCGGCTTCCGCCCAGGATTACGGCCGTGCCAATTATGGTCGTCACGACGACCGAGCCGACTGGAACCGTCACGGTGTGAACCGCCAGGCGGTGAGCAACCTGCTCCGCCAGATCGACCAGGTCGATCGCCGGATCCAGGTTTCGGCCCAGCGCAGGATCCTTTCGCAGCGCGAGGCCTTCAGCCTGCGTCGCGAATCGAGCCAGATCCGCGGCCGGCTCGGCTACCAGGCGCGCAATGGCCTGAGCGGCCGGGAGTTCGCCCAGCTACAGGTTCGGGTCAACCGGCTCGAGCAGCGCCTGCGCTACGAGCGCCGCGACCGCGACGGCCGCGTGCTCTAATCGACCAGATGGGGGCGCCGCGAATTGACGCGGCGCCCCTCAAATCCCTATAGCGGGGAGTGGAAGGCGGCCTTGATGAAAGGCCGCCTTTTTCACTGCCCTTCGCCCGTAGGAGCCCTGTCATGGCCATCACGCCGCTCATGCCCGTTTATCCGCGCTCGCCGGTCCGCCCGGTCCGCGGCGAGGGCTGCTATCTCTATGGCGAGCAGGGCGAGAAATATCTCGATTTCGCCAGCGGCATCGCAGTCAACCTGCTCGGCCACGGCCATCCGGTCCTGACCCGGGCGATCCAGGAGCAGGCGGCGATCCTGATCCACGTCTCCAACCTCTACGGAAGCCCCCAGGGCGAGGCGCTGGCCCAGCGGCTGGTAGACCTGACCTTCGCCGACACCGTCTTCTTCACCAATTCGGGCGCCGAGGCGGTGGAGTGCGCGATCAAGACCGCGCGCCGCTATCACCACCACCACGGTCGGCCCGAAAAGCACGAGCTGATCACCTTCGCCAACGCCTTTCACGGCCGCACCCTCGGCACGATCAGCGCCACCAACCAGGAGAAGCTCCGCGACGGCTTCGCCCCCTTGCTTCCCGGCTTCACCGTCGTCCCGTTCGACGATCTCGCCGCGGCCGAGGCGGCGGTCGGCCCGCACACGGCGGGCTTCCTGGTCGAGCCGATCCAGGGCGAGGGCGGCATCCGCCCGGCCAGCGCCGAATTCATCCAGGGCCTGCGCCGGCTCGCCGACGAGCATGATCTGATGCTGGTCCACGACGAGGTCCAGTGCGGCGTCGCCCGCACCGGCAAGCTCTACGCCTATGAGCTTTACGGCATCGAGCCCGACATCCTCGCCACCGCCAAGGGGATCGGCGGCGGCTTCCCGCTCGGCGCGTGCCTCGCCACCGAAAAGGCGGCCGTCGGCATGGTGGTGGGCACCCACGGCTCGACCTATGGCGGCAACCCGCTGGCCATGGCTGCCGGCCAGGCGGTGCTCGACGTCGTCGCCAACGACGAGTTCCTCGACCGCGTCGCCCGAATGGGCGAGCGGCTGCGCGGTGCGCTCGAGCAGATGATCCCCAATCACGATCATCTGTTCGAAAGCGTCCGCGGCGCCGGACTGATGCTGGGCGTGAAGATGAAGACCGACAGCCGGGCCTTCGTCACCTATCTGCGCGACCACGGCCTGCTCACCGTCGCCGCCGGCGACAACGTCATGCGCGTCCTGCCGCCTCTGGTGATCGAGGAAGCGCACATCACCGAATTCGTCGAGAAACTGTCGGAAGCAGCGCGTCACTACGAGGTGCCGCAGGCCGCTTAGGGCCTGGGCCCATTCCAGTCGGCAGCGCTTGACCCCGGCGTCCGGATCGCCACATCGGAGCGAATGTCCTCCATTTCTCCCCAGCCCGCCGCCGCCTCGCTCGATACGGCTATCGGCTTCGCGCTGCCGGCCCGCCACGCCCGCGGGCGGCTGGTGCGGATCGGCCCGGCGCTCGACGCGATCTTGTCGGCCCATGCCTATCCGCGGCCGATCGCCCACATCCTCTCCGAGGCCCTGGTGCTCACAGCTTTGCTCGGCGCGACTCTCAAGGACGCCGGCGGCCAGCTCACCCTCCAGGCGCAGACCGAGGCGGGGATCATCGACCTCCTGGTCTGCGACTTTCGGGCCGGGGAGCTGAGGGGCTATGTCCGCTTCGATTCCGACCGGCTGGCCGAAGCGCCGGCCATGCCTTCGCTCTTCAGCCTGTTCGGCAAGGGCTATCTCGCCATCACCTTCGACCAGGCGATGTCGGGCGAGCGCTATCAGGGCATCGTGCCGCTGGAAGGGGACAGCCTGGCCGCCGCTGCCGAGCATTTCTTCAGCCAGTCGGAGCAGATACCGAGCCTGGTGCGGGTCGCGGTCGATCCAGCCGGCCACGTCGCCGGCGGCATCCTCCTCCAGCACCTCCCGGAAGGCGAGGAAGGTCGCGAACGGCTCCACACCCGCCTCGACCATCCCGAATGGGAGCATGTCCGCCTGCTCGGCGGCACCGTCCGCGACGACGAGCTCATCGATTCGGAACTTCCGCTCGATGGCCTGCTCTGGCGGCTGTTCCACGAAGAGCAAGAAATCCGCATTCTCGCCACGGCGCCTCTGTGCAGGGGCTGCCGTTGCGACTATGAGCATGTCCGCGGCGTGATCGCCCGATTCGATCCGGTAGAACGCGCCTCCATGGTTGACGACGACGGAGTGATCAGCGTCGACTGCGAATTCTGTTCTCGGGTTTTCCCGATCAGGATCAGCGACTTGGACGAAGATCAAGCTTAGAACGTTGCGCCGCCGCAATTAAGCTACAATTCAGGGGTGAGGGGGCAAAGGGCCGGCACTGTTCGTCCGGTGGTTTGCGGGAGTTGCCCAGGTGACGCGTTTCGCCCTTGCCTCTTATTCGGCCTTGTTCGGCTCCATGCTGTTCCTCGCCGTTCCCGGTGGCGCCGCCCAGGCGCCCGGGCCGTCACCGATGCTGACCCGACTTGAGGCGGGGCGGTGGGAATTGCGCGGTCAGAATAACGGCCTGCTTCGCGCCATCTGCCTTGGCAATCCCATCCTTCTCGCCCAGCCCCAGCACGGCACCACCGCCTGCACCCGCGACGTGGTCGACGCCGACGAAGGCAGCATGACGGTCAATTACGTCTGCCCGGGGATCGGACGCGGTCGCACCACCATCCGCTTCGAGACCCCGCGCCTGGTCCAGATCGACAGCCAGGGCCTCGATCGCGGCATGCCCTTCGCGCTCCGCGCCGAAGCCCGCCGCGTCGGTGCCTGCGGCTGAGGTAACCGTCGATCGCCGGATTTCATCGTTAACGGGCTGTTTACCATCCCGGGCCTAAAGGGGCTGTGTGCCGCGAGCGGCACGCTTTCCTCCCTAGCAGGCCTAGAGCCTGAACTGGGCCGCCCTTCGGGGCGGCCCATTCTTTTTTGGCGCAATCGCTCTATATCGCCGCCATGTCCGCAAGTGCCGTCATCCTCCTGTCGGGAGGCCTGGATTCGATGGTGGCGGCCGGCCTGGCGCGCGAGGCCGGCTTCCGGCTGCTCGCGCTCACCGTCGATTACAACCAGCGCCACCGGATCGAGCTCGAAGCCGCCGCGGCGATCGCCGAGCGGCTCGGGGCGGAACGGCATATCGTCCTGCCGCTCGATCTCAGCCGCTTCGGCGGATCGGCGCTCACCGCCGATCTCGACGTGCCCAAAGCGGGGGAAGGGCTCGACGGCGGAGGAGCAGGCATCCCGATCACCTATGTTCCCGCCCGCAACACCATCTTCCTCGCGCTCTGCCTCGGCTGGGCCGAGGCCGCCGGCGCGCGCGACCTGTTCATCGGCGTCAACGCGCTGGATTATTCGGGCTATCCCGATTGCCGGCCCGAATTCGTGGCCGCCTTTGAAAGCATGGCCAATCTCGCCACCAGAGCGGGCGTGGAGGGCGAGTGTTTCCGGATTCATGCGCCGCTGATGGCGATGACCAAGGCCGACATCGTCCGCGAGGCGGCGCGGCTCGGGCTCGACGCTGGGATGAGCTGGTCCTGCTACGATCCGGCGCCCGACGGCCGCCATTGCGGGATGTGCGATAGCTGCCGCCTACGCGCCCGTGGGTTCGCCGAGGCGGGCCTCGCCGATCCGACCCGTTATGCCGCGCGCCCGGCCGAGCCGGCGCGATGAGCTACGCGGTCAAGGAGATCTTCCTCACCCTGCAGGGCGAAGGAATGCAGGCCGGCCGCCGCGCCGTCTTCCTGCGCTTCGCCGGCTGCAATTTGTGGAGCGGCCGCGAGGCGGACCGCGCCGACGCCCAGTGCACTTTCTGCGACACCGATTTCGTCGGCATGGACGGCGAAAATGGCGGCCGCTATGGCGCCGCCGACCTGGCCGACAAGGTCGCTTCCTTGTGGGGCAAGGGCGAGGGGCCATTGGTCGTCATCACCGGCGGCGAGCCGATGCTCCAGCTCGACGCCGGGCTGATCGACGCGCTTCATGAATGCGGCTTCGAGATCGCCGTCGAGACCAACGGCACGCTTCCGGCGCCGGCGGGGATCGACTGGATCTGCGTCAGCCCCAAGGCGGGGACCGAAGTGGTCCAGCGCTCGGGCGACGAGCTCAAGCTGGTCTGGCCCCAGCAGGGGATCGATCCCGAAGCGCTGACGGGATGGGATTTCGGCCATTTCCTGATCCAGCCGATGGACTGCGCCGACGCCGAGGCGGCGCGCACCGCCGCGATCGACTACGTCCTCGACCACCCCCACTGGCGCCTCAGTCTCCAGACTCACAAACTGCTGGGCTTGCCCTGACAAAAACGTCGTTTAGCTGGTTACCCTTTCCGCCACGGGCTCGGCCGATCCTTCCAGCCCTTCGGCCAGTCGTTGAAGTCGATGATCGCCTCGCCGTCGACGAACAGGGTGTAGAGCGGCTCGTCGGGAAAATCGTTCATCCGCACCGTCCAGTGGCCCGCTCCGACCCACGCCTCGAGCAGAAATTCGGTGGTATCGGCGGCGTAGCGCCATTCACCGTCGCAGGTTCGGTAGAAGGCGGCGGCGTCCCAATCGTCCTCGCCCGCGACATTCATCGCGGCGTTCGGTTCGGGATCAGTTGCCCTCGCACTCGCGGCGGTCGCGGCCGCGCAGCTGCGAGCAGTCGCGCCGGCCGACGCCGGGGAGCGGCGCCAGGGTGATGGGCACCCGGCTGTAGGCGAAGCCGTCATAGGCGGGCGTCAGGCTGCTGCGGAATTCGCGCATCCGCATCAAGGCGAACTGGCCGAGTTGGCCCTTGGGGCGGGTCAGCGCTTCCTTGGCGATCCGCGACGCGGTCTGGCAGAAGCCGAGCTGGGCCCTCAGGGTCGAGAAATTATTGTAGGTCTGGGTCGAATATTGGTCGAAATTGCGCGGCCCGTTACGGCCGCCCACCCGCCGGAAATAGGCTTCGAGCGCCGAATAGGCCGCGGCCAGCTCGGTGCCGTGGTGGACCAGGAAGGCGTTGTAATTGTCGACCGCCCGCAAATAGGGAGAGAACTGGCATTGCAGCGCGGCGACGTTGAGGCCGGAGCGCAAATTCCAGATCAGGTGGGCGCGATACTCGGCCGGGGTCGCGCCGGGGATGGGCAGGCCGACCAGGGGATCACTGCCTTCGATCGGTCCGCTCTGAAGCGGCGGATCGTTGACGAAGAGCTGTGCCGGCGCGGCCGCGGGCGCGGCCAGCCACAGGGCGCCCAGCGCCGCGATCGCCGTCTTGAAGCCTGTCTTCGACGAAAATGCCATCCGGCTCTCCACGGCGCTCTTCTTTCTGCTCTCTAGACCCGGGTGGGCCGGGCCCCTAGCGCCCGCCGAGGCGCCCGCCGCGCCGGGGCCACGCCTCGTCGGGGCGGCCGGGAGCGATCGCCTCCCGGCGCGCATCGGCTACATGCCGCTGACGTTGCTTTCGACGTTGTTGCCGCCGGTATCGCCGCCACTGGTCTCGCCGCCGGTGGTGTTGCCGGTTTCGTTGGCCACGACCGGAGCCGTATCGGTGGCGTTGGTCGTCGCTTCCATCGCGCTGGCGTCGTTGGCCGGCGCTTCCATGGTCATGTTGGCGTCGAGCTCGTTGCTGGCCGCGTTGTTGACGGGATTGTTGTCGCCGCAGGCCGCGAGAGCGAGCGCGGCGCCGGCGATGGCCGTGATGGTCAGGTAACGCATGAAATTCCTCCGCTGTTTGCGGGGGGACTTATCCCTCCGAAGTGCGGCAGGCGCAACCCGTCCTTTGCATAAGCCTTGATTTTGCAGGCAAAAAAGAAGGCCGCCGGTCGCCCGGCGGCCTTCCTCGTTCCGCTTTCGCGAATCGATTAATGGCTGTTCGTCGTCTCGGTCGTCGTGGTGGTCGTGTTGCCGCCCGCGTCCGTCGTCGTCGACGTGGTGTTGGTGGTGTCGGTGGTCGCGTTGGCGTCCATGGTCATGTTGGTGTCCATGCCCATGTCGGTCGCGTTGGCGTCCATCGCCGCGTCATTGCTGACTTCGGTGGTGTTGGTGTTGGTGACGTTGGTGTCGGCACCGCCGCAGGCGGTGACGAGGAGGGCGGCGCCGGCAATCATCGCACCGACGGTCACTTTGGAAAGGATGCTACGCATTAAAAGGTCTCCCTAGATTGATGATTTGGTCGGGTAGGCCCCTTTTTAGCCAAATCAGCTTTGCCCAATATACGGAAAGGATACGGCGCTCAAGCGCCTCCTATTCCCCCTCGATCGAGAATAGAAACGGGTCGAGTCTCTGTCTCAGGGCCAGATCGAAACGAGGCTGCACGTTTGACACCCCCATCTCGTCGAGGCTGGTCACCGGAGAATCGGCAATACCGCAGGGTACGATGCCTGAAAAGTGCGAAAGTTTCGGGTCCAGATTGACCGAGAATCCGTGCATCGTGACCCAGCGCCGGACCCTGAGGCCGAGCGCTCCGATCTTGGCCTCGGTGCCGTCGCGGTCGACCCAGATGCCGATTCGCCCCGGCGAGCGGTGGGCGGCGATGCCGAAATCGCCGATTGTGTCGATTAGCCAGGATTCGAGGGCGTGGACGAATCGGCGGACGTCGCGCCCCCGCCGGTCAAGGTCGATCATCACATAGCCGACGCGCTGGCCCGGCCCGTGATAGGTGTAGCGGCCGCCGCGCCCCGCGGCGTAGACCGGGAAGCCCTCGGGATTGAAGAGTTCGGCCGGATCGGCGCTGGTGCCGGCGGTGTAGAGTGGCGGATGCTCGAGCAGCCAGACCAGCTCGCGCGCGCTCCCCTCCCGAATCGCCGCCGCCCTTTCCTCCATCGCCGCCAGCGCTTCGGGATAGGCCGTAAGGCCCGGCGAAATCCGCCATTCGATCGCATTCGCGCCCATCCGCTTCCCCTTGCCCGGCGCGGCGGCTCGCGCAACCCTTGCTTGTAAGACCTCCGGACGCGGCGCTATGCTCGCGGTGACGAGAACGAGGGGGTGGCAATGAGCTTTTCCTATGGCGCGGTGTGGGAAGATACGATGGCGCTGGCGCGCGCCCACGCGCCGTTGCTCACCGCCATCGCCGGCGTGTTCATGTTCCTCCCGGCCTTGCTGTTCGCGGTCTATCTCAAGCCGCCCGAACCCCAGACGCCAGACCTCAGTCAAATGATGCGCCAGCTGATGGACTGGTATGGTGAGGCCTGGCCCTGGCTGCTGCTCCAGGCCCTGATCAGCCTGGTCGGCAGCGCCGCAATGCTGCGCCTGGTCTTCGCCCGCGGTGTCACCGTCGGCGGGGCCCTGCTGTTCGGGTTGACCCTGCTGCCTTTCTATTTCCTGATGTCGCTGCTCACCAGCCTGATCGTCGGTATCGGGCTGATCCTGCTGATCGTTCCGGGCCTCTACCTGATCGGCCGGCTGGTGCCGTCGACGGCGGTGATGGTCGCGGAGAACCGCCGCAACCCGATCGACGCGATCTCCCGCACCTTCGCCCTCACCGCCGGCCATGGCTGGGCGATATTGGGGCTGGTCATCATCGTCGTCATCGTCGCCGCCATCGTCCTTGGCGTCGCCGGCACCATCCTCGGCATCGTCTTCGTTCTGCTCGCCGGCCAGGAGTTCGGCACCCTGCTGAAGGCGATCGTCGAATCGGCCTTCAACAGCGCCTTCGCGACCCTTTTGGTGCTTCTCTACGCCGCCATCTACCGCAGCCTCGCCGGCACCGGCTCAGTCGCCGAGACCTTCAACTAAGGGGACTTGCGGCGCCGTCTCGCGCGGCAGCAGGCCGGCGAGGCGCGGATCCGGGAAGCTTTCGAAGGCGCGCCCGAATGCGCGGAAGCCGGCCCTGAGATAAGCGGGAAGCGCAGCGGGGTGATCGAGCGTGCAGGTATGGACCTGGACACGGGCGACGCCCGGCGCCCAGGCAAGGAGCAGCACCTGGTCGAACAGCCAGGCGCCATGGCCCAGGCCGGCCAGCTCGGGGACCAGGCCGAGGAAGCGGATGTGGCAGGTCGCCGGATCCCGGAAATCGAGCTCGACGATGCCCACCTCCGTGCCCGCCTTGTCGATCACCGAATGGACCTCGCCGGCCCGGGCGAGCAGTTCGGCCTCGCCCATCGCAAGCCGCGAGAACCAAAGCCAGCGCGACCCCACCCGGCGGAACAGCGCCTTGTAGCGTTCGGAGTCGAAGGCAGGCCAGGTCTCGATCCTGAGCGGGGCGGCCGCGCCCTTCGCCGGCGCCGGCCGCTCGGTCATTTCGAGGAAGGTGACCACCGCCGCGACATGGCCGGGCGGGACTGGGATCATGCCCTCGCTCACGACCAGGTTGCCAGCGGCGGCAGGCTCATCAGAATCGCGTCGACATTGCCGCCGGTCCTCAGGCCGAACAAGGTGCCGCGGTCGTAGATCAGGTTGAACTCGGCATAGCGGCCGCGCCATTCGAGCTGGCGGGCGCGGTCGGCTTCGTCGAAGGCCGTCGCCATGCGCCGCCGCACCAGCCGCGGATAGACGTCGAGAAAGGCCTCGCCGACATCGCGGGTAAAGGCGAAATTCTCCTCGAAGGTCGCGCCCTCGCCCGGCGCGGCGCATTCGAGATGGTCGTAGAAGATGCCGCCGACGCCGCGATGGACGCCGCGATGGGGGATGAAGAAATAGTCCTCTGCCCATTTCGAGAATCGGCCGTAATAGGTCTGGTCGTGGCCGGCGCAGGCGGCGCGCAGGCGGGCGTGGAAGTCGGCGGTGTCCTCTTCATAGGGGATGGGCGGGTTGAGGTCGGCGCCGCCGCCGAACCAGCGCCGGGTCGTGCACAGGAAGCGGGTGTTCATGTGGACCGCGGGCACATGGGGATTGGTCATGTGCGCGACCAGGCTGATGCCGGTGGCGAAGAAGCTCGGATCCTGCTCGGCGCCGTGGATGGTGGCGGCGAATTCCGGGTTGAAGCGGCCGCCGACGGTCGAGACGTTGACTCCGACCTTCTCGAAAACCGTGCCCTTCATCAGCCCGCGCACGCCGCCGCCGCCGGTTCCCGGCGCCTGCGACGGATCCTCGCGCTCCCACGAATCGAAGGCAAAGCGGGCGTCGCCGCCGCCTTCCGCCTCGATCGCCTCGAACGCCGCGCAGATCCGGTCGCGCAGCGATTCGAACCAGTCGCGGGCGGCCTCCTGCTTGTCGTCGAGATCGATCATCGCGGCCATCCACCTGTCTGCCTGAGCGCTTCAGCAAGCCCGATGCCCGCGGCGACGGCGATGTTCAAGGACCGGGTGCCGGCAATTTGCGGAATCCGGATCCTGAGGGCGGCGGCGCGATGGACTTCGTCCGGCGCGCCCCGGCTTTCCGAGCCGAGCAACAGCACGTCGCCGGCCTCGAAGCGCGCCGCCTCG
The DNA here is from genome assembly GCA_036525215.1 of Allosphingosinicella sp. Taxonomy (GTDB): domain Bacteria; phylum Pseudomonadota; class Alphaproteobacteria; order Sphingomonadales; family Sphingomonadaceae; genus Allosphingosinicella. Next base: position 22,161 of record DATDAU010000094.1, read on the forward strand.
AGGCTTGTGTCGCCGGCCGTGGTCAGCAGTGCGATTCGGCCGCGCGGCCCGGTCTCGAACCGCTGCCAGTCGGCGTGGCGGGTGACGTTGGCGATCTCGGCATAGTCCATGCCCGCCCGCTTCAGCGCCCGGTCGCCCCAAGGGAAGCCGCAGGGCTCGATCACGTCGACCGGCACGCCCAGGCAGGCGGCGAGCCGCAGGATCGTGCCGACATTGCCGGCCTGGTCTGGCTGGTAGAGCGCGAGCCGCATTGGTGGGGACTAGCGGATGCGGCGATGCGTGTCAGCGCCGGGTCAAAATGGCAGTTGGCAAAGCGGCGGTTGCGCGTCTATCAGGCCCCGCAAGCCGCCCATCGCCTTAGGGTGGCAGTTCGCTTGTCCGGTCTCGGCAACGTACGAAGGACGTTATGGCTGCGGTTGAATTGAAAGAGGGGTCGGCCCCAACGGCCGAGGGTGACGGCGTCCGCCGGCGCGACTTTATCAACATTGCGGCGGTCAGCGCCGCCGGGGTCGGCGGGGTGGCCTTGCTCTATCCGCTGCTCAACCAGATGAACCCGTCCGCGGACGTGCTCGCGCTCGCCCAGATCGACGTCGACATCAGCGCGATCCGGCCTGGCCAGGCGATCAAGACGATCTGGCGCAAGCAGCCGATCTTCATCCGCAACCTCACGCCGCAGGAAATCGCCGCCGCCAATGCGGTCGACATCTCCACCCTGCGCGACCCCCAGACCCTGGCCGAGCGCACCAAGGAAGGCCACGCCAACTGGCTGATCACTTTGGGCGTCTGCACCCATCTCGGCTGCGTGCCGCTGGGCGCCGGCGAGGGCGAGACCCGGGGCGAATATGGCGGCTATTTCTGCCCGTGCCACGGCTCGTTCTACGACACCGCTGCGCGCATCCGCAAAGGCCCGGCGCCGCTGAACCTTGAGGTTCCGGAATACGAGTTCACGTCTCCCACCGCTGTGCGCATCGGCTGAGGTTCCAGAAAATGAGCTTTCCCTGGGCAAACGTCTATCAACCCACGAACCCGTTCATGCGCTGGCTGGACGATCGGCTGCCCCTGCCGCGGCTGGTCTACAACAGCGTCGGCGGCGGCTACCCGGTGCCGCGCAACCTCAACTACGCCTGGAATTTCGGAGTCCTCGCCGGCCTCGCTCTGGTCCTCCAGATCGTCACCGGCATCATCATGGCGATGCATTTCGAACCTTCGGCGGCGGGCGCCTTCGCCTCGACCGAGCATATCATGCGCGACGTCAACCAGGGTTGGTTCCTGCGCTATGCCCATGCCAACGGCGCCAGCTTCTTCTTCATCGTCACCTACATCCACATCTTCCGCGGCCTCTATTACGGCTCCTACAAAGCGCCGCGCGAGATGGTGTGGATGCTCGGCCTGGTCATCTTCCTGCTGATGATGGCCACCGCCTTCATGGGTTACGTCCTGCCCTGGGGGCAGATGAGCTTCTGGGGGGCCAAGGTGATCACCGGCCTGTTCGGCGCGATCCCGCTGGTCGGCGAGCCGATCCAGCATTGGCTGCTCGGCGGTTTCGCCCCCGACCAGGCGACCCTGACCCGCTTCTTCTCGCTCCATTACCTGCTTCCCTTCGTGATCGCCGGGGTGATCATCCTCCACATCTGGGCGCTGCACATTCCGGGATCGGGCAATCCGACAGGCGTCGACGTGAAGACGCCGCAGGACACCGTGCCCTTCCATCCCTATTACACCGCCAAGGATGGCTTCGGCGCCGGCGTCTTCATGATCCTGCTGGCGATCATGATCTTCTTCCTGCCGAACGCTCTGGGACACGCGGTTAATTACGTGCCGGCCAACCCGCTCTCGACGCCGGCCCACATCGTGCCGGAATGGTATTTCTGGCCCTATTACGCGATCCTGCGCGCCTTCACCGCCGACTTCCTTTGGATCCCGGCAAAGCTGTGGGGCGTGATGGCGATGTTCGCCTCGATCCTCCTGCTCTTCTTCCTGCCCTGGCTCGACAAGTCGCCGGTGCGGTCGGGCAGCTACCGGCCGATGTTCCGGATCTTCTTCGTGATCCTGATCCTCGACGTGCTGGTGCTCGGCTATTGCGGCGGCTCGCCGGCGGAAGAGCCGTTCGTGATGATCAGCCAGCTCGCGACCATGTATTATTTCGCCCACTTCCTGATCATCCTGCCGATCCTCTCGATGGTGGAGCGGACCAGGCCGCTGCCCAATTCGATCTCGGAAAGCGTGCTGCACGGGGAAACGGCGGAAGCGGCGCCGATCGGCGCCTCAGCGGCTCAAGCGTAAGGGGACGACGCGGTCATGGTTCGTTTATTCGGCATCATCGTCGGTCTGGGCTTCGTCGCCGTTGCCGCCTGGGCGCTGCTGTGGGGTGCGATCTCCTACATCCAGGAGCCGCCGCCGCCGTCCGTGGAGCATCATTTCCACAAGGCGCCGCGCGACGTCGCCTTTTCGTTCGACGGCCCGTTCGGCCGCTATGACCGCCAGCAGCTGCAGCGCGGCTTCCAGGTCTATCGCGAAGTCTGCGCCGCCTGCCACAGCATGCAATATGTCGCGTTCCGCAACCTCCACGACCTCGGCTACAGCGAGGCGGAGGTCCGCGCGATCGCAGATCAGTGGCCGATCCAGGTGCCGTCGATCAATCCCGACACCGGCGAAGCAGCCACCCGCAAGGCGATCCCGGCCGATCATTTCCCGTCGCCCTACGCCAACGAGACCGCCGCCCGCGCCGCCAACAACAATGCGCTGCCGCCCGATCTGTCGCTGATGGCGAAGGCGCGCGAAGGTGGGCCGCGCTACATCGAATCCCTGCTCACCGGCTATCAGAACCCGCCGGGCGACCTGCCCGCGGAAAACCGGCCGGCCGGGACGCTCCACTACAATCCCTATTTCGCCAACCTCAACATCGCCATGCCGCCGCCGATCACCGCTGACGGCCAGGTGACCTATGCCCCGGGCAATCCGACGGCGACGCGCCAGCAGATGGCGCACGACGTCGCCGCCTTCCTGATGTGGGCTGCGGAGCCCAGCCAGGATTCGCGCAAGAATGCTGGCCTGGCGACCCTGGTCTTCCTGATCTTCGCGACGATCCTCGCCTATATGTCCTACCAGAACATCTGGCACGGGCGGCGCGAGGAAGAGCCCGAAGCGGAGAAGAAGGCGGCCTGAAGCCCCGGCCGATTAGTCGGCCGGCCGCCTCCGGATCAGCACGATCGAGACGAAGCGCAGAACCGGGACGTCGTCCTGGTTGGTGACGGTCGTCTGGGTGCGGAAGGAGCCGATGTCGGGCTTGCTGCGCGACGGAGTCTTTTCGAGGATCTTGCCGCGGACGTGGAGGGTGTCGCCGGGATAGACCGGCTTCAGCCAGCGCAGATCGTCGATCCCCGGCGAGCCCAGCCCGGCCTGCTCGTCCGCGACGACGTGGCGGGCGATCACCCCCATGGTCATCGCACAGGTGTGCCAGCCGCTCGCCGACAGCCGGCCGAAATAGGTCCTGGCGGCGGCCTCGTCGGAAAGGTGGAAGGGCTGCGGATCGTATTTCCGCGCGAACTCCAGCACCTCCTCGCGCGTCACCTCATAGCTGCCGAAGAAGGTTTCCCTGCCGACCTCCAGATCCTCGAAATAGATCAAATGCCGCCTCCCTGCGGATGATTGTCACGCGATCGACACCCTAGTGACAGTTTTGGTGGCCAATGCCAAAACCCGGACGTCGGAGGGAGCCGGAAACATGAAGTACATGCGCATTGGAGCGACCTTCGCGATCCTTGGGGCGTTGGCCGGATGCGCGACGCCGCGCGCGGGAGGGCCCGCGACCGGACCGGTCAGCGTCGAAATCATCGCCTTCAACGATTTCCATGGTGCGCTGGAGCCGCCCGGCCTGGCCGTGCCCGCGCCGCAGCCGGACGGATCGACGATCCGCGTGCCGGCGGGCGGCGCAGCCTATTTCGCTTCCGCCATCGCCCGCATCCGCGCCGAACATCCCAACAGCATCACCGTCGCCGCGGGCGACCTGATCAGCGCCTCGCCCCTCGCCTCGGCGCAATTCCTCGACGAGCCGACCATCATGGCCTTGAACATGATCGGCCTCGACCTCTCCTCGGTCGGCAACCACGAATTCGACCGGGGCCGCGCCGAGCTGCTGCGCATGCAGAATGGCGGCTGCGCACGGCACACCAACCGCGATCCCTGCCGGCTCGACAGCTTTCAAGGCGCGCGCTTCCGCTACCTCGCCGCCAACGTGCGCACCGAGGACGGCGGCACCCTGTTTCCGGCCTACGCCATCCGCCGCTTCGGCAGCGGCGCCCGCACGGTTCGTGTCGGCTTCATCGGCCTCGTGCTTCGGGAAGCGTCGACCCTGGTGATGCCCAGCGGAATCGCCGGGCTCACCTTCGCCGACGAAGCGGATACGATCAACGCGCTCGTCCCCCGGCTGCGGGCCGAGGGCGCCGAAGCGATCGTCGTGCTGATCCACCAGGGCGTTTCGACGACGGTCGGCTTCAACGATCACCGTTGCTCCGGCATGGACGGCGGACTGATGGCGGTGCTCGCCCGGCTCGATCCGTCGGTCGATCTTGTCGTCTCCGGCCACACCCACAATGCCTATATCTGCGACTACGGCGTGATCGATCCCGGCCGGCCGTTCCTCGTAACCAGCGCCGGCAAGAGCGGGACTTTGGTCACCGACATTGGCCTGGCGATCGATCCGGCGAGCGGCCATGTGGTCGCGCGGGGGGCCGACAACCGGATCGTCGCCAGTCCCGGCTACACCGCCGCCTCGGGCAGTGTTTCGCCGAGCCTGCTTTATCCGGCGGAAACCGCAAATCCCGCGGTGGCGGCGCTCGTCGCGCGCTATGCCGCGGCGGTGGCACCGATCGCGGCGCGGGTCGTCGGCCGACTCGGCGGGCCCGCGACCCGCGACGACGAGCCCAATGGCGAATCCGTGCTGGGCGATCTGGTCGCCGACGCCGCGCTTGCCGCGACCAGCGCCCCCGCCGCCGGTGGCGCGCGCATCGCCTTCTCCAATTCCACCAGCCTTCGCGCCGACATTGTTCCGGGTGCCAATGGCGCGATCACCTTCGGCCAGTTGTTCGCGGCCCAGCCCTTCGGCAACAACCTCACGGTCAAGACCTTCACGGGCCGGCAGATTCGAGCCTTGCTCGAGCAGCAGTTCAACAGCGGGCTGAACACGCCGGCCCATCCCTCCATGCTCGCGCCCTCGCGCGGCTTCCGCTTCAGCTACGATCTCTCGCGGCCGGCGGGCAGCCGGATCGTCGCCATGAGTCTCGACAACGTTCCGATCGCCGATGAGGCGACCTACCGGGTGGCGATGAACTCCTATCTCGCTTCCGGCGGCGACAGCTTTACCATCTTCCGCGAAGGCACCGACGCGCTCGGCGGGCCGCAGGACATCGACACGCTGGAAGCCTATGTCGCAACGCCGGGTGGCCTTGCCGTGCCGGTGCTGGGCCGGATCACCCGGCTGGACCGGCCCGCGAGTTAGCAAAGGTCGGCTTCGGTTGCGGACGCCGCTTGCCCTGCGTTATGCAGGATGGCGCAAAAGCAGGGGAAGGGGGGCGTCCATGATGAAGCTCGTTCTCGGCATCGCGGCGCTGGCCGCGACGGGCGGCTGTACGGCGGGGCAGGATACGGCGGCGGCGGAGGCAGCGGTGGCGCGCTTCCACCAGATGCTCGACGCCCAGCAATATCACGAAATCTACCAGGGCACGGCGGCCGAGTTCCGCAACGTGACGTCGGAGGCGCAGCTCACCGGCGTCCTCCAGGCCGTCCACGACCGGCTGGGCGCGGTGCAGCAGGCGTCGCGCACGGGGTGGCACGTAAATTATTCGAACGGCACGAACCGGGTGGAGCTCAACTACAATACCCGCTTCGCCTCGGCGCCGGGAACCGAGCGGTTCGTCTACACCATCGCCAACGGCGCTGCGGCCCTGATCAGCTACGACGTCAACTCCGACGCCCTGCGCGGCGGCGCGACCGCGACCGCCCCGGCGCGGTCCGGCGCAAAGCCCGCCGATGCGGCTGCCGATCAGGCGCCTGAACAGTCCGCCGCGGACCCCGGTCCGACCGGCACGGGGGACAAGTAATCCTGCTCAGACGTTGAAGCGGAAGAGCAGGACGTCGCCGTCCTGGACGCCGTAGTCCTTGCCCTCGGAGCGCAGCTTGCCCTTGTCGCGGGCGCCGGCCTCGCCGTTGCAGGCGATGAAATCGTCGAAAGCGATGGTCTCGGCGCGGATGAAGCCGCGCTCGAAGTCGCTGTGGATCACGCCCGCCGCCTCGGGCGCCTTGGCGCCCTTCTCGACGGTCCAGGCGCGCGCTTCCTTGGGCCCGGCGGTGAAGAAGGTGATGAGGTGGAGGAGGTCGTAGCCGGCGCGGATGATGCGGGCGAGGCCGGTCTCGGCGAGGCCGAGGTCCGACAGGAACTCGGCACGGTCCTCGGTCGCCATGGTCGCGATCTCGGCCTCGATCGCGGCGGAGATGATCACCGCTTTGGCCCCCTCGGCCGCCGCCTTCTCGAACACGCGGGCGCTCAAGGCGTTGCCGGCCGATGCGTCGGCCTCGTCAACGTTGCAGACGTAGAGGACCGGCTTGGCGGTCAGCAATTGCGCGCGGTCGAGCGCCAATTTTTCCTCATGGTCCTTCGGCTCGGTCAGGCGGGCGGGTTTCGAATCGCGCAACAGGTCGAGCGCCTGGCCGAGCACGCTGGCTTGGATCTTCGCTTCCTTGTCGCCCTGCTGCGCCTTTTTGACCAAGGCGGGAACGCGCTTTTCCAGGCTCTCCAGGTCGGCGAGCATCAACTCGGTCTCGACCGTCTCTGCGTCGGCGACCGGGTCGATGCGGCCCTCGACATGGGTGACGTCGCCGCCCTCGAAGCAGCGCAGGACGTGGACGATCGCGTCGACCTCGCGGATGTTGCCGAGGAACTGGTTGCCGAGGCCCTCGCCGGTCGAGGCGCCGCGGACCAGGCCGGCGATGTCGACAAACTCCAGCTGGGTCTCGATGATCGCCTTCGATCCGGCGATGCGGGCGATGTCCTGCAGCCGCGGATCGGGGACCGCGACCCGGCCCACATTGGGCTCGATCGTGCAGAAAGGGTAATTGGCCGCCTGCGCAGCCGCCGTCTCGGTCAGCGCGTTGAACAAGGTGGACTTGCCGACATTGGGCAGCCCGACGATTCCGCAACGAAAGCCCATTTCGATTCCTGGCAGGTGGGGTTGGAAAGCGGGCTGTTCGCCCGCGCGTGGCTGGTCCGTTAGCCGCTGCGCCGGGTGATTGCCAGCCTTGCGGACCGCTTCTAGGGTTCCCGCCAAATCAGGGGGTTCCCAATGAAGCTTCGCCTTGCCTGCCTGCTCCTCGCCGCCGCATCCGTCCCGGCCTTGGCGATCGACCCGCCGGCGACGGTGCTCCAGGGCACAACCGAGCAGGACGGGCTGCTGCCGGTCCATGTCGACCGGCGCGGCGGGCGCATCCTGCTGTCGCTGCCGGCCCCCGACGCGGAGGGGATTTCCGGCCGCTTCCTCTACATGGCCTCGCTCGAGACCGGCCTCGGCTCGGCCTCGCTCGGCCTCGACCGCGCCCAGAACAGCGGCTCGCGGCTGCTCGTCTTTCGCCGCGTCGGCCGCAAGGTCCTCGCCGAGATCGAGAACCCCCGCTTCCGCGCCAGCGGCGCGCCGGCCGAGGAGCAGGAGGGCGTGCGCCGCAGCTTCGCCGGCTCGACCATCTGGATGGGCGACATCGCCGGCGAAACCGCCGACGGCCGGCTGCTGGTCGACGTCGCCTCCTTCCTCACCCGCGACGACCTCAACATCGCCCGGGCGCTCAGGGAGCAGGACAATGGCGATTACCGGCTGGCCGCAGAACTGAGCGTTGCCGACGTCAATTTCGTGAGCGTCTTCCCGCGCAATATCGAGCTCCAGGCCCGGCTCACCTTCACCAGCCCGCGCCCGGGGCCGGAGGTCGGCAATATCGCGCCGGTTGGCGGCAATGTCAGCTTCGTCGTCCGCCATTCGCTGGTCGCTTTGCCCGAGCCGGGCTACCAGCCGCGCCGCTTCGATCCGCGCGCCGGAATCTTCGGCATGCAGGTGGTCGATTTCAACGCGCCTTTGGGCAGCCCGGTCGTCTACGAGCTCGCCAACCGCTTCCGGCTGGAGCGGACCGATCCCGGCGCGGCGCGCTCGCGGGTGCGCAATCCGATCGTCTTCTACATCGACCGGGCGGCGCCCGAGCCGATCCGCACGGCGCTCCGCGAAGGCGTCTCCTGGTGGGCCGAGGCGTTCGACGCCGCCGGCTTCATCGACGCCTTCCGGGTCGAGATATTGCCCGAGGGCGCCGACCCGCTCGACATTCGCTACAACGTCGTCAACTGGGTCAACCGCGCTACCCGCGGCTGGTCTTACGGCCAGCCGATCGTCGATCCCCGCACCGGCGAGATCATCAAGGGCCAGGTTCTCCTGGGCTCGCTCCGCATCCGCCAGGACCTGATGATCTACCAGGCGCTGGTCGGCGCCGGCCTCACCGGCACCGGCGATCCCAACGATCCGATCACGGCCGCGCTCGCCCGCATCCGCCAACTCGGCGCGCACGAAGTCGGCCATGCTTTGGGCTTCGCCCACAATTTCGCGGCCAGCATCGCCGGCCGCTATTCGGTGATGGATTATCCGGCGCCGCGGGTGAACCTGGTCAACGGCGTCCCCGATCTGCGCGACGCCTATGGCGTCGGCATCGGCCGCTGGGATCGGTTCACGGTCGACTGGCTCTACGGCGCCCAGACCGACGCCGAGGGGGCCACCCGGATGGCGGCGGCCAATGCGGCGGGGCTGCGCTACGTCGCCGACGACGATGCCCGGTCGGGCGACGCCAGCCATCCGCTCGGCAGCCTGTGGGACGACGCCGCCGATCCCGTCGCCGAATTGCGCCGGGTGATGGCGGTGCGCGCCGCGGCGGTCGCGCGCTTCGGGCCGAACGCCCTCCATCCCAGCGAGCCGGCGCGCGGGCTGAGGCGCGCGTTCGTGCCGGTCTGGCTGATCCACCGCTACCAGGTCGAGGCGGCGGCGAAACTGATCGGAGGCGTCGACTTCACCTACGCCGTCGTCGGCGACGGCCGCGGTGTCGCCCGTCCGGTCGCGGCCGCCGACCAGCGCCGCGCGCTCGAGGCCCTGCTCGACACCTTGTCGCCGGCGGCGCTCAACGTGCCGCCCGCCTTGCTGCCCGAGCTTTCCGCCGGCTGGTCGGGCGACACCGACCGCCAGAACGATATCGAGGTGATGCCGACCGCCGGCGGGCCGATCTTCGATCCGATGGCGGCGTCCGAGACCGCGGCGATGGTGACCTTGAGCGATCTCCTCGCCCCGACCCGGCTCAACCGGCTCGAACTCCAGAGCCAGGCCGATCGGGCGCAGCTGACGCCGGAGACTCTGACCGACCTCCTGATCTCGCGGGCCCTCGATCGGGCGGGCGGCGGGGATTCCGCGCTGGAGCGCCGGATCGCGACGACGATCATCCTCGCTTTGGCCCGCGTCCAGCGCGACCCGGCCTTGTCGCCGACCGTCTCGCTGGCCCTTTCGGAGCGCCTCCGCCGGCTTTCCGCCCAGCTCGTCGCCTGGCCTGGCGCGGGCACGACCGGCGACTGGGCGAAGGGGCTCGGCCGTCTGCTTGGTGACCGCGAGGCGCTCGCCGCAGCCCTCGCGGACCCGCGCCGCCTCCCCCGCATCCCGCCGGGCATGCCCATCGGCGGCGCCGAGGGCGAGGACTGGCCGGGGCTTTAGAGCCGCGGCAGCCGCCTGTCCGCGCGGCATTGACGGAGCGGAACCGGGGTCGCCGAGAAGAGCCGCGTCACCCGGCGGGTGCGCCGGTCGGTCGTCACCGTCATGCAGGCGCAGCCATAGCCGTAATGGCCGTTGACCTCGACCCAGCCGCGCGATGACATGTCGGGCATGTCGTCGATGCCGGGCGCCTGGTAGCCGCCTTGCGAGGACAGGATCCATTCGCCGTCGCGGTCGATCAGCGAATGATTGGCCGGGGTCGGATTTTGCAGCCAGCCGCAGCGCCGTTCGCTGGCGGCCGCCGGGGCGGTCGTGGTCCCGGAGACGGTGAGGGCGATGATCAGGATGAAGCGCATGGCCCGTATTTAGCCGATACGGCCTTTGCGCGCGAGCCGAGGGTGGCGGTCCCGCTCAGTCCTGCTGTTGAAGCCTCAGCGCGACGTCACTCATGAAGCGGGCTTCGTCGCCCTGCGCCAGCCAGGACGCCTCGGCCGCGACGGCGGCGAGGACGTCGCTGAGAGGACCCAGCTCCGACTTGGCGTAATTGCCGAGGACGTGGCGGGTGACCTTGTCCTTGTGGCCGGGATGGCCGATGCCGATGCGGACGCGGCGGAATTCATTGCCGATATGGGCTTCGGTCGAGCGCAGGCCGTTATGGCCGGCGGTGCCGCCGCCGACCTTCACCTTGACCTTGAACGGGGCGAGATCGAGCTCGTCGTGGAAGACAGTGACGTCGCCGATCTCCTTGCGGAAATAGCGCATCGCCTCGCCGACGGCGCGGCCGCTGTCGTTCATGAAGGTGGCGGGTTTCAAGAGGAGGATGCGCTGGCCGCCGACTCGGCCCTGCTGGGTCCAGCCCGAAAAGGCCCTTTTGGGCGGGTCGAAGCCATGGACCTCGGCGATCGCGTCGACAGCCATGAAGCCGACATTGTGCCGCTGCATGGCATATTGCGCGCCGGGATTGCCGAGGCCGACCCAGATCTGCACGGGCGCGAACTCCCCCCAGTCTCCAGCCTCGGGCGCCGAGGCCGGCTGGCCCGGCACCTCGGCCGGCGCTTTCGCGCCGAACAGGGTGCCGAGCCTGCGCAGGATCGACAAAGCGGGGCCTATTCCTCGCCCGCTTCGGCTTCGGATTCGCCCACGGTCGGAACCTCGTCCGCGGCGGGCTCCTCGCCTTCCTCGGCGGCCGCCGCGGCCGCCGCTTCGGCAGCCTCGGACTTGACGCCGGACGGGGCGACGATGGTCGCGATGGTGAAGTCGCGGTCGGTGATCGCGGATTCGGTGCCCTTGGGGAGGGTCACGGCGGAGATGTGCAGCGAATCGCCGATGTCCATGCCGGCGAGGCTGATCTCGACCTCTTCCGGTATCTCGGCCGCGTCGCAGACCAGCTCAAGCTCGTGACGGACCGAGTTGAGCACGCCGCCGCGTTTGATGCCGCGCGATTCATCCTCGTCGACGAACTTGATCGGCACCGCGACGGTGACCTTGGCATGCTCGGAGACGCGCAGGAAATCGACATGCAGCGGCCGGTCGGTGACCGGGTGAAACTGGACGTCCTTCGGCAGCGTGCGGGCGGGAGAGCCGCCGGCGTCGATCATCACGATCGAGTTCATGAAGTGGCCGGTGCTCAGCGCCTTGACCAGCGCCTTCTCCTCGAGGTGGATCGAGAGGGGCTCTTCATTGTTGCCGTAGACGACGGCGGGCACTCGGCCTTCGCGACGCAGCACACGGGAGGCTCCCTTGCCAGCCCGTTCGCGCGTCTCGGCCGACAGCGTAAGCTGTTCGCTCATTGCATGTCTCCAAAATGCGGGTTCAAAAAAAATTCCCGCTCACGCCTCCAGGGATGACCATGAACGGGGAAGGCGCGGCCTATAGGGGAAGGCGGGGGAGGAGGCAAGCTGTGGCGGTCTCAAATATCCTCCCCTGCAAATGCAGGGGAGGATTTCAATCAGTGCGCCGTCTCCACGTGCGGCACCCGGGTCGCGCGGAAGCCGAGCCGCCTGAGCTGCGACTGGACGTTGTCGGTGCCGGCGAGGTGGGCGGCCCCGACGGCGATGAAGACGGTGCCGGGGCGGGCCATCCGCTCCCGAATCCAGCGCGCCCAATTGGCGTTGCGGTTGGTGTAGATCATGCGGTGGATCGCCGGGCTGTCGCCGCCCGATGCGTTGACGATCCGCCTCAGCTGGTTGACGTCGCCCTCTGACCAGGCCGCAAGCATCGGCGCGAGCGTGCGCGGCATCCGGTCGAGGTTGCGCAGGGTCTCGCGCAACTGCTCCATCTGCTGCTCGTCGGTCATGCTGTCGAACAGCCGGATCTGCCATTCCATCCCCTCCAGCTCGCCGATCCGCATCTGACGGGCGCGGGCGGCCTGCGAGAGGATCGTCTCCGGGCCGTTGTTGGAGGAGATGCCGAGCCGCTGGGCGGCGGTGACCGTCAGGGTCAGCGACACGAACCAGGGCTTGAACGAATCGAAGGCGTTGGCCGGCGCGCCGAGCGGCGCCAGCGCGCGGGCGAGGGCCGCGCGGTCGCCCGCCGACAGCCGGTCGGGCAGCTTGCGGCCGCTGCGATCGATCGCATAGCTCTGGATCAACGGCGCGAGCGAGGCCGGATTCTCCGGGATGATCGCCTCCAGGACCAACTCGTCCGACGCGTCGAAGGCGGTCCGCACCTCGTCGTTGAACCAGGGCCGGCCGTCGAGCAGATGGAAGGTGCCGAACAGATAGATGGTCGTGTCGGTATCGCGCACCACCCACACGGCCGGATCGGCGTCGGGCAGGGGCGCGGCCGGCTGGGCGGCTGGAGCCGGCGGGGGTGCCGGCGCCGGTTGGGCCGGCGCGGCCGGCGGCGGCGCCTGCTCGGCCGGAGCGGACCCGGCCTGGAAGACGAGTGTAGGGGTGGCGGCGAGGCCGAGGGCGGCCGCGAACAACAGGATCTTCACTGGGATATCCCCCTCACGCAAACGGGCTCATCGAAACTTCTTCGACAGATAAGCGCCGATCATTACCACATATAGCGTGGCGAAGATGACATGGGCATTTGGTTCGCCGACCAGTTGCCCGCGCCAGAGCAGATACCAGGCCGGATAGAGGATCAGCACGACCGAGCCGGCGGCGGCGATTCCCCAGATCTGCGCGGCCTGGTCGATCTCGTCGATATGGCGCTTGTACCAGATTGAGCCGCCGATCACCGACACCAGCCACCCCAAAGCGAGCGTGATCGCCGCCCAGGCGGATAACGTGCCCTGGTGAAAACCGGGTCCGACATCGCCGGCGAGGACGAGCGCGTAGCCGATAATACCACCTGCGATCATTAGCAGGCTGAGGATCAGGGTCCGGCGCCGCCTCTGCCTGCGCTCCAGCGCCTCGCCCGGGCCGATCGGCTCAGACACGCCAGCTTTCCTGATGTTCGCCATCGTCGAATATCTCCTCAATTCCCATTCCGAACAGCCGCGCCAGCCGGAAGGCCAGGGGCAAGGACGGATCGTGCTTGCCGGTCTCGATCGCGTTGACCGCTTGGCGGGACACGCCGATTCGGCCGCCAAGCTCCGCCTGGCTCCAGCCTCTCTCCGCCCTCAGCACCCGCAGCCGATTCTTCACCACGCTCCATTCTGTCAGCATTCACTGACCATATGTCATGTTCACATGACTAAGCGATTCGCGAACCTGTGTCAAGATTACCTGACTAACTGCTATGTTATGCTGACAGCGGTTGGATATGCGAAGCGCGCCCGCGCGCCTTTCTTGACCCACTGGGCACCATGGGCCAAAGCGTTGCGGTCTTTTGTTGCACCCGCGAAGGCGAAGATCCGGTGACCGCGCCACTCTCGTTCCAGAAGCTCATCCTCACCCTCCACGATTACTGGAGCGGGCAGGGCTGCGTGATATTGCAGCCCTACGACATCGAGATGGGCGCCGGCACCTTCCATCCCGCCACGACGCTTCGCGCGCTGGGGCCCGATCCGTGGAAGGCGGCCTATGTCCAGCCCAGCCGGAGGCCGACCGACGGCCGCTACGGCGAGAACCCGAACCGGCTCCAGCATTATTACCAATATCAGGTCATCCTGAAGCCGAGCCCGCCCGACCTTCAGGCGCTTTATCTGGGCTCGCTGGCGGCGATCGGCGTCGATCCGCTCAAGCACGACATCCGCTTCGTCGAGGATGATTGGGAATCGCCGACGCTCGGAGCCTGGGGGCTCGGCTGGGAAGTGTGGTGCGACGGCATGGAGGTCACCCAATTCACCTATTTCCAGCAGATCGGCGGCTTCGACTGCAAGCCGGTGGCGGGCGAGCTCACCTACGGGCTAGAGCGGCTGGCCATGTACATCCAGGGCGTCGATAGCATCTACGATCTCGCCTTCAATGATGAGGGGGTGACCTACGGCGACGTCTTCCTCGAGAACGAGCGCGAGTTCAGCGCCTATAATTTCGAGGTCGCCGACACCGACAGCCTGTTCGAACGCTTCCGCCACGCCGCCAACGAATGCCGCCGTTGCATCGACGCCGGCCTGCCGCTCCCTGCCTATGACCAGGCGATCAAGGCCAGCCACATCTTCAACACGCTCCAGGCCCGCGGCGTGATCTCGGTCGCCGAGCGCCAGGCCTATATCGGCCGCGTCCGCGACCTCGCCAAAGGCGCCTGCGCGGCGTGGATGACGAAGAACGGGTGGGAAGCATGAGTCCCCAATCCATTCCTCCCCGTACCGGGGAGGATCTGTAGATGGCTGATTTCCTCCTCGAGCTCCTCTCCGAGGAAATCCCGGCGCGGATGCAGGGCAAGGCGGCGTCCGACCTCGCCCGCCTGTTCGCCGAGCAGATCGGCGAGGCCGGGCTCAAGGCGGACGCGATCGAGACCTTCGTCACGCCGCGCCGCCTGGCCTTGATCGCCCGCAACCTGCCGGCCGAGACCGAGGCCATTTCCGAGGAGATCAAGGGCCCGCGCGCCGGCGCGCCGCCGCAGGCGCTGGAGGGCTTCCTGCGCAAAACCGGCCTTGCCCAGGACCAGTTGGTCGAGCGCGACGGCATCTGGTTTGCAACCGTCGAGCAGCCGGGGCGCGCCACGGCCGCCATTCTCGCCGAAGCGATCCCGGCGATCGTCCGCGCCTTTCCCTGGCCCAAGTCGATGCGCTGGGGACCGGCCTCGATTTCCACCGAAAGCCCGCGTTGGGTGCGGCCGCTCCAGGGCGTCATCGCCCTGCTCGGCAGCGACGTGGTCGATTTCGAGATCGCCGGCATCAAATCGGGCGCGGCCACGCTCGGCCACCGCTTCCACCATCCCGGGCCGATCACCATCGGCGGCGCCCAGGATTATGTCGAGAAGCTCCGCGCCTGCCACGTCATCGTCGACGCCGAAGAGCGCAAGGCGATCATCCGCAAGGAGTCGAACAAGCTCCAGCGCAACACCAGCATTGTTCCCGATGACGGCCTGGTCGCCGAGAATGCCGGGCTCACCGAATGGCCGGTGCCGCTGAAGGGCAGCTTCGATCAGGCCTTTCTCGAATTGCCGCCGGAGCTGATCCAGCTCACCATGCGGGTGAACCAGAAGTATTTCGCCTGCCAGGACAGCGACGGCAAGCTCTCGAACCGCTTCGTCTGCGTCGCCAATATCGACTCCAGCGATTCCGCCGCGGTGGTCGCCGGCAACGAAAAGGTCCTGTCGGCGCGGCTCTCGGACGCCAAATTCTTCTGGGATCAGGATTTGAAGGTCCCGCTCAGGGAGCAGGCGAAGAAGCTCGGCGAGATCGTCTTCCATGAGAAGCTCGGGACGATGGCCGACAAGGTCGAGCGGGTCGCCAGGCTCGCCCAGTGGCTGGTCCAGGAGCGGCTGATCAAGGGCGTCGACAGTGCCGACGTGCTCTCCGCCGCCCGCCTCGCCAAGGCCGATCTGGTCACCGAGATGGTCGGCGAGTTCCCCGAGCTGCAGGGCGTGATCGGCGGCTATTATGCCCGCGCCCAGGGGCTGCCCGATGCCGTCGCGAACGCGATCCGCGATCATTACAAGCCGGCGGGGCAGGGTGACGACGTCCCCACCGACAAGGTGACGGTGGCGGTCAACATCGCCGACCGGCTCGACACATTGGTCTCCTTCTTCTCGATCGGCGAGAAGCCCACCGGTTCGCGCGATCCCTTCGCGCTTCGCCGCGCCGCCCTGAGCTTCCTCCAGCTGCTGACCAATTCCGGCCTCCGCCTCCAGCTCGGCGACGTCCTCATCCAGGCGGCCGTCCTGCTGATCGTCTCGCGGCTCGGCGCCCTCAACTCGGTCACCTTCCCCGATCTGCTCGACGAGGACGACGATGATCACGAGATAACCGCCCAGGTCGGCTCCTTCACCTACCGCCACGGCGATCATGTGGTGGTGCGCTGGGATTCGGCGCTGACACCCAATCTCGAGCGCGGCAGGGTGATCGAGGAAGCCACCGACCTCCAGGAGGCGGTGCTCGATTTCTTCGCTGACCGGCTCAAGGTCCAGCAGCGCGAGGCGGGCGTCCGCCACGATTTGATCGATGCCGTCTTCGCGCTCGGCGGCGAGGACGATCTGGTGCGGCTGCTCGCCCGAGTGAAGGCACTCCAGGCCTTTGTCGAACGACCCGAGGGCGCCGACCTCCTCGCCGGCTACAAGCGCGCGGCCAACATATTGAGGAAGGAAGGCTGGACCGGCGAGGCGGCGGTGCCGAAGTCGTCGGCCTACACGCCGCAGCTCGAGGAATCCGAGCTCGACGACGCCCTCGACGCGGTCGAGCCCAAGGTCGAGGCGGCGATCGAGGCCGAGGAATATGAAAGGGCGATGGCCGCCCTGGCGGGCCTGCGCGCGCCGATTGACGCTTTCTTCGACAAGGTTATCGTCAACGACGAGGATCCGGCCAAGCGCGAGGTCCGCCTCAACCTGCTCGGCCGCATTCGCCACGCCGTCCACCTGGTCGCCGATTTCTCCAGGATCGAGGGCTGATGGACCGCTACGTCTACCGCTTCGGCGGCGGCGCGACCGACCGCGCCGAGGACGAACGCAACCTTTTGGGCGGCAAGGGCGCGAATCTCGCCGAAATGGCGTCGATCGGCCTTCCGGTGCCGCCGGGCTTCACCATTTCGACCGAAATGTGCGCCCGCTTCTACGCGGAAGGGGAACAGTTTCCGGAATCGCTCCGCGCCGAGGTCGCCGACGGCATCGCCCATATCGAGGCGGTGACCGGCAAGAGGTTCGGCGACGCCGCCGATCCGCTGCTGGTCTCGGTCCGCTCCGGCGCCCGGGTGTCGATGCCGGGGATGATGGACACCGTCCTCAATCTCGGCCTCAACCATGCCACCGTCGCCGGCCTCGCCGCGGCCTCGGGCGACGCCCGCTTCGCCTGGGACAGCTACCGTCGCTTCATCCAGATGTACGCCGATGTCGTCCTCGGCCTCGATCACGGCGCCTTCGAGGAAGCGCTGGAGATCGCCAAGGAGGACAAGGGCGTCCATCTCGACACCGAACTCGCGGCGGGCGACTGGGAAAAGCTGACCGGCCGCTATCTCGAGCTGGTCGAGGAAATGTGGGGCAGGGCCTTCCCGCAGGACGTGCACGAGCAATTGTGGGGCGCGGTCGGCGCCGTCTTCGGCTCCTGGCAGTCCGATCGGGCGCGCACCTACAGGCGGCTCCACCATATCCCCGGCGACTGGGGGACGGCGGTCAACGTCCAGGCGATGGTGTTCGGAAACATGGGCGACACCTCGGCCACCGGCGTCGCCTTCACCCGCGACCCTTCCACCGGCGAGCGGGCCTATTACGGCGAATATCTTATCAACGCCCAGGGCGAGGATGTCGTCGCCGGCATTCGCACCCCGCAATACCTGACCCTGGCCGCCCGCGAGCGTGCCGGGGCGAAGGCGCCGTCCATGGAAGAGACGATGCCGGAGGTCTTCGCCGAGCTGGCGCGGGTCTTCGACCTGCTCGAGCGCCATTATCGCGACATGCAGGACATCGAGTTCACCGTCGAGCGCGGCGCCTTGTGGATGCTCCAGACCCGCTCGGGCAAGCGCACCGGCAAGGCCGCCCTGCGCATCGCCGTAGAGATGGCGGGCGACGGCCTGATCAGCGAGGAGGAAGCGGTTCTGCGGATCGATCCGGCGGCGCTCGACCAATTGCTCCACCCGACCCTCGATCCCGCCGCCGACCGCCAGGTCATCGCCCGCGGCCTGCCGGCCTCGCCCGGCGCGGCATGCGGCAAGGCGGTGTTCGACGCCGACACCGCCGAGCGCTGGGCCGGGGCTGGCGACAGGGTGATCCTGGTTCGAATCGAGACCAGCCCCGAGGACATTCACGGCATGCACGCAGCCCAGGGCATTTTGACCGCGCGCGGCGGCATGACCAGCCACGCCGCGGTGGTCGCGCGGGGCATGGGCCGGCCCTGCGTCTCCGGCGCCGGCTCACTGGCGATCGACTATAAAAGCCGCAGCGTTCGCGTCGGCGGCCACGTCATCGCCGAGGGCGCGCTGATCACCATCGACGGCACCAGCGGCGAGGTGATGCTGGGCGAGGTGCCGACCGTTCAGCCCGAGGTGGTCGGCGATTTCGGAACGCTCATGGCCTGGGCGGACCGCAAGCGCCGTCTCAGGGTCCGCGCCAATGCCGAGACCCCCGCCGACTGCCGCACCGCGCGCGAATTCGGCGCCGAGGGGATCGGCCTCTGCCGCACCGAGCATATGTTCTTCGACGCCGAGCGAATCCTCAACGTACGCCGGATGATCGTCGCCGACGACGAGGCCGGCCGCCGCGCCGCGCTCGCCGATCTGCTTCCAGCCCAGCGCGACGACTTCGCCGAGATTTTCCGGATCATGGCCGGCCTGCCGGTCACCATCCGCCTGCTAGATCCGCCGCTGCACGAATTCCTGCCCCACGGCGACGCCGACATCGCCGAAGTCGCCGCCGCCGCTCGCGTGTCGATCGATACGCTGAACCAGCGCATCGCCGAGCTTCACGAGTTCAATCCGATGCTCGGCCATCGCGGCTGCCGGCTCGGCATCACCTATCCCGAGATTTACGAAATGCAGGCGCGCGCCATTTTCGAGGCGGCGATCCAGGTGGCGGGGGAGGGCGGCGCCGCGCCGATCCCGGAAGTGATGGTGCCTTTGGTCGCGACCCGCGCCGAGCTCGCCATCGTCCGCGCCCTGATCGAGCGGACCGCCGAGTTGGTGTTCGAGGAGGCGGGCAGGCGGATCGACTATCAGGTCGGGACGATGATCGAACTGCCCCGGGCGGCGCTCGCCGCCGGCGCCATCGCCGAGGAGGCCGCCTTCTTCAGCTTCGGCACCAACGATCTTACCCAGACCGCGCTCGGGGTCAGTCGCGACGACGCCGGCCGCTTCCTCACAACCTATGTCGAGAAGGGCATTTACGCCCGCGATCCCTTCGTCAGTATCGACGTCGAGGGCGTCGGCGAATTGATCTCGATTGCCGCCGAACGGGGCCGGGCGACCCGCCCCGGCCTCAAGCTCGGCATTTGCGGGGAGCATGGCGGCGACCCGGCCAGCATCGCCTTCTGCGAGGCGACCGGCCTCGATTATGTCAGCGCCTCGCCCTACCGCGTGCCGATCGCCCGCCTGGCGGCGGCGCAGGCGGCGCTGAGGAAGGCCTGATCAGAGCGGCCGGGTCTCCGCCCGACGCCGCTCCTCGTCGCGTTCCGCTGCTCTGCGCAAGGATTCCGCTTCGCCGGGATGCGTCTCGTCGATCCGGTCGGCCTCGGCGCGCATCTCCTCGGGCGGATGACGGACGTCCGCGACGACGGTGTCGGTGCGAGGGGCGACAGGCGCGCGGGCGACTTCCTCACGCGTGGCGGCGGTTCGCGCATTGTCCGTGTCGGTGCGGCGCCGCGCCTCGTCGCGGGCAGCGGCGGTGCGCAGCGAATCCATCTCATTGGCGTCGCGGCGCAGCTGCGCATTCTCCGCCTCCGCCGCCTCGCGCCGTCTGACCTCCTCGCGATACCGCTGCTTCCACTTGGGACTGGCGAGCAGCGCCATGCCGAGGAACAGGCCGAGAGCGAAAGCGAGACCCAGGATAAGCCACTGGTCGGGCGTGAATGTGGTCATGGTGCGGCTCCGAAATTGTTCGGAGGTTCAACAGAGAGGCTGCGGTGATTGTTCCGGTGGTGGTCTGGTCGAGGGAGAAGGGAAGTCCTTCGACAGGCTCAGGACGAACGGGCGGATAGGCACACGCTCTCGCACGATCGTCCGAGGCACATTCCCCCACCCGACCTCCCAACGTCAGTACCCTATGGGAGGTCGGGTGGGGGAGCGGGCCGGCCACGGACTCCGCGCGATAGGTCTAAGAGACCCACTTCAACGCCCGCGCGCGGTAAACTAGAGACGCGCTGCGAAACCCCGTAGCGCCAGGTCGGCTTGCGCCGGCCGAGCTGCCTCTACTTAAGCAGCGCGTCGCTGATGCTGCAGGCCGCCGGGCCAAGGATGACGATGAACAGCACCGGCAGGATGAACAGGATCAGCGGGATGGTCATGATCGCCGGCAGCCGGGCGGCCTTCTCCTCGGCGCGCATCATCCGCTCGTTGCGGAATTCGGCGGAGAGGACGCGCAGGGCGCTGGCCAGCGGGGTGCCGTATTTCTCGGTCTGGATCATGGTCGTGACCACGCCGCGGACCGAATCGAGGTCGATGCGCTTGGCGAGATTGTCGAAGGCCATGCGGCGGTCGGTGAGGAAGCCCAGCTCGATCGAGGTCAAAGCGAATTCGTCGCCCAGCTCTGGATAGGCCCTGCCCAGTTCGCGGGCGACGCGGCCGAAGGCGGCGTCGACGGTGAGGCCGGCCTCGGCGCAGATCACCAGCAGGTCGAGCGCGTCGGGCAGGCCCTTGCGGATCGCCGAAGTGCGTTTGCCCTTCTTGTTGGACAGCCAGATGTCGGGGGCCTTGTAGGACAGGATCAAGGTGCCGGCGACGAGCCCGTAGCGCTTGAATGCGCCCCATTCGGGGAACCATTGCAGGACATAGACGCCGACGATGACGATGCTGCCCAGCACCAGGGGCGCCAGGAATCGGGCGAAGATGACGACGAAGGCAAGGTCCTTGGAACGGATGCCGGCCTGCATCAGGCTGGCCTGCGCCTTCACCACCTGGTCTTCTTGGAGCATCTTCAGCGACGAAAGGAGGCCGCGCACCTTGTCGGCCATTTCGTTGCGGTTGGTGATGGTCTTGCGCCGCTTCGAGGTCGAGGCGACGATGCCGGCCTTGAGCTGCTCGCGGCGCTCGTTCAGCGCCTTGACCCTCTTGGCCATGGGATCGTTGACCGTGGTCGCGGCATAGATGGCAACCAGCACGGCAAAGGTCGCGATGGCGGAGAGGATGCTCGCCACCATCACAACATCGATCCCCATGATCGTCGGGCCGTTTGTCATCTTGCTTCAACTTCCTCGGATCAGATTTCGAAATTGACCATCTTCGACATGATGAAGGCGCCCAGCGACATCCAGAACAGGCCGATGCCGCCGGCGATCATCAGCCGCGGCTCGACGAAGAAATTCTGCATGTAGCTGCCGTTGATGAACCAGATCAGCGCGAAGACGATGAAGGGCAGCGAGCCGACGATCCAGGCCGAGGCCTTGGATTCCGACGACATGGCGCGAATCTTGAGCTTCATCGCCGAGCGCTTGCGCAGCACCTCGGCAAGGTTCGACAGGGTCTCGGCCAGGTTACCGCCGGTCTCGCGCTGGATGGCGAGGCTGATCACGTAGAACTGGAATTCGGGCGTGGCCAGGCGCGCCGCGGTTTCCTGCAGCGCCGCATCCATCGTCCGGCCGATCTTCATCTTGTCGGCGACCGAGCGGAACTCGGTGCCGACCGGTGCCGGCACTTCGTCGGCGACGATGCCCATCGTTTCCGAGATCGGCAGGCCCGAGCGCAGGCCGCGCACCATCAGCTCGATGGCGTCGGGGAAGCGGGCGGTGAACTGGGCGATGCGGCGCTTGATCAGCTTGCCGATCACCCAATGCGGGATGCCGATACCGACCAGAAGGCCGACCGGGATGGCGAGGAGCAGCGGCACGCCGCGGAAATTGAGCAGCAGCGTCATCAGCATGGCGAGCCCGGCCGACGCCATCGCATATTGCGACAGCGTCCAGCTGCGGCCGGTCTGGGTCAGGCGCAGCTGAAGCAGCGCCGGCTTGGGGATGAAGCGCTTGGCGAAATTGTCGCCGCGCGCGACCCGCTGGGCGAAGATGCGGCGCAGCTGGGCCTGGGCGACGGCGTCGGTCGACCGGCTGTGGCGTTCGCGCATTTCCTCGAGACGGCGCGCGATCAGCTTCTTCGTCGACGGCCCGGAAAAGGCCGACAGGACGAGGAGCAGCACGCCAAGGATGCCGGCCATCAACAGGATCACATTAAACACCGGCTCTTCGCCTCCCTCGACTCATGCTCACCCGGCCCGCCGTCAGGCGGCCTGCGCGGCCTCCTTGGGCTTCTTGCCGACCAGCGCCTTCAGATTGCCGAGCTTGCCCAGCAACGAGCTGGATGCCGGCGCCGCCGAAGTGTCGCCCGCATCGCTGCCCGCCTGATCGACCGTCTGGGCGAGCAACTGGGTCAGCGGCTGGGTCAATTTGGTCGACTTGGTGACCTTGGCCAACGGCTGGCCGAGCTTCGCGGCCTGCGACGCCGCCTTCGGATCGAAGGGCAGGAGGACGTCCACCTTGCGCTCGATCGAATGTTCGAAGTCCTTGCGGCTGACCTCCTGGACGGCGACCTGGACGCGGTTGGCGACCACCACCACCCGGGCCTGGGGCGCGTTCGCCTTCAGCCAGGAAAGGATGCGGATCGCGTCGCGGGTGCCGGCGAGGGTGAACTCGCAGACCACGATCACGACATGGACGTCGTTGAGCAGGTGCGGATGCTGGACCATCATGTTGCGCGGAAGGTCGATCACCATGCCTTCGAAGGCGTGGCGGATCTCTTCCTGCAGCTGATAGAAGGCCGATCCGTCGGTCATCATCGCCTGGTTGATCGGCGCTTCCGCCGAAAGCACGCAGAGCTTGTCGTTCGCCCGCACCATGGCGCGTTCGATGAACAGGCCGTCGATGCGGCTCGGATTCTCGATCGCGTCGGTCAGGCCGCGGCCCGGTTCGAGGTCGAGGGCCAGCGCCCCGGTGCCGAAATGGACGTCGAGATCGAGCAGGGCCGTCGAGCGGCCGCCCTTGTCGCCCATCAGCCAGGCGAGCGACGTCGCGACGGTCGAGGCGCCGACGCCGCCGCGGACGCCGATCACGGCGGCCATGACGTTGGGCTTCTCGGTCGCCGATTCGATCTGCCGCGGACCGGAGATGGTCAACTGGGCATTGGCGAAGGCGTCGCGGAGCTGATCGGCCGAGAACGGCTTCAGCAGGTAATCCTGGATGCCGCTGGCGACGAGGTCGCGATAGAGCCTGACGTCGTTGACCTGGCCGGCGGCGATCACCACCGTGCCGGGCTCGCAGACTTCGGCAAGCGCGTTGATGTCGTTGAGCGGATCGCCGGACTCGCTGAGGTCGACGAACAGGATGCTCGGGCTCGCCGCGACCGACAGGGTCTGTACGGCGTTCCTGAGACCGCCCTTGTTGACCTTCTCCGGCGACCAGCCGTGCTCGACCGCGATCGGGCGCAGCAGCTCGGCCGTCGCCTCGTCGGCGACGAAGGCAGTGAAAGGATCGCGAAGTCCGCTGCCGCGGGCGTGGAACGGGGCGTTCATTACTGGGAGCTCCCTGCTCTGGTCGTGGTTGTCGGCAGCGGCTGGGTGCCCGTGGGCACCCGGTCGCGGTAGACTCGGATCGCGCGGCCGGCGACGACCGAGCTGTCGCGGCCGGAGCCTTCCTGGCCGTGGACCAGGTCGTCCGGATTGGCGACCATGGCCGCGAGATTGGAGTTGGTGGCGCAGCCGTAATTGGTGCCGGTGCGAACGGGCGATTCGATGCCGGGATCGCCATATTGCGGGCAATTGTCGACATGGGCGCTGGCGCGGCTGGCGACGACGCGGACCACGCCCGCCGGAACGTCGCCCTCGGTAACCGGGGCGCCGTCGGCCGAGATCAAAAGGCCGAAATCGCCGGCGACGCGGGCCACGTCCTGGCGGGCCCTGGCCGATTCATAGCCGCGCGGCTGATCGATGGTGACATGATCGCCGTAGCGGACGTTGATCGACTGGAACCAGGCGGCGAGCCGTTCCTGCTCGGCAGGAGAAACGCCGTTGGGGCCGGCGCTGACGTCGAACACGTAATTGGTGTGCTCGACCACCGGCTGGTGCAGCGAATACATGCCGAAATTGGAGGCGGGCGTCAGCGGCCCCGGCGGCTGCGTCGAGCAGCCGGCGGCGGCGAGCGCGAGGGCGGAGACCGCGGCGAGCTTGATGAAGCGAGACATGGGTTTGGCGTCCTTTCGATCTCGGGCGGTCATCAGAAGTTGAACCCGGGCTGGGCCGAGGCGGTCTGGACCGGCGCCGGCGAAGCCTGGGCCGAGCCCTGGCGGGCAGGAGCGGGGACGGCCGGAGCCGCCGAACCGATCGTGTCGATGCCGGGCGCGACCGTACGGGCCGGCGCGGCGGTCGGCATCGGCCGGGTCTCGCCAGTGACGCTTGCATTGTCCTGCCCGACGATCAGGCGCTGGGCCTCGTCGGGGCGGCGATGACCGTCGGTCGGCAGCGCGATCTGGTTGGCCGAGACCGGCCGGACCAGATAGGGCGTGACCACGATCACCAGCTCCGATTCCTCGCGGCGATAGCTGGTCGACCGGAACAGGGCGCCAAGGATCGGAATGTTGCCGAGGAAGGGCGCCCGGTCGATCGAGTTGTTGTTGTGGTTCCTCAAGAGGCCGCCGATCATGAAGCTCTGGCCGGAGCCGAGCTCGACCGTCGTCTCCGCGCGCCGCGTGGTCAGCGCGGGCACCTGGAAGCCGTTGAGCCGGATGGCGCCGTCGGCGGAAAGTTCGGAGACCTCCGGACGGACCCGCATCGAGATGCGGCCGTCCTCGAGCACGGTCGGCGAGAAGGACAGGCCGACGCCGTACTGCTTATATTCGATGGTCACCGCGCCCAGCGACTGGGAGATGGGGATCGGGAACTCGCCGCCGGCGAGGAAGCTCGCCGTCTCGCCCGAAAGCGCGACCAGGGTCGGCTCGGCCAGGGTCGTGACCTGGCCGGTCGTCTCGCCGAGGTTCAGGGTCGAGAGGATGTCGAGCCCGAGCAGGTGGCCGGCGGCGCCGAGCGTGGTCGCGCCCACCGGATTGTTGAACGTGTAGCTCGTGCCGCCGGTCGGCAGCTGGGTGATCGGATCGAGCGTGTCGGTGATCGTGCCGGGATTGCCGCGGCCGATGCCGAACAGGAAACCGCCCGAATTATCGCGGCTCAGAAGGTTGGTGCCGATCTCGCGAAGCATCGAGCGGCTGACCTCCGCGATCCGGACCTGCAGCATCACCTGCTGCGGCGTCGAGGTGCGCAGGCGGCTGACCACCTGCACGCCGGTGCCGACGAAGGCCGCGACCAGGCGCTCGGCTTCCGCCGCGTCGGCGGGCTGCGAGACCGTGCCGGTCAACAGCACCATGCCGTTCATCGGCGTGGCGCGGATGTCGGCTTCCGGCATCGCCAGGTCGAGCATCTGGCCTACCGAGCCGAGATTCTGGCCGACCCGGACGTTGGCCGAATAGACCACCCGGCCGGTGCGGTCGGTGGCGTAGACCGTGGTGGCCCCCGCCGCCTTGCCGAAGATGTAGATCTGGTTGGGCGAGCGGACCTGGACGTCGGCGATGTCGTCATTGGCGACAAACAGGTCGGTCATCGTCCCGTTGAGGCGAACCATTCGGCCGGTGCCGACCGAAAGGGTCACGTCGTTGGACGGCGCCACCGCACCCGCGGGCTGGGCCAGGGCCGGGCTCGGGGCCGCGGCGGCGAGGCTCACCGCCAGGGCCGCTATGGCGGTCCCCAGCGAAACCCGCTTTATCTTGCTTGTTTTTGTCATTTACCTGGCTCCCACCGGAACGATCGTGACTTCATTGCCCCGCGCGACGCGAACCACCGGGCCGGTCGGGACGGCTTGGCCGCCCGGGCCCGTGGCGCCGTTGGCGCCGGCGGCGGGAGCATCGCTCCTCGCCCGGCCGGGAACGGTGCTGCGCTGGAAACGGGAGACATCGGCGCCGACAGTGTAGGTCGGGCTGGTGTCGAGCGGACGGCTGGCAATCTGGAGCAGCATCTGCCGCTCGCCATTGGCATCGGCATTCGCCGGCACCTGGACCTCGCCGGTCGCGATGGCGCGCTCCAGCTCGGCATTGTTGTCGGCGAGCGACCGCAGCGACAGCGACAGCTGGCCGATGGTCTGGGCAACTGCGATCTTCTCCGCGATCGTCGGGGTCGCTTCGAAGGTCACCGTGGCGGCGCTCTGGGCGACCTGGTTGCCGTCATCGTCGCGCGCGTCGAGGCGCTGGTCGACGGCGAGGACGCGGATGTTGCGGATGATGGTTTCGGAGGCGCGAAGCGGTGCGCCGTCGCCGCCGCCGACCACTTCCTGGGTCAGCACCAGATCGACCCGGTCGCCCGGGAAGACGAAGCCGGCAACGCCGCTGGTCGCGGAAACGGCCACCGTGACGGCGCGCATGCCCGGGCCGAGCGCCGCGGCGAGGAAGCCGCGCTCGCCGGGACGGACGATGGAGCCGGAGGTGACCGGCTGGCCGGCGGTGATCTCGTTGCGGACGACCGTGCCGATCAGGCTCTGGGGATCCTCGTTCGCTTCGCCGCGCGTATAATAAGCAGGCTGAACGAGGCCCTGGGGCCAGGGCTGGTAGCGGAAGGCTTCGGCGTCGATGATCGTGCCGACCGGAAGGGTGCGGGTCGCAACCAGCACTTCCGGACCGGCCGGGACGACCGGACCTGCCTGCGCCTGGGGAGCCGAAGCACCCGAGAACATGTTCTTGGCCATGACGGCGGTGACGCCGGCGATGAGAAGCGCTCCAACGAGCAGCACGATTTTCTTGACGTCCATGGCGACAATCGCCCCCCTTCCGGGACTGAGGTAAAAGTCAGGCCCTACTCATCATCCAAAGTGGTTAAGAAAACGTTCGCTAATCAGCCACAAAGCGCCGAACGAGATGGCGACGCCGTATGGAATTTCGAGCCGGCCCTCGCGGCGGGCGAGGCGGTGGCGGATGTACATGGCCAAAGTGAGCGCGCCGCCGGCCAGCGACATGATCACGATCAGCGCCGGAACCGCCGGCGCCGGCAGCCACAAGGCGACTGCGCCGAGCAATTTGACGTCGCCCCCGCCCATCGCGCCAAATGCGAAGGCGGCGGCGAACAGGGCGAAGACGAGCGCGGCGACGGCGACCTGGATTGCGACGTCGGGCCACAGAGCGAGCCCGGTCGACCACCAGAACGGGATGGCGAGGAGGGCGATGGCGATGTTGAGGCCGTTGGCGATGGTGCGCGACCGCAGATCTTCGATCGAGGCTGCGACCAGCATCAGCACCAGCAGGCCGAGCAAAATCCAGGAGAGCGCGTCTTCCATGGCTCTGGGGTCTAGACGCCGGAGCTTTCGAAAACGTAACCGTGGTAAATGAGCCGGGAAGCACAGCAGTGGCGCGCGCACCCTGAAGGGGCGGTGTTCAGCGACTGGACCGCGCCGGACGGCTATGTGCTGCGGCGGATGGACTGGCGCCAAAGCGAGCCAAGCGTTGCGCGCGGCAACCTCCTCTTCGCCGGCGGCCGCGGCGACTTCATCGAGAAATATCTGGAGGCCCACGCGCATTGGCATGCGGCCGGCTGGAACGTGACAACGTTCGACTGGCGCGGACAGGGCCGGTCACAGGCCGGCGGGCGGCGCGAGCTCGACAGCTTCGAACCCCTGATCGACGACCTTGCCGCCCTGATCGCCGAGTGGCGCAAGGGTCAGGCGGGACCGCACGCCGCCATCGGCCATTCGATGGGCGGCCATCTGCTGCTCAAATGCATCGTCGAACGGCGGCCGGCGCTCGACGCCGCTGTGCTGGTCGCGCCGATGATCCGGGTCAACAGCACGCCGATCCCGGCCTGGCTCGCTCCTGGCCTCGCCGAGACGATGTGCCGGATCGGCATGCGCGCGCGGCCGATGTGGAAGGCGCCGCCGGCGATGAGCCGGGTCGGATCGCAGCGGCAGCACAACCTCACCGAATCGGCGTCGCGCTATGAGGACGAACTCCATTGGTGGGAAAAGGAGCCGCGCTTCAACCTCGGCGCGCCCACCTGGGGCTGGACCCGCAACGCCTTCCGCTCGGCCGACGAGAGCTTCACCGACGCCAAGCTTGCCGCCGTCGACCTGCCGATCCTGATCCTGGCCGCCGCGCGCGACCGTCTGGTCAGCGCCCAAGCGACGCGGCGGCTGGCGGCGGCGCTGCCCAGGGCCGAGCTCCACATGTTCGCCGATGCCGCGCATGAGATATTGCGCGACGCCGATCCGGTGCGCGACGACGCTCTGGCCCGGGTCGACGCCTTCCTCGCCGGCCACGCGGCGTGAACCGCGCCGACATATTGCTGGTCGGCGCGGGGATGGCCGGCGCCAGCCTCGCCGCCGCCCTGGCCGGGAAGGCGCGCGTAATCCTCCTCGAGGCCGAGGATCAGCCCGGCTACCATTCCACCGGCCGGTCGGCCGCCTTCTGGTCGGAAAGCTATGGCGGGCCCTTGATCCAGCCCCTGACCAGCGCTTCGGGCCGCTTCCTCGCCGCGCCGCCGGCCGATTTCTCGGACCGGCCGTTCCTTAGCCGCCGCGGGGCCATCCACCTCGCCGACGGGGACCACCTCTCCCGCCTCGACGATCTCGCGGGTCAGTTCGCCACCGTGCCGCTTGAGCCAATGGGCCGCATTGCCCTCGAAGCGGCGATCCCGGGGCTCAGGCCCGGCTGGGACCATGGCCTGTTCGAGCCGACCTGCGCCGACATAGACGTCGCGGCCCTGCATGCCGCCTATCTGCGCCAGGCGCGGCGGGCGGGCGCCGAACTGGTCACCGGCGCCCGGGTCGAGGCGGCGGAACATGACGGTGGCCGCTGGCGGGTTCGGACCCCGGCTGGCGAGTTCGAAGGCGATGTCCTGGTCAACGCCGCCGGGGCCTGGGCGGACGATCTTGCCCGGCGCTGCGGTGAAGCCCTGATCGGCATCAGCCCCTATCGCCGAACCATCGCCCAGCTCCGCATCGATCCGCCGGCGCCGGCCGGCCTTCCTTTGGTGATCGACGCCGCCGAGCGCTTCTATTTCAAGCCCGAGGCGGGCGGGCGGCTGTGGCTCAGCCCCCATGACGAGACGCCCTCCGACCCCTGCGACTGCGCGGCCGAGGAGCTCGACGTCGCCGTCGCCATCGACCGGCTCGAACAGGTGGTGGACTGGCGGGTTGAGCGGGTTGAGCGGCGCTGGGCGGGCCTCAGGAGTTTCGCGCCCGACCGGCTGCCGGTCTACGGCTTCAGCCCGTCGCGCCGGCGCTTCTTCTGGTGCGCGGGGCAGGGCGGCTTCGGCATCCAGACCGCGCCCGCCGCCGCCGACCTTGCCGCCGCCCTGCTCCTCGGTGGCGCCAGCGCGATCGATCCCGCGCCTTATTCGGCGGCGCGTTTCTTCACCTGAGAGGCGGCGGCGTCGCAGGCGAGCCGGTCGGCGCGATCGTTCTCGACATGGCCCGAATGGCCCTTCACCCAATGCCATTCGACCCGGTGCGGCGCGGCGGCCTCGACCAGCTCCTGCCACAATTCGGAATTCTTGACCGGCTTCCTGTCGGCGGTCTTCCAGCCGTTCTTGCGCCAGCCGTGGATCCACTTGGTGATGCCGTCGCGGACATAGACGCTGTCGGTATAGAGCTTGACCCGGCACGGCCGGGTCAGCGCCTCGAGGCCGCGGATCGCCGCAAGAAGCTCCATCCTGTTGTTGGTGGTCAGGGGCTCGCCGCCGTTGAGCTCCTTCTCGCGCGCGCCCGCGCGAATCACAACGCCCCAGCCGCCCGGGCCGGGATTGCCCTTGCAGGCCCCGTCGGTGAACATGTCGACCTGCGTAAGTTCTTCGCTCACGCCGCTGTGAGACCAGCCGGGAGCTTGAAGACGATATTCTCCTCGACGCCGTCGACCGGTTCCTCGGTCACGTCGAACCGCGTTGCCAGCGCGTCGACCACCTCGCGGACCAGCACCTCGGGCGCCGAAGCGCCGGCGGTGATGCCCAGCGTGCGGACTCCGTCGAGCCAGTCGAAATCCAAATCGGCGCCCCGTCCGATCAGCCGCGCCCGCGCCCCCTCGCGCTCGGCGACCTCGACCAGGCGCAGCGAGTTGGAGCTGTTGGGAGCGCCGATCACCAGCAATGCGTCGCAGCGGCCCGCGATCGCCTTCACCGCCGCCTGGCGGTTGGAGGTGGCGTAGCAGATGTCCTCGCCGCGCGGCCCGAGGATGTCGGGAAAGCGGCGGCGCAATATGTTGACGATCTCGGCGGTGTCGTCGACCGAGAGGGTGGTCTGGGTGAGGAAGGCGAGGGCGGCCGGGTCGGCCGGCGCCACCTTTTCGGCGTCCTCGGCGGTCTCGATCAGGGTCATCCGCCCCTCCGGCACCTGGCCGAACGTGCCGATCACTTCGGGATGGCCGTCGTGGCCGACGAAGAGAATGTGCCGCCCCTGGTCGATCAGCCGCTCGGCCTGGCGGTGGACCTTGGAGACCAGGGGACAGGTCGCGTCGAGATAATCGAGGCCGCGCGCCTTGGCCGTGGCCGGCACCGTCTTGGGCACGCCATGGGCGGAAAAGACCACCGGCGCGCCGTCGGGCACCTCGTCGAGCTCGGGGACGAACACCGCGCCCTTGGCCTTCAGCGTGTCGACGACGAACTTGTTGTGGACGATTTCGTGGCGGACATAGACCGGCGCGCCGTGACGCTCGAGCGCAAGCTCGACGATGCGGATGGCGCGGTCGACGCCCGCGCAGAATCCGCGCGGTGCGGCGATCAGCAAGGTGAGGGGAGGGCGTGTTTCGCTCATCGGAATGTCTGGCCGCCTCTACGATGAAGCGGCGGCCCCGTCACCTGTTCCTTGCTTGCCTGCACGAAAGCCGCTTCCTATGATCCGGCGCCTGACATAGGAAGCGTCACCGCCACTTTCGAGGATTTCGATTTGCGCCTGTTCAAACCGACAGCGGCCGTTGCCGCGCTGCTTTCCCTTGGCCTCGCCGGCTGCGCCCGCGAAGGCGACATTCAGGCCACCGGAATCCTGACCTCCTATACCGCCTGCCCGCCGGTGGCGTTGATCGCACCCGCCGGCGACGTCACCCTGTTCAATCCGGAGACCAGCCGCGACGCCAACGCCATCGACGTGGTCGCGACCATCACCAATCTGCGCAGCACCTGCAACGACAGCGGCGAACATATCGTCACCGCTGCCACCTTCGACGTCCAGGCGGTCCGCCGCGACAATCGCGGCGCGCGCGACATCGTCCTGCCCTATTTCGCCAGCGTCGTTCAGGGCGACAACAATGTCGTTGCCAAGCGTGTGAGCCGGGTCGGCCTCCATTTCGACGACGGTTCCTACCGCGCCACCGCGGCCGGGACGGCGACCAGCCAGGTGCTGCGCTCCGCCGCCACCCTGCCGGAGGACATCCGTACCCAGATCACCCGTGAACGGCGCCCCGGCGACGCCGACGCGGCGGTCGATCCGATGGCCGATCCCGCAGTCCGCGCTGCCGTCCAGCGCGCCCATTTCGAGGTCCTGATCGGCTTCGACCTCACCGCCGACCAGCTTCGCTACAACGCCACCCGCTAAACCGGTCTTCGCCAATTGACTCGCCGGGGCGGAACCGCCAGAGCGTGAGCCGTCTCGGCGGTTCGCCGCCGTGGACGCGCGGGAGAGCGTGACGGGCCCCGGTCCGTCGCCGCCGAAGGAGCAACCGCCCCGGAATCTCTCAGGTACGAAGGACCGCGCGGACAGGACACTCTGGAAAGCGCCCACCGTCGCCAAGGCTATGGCGGGCCACCGAAGGGGTAAGTTGGCTGAAGCCTCGGCGACGGCGGACGAAAGCTCTCAGGTCCCAGCGACAGAGGGGGTGCTATTTGTCGGCGCGGATGACGCGTCAACGCGCCCTTAGGCTGGAGAGTGGCGATGAGCGACCCGGGACAAAGTCTTCCACTCGATCGCTGGCACCGCGACCAGGGCGCGCGCATGGTCGAGTTCGCCGGCTATGACATGCCTATCCAGTATGAAGGCATCATCGCCGAGCATCGCTGGACCCGCTCGTCGGCCGGCCTGTTCGACGTCAGCCATATGGGCCAGCTCATCCTCGCCGGCGCCGACGTCGAGAAGGGGCTGGAGAGCCTGCTTCCCGCCGACCTCGCCCTGCTCAAGGACGGCCGGCTTCGCTACTCGCTGTTGCTGAACGAGGAAGGCGGGATCGTCGACGATCTCATGGCCACCCGCCGCGGCGACCATTTCTACCTGGTGGTCAACGGCGCGACCAAGGAAGGCGACATCGCCCATCTCGAGCACCGGCTGCCGCGCAGCGTCGTCCTCGATCATATGAAGGAGCAGGCGCTGCTGGCGCTGCAGGGCCCCAAGGCGGTCGCCGCTTTGTCGCGGCTGGTGCCCGGAGTCGAGGAGCTCGGCTTCATGACCGGCGGCAGTTTCCTGATCGGCGGCGCCCGGGCCTGGATCAGCCGCTCGGGCTATACCGGCGAGGACGGGTTCGAGATTTCGGTCCAGGCCCGCGACGCGGTGATGGTCGCCGACCTGCTGGTCGCCCAGGGCGAGGTGAAGCCGATCGGCCTCGGCGCCCGCGATTCGCTGAGGCTCGAGGCCGGCCTGCCGCTCTACGGCCACGACATCGGCCACGACACCACCCCGGTCGAGGCGGATCTGACCTTCGCGCTTTCCAAGCGCCGCCGCGAGGAAGGCGGCTATCCCGGCTGGCACCGGATTGCGCAGGAACTGGCCGACGGCCCGATCCGCAAGCGCGTCGGCCTCGCCGTCGACGGCCGCCAGCCGGTCCGCGAGGGCGCCCTGGTGCTCGACGACGAGGGGAGCGAGGTCGGCAAGGTCACCTCGGGCGGCTTCTCGCCGAGCCTCGAGGCGCCGATCGCCATGGCCTATGTCCCGCTCGCCTCCGCCGTGGAGGGGACCCGGATCAGCCTCGAATCGCGCGGCCGGGTCATGCACGGGACCGTCACACCCATGCCGTTCGTACCGCACCGCTATCACCGCAAGGGAGCGCCCAAATGACCGTATATTATACCAGGGAACATGAGTGGGTGGCCGTCGAGGGCGACGACGCCACCGTCGGCATCACCGATTTCGCTCAGGGGCAATTGGGCGACATCGTCTTCGTCGAGGTGCCCGAGGCCGGGCGCGTCCTTGCCCAGGGCGGCGAGGCGGCAGTGGTCGAATCGGTCAAGGCGGCCTCCGACGTCTACGCGCCGGTCAGCGGCAGCGTGATCGAGGGCAACCAGGCCCTGGTCGACGATCCGTCGCTGATCAATTCCGATCCGGAAGGCGAGGGCTGGTTCTTCAAGCTGAGCCTCAGTGACAATCACGAGCTTTCCGGCCTGATGAACGCCGAGCAGTATAAGAGCTACTGCGACAGCCTCTGAGGCGATTCGGTCGATGGTCAACACCGCCAACCGCTGGTCGGCCGCCGATTACGCCAAGTCGGGCGCCTTCGTGCCGGCTCTGGGCAATGCCGCGCTGCAATTGCTGGCGCCGCAGTCGGGCGAGCTGATCCTCGACGTCGGCTGCGGCGACGGCGTGCTGACCGAGAGAATCGCCGCCGTCGGCGCCCAGGTCATCGGCCTCGACGTCTCTCCCGAAATGGTCGAGGCGGCGCGGGCGCGGGGCATCGACGCCTTCGTCGCCGACGCCGAGGATATGGACCTGGCTCGCTTCGGCCAGTTCGACGCGGTCTTCTCCAACGCCGCTTTGCACTGGATGCTCGATCCCGACGCGGTCGCGACCGGCATCTTCGCGGCGGTGAAGACCGGCGGCCGGTTCGCCGGCGAGATGGGCGGCGAAGGCAATCTCGCCATCCTGCGCCAGGCGCTGCGCGACGAGCTGGTCGGCCGCTCCTACGCCATGCCCGATCGCGATCCGGCCTGGTATCCGGGCGTCGAGGAGTTCACCCGGCTCTATTGCGTCGCCGGATTCACCGACGTGGTGGCCGAACTGGTTCCTCGTCCGACTCCGCTACCGGCCGGCGTCGCCGCCTGGGTCAAGACCTTCCGCGCCGGCCTGATGGATGTCGCGATGGTGCCCGAATGGGAACGCGACGACATCGCCGATGCGGTCGCCGCGCGGGTCACGCCCTTGCTCGGCCAGCCCGACGGAAGTGTCTGTGCCGATTATGTCCGCCTGCGCTTCGTCATGCGCAGGCCCGCCTGAATCTGGAGATTTGAATGCGTTTCCTGCCGCTTTCCGACGATGACCGGTCCGCCATGCTCGCCACCATCGGCGCGTCGTCGATCGACGATCTGTTCGTCGACGTGCCCGAGGCGGCGCGGCTGACCGGCGCGATTCACGGCCTGCCCGATCATGCCAGCGAGCTCTCCGTCGAGCGCGAACTCGGCGCGCTCGCCCGCCGCAACCTGGTCGCCGGCGAGGCGCCCTTCTTCCTCGGCTGTGGCGCCTATCGCCACCACATCCCGGCCAGCGTCGATCATCTCATCCAGCGCGGCGAGTTCCTGACCAGCTACACCCCCTATCAGCCCGAAATCGCGCAGGGCACGCTCCAGGCGCTGTTCGAGTTCCAGACCCAAGTCGCGCGGCTCTACGGCTGCGACGTCGCCAATGCCTCGATGTACGACGGCTCGACCGCCTGCTGGGAAGCGATCGTGATGGCACGACGGATCACCCGTCGCGGCAAGGCGATCCTGTCTGGGGGTCTCCACCCCCATTACGTCTCGGTGGCGAAAACGATGGCGCGGTTCACCGGCGACATGCTGGTCGCGGCCGATCCCACTCTGACCGCCGCGCCTGACACGACCGACCTGATGGGCGCGATCGACGGCGAGACCAGCTGCGTCGTCGTCCAGTACCCCGACATATTGGGCCGGATCGGCGACCTTTCCGAGCTTGCGGCCAGGGCCCAGGCGGCCGGCGCGCTGCTGATCGCGGTGGTGACCGAGCCGGTCGCTCTCGGCGCGATCCGGTCGCCCGGCGAGATGGGCGCCGACATCGTCGTCGGCGAGGGCCAGTCGATCGGCGTCGGCCTCAATTTCGGCGGGCCCTATGTGGGTCTCTTCGCCACCCGCGAGAAATATGTCCGGCAGATGCCGGGGCGGCTGGCCGGCGAGACGGTGGACTCGGAAGGAAAGCGCGGTTTCGTTCTCACCCTTTCGACCCGCGAGCAGCATATCCGCCGCGAGAAGGCGACCTCGAACATCTGCACCAATTCGGGCCTGTGCGCGCTCGCCTTCACCATCCACATGACCCTGCTCGGCGAGAAGGGCCTCAGGCAGCTGGCTGCGCTCAACCACGCCAAAGCGGCGGCGGCGGCCGAGCGGCTCGGTACGGTGTCCGGCGTCCGCCTGCTGAACGAGCATTTCTTCAACGAATTCACCCTGGTCCTGCCCAAGCCATCGCGCCCGGTGGTGCGCGAGATGGCGGAGGGCGGCGTGCTCGGCGGGGTGTCGCTCGGGCGGCTCTATCCCGGCGCCGAGGCGCTGGAGAACGGACTGGTGGTGGCGGTGACCGAGACGGTGACCCACGAGGATATCGGGGCGCTGGCCAAGGCCCTGGAAGGAGCTTTGGCATGAGCATGAACCGCGAAGGACGGCCGACGCGGCCCGAAGGCAGTGAAGCGGTCGAAGGCGCGGCGACCTGGACGGGCAATCGCGGCCTGATGCTCGAAGAGCCTTTGCTGTTCGAGATCGGCGACACCGACACGACCGGGGTGGATTTCGATGCCCCGCCCGCGGCGCCAGGCCGCCTCGGCGGCCTCGAGCGGTCGCGGACGATCGGCCTCGCCGGCCTCACCGAGCCCGAGACGGTGCGCCACTACACCCGCCTCAGCCGCCAGAATTACGCCATCGACCTCGGCCTGTTCCCGCTCGGCAGCTGCACGATGAAGCACAATCCGCGGCTGAACGAGAAAGTCGCGCGAATGCCGGGCTTCGCCGACATCCACCCGCTGCAGCCGGTCGACACCGTGCAGGGCGCCTTCGCCCTGATCCACCAGCTCGCCGAATGGCTGATCACCTTGACCGGCATGCACAGCGTGGCGATGAGCCCCAAGGCGGGCGCCCACGGCGAATTGTGCGGCCTTCTGGCGATCCGCTCGGCGCTGGAGGCGCGCGGCGACGCCCGCGAGGTGATCCTGGTCCCGGAAAGCGCCCATGGCACCAATCCTGCGACCGCCGCCTTCGCCGGCTATCGCGTCGAGAACATCCCCGCGACCGCGGCCGGCCGAGTCGACCTGGCGGCCTTGAAGGCCC
This sequence comes from Allosphingosinicella sp., assembly GCA_036525215.1. Lineage (GTDB taxonomy): Bacteria > Pseudomonadota > Alphaproteobacteria > Sphingomonadales > Sphingomonadaceae > Allosphingosinicella. The sequence goes on from DATDAU010000094.1 coordinate 58,310, forward strand.
GATTGGGACCCGACGTCGCCGGCGTGATGATCACCAACCCCAATACGTGCGGCCTGTTCGAGCCGGAGATGATCGCCATCTCCGAAGCGGTCCACGCGGCCGGAGGCCTGGTCTATTGCGACGGCGCCAATTTCAACGCTATCGTCGGCCGCGTGCGCCCCGGCGACCTCGGCATCGACGCCATGCACATCAACCTCCACAAGACCTTCTCCACCCCGCACGGCGGCGGCGGTCCCGGTGCCGGGCCGGTGGTCTTCTCCGAGGCCCTGAGCCCGTTCGCACCGCTGCCCTTCGTCGAGAAGCAGGGCAAAGGCTACGTCCTGATTGAGGAGGAAACCGCCGGCGAGCACCATGGCCGGTGCTTCGGGCGGATGACCGCCTTCCACGGCCAGATGGGCATGTTCACCCGCGCCTTGAGCTATATCCTCAGCCACGGCGCCGACGGTCTCCGCCAGGTCGCCGAGGACGCCGTGCTCAACGCCAATTACGTGCTCAGAAGCCTCGACGATCTGCTCGACGCGCCGTTCGGGGCGAGCGGGCCGTGCATGCACGAGGCCCTGTTCAGCGACAAGGGCTTCGGCGGCGGCCTTTCGACCATCGATCTCGCCAAAGCTTTGATCGACGAGGGCTATCACCCGATGACCATGTACTTTCCCCTGGTCGTCCACGGCGCGATGCTGGTCGAGCCAACCGAGACCGAATCCAAAATGGCGCTCGATCAGTTCATCGGCGCGCTGAGGAGCGTCGCCGAGCGCGCCAAGGCGGGCGACCAGAGCCTGAAGGCCGCGCCGGTCTTCGCGCCCCGCCGCCGCCTCGACGAGACGCTGGCGGCGCGCAAGCCGGTCCTGGCCTGGCGCGACCCGGACCGGGCCGAAGCGGCGGAATGACCGGGCCGGCGCCGTACGAAGTCGAGCCCGGCGAAGACGATCCGCGGCGGGTTGCGCCGCACGTGGCGCGCAACGCCGAGCCGATCGCCGACTTGCTCGCCGACATATTGCCGGCGCGCGGGCTGGTGCTCGAGCTGGCGAGCGGCAGCGGCGAGCATATCCTCCATTTCGCGCGTGCCTTTCCCAAATTGCTGTTCCAGCCGAGCGATCCCGAGCCCGTGGCCCTGCGCTCGATCGAGGCCTGGCGTCAGGATGCCGGCCTGTTCAACCTGCTGCCCCCGGTCGCGCTCGACGCCCGAGCGGCAGACTGGGGAATCCCGGAAGCCGACGCGATCCTGTGCATCAACATGATCCATATCAGCCCCTGGCCGGCGACAATCGGGCTGATGCGCGGCGCCGGCAAGCTTCTCGCGCCCGGCGCGCCGCTCTACCTGTACGGCGCCTACCGCCAGGCCGGCGTGGAGACGGCGCCGAGCAACGAAGCGTTCGACGACAATCTGCGCGCGCGGGACCCTTCATGGGGCCTGCGCCAGCTCGACGAGGTCGTCGCCGAGGCCGCGAAGAACGGCCTTTCGCTCGACCGGGTCGTCGAGATGCCGGCCAACAACCTCTCGGTGATCTTCAGGAAGGCCTGACTTCCGGCCCGGAGCGCCAGCCCGACAGCTTCAGCAGGATCAGTATCCAGAAAATGCCCAGGGCCCAACCGGCGACCACGTCGCTCGGCCAGTGGACGCCGAGCATCGGCCGGGTGAAGCCGACTGCGACTGACAGCAGCGCCGCGCCCCAGAGCAGGAAAATGCGGAGCCTGGGGTCGCGCGGGATCAGCAGCGCCATGGCGATCCATACCAGAGTGGCGTTGCCGGTATGGCCGCTTGGGAAGGAATCGCTGCTGCTGCCGACCAGGTGCAGAAAGTCCGGCGGCCGCGGGCGGCCGGTCCATGCCTTGGCGAGGTCGATCGCGATCCGGCCCGACAGGGTGATGCCGAGCAGCAAGGCGGCGCCCCGGAGATCGCGGCGGACGATCAGGATCAGCGCGCCGACTGCCGACACCGGCAGCACCACCGGCGAGCCGCCGAACTGGGTCACAATCCAGGCCGCCCGGGCGAGGCCGGTGTCGCCGCCGGCATGGAGCGCGCGCAGCAGTTCGTGATCCACAGGCCCGGCGCCCGACAGCAGCATCGCCGTCCACACAACCGCGAGCAGGGCGCAGAGGATAATGGTTCGCGTCACCCGGCGCGGACGGCGCGCCAGGGGGCGCTGCTGTTCGTCGGAACGATTGTGTTGCCCTCGAGCCGGCCTTCGAAGGTCTGGCGGCCCTGGCCGAGGTCGGCGATGAAGCGGACCAGATTGCCGGTGACCCGGCCCTGCTCGGCGCGCACCTGGCGGTCGCCGACCGCGATCGATCCGTTCAACGCCTGATATTGTTGCTGGAGGTCGAGTGCGAAGGCCTGGCCGTCGCTGGTCAGGGTCCAGCGGCCCTGCACCCGGGCGGGGACGATCCACAGATAGATGGTGGCGGTGCCGACGTGGCGGCGCTGGTCCCAATGCCAGTCGCCCATGTCGAAATCGTGGCTGACCACGCGCGTGCCGGGGCGCATCTCGGCGAGGATTCGCGGCCTCAGCCGCAGATTGATCTCGGGCAGGAGATAAAGGGTGAGCACGTCGGCGTCGCCGATCGGCGTCTGGAACAGATCTTGGCGGCGGAAGGTGATGAAGCTGGCGACGCCGGCGGCGCGGGCATTCTCGATCGATTCGCGGACCCGGGCGGGATCGATATCGACGCCGATGCCGTGGGCGCCGTAGGAGCGGGCGGCGGCGATCAGGATGCGGCCGTCGCCCGAGCCGAGGTCGACCACCCTGTCGTCGGGCCGGACTCGGGCCATGCCGAGCATGATGTCGACCACTTCCATGTCCGTCGCGACCTGGGGCGCGTCGAGCCGCGGCGGCGCCTTGACGAACTGGGCCGGGTTGAAGTCATTGGCGGGCGCCGGGACGGGAGGTGCGGGGCGGCGCAGGAAATGCCAGCCAAGCAGCACCAGCAACATCAGCCCGCCGCCGAGCAGGACTGCGCGTAAGAACGGACGCGACTTCATGCACTCTCCCCAGAGAATCACAACATGTCACCCTGAACGGCTGAACGATAGCCGGATTTTGCGGGCGAGGCGGCGCTTGCCTTGCTAAACCCTCGCCGCGGCCATGCATGATTCGAACAAATCCAGAAGGGGCAGCGAAGGCTTCACCCTTATCGAGCTGATGGTCGTGCTGGTGATCATCGGCTTGGCCTCGGCCGCCGTCGTCCTGTCCATCCCCGAGCGCGGCGGCAGCCTGGTCGGCGAGGCCGAGCGGTTCGGCGCGCGGGCCAAGGCGGCGCGCGACGAGGCGATCCTGCGCTCGCACGCCATCGTCCTCCAGGTCGGCCGGAATGGATACGACGTCCGCCGGCGCGCCAACGGCGCCTGGCAGACTGACGCGCATTACGAATGGGTCGAGGGAACCGCGCCCGAAATCGCCGGCGCGGCCAGCGCCAACATCCGCTTCGACCCCGCCGGCCTCGCCGACCCCGTCCGCGTCACCCTCCACCGCAATGGCCGCCAATCGTCCATCGACATCGCCCCCGGCGGCGCCGTCCATGTCGTCCGCTAGGGGCACCAAGATCCTCCCGCGGAGAGCCGGGAAAGGATTTGGAGAGCAGGGCTTCACCCTGATCGAAATGCTGGTCGCCCTCGCCATCTTCAGCCTCGCCGCGCTCGCTTTGCTCCGCCTCGGCGGCGCTACCGCCGCCAACAGCGCACGGCTGCGTGAGCAGGCGATCGCCGAGATCGTCGCCCGCAACATCGCGGTCGAGGCGGTCACCGACCCCGAGCCGCCCGCTCTGGGCTTGGCGACCGGCGAGATCGTCAATGCCGGTCGCCGCTGGCGCTGGACGCGGACCAGCGGCCGCTCGCCCGAGGCCCGCATCCTGCAGATCCTTATCCAGGTCGAACCCGCCGCCGGCGGCCCCGGACGCGCGAACCTGATCGTGTTCCGGCGGGCGCCGCTGTGAGGCGCAGTCCCTTCAAAGCGGGCTTCGAGTCTCTTGGCGGCGTTCCCGCCAAAAATGGCTTCACGCTGATCGAAATGCTGATCGCGCTGACCATTTTCGGCATGATCACCGCCGCCGGCGTCGCATTGCTGACCATGACGGTGCGAACCCAGGCGACGTCGGAGCGGCTGCTCGAATCGCTGTCGGCGGAGCGACGGACCAACGCCTTGCTGATCGCCGATCTCGGCCAGGCGGCGCCCCGGGCCTGGCGCGACGCCGATGGCCGGCCGCAGCAGGCCTTCATCGGCGGCGCGGGCGACCGGCCGCTGCTGCTCGCCCTCGTCCGCCGCGGCTGGGACGACGAGGAATCGGCGCGTTCTTCGGTCCAGAGGATCGAATATCGACTGCGTGAAGGCCGGCTCGAGCGCTGGACCTTCGCCGCCGTCGACGGCGGCGCGCCGGGGGCGACCGCGACCCACACCGACAATGTCCGCCAGGTGCGGCTGCGCTACCGCGACCGCCGCGGCGACTGGCATAGCGTCTGGGATCCGACCAATCCGGTGCAGCTCCCGGTCGCGGTCGAGATGGTCAGCGACAGCGCCGGCCAGGGCCTGGTCCGGGCTTTGTTCCTGGTCGGGGGCACCGGGCGATGACCCACCGGCGCATCCCCAGGCGCGAGCGCGGCGCGGCTTTGCTCGCCGTTCTCCTCCTGGTCGCTGTGACCGGCGCGATCGCGGCGGCGGCGATGGAGGGGCTGCGCCTGTCGCGCGCCCAGGCCGCCAACGCCGCCTCGCTCGACCAGGGCCGGGCCTTCGCCGACGGCGTCGAGCAGCTCGCCATCCTCTCGCTCGACGACATGATCGCCCGTGATCCCGAGCGCACCACGCTGGCCGGCGGCTGGAACGGCGCCACCCGCCATATCGACCTTCCCGGCGGCGGCGTCGCCGACGTCCGCGTCCGCGACGGCGGCAATTGCTTCAACGTCAACAGCGTCGTCGACGGCGAGGGCGCGACCAGCCTGGTCCGGCGCCCGTCAGGCGTGCTCGAATTCATCGGCCTGATGGTCGCGCTCGAAATTCCCGAGTCCGAGGCGCGGCGGATCGCCGAGGCGGCGGCCGACTGGGCCGACAGCGATTCCGTGCCCGGCCCGGGCGGCGCCGAGGACGAGGCCTATGCGGCCGCGCCCCGGCCCTACCGCACCGGCAACACCCTGTTCGCCGACCCGGGCGAATTGCGCGCGCTGGCCGGCATGAGCCCGGAAATCTACGCTAGAATCCGCCCTTGGCTGTGCGCGCCGCCGACCAGCGACCTGTCGCCGATCAACATCAACACCCTGACCCCCGATCAGGCGCCTCTGCTGTCGATGCTCGCGCCCGGCCAGCTGCCGCTCGATCTCTCCGGCCGCCTGATCGCGGCGCGGCCCTCGGCGGGCTGGTCGAACCAGGTCGAATTCTGGCGCCAGGGGGTGCTTCGCGATCTCAACCTGCCGCTCGACGTTCAGCTCCAGACCCAGATCCGCACCCACTGGTTCGCCCTCGACGTCCGCGCCCGCGCCGGCACCACCGAATTCGCCGAAACCGTGCTGATCGACGCCAGGCTCCAGCCGTCGAGAATCGTCTCGCGACGCTGGACGGATTGACCCAGTCCCTCAGGTCAGGCCAAAATCCTCCGATCGATCTCCTCCACCCGCGTCACCCCGGTAAGCGCCATCGCCACCCGCATCTCCGCCTCGAAGATCTCGAGCAATTTGGTCACCCCGGCGCCGCCCTGCGCGGCCAGCGCATAGGCCCAGGCGCGGCCGAGCAGCACGCCCTTCGCCCCCAGCGCCAGCATCCGCACCACGTCGAGGCCGGAGCGGACCCCGCCGTCGGCGAGGACGGTGAGGTCGCCGCCGACCGCCTCGGCGATGGCGGGGAGCGCCCGGGCGGTGGAGGAGACGCCGTCGAGCTGGCGCCCGCCATGGTTGGAAACGACGATGCCGTCGGCCCCCAATGCCACTGCCTTGCGCGCGTCCTCGACATCGAGAATGCCCTTGATGATCAGCGGTCCGTCCCAATGCTTACGGATCCAGCCGATGTCGGTCCAGCTGATCGACGGGTCGAAATTGTCGCCGATCCAGCCGAAATAATCGTCCATCCCGCTTTTCGGCCCGAGCAAAGCGGCGAAATTCCCAAGGCTGTGCGGCCTGCCCCGAAGGCCGACGTCAATAGCCCAGCGGGGATGGGTCAGCGCCTGGCCGAAGCGGCGCAGCTTTGCATTGGGGCCGGACAGGCCGGAATGGGCGTCGCGGTAGCGCGCGCCCGACACCGGCAGGTCGACGGTGAAGACCAGGGCCGCGCACCCCACCGATTTGGCGACCTTCAGCAATTCGGCGGTGTAGACGCGGTCGCGGATCACGTAGAGCTGGAACCAGAGCGGCCCGCTCGCCGCCGCCGCCACTTCCTCGAGCCCGCAGACCGACAGGCTGGAAAGGCAGACGGGGAGGCCTTTGGCTCCTGCCGCCCGCGCCGCCTGCGCCTCGCCGCGGCGGGCATACATGCCGCTGATCCCCACCGGCCCGAGCCCGAACGGCATCTTTTGTTCGCGGCCGAACAGGGTCGTCGAGAGATCGATGTCCGAAACGTCGACCAGCACCCGCTGGCGCAGCGCCACTGCGCCCAGATCCTCGACATTTCGCCGCGCCGTGACCTCTGCATAAGCTGCGCCGTCGACATAATCGAACAGGAAGCGCGGCAAACGCCGCTTCGCCGCGGCGCGGAAATCGGCGGCGGACGCGATGATCATCCTGGGCAGTCCCCTTCGCCGCCAGCATTGACCAGCGCATCCGCGGAGGCAAGCGCGGCGCGGTGCCTAGATCCCCGCATACCATTGGTAGCCGGCCCGATCCTCCCAATAGCCGCCCTTGCCGAGCCCGATGCCGGCGAGGCTCGCCACCGCCTCGACGCGCATCACATATTTGGCCTGCTTGTAGCCGAGCTGGCGCTCGACCCTGAGCCGCAGCGGCGCGCCGTGGCCGACTTCGAGCGGGCGGTCGTTCATTCCCCAGGCGAGGATGGTCTGGGGATGGAAGGCGTCGATCAGGTCGATGCTCTCATAATAAAGCGTGCCGCGGAAATCGTCGGCGCAGTGGAAGACGATGTAGTTCGCCTCGGGCCGCAGCCCCGCGCCCTGGAGCAGCAGTCCGAGTGGCACGCCGGTCCACTTGCCGATCGCGCTCCATCCCTCGACGCAGTCGTGGCGGGTAATCTGGCTGCGCGCGGGCAGGCCGCGGATACGTCCCAGCGGAAGCGCCAGCGGCCGCGCCACTAGTCCGTCGACGATCAGCCGCCAGTCGGAGAAGCCCGACGCGAGATGGACTTGGTAGGCCGCCGAGGAGGGCATGACGTTGCCGTTGGTGCGAAAGACGGGCGACATGTCTGCCGCGCCGAACTCGCGGGCCAGCGCGGTGCGGCTGGTGACCAGCCGCTGTGCCTTCATGGTCAGCCCCTGCGCGGCGCTCTCCGCCGACCGGAAGAGGGACGAGCGGCCGACCCGGTCGCAGCCGCCGAGCAGCAGCCCGCCGCCGCCGGCGCCGAGGCCGGCGAGCAGCCGCCGCCGTGTGATCCGCTCGATCATCACCCCTTCTCCCTGGGCAGCCGGTAGCGGCCGGTGATCATCGATCGAATCTCGTTATACGGCCCCGCCAGCACCACCATGACGAGATGGACGAGGATGAACGCAAGGATCGCGAACGCGACGATGAAGTGGATCGAGCGCGCCGATTGCCGCCCGCCGAAAATGTCGAGCAGCCAGGGCCAGGCCGCGTTCATGCTGGGCGACATGGCAAGGCCGGTCAGCACCATCAAAGGCAGCAAGACGAAGACCACGGAAAGATAGCTCGCTTTCTGCAGAATATTGTAGTCGCGGGCCGCCGCCCCGGTGGGGAAACGCAGGCGCGCATGGTCCTTGATGTCCCGCCAGACATGGCGCGGCGAAAGCTCGCTGCGCTTGGGGGCGAGGTCGCGCTGGACGTGGCGGTTCAGGAAGCTCGCCAGCCAGAAGAGCAGGCCGGGGACGACCAACAGCCATGCGAACAGGAAATGCCAGCTCCGCGCCCCCGCCAGATCGTAGCCCGAGGGGATCGTCGCCCAATAGGGAAAGGCGCGGGTCGAGATAGTGCCGTTCCGGTCGCGCCAGTGGCCGAGCACGCCCGTGGTCGGGATTCGCACGTCGCCCACCCTCACGAATCCGCGCGCCTGGTTGCCGCCGATCTGCAGCCACGCCGCGTCGGCATTGGCCCCATAATCGCCCCAATAGAGGCGGGGATGGGCGTTGAAGATCATCAGACCGCTCATCAGCATGACGAACACGGTCAGCGCGTTCACCCAATGCCAGATCCGTGTCGGCCAGCGGTGGCGATAGATGAGGTCGCCGCCGGATGGGGCGGGCGGGTCCGCGTCGACCGCAGGCGGCCCCGGAGAAGCTTCGGCGTCAGGAATGGGATCGACCTCGTCGGCGGTCATGGCGCCTTCTCCCCGAAGCGGCGAGTCTAGGGCCATGGCTTCCAAGACGCTAGCGGGCTTCCGATCCGACTTGGTCCACGACTTTTCCCGCTCCCGCTTCACCTTCCTCGGCCGGCGCCTCGCCATCGAGCTCGTGCTTGAGCGGCGTCAGCAGCCACAGGGTGAGCATCGTCACCAGGCACAGGATGATCGCCACAGCATAGCTGCCCAGTCCGACGGCCGTCCCTATCGCACCCGTCGCCCACAAGCTGGCGGCGGTCGCGGTCCCCTTGACCGAATCCTTGAGGCGCAGGATGGCGCCGCCGCCGATGAAACCCATGCCGGTGATGATTCCTTCGACGATCCGGGCCATGGCTTCGGGATTGTCGGCCGTCAGCCCCTGCGCCGCTTGGATGAAGCCGCAACTGGCGATGGCGACCAAAGGAAAGGTCCTCAGCCCCGCACTTCGCTCTTCCTTCTCGCGGTTCCAGCCGATTGGGAAGGCGAGAAGATAGGCGACCACGAGCGCCACCATGTGCGGCAGGAACGCCAGGGGATGAGCCAGGCCAAGCAATTCAAGCACCGATCCGCACTCCGATTGCGGCGCGCGCGTTTCGAGCGCCATCGGGGTCAACGACGATCAGGCCATCACGGGTCCGGCCTTTTGATATCGGACGATGAATTGGGTGCGGCTTCTACCGCTGCAATGATGCGCTGATGACCCAGAAGGGAATCGAACCACGGCGGATCGCTTGCCGATCCGTCCACAAAGGGACAGAGGTTCGATCGCCAAACTGAAATTGGTGACCCCTACGGCTAGCTGAAGCCTGTGCCAAGGCTTCTCATATCGTCCTAACATATTGAGGTTTCAGGATAAGTGAGGTTGGCTTGGTGCCGCTTCATCCCATGAAATATCGCTGAAGCGCGATCATTTCGAGGGATGGAGCGTGGTCCCAGATTTTTCGGGAATTGAACCTATGCCCCTCACTGCCCTGAAGGTGAAGAAAGCCGGGCCCGGCAAGCATGCCGACGTCCATGGCTTGTACCTGATCGTCCAGCCGGGCGGCAGCCGCTCCTGGATGCTGCGCTGCCAGTTCAAAGGCCGGCGCCGGGACTTCGGATTGGGCCCAGTCCACGACGTCTCATTGGCGGATGCCCGCGTTGCCGCGATGGATATCCGGAAGATGGTTCGCGCCGGACTCGATCCCGTCGTCGAGCGCGGCCTCAAGCGTCCGAGCCGGCCCACGTTCGAGGTCGCCACCCGTAAATGCTATGAGTCCCTGCGCAAGGGCTGGAAGGATCGGCGCAACGCGTCCTGGATTTCGAGCTTCGAGAATCACGTATTCCCTCTGATCGGCGCGAAGCGCGTCGACGAGATCGACAGCAAGGCAGTGCTTGGGGTGATGGAGCCGATCTGGACGACGATCCCGGATACGGCGCGCCGGATCCTGCAGCGGATCGGAGCCGTGCTCGACTATGCGCATATCAAGGGCATGATCCCGCAGCCCATGTCCCTCCGCCCGGTGCGCAAGGGATTACCGCGGCAAGACCGGCGCGTCGAGCACCGGCAGGCCATGCCCTACAAAGATGTGCCGAAGTTCATGTCCAAGCTGATGGGGCTGCCGCCGAGTGTCGGACGTGATGGGCTTAAGCTGACCGTGCTGACCGCAACCCGATCGGGGGAGGTGCGCAATGCGGTGTGGGGCGAGTTCGATCTGGACAATGCCATCTGGACGATCCCTGCGGCGCGGATGAAGATGAAGGAGGCACATGGGGTGCCGCTCGCCAAGCCGGCGATTGCGTTGCTTCGCCGGCTGCACGACGAGCAACTGGCAGTGGACGGGGAGATCAGGCCAGACCGAGCCATTTTCACGCACTATGGCGCACGGCCGATCGCCGACGTTACGATGCTCAAGGTGCTGCGCGATATGGGAATCGAGGGGGTCACGGTCCACGGGTTCCGGAGTAGCTTTGCGGACTGGGCGGCGGAGCAGACGAATGTCGCGAAGGAAGTCGTCGAGAAGGCGCTCGCGCATAAAGTGCCGAGCGCGGTGGAGGCGGCTTATCGACGGACCGACTTCTTAGAGAAGCGAATGACATTGATGACCCGATGGGCTTGGTTTCTGGAAAGCTGTACCGGCGCACGGGTTTAAGCCTGAATTGTCGATGAGCGCTTCGGCGACGTCCTAAGAGAAGGTTGGTGCGATAATTAGTCAACTTTAAATGACCCCGAGTCAGGGAACCTGCCCGCGCTCGATGCGATCGAAGAATTAGTGTCCTACTTTGATTGGACACGCGGTTTCGAGCCGCTCTTAGGGAGCAACATCGAATATCGGGTTGACCGGCATATGGGAATATACCGCTAGATGGCCGCGATACATGAATTTGACGTCATCATCATCGGGAGTGGTGGTGGGCGCGCGCCTATCGCCCATACGCTTGTCGGCGAGGGCAAGCCTGTTCTCGTAATCGACAATCTACTTATTGAACTCCCAGGGATTAGGTGTACGATCCGCTTCTTTCGTCGGGCCGGACCGCCATCGGGGGCGATATGAACTGGATAACGCTTGGTAGTTACCGGGGGTGGACTATCAAGTGGGATACCAAATCTCACAAAATGTTCGTGAAGTCGGGCGGGCTTTTCGGGAGCAGCCACGATTTCTACGAGCGGCCAAATGACCGTGTGACCGCGTTCGAAATAGCCAAGGCCTGGATAAACGGGCGTTGAGACGGCGGCGATCGGGCTGTCTCAAGTTACTGGTAGAATTAGTTCCAAAAAGCGGCGGAGAATGTTGCAGCCATGCCGGAGGTCTGGGATTCGGGGGAGTGAAAATGGGGGGATGATGGCAACCGCTCAGGTGCCGCAAGACACCGTGAAGGCTGTCTTGCTGGACGTTTTCGTCAACGAGGCGCGACTGGTCGGCAGCGAGAACCTGGAAGACCTGTGCCAGGGTCTCGATTTCGACGAGGATGATGGCGGGCACCGCCTTTCGGTAGCCGAAACGCTCGCCTTGCTGGCGAACGCCGTTACCATCATCGCTTTCGTCTGGCCGATCTTGCGCGCGCGGATCGCCCGCCGGAAGGCTGCGGCCCAGGCTGCCCGCGAGGCCGAGGATATCGACCGCCAGGTTCTCGCCGCGCTCCCGGAAAGCGCTGCCCTGCCCAAGGAGCGGCGCCTCGCTATCTACCTTTCCCTGATGGCTCGACGTTGACGAACGGCTGGCTCGGCTTGGTGCGGGGGTTCGTGTACTTCCGGCTGGTTGCTGGTCCTGCGCTGTCCCATCCAATCGCCTGGGCCGGCCTGGTCGGGCTGGCCTTTCACTTCAGCTCGGCCGGTGCGGCAGTCTTCATGATCTGCTTGTTCACGGCCTACCTGATTCCGAACGAATTGCTCTTTCGGGAGGGGGCTCGAACAAAGCAGGAGTTGGCCGCCTTTCTCGTTCGCTACCGTAACGCCAGGTTCGTGCCTATTTCGGCGACCGAGTTTGCCCGTCACTTCGACCTTTCCTTCCTCATTCCCTCGGTGCTGCGGCCCGAACGGATGGTCCGCTATTTCGTGGACCGCCGGCTCCATGTCTTCATGCTGAAGCGCGGCGCGACAGGCTCGGTCCCCTCCTCTCCGCGCGCCTTCGTCTCGCCGATCGGACAGGACGTCGTCCTTTTCCTGCGCGAATCGCTCGACCGGATGACGCCGGAGACCCATTTTCGCTTGGCGCACGAACTCGGCCATGCCGCAGGTATCTACAGCGCGATCGCGCAGCGCAATCTGATCGGGCTGACCTGCGTTTACGCCTCGATCGCCTGGATTTTGGTGACATCGAACTGGTCGTGGCTGCTGATCGGATGCAGCCTCGCGCAGATCCTGCTCTGCATCCTGCTCGCGGGTATCTTCAAGGCCCGCAGGCAAGACCAGCATTTCTTCGGCGAAATCGCGGCCGACTATATGGCAGTCCGCCACCTGTCACCGGAATCAGTGGCAGAGCTGGTCGAAACGGGTCTGGCCTATGGCATCGTCCAGGTCGACGAGGCGCTCGACGACCAGCAGACGACGATACGGCGCGCCATTCTCACAGATCAGCTGGAACGGCGCCAACGCGGCGAAGAGATCGACATTCCCGAAATCTACATGCGCTATTCGTTCGAGGAGCCGGTTTTCTTGCGGGTCTTCGCGCTGCTCCATTTGATCTACGTCGGGTACTTCGCGGCGATCAATCCGCCCGCGATCAGTCTCGCGCTGGCATTCTTGGCGCCGGTGCTGATCCACTTCATGACCTCGGCTTTCCGGGACGCCGAGCTGCGCATCAGGATCGAGCGCCAGCTGGAAGGGGACCGAGGCGAACGGCGCGCGGCAGCCGCAAACGAGTCGAGTCCGGAGGAGACGGACGCAATGCCGGCATCGGGGGGCAGGCAATGAATGTAGCGGCATGGATCCAGGCATTACCGGCCCATATGTCCGAGGCGTTGGGCGGAATCCGAAACCTGTTCAGCGTCTACGGCCTGAGCCGGATCGTCCTCTGCCTCTTCCTGGGCCTGACCATCGTGGCGACCGGCTTCGGCCTGAGCGACTTGGTCACCTCGTCGGATTCATCGGCACTCAAGCTTGTCGAAACCGCAGTCGTGTTCGCACTCGCCGCTGCGGCGATCCTCGCCATGTGGGTCGCTTTGGAATTCGCGATCGAGGCACGCAGCTGGTGGCAGCGGCTTGGCGCCGGCTTCTTCTACGTCCTGCTGCTACTGTGGTCGATCGGCTTTGGCTTCGGCTTTTACTGGAAGCATATGGCGTCGGTCGGCCTCGCCCAGACCGAGTCTCAGGATGTCGTCACGAACGTTACGAACTTGGTGACGCAGGCGCAGGGCCGGCTGGATCGGGCGGCGCAGACGGTGGCCGGCGTCGCCAACCGATCCGCTGCCTTGCAGGAGGAGGAAGGCGTAAATGGCGGAACTTGCGAGGGCCAGATCTCCGGCCCCGGACGGCGCAGCCTTTTCCAGGCGCGAGGAACCATAACGGCCCGCGTGGCCTCCATATCCAACGATGTGGACGTCTGGCTTGAACGCTCACGTTCAGTTCCCCCGGCGGTGCCGGGTGCACCTGCCAATGCACAAGGCCCTGCCGCCGATGCCGACAACACCCCCATCCCAGCCCCGAGGCAGCCGGGGCCTCGGCCAGCACAGGGCCAGGCACCTGCGCCGCCGGCCGGCAGCATTGCTGCCGAGATCGCAGAAGTGATCGCCGAGGCCCGTCGGGCGGAGACGGCCCTTGCGACCGCAGACGAGAACCCGGAGGGAGCCCGAAGCAGGATGCTGGCGCTTAGCGCCCGGGCCCAGAGCGTCGTGGCGCATGTGAATTCCATCATCGGCCAGAAGGAAATCTATATTCAGGCTCTCAATGATGCCGCGACTCTCTCGGAGAATGGCGTGACGGTGGCTGGCGCTACCTGCCGCGACAGCAGCCTGGCGGCGAGCCTTCGCCGCGCGGCCGCGAGTCTCCGCGAAATCGAGCCATTGGGGTCGGAGGTTGCGGCGCTCAATCCCAAGCTCGGTGCGCAGGCGACGCAGGACGCCTTTTACCGGCTCTGGAACAATGCCTTGCCCTTCCTCGCCACGGAAGCGCCGCGGCCCATGGGCGGCCGGGATTTCGTGGCGCTGGTCGCCGCGATCGTGGTCGATCTCGGCATCCTGTTCCTCACCATCTTTGGCAGGCGGGACGGCACACCCCGGCTGGCCCGGCTGCTGAGATTACCGGGCCTGGATGCCCGGCTGCGTGAGCGGCTGCTGAATTTCGTGGGCACTGACGGCGAGGTCCTGCGCGAACTCCTCGACCATTCGCTGGTGCAGTTCGGCGGCGGCTTCTACCTGGTCGCCACCGAGGATCTGCCGGCCTATTTTGGATCCGTCCACAACCTGCAGGTCGTCCTGCTCGCGGCCGGCGAGGGGGAGGTCATCCCCCTGACTGGCGCGCGAACTTGGCCCGGCACCCAATGGCGCGCGGCACGGCTGGAGGCCTTCCGAGCCAAGCTCGCCGCCGCGGGGGGCCAGGCCGACGAGCCTCTACCCGCCGAATATTTCGCGACCGACAAGATGCTGGTCCTGCGGCTGAAGCCGCATCTCGTCTTCGCGCTCAGGAATCTGGCCTTGCCAACCGCCGCCGCAGCGAATGAGGGCCCGCGCGCCGAGCCCGCCGCGACAGACCAGGCGAATGGTGATGCCGGGGCGGAGCGGGAGCCGCCTTCGGGGCAGCGGGCGCCGGAAGACCGGCCGCCTCCCAGCGCCTAGCTCCGATGGTAAAGGATCAGGGCTAACGCCGTATCAACACTTCCATCTTACTGCCCCGGGCAGAGGATTACTTTTCCATGACTAATCCTCGCCGAGAATCGTGACGATGAAGTTCGAAGTCATAGGATCGCCGCAGCAGACCCTGACGCTCGCGCTCGAGCGCTACCTCCGGAGGGCCGGGAAGCCGGCCATCCACCTGCTTGTGTCGCCCTGCTCGTCCCCGTTGCTGGCCGCGCTTCTGGATGCGTCGGACGCAATGCGCGAGCGCGGCTGTCGCCTCAACGTCGTGCTTAAGCCCTCCGCCCTCCGCGACCAGCCTCTGCTTGCCGGCCTGCTCGCTGCGCTGCCGGCGGACTGGCCCGCCCAGCATCTGCGCATCTGCCGCTTCGTCGGCGTGCGCGATCTGGTAGACCAGCTGTCTTTCGGCACCGAGGTCTGGCGCCCTGGCGCGAAGGACGCGGCAATCTTCAAACCCGGCGAAGGTGCCGCCGCCGCCGCTGCCGCGCGCAGGAGTTTCCAGCTCGTCTTCGCCATGTCCGAGCCGCCGCGCCTCCGCGACCTTCCGAGGCCGAGGCCTTCCGCTTCCCGCGTCGCTGCCCTTTGGCGCTGGAAATAAATCAGCACTGAATTTACGACGCGATTGTCGCCGTCCAAGTTCCCGCAAGGTAAAGGCTGACAGATTGCGCATCCCCGGGAAGCTGTCTAACCTGCGCGCCGGGGGTATTTGACCAATGAGACTTGGACCCAGTGCGCCGATTCGGGCCACGCCCGGCGCTGAACGGCCGCGAGGCAAATCACACGATGCCGCTGCAAGGCTGATCCTGGGCCAGTGAGCGGACTTCGCTACGAGATACTGCGCCAGCGGATCCGCGAAGCACAGGGCGGCGCCATGGAGCAGGACGAAGCGGAGCGCGCCGCAGGCCAGCGCCCGATCAGCTTCGTCAATCTGTTTGGAGGCCCGCGCCCCGCTCCCACGGGCGCAGCTGACGGGGCTTACGATGCTGGGCCGGACCTCCTGGAACTGCGGCTCGTCCGGCTCGCCTCGGGATGGGGTGGGCTCGTCGGCCTCGCCCTCGGCATCGTGCTTGGCGCGGCGGGCGGCCTGTCCGGCGTCGTTCTCGGGGCGGCGGCGGGGCTGCTTGCGGGCTCCATGCTGGGCGTCCTCGCTTTGTCCCTGCTGGCTGGCGCCGTCGCCCGCCTCGGGGTGGCGTGGGGCCTGGGCCTGGCGGTGGCGCTTACCTGCCTGCTCGTGTCGCAGGTCGCGCGATGAGCAGCGAGAGAAAGGCTGGCTGATGAGCGAGGGGAAGTGCTTCGTCACGGCGGTTCAGGCGGAGCAAAACCGCCTCCTTCAGGAGGCGCGCCTCGCCTCGGCGCGTAAGGCGGCAGCGGCCGCTCAGGCGGCGTGGCGCGAGATTTCGTCGGAAGCGCCTGACCTGGCAGCACAGGACCCGATGCCGCCCTTGCCTGGGGACGATGTCGACGCGCTGGAAGCGTTCGCGGCGGCGGCGCCGGCGCGAACCGCGGCCCTGCGAAACCGGATCGCCCGTCGTGACGCCCTCCGTCTGCTGACCTCTTTCCGTCCCGAACGGGGCGAGCCCATTCCCGACGAGCCTGACGTGGCCGACCTGGGCGACCTGGACCGGGACGCCAGGCGTGCCCGTGCGGCCAGATATGTCGAGCAACTCGACACGAGCATGGCAGCGGATATCGCGCGCGTGCAGTCGCTGGCGGAGCGCTTGGTGGATTGTCCGGAACGACCTCGCGCGCAACGGCTCGAGGAGACGCTGCGCGATGCGGTTCGGACCGCCAACCGCGCCGCCGTGCTGGGCCGGGAGCGCGCGGCCGCCGCCCGTCAGTTGCTGGCCAGCCTGAACGGAGTCGAAGGCGAGGCGGCCCCCCGGCTCGCCGCCAGTCTCGAAGCCCTTGCGGCGCTGGGCGAAGTCATCCCCGATGAGCTCCGGCGGGAAGTAGACAAGGTACGCTCTGAGGGCATTGGGCGGCTGAACGATGCCTTTGTCGCTGAGGTGCTCCGCGATGAGCTTCGGAAATGCGACTATCTCGTGCCCGACGACGCCGTCGAGACGGCCTTCGTGCACGGCGGCAGCATCATCGTCCCCGATGGGCGCAATGGCGACTATGCGGTCGCGTTCAACGTCTCGGCTGGCGGCCGCGAAGTCGAGATGGAGGTGGTGAGGAACGGCCCTCCTGTGCCGCAAACCCCCTTGCGCCGAGCCCAGGATCGGGCGGCCAAAGAGGATTTCTGCAGGCGCCAGGCGGAATTCCGCAAGGGCATGGCGGCTGCGGGGGTTTCCAGTGAGTTGATACGCGAGCTGCCCGTTAGCGACAGCCCCGTCGCCGCAGTCGGCAAGCGGGTGGAAGTGTCCCGGGCCTCATCAGCGAAGCGCACCATGGCGCCGCCCGGCGGACGATGACCGCGGCATCCCCTTCCTCGCCCGGTCAGGCTCCGGTTTCGCGCGCCCCCCGCTGGCCACGCTGGCTGGACGAGATCGACCTGACTCTCGCGATCTGCCCGCAATTCGTCCTCTATGGAAATGTCCGCGACGATCAGCTGGTCCCAGTAGATGATATGCTCGTTCAGGTGCCGCTGATCGATGCGCTCTGGATGCGGCTGCGGCCGCGCGGCTACCGATTCATGCTGGTCTACGATCGGACGGCAGGCCTCTGGGTGCATCCGGCGGACGCGGTGGCGGGGGCGTCGATCGGCAGCCGTTTCGCCCCGCTCGGTGGAGCGGAGGCGCCGCTGCCAATAGATCCTTCGGATATCCCGGCGCTTATCCAGGCGGTGTATGAGTCCGGATGCTGCAGCCTCGTCATTCAGAATGCGTCGCGGATCACCGACTTGTCAGGCGGGCTGTCCGCCGAGATGCTCGAATTGTTCGCGGCCTGCGCGCAGAGCGTGCAGGCAGCCGCGCCGCGACAGCCGGGCCCGTCGCAGCCGCAGCCTTTATACAACCCGGTCTTCTGGTTGGTTGACGCGGTGCAGGATTTGCCGGCGTGGCTGTCCTCAAGCGGCGAGCGCAGTCGCGCGATCTGCCTCGCCTCGCCGGATCGCGAAGACAGGTACGAGGCCGCCCTCGGGCTCGTGCCGGAAATAAGCGCTGCGCTCACGGCCGAGGAAACGCACGACGCCGCCCTGGAATTCGCGCTTCGCGCGGAGGGCTTGGCCCTCAAGGAGATGGCCGCCGTCGCCCATATTGCGCGCGACCGCGGCCTTCATGTCCGCAACATAGCAGCCGCGATCCGCTGCTACAAAGTCGGCGTTACCGACGATCCTTGGAGCAGCCCTCTGTTGCGCAGCAGCATCGAAGATGGCGAGACCGCGATCCGCGCCTTTGTAAAGGGCCAGGATGCGGCGGTTCAGCAGACCCTGGATATTCTGAAGAGGTCGGTCATGGGCCTGCACGGCGCCCAGGCCTCCAGTTCGAGCAGCCGGCCTCGTGGCATCCTCTTCTTCGCGGGGCCAACGGGCGTCGGCAAGACCGAACTCGCTAAGGCGGTCGGCCGGCTGGTCTTCGGTAACGAGGATGCCTGCATCCGCTTCGATATGAGCGAATTCAGCTCGGAGCATAGCGACGCGCGGCTGATCGGCGCGCCCCCCGGTTATGTCGGTCATGACGCGGGCGGCGAATTGGTGAATGCGGTGCGCCAGCGCCCATTCAGCGTGATCCTGTTCGACGAAATCGAAAAGGCGCATCCCCGCATCCTCGACAAGTTCCTGCAGATCCTGGAGGACGGACGTCTCACCGACAGCCGCGGCGACACGGTCTATTTCTCCGAAGCGATCCTCATTTTCACCTCCAATCTCGGCATTGGCGGCGAGGATGAAGACGGCAACCCGCGGCTGACGCCCAACGACCCCTATGACACGGTCAAGGAAACGGTTCTGGCAGGGATCGAAACGCATTTTCGCGAACGGGTCGGGCGGCCGGAGCTGCATAACCGGCTCGGCGACAACATCGTTGTCTTCAATTATATCGACGAACATGTGGCCGAGCAGATTTTTGACAAAGCCGTGGCCAATATCTTTGCGCGGGTCGCCAGCACCGAAGGCCTGAGCCTGCGCTTCGGCCCCGGTGTTCGTGAGGAGCTGGTCAAGATTTGTTGCGAAAATCGCGCAGCCGGCGGGCGAGGCGTCGGCAACAGGCTGGAGACGGCCTTGATCAACCCGCTTGCGCGCGCGCTCTTCTCACGCACCGACAGGGGGACCGAAGTCGAGATCGCCGCGATCGCCAGAGAGGGCAGCCTCTATTCGGTGACGCTAGCATGATAATCGGCATCAACCGCATCCAGCGCGGGATAATCACGCTTGGCCCGGGCCGCCGGATCGCCATCTGGGTACAGGGATGCTCAATCGGCTGCCTGGGCTGCATGTCGCGAAACACTTGGGATGCGGGCGGAGAGCCGATGGAGATCGGCGCGCTGCTCGCCTGGTGCAGCGAGCGCATCGACACTGTGGATGGCGTGACGATCAGTGGCGGTGAGCCCTTCGAGCAGCCCGAGGCACTGGCCGCGCTGCTCGACGGCCTTCGTGCCTTGCGGCAGGAGACGGGCCGCGAGATCGACCTGCTCTGCTACAGCGGCTTGCCCTGGAAGCGGCTCAAACGCGATTTCCCGGAGATCTTGGCGCGGCTCGACGCCGTCATTCCGGAACCTTTTGCAGAAAGCCAGCCCACCCACGCGGCCTGGCGCGGTTCGGCAAATCAACCGGTGCGGATCCTTTCTCCGCTCGGCGAACGCCGCTTCAGCGCCGACGCACTCGCCAAAGCCGCGGCGTCTCGTGCGATGCAGGTGTCCGTCGAGGACGGGCAGGTGTGGCTGACCGGCGTTCCGCGCCGGGGCGATCTGGACGCCATCGCTGAAGCAGCGGCCGCGCAGGGCATCGCCCTGGAGGGGATGTCATGGCGCTCGTGAAGAAATGCCCCACTTGCGGGCACGGCAACCTACCCAGACGCATGACCTGTGAACGGGATGGTGTCGTGCTTTCGGGTGTCGGTCTCACGGAGGAGGCCGAACCACAGCCGGAGCCTGAACCCACGCTGGAGCAGGCCGGGAATGCTGAACCGGTCCGCGACCCCCTGTCTTCGCAACCCGTCCTCGAGCTGCACTTCCCCCTGGGCAACATCGTCGAGATTCGCAAAGAGACCGTGATCGGTCGGGACAATCCCGATTTTGCGCTGATCGGCGAGGCCGAAAATGGGTCCTACGTGTCCGGCAGGCACGCGGTCATCCTCTGCCGGGACGGACGGTTCTTCGTTCGCCATATCGGACGACAGGACAGCAACCTCACCTATATCGACGATCGCGAGATTCAGGGCGAGGAGGAGGTGCGGGACGGCCAGACGCTGTCCTTCTCGCGCTTCTTCCGCGTCCCGGTGCGGATTCGATAGCGGGCATGCCTCCGCGGATCTTCATCACGGCTTCGACCCACCCCGGCCTGGGGCGCGACGGCCATAATGAGGATGCGATCTGCGCCGGCAAATGGTTCGCCAATCGCACCCTCTGGGCGCCCTGGCGCGCACAGCTTTCGTTGGACCGGCCGATATTGTGCGCGATCGCCGATGGCATGGGCGGGCATGCGGCCGGCGAGGTGGCCAGCGAGGCGGTGCTGCGGTCGCTGTCCGCGAGAGCCGGCCGGATGGCCGAGCCGCTCGAGATCGAGCGGGCGGTGGACGATGCGGATCGCGCCTTGCGCGACAGGATGGCGGCCGCGCCGGAGCTGGGCGGCATGGGCACCACGCTCGTCGGCATGCTGCTCGCTCCGGACGGTCTGCTGTGGTTCAATATCGGAGACAGCCGGCTCTATCGGGTCCGGGACGGCTTCCTGCGCCAGCTCAGCACCGACGACGTGCCGCCATCTCCCGAAGATGATGGCGGCCGGCGCCGTACCTCCGTCCTTATCGCCTCGCTCGGCGGGCCGCCCCTTCAGGAGCGGCTCGATCCGCATGTCGGCATGGAACGGCCGCTGCTCGCGCCGTCGCGCTGGCTGCTGTGCAGCGACGGCGTCACCGACATGCTGGACCGGTCCGCGATGGAGACGGCCCTGCAGGGCAATGATCTTGAGGCGTGGGTCTCCCTGTTCGGACAGGTGATGGATGCCGGCGCGGAAGACAATTTCTCGATCATGCTGATCTCGATCGAAGCCGACTCCGACGAGGAGCTGGAGGATCGCGATGGCCGATGAGACCAGGCGAGACGACGCCTCGCCGGATCCGGTCCCGCCCGGTCGCCTGGACCCCACCCTGATCGACCGGGGAGTCCAACGCGAAACCGAGGTCGACCGGCCCGGTCGCGGCAGCGACGGCCTTGGCGGCGGCGGCGGCGGGGACGGTGGCGGCGACAATGGCGGGGATGACCCATGGCTTCGTCTCCCGGAAGAGCTCGCCCGGGACTGGATCGTCCTCCGCAGGCTGACGCGCGGAGGGGGTGAGTCCTCGCTCTATCTCGTTAGAGCGCGCGATCCGGCGGCTGCCGGCGAACAGCGGGTCATCAAGATCTACAATGCCGGCGCATTCCCCAACATCGACATTCTGAACCGGATCGCCCGGCTCGATCCCGCCCATGTCGTGCGGCTCTACGACCATCGCGAGGTTCAGGGTCGCTATGTCGAAATCCTCGAGTTCATTCCTGGCGGGTCGCTTGATGCGCTGTGCCAGATCGGGGAGCCGGTCGACCCTTCCCGAGTGCGCGCTCTGGTGACCGGCCTGGCGGCCGCGTTGGAGCATATTCACGAGGCGGACATCGTCCATCGCGACATCAAGCCGGCTAACATTCTTTTGCGTACCCTCGATCCGCTCGACATCGTGCTGACAGATTTCGGCATCGCCTCGAGACTGGAGGGATCATCCCGGCGCGAGACGACCGGGAGCAAAACGCCCTCCTACGCGTCGCCGGAGTCGAGCTGGCACGAGGTCTCGCACGGGAGCGACTGGTGGTCGATGGGCATCCTGCTCGTCGAGATGCTGACCGGCAGGCATCCGTTCCTACAGGAAGACGGTCCCGATTTGATGAGCACCGGACAGATTGCCCGGCGCCTGGCGATCGGCGACGTCGAGGAGCTGGTGGAAGGCGTTCCGGAGGACTGGCTGCTGTTGTGCCGCGGTCTGCTGCGCCGGGAGCTCGACAATAGATGGGGCGCCGACGAGGTGCGCCGCTGGCTGAGAGGCGATCCGACCTTGACGGTGGTGCCGGAAGCGGCGCCCGGCAATCCCGCCTTCCGGTTCGCGGGCTCGGACCGGGACCATTATGTCCTCAAGGACGTCGCCCGCATTCTCTCCGAACATTGGGCGGAGGCAGCGGTCAGCTACCGTCGCGGCGATGTGCAGGACTGGCTCAAGAAGGTTTGCGACGAGCGCATGCTGTCGAGCGTGAAGGCGATCGACCGCGCCTATAGCCGCAACACGATCACCGTCGATGACGCCCTGTTCCAGACGATCGTCACGATCGATCCCGCAATCATTCCCAGCTATCGGGGTTATCCTCTCAGCGGGTCCGGCCTGGCCCGGCTGGCCGAGGAGGCGCTCGACAACCGGGAGCCGGCCCCGGCCGTCCTGCAGGAGCTGCTCGAATTCGGCTGCCTGTCGACCTACTCCACGCTGCGCGGCCCGACCTGGTGCCGCGAACGGGAGGAAGCCTGGCATCGGCAGCTCGATACTTATGTCGCGCTCAGCTCGCTCGTGCCGGAGGAACATCGTCCGATCCTTGAGGCCCAGCTGCCCTCTGCGGTTGCGGTCGGGCTGCGGGCGTCGCTGCCGGATTCAGCGGGGTGGAGCGCCGCCCTTCGCGCGCGCGCGGCGGCCGACCGGCCGCCGTCCCGTGACATTCCCGACTGGTACGCGGACCTTCAGAGGGTCACGGAGAATTCGTCGGAGGCTGCGCTTATCGGGCTGGGCGTCCTACGCGCGGTCGCAGACGGAGAAGCGAAAGAAACAGCAGACCGCCGCCAGCAAAACCGCGCTGAGAGGGTGCGTCAGATGCTCACTGCCTCCCGTGTCGTCGGAATCATGCTTGTCATGGGGCTTGTCGTGCTCGGCATCCTCGCGCTCTTCGGGCGCTGATATCAACCACACGATTCGAACGCGGTTTTCTAGGCCCCGGCCCGATCTTCTACGCTGTAGAACATCGGATTACGCATCCACGCGTCGATGGCGGACTGACTCCAACCCGCGCAACGGGTGCTGATCGCGATCTGCTTCGGAAACGTCCCCGCTTGGATTTTCCGGTAGAGAGTCGAGCGGCTGAGGCCGGTGCGATCGAGCACGGTGGGGAGACGAAGGATTCGGTCGGGCTTGTCGGCGGTGATGGGAGTTTGCTGCATGACTTATGTCCTGTTGAGGCGGTCCGGGACGATGAAGGACTGGCCATCGCTGCGCGCAACCAGTTGGGCGCGAGCTTCGTCGAACGTGCCGCTGGATTCCGCAAACAGGTAGGTTAGCAAAGTCGGGATCGCCGTCCCGCATCTGCGGCGCGGCTGCGCTCTACTCCGCTTCGCTCCGCCGAGTCGCTCTGCGGCGTCTCGGCCCATCCGGGTAACGATCGGCTGACGGTGGATTGACCCGGGAG
>DATDAU010000095.1:0-28803 GCA_036525215.1 Allosphingosinicella sp.
AAAGCCGGCGTCGCCGCCGCGCCGATCAGATTGGCGCGCGAGCCGGCATGGGCGAAGGGCGCGCGCATCGTGACCACCGGATAGATGGGCGCCGCCGCGTCGGGCCGCGCCGACAGCCTGTCCGCGGCGTCGACGGGGGCATAGACCGGCGTTGCGAAGCGAGCGACGAGATCGGCGCAAACATGGCCGCCGGCGGAAAAGCCCATTGCGCAGACCCGCGCCGGATCGATGCGGTCGGCGGCGGCACGGTGGCGGATCAGGCGGACCGCGCGCTGGGCGTCGGCCAGCGGCGTGTCCGGTCCCGAGACCCAGCCTTCGTGCGGCAGGCGGTAGAAGAGGACGTAGGCGGTGATGCCATTGCGCGCGAGCAGCCGCGCCATCTCATAGCCTTCCTTGTCGATCACCACCCAGGAATAGCCGCCGCCCGGCGTGATCAGCACCGCCGCCCCGTTCGGCCGCTCGGGCCGGAACACCGCCATGCGGGGCCGCGCGATGCCGAGCACGTAGCGGTCGTTGTAGGCCCGGTCTGCGCTGCGCTCGCGCACCTGCTCGACCGGCGCAGCTGCCGGCATGCCGGGCGCGCCAGACGGCCACAGGTCGATCGTTTCGGTCGGCTCGGGGAAGGTGAGGTGCGGCGAGGCGGGCGTCGCCGGCGGCGGTGTCTGCGCCAAAGCCCGGCCGGCGAGGCCGGCGGCGAGGGTGCCGAACAGGAGGGCGCGGCGGTCGATGGTCATGACAAGGCCTGATAGGTGAAATTGCGGAAGCGCGCCTCCCCCCGACCGGCCGCGTAGAGCGCCGGCCTGAGGCTCAGGAAATCCCCGGCGACATTGTGGTGGTAGCCCGAAACCTCCATCTGGACGTCGAACTTGCGCCAGCTCGCGCCGCGATCCGCGCTGGTGTGGATGGTCAGGATGTTGCGCTGGTTTGTGAGGCGGATCCGCATAGCCTGTGGCGGGGCCCCGGCAGGCCCGCGGGGACGTTGCAGTCCGTAGCGGTGCATGATCTGGCCGCGGTCGCCAATACCGAGGCCGGCATAAAGACGCCGGTTGTAGAAGAGGAGCAGACCTGCCTCCGCCCGCGGGTCGGTCTCGACGTCGGCCTCGACCCGGTAGCTTTGATCGCCGGCGATGAAGCTAAGCGGCGAGCAATCACCCGGATTGCTGCCCTTACCAGCGAGATGAAGCGCGCCGCCCGCGAGGCGCACCCGCCTCATTTCATTTGGGCCCGGGTCGTAGAAGCTCCACTGGGTGCCGAACCGGCCGGCCGAGAAATCGTCGCTGAGCGGCGCCCCGTGGGGTTGGTCGCCCAAATCAGCGGGCTTGCGGATGGGCCGCGACAGGTCGCCGCCCCGCGGCCGCGCCCAATCGTCCGGGGTCCACTCGATCGGTTCCAACAGGGTCTGGCGGCCCAACGTCCAATAGCCGTTCTCATAACCGTGATAGATCATCCACCAGCCGCCGTCCGGCCCCTCGACGATCGAGGCATGACCGCGCGACCACCATTTCTCGGTTTCGGAGCGGGTCCGAACGACCGGGTTGGACGGATCGTTCTCCCAGGGGCCATGGATCGAGCGCGACCGGGCCATGATCACCATATGGCCGGTGGGCGGCCCCGCCGTGCCGCCGACCGCGGTGATCATGTAGAACCAGCCGGCCCGGCGCAGGATTTTCGGCCCCTCGGGCGAGAAGCTCTCGGCGACCCAGTCGTCCGGATAGCGCGAGGGATCGTAGACATGCTCGACGGCTCCGGCGGTGGCCAAGCCGTCGACGCTGAGGCGGACGCGGTCGCCGCCCGACAGGAACAGATAACGCGCGCCGTCCTCGCCGACGGCGTGGCCGGGATCGATATGGTCGGGAAGATGGAGATCGACCGGTTCCGACCAGGGTCCCTCGATTCGTTCGGCATGAACGACATGAATCGAACGGCGATCGGGAAAACGCGCCGGAATGTAGAGGAAGTAGCGGCCGCCATGTTTGACGAGTTCGGGCGCCCAGACCGAGCCGATCGGCGTGCGTAGCGTCGCCGTCACCGGCCGCCAGTTCACCAGGTCGCGGCTGTGCCAGATGACCAGGCCGGGATAGGAGTCAAAACTGGAGAAGGTGACGTAATAATCGGCGCCGTCCTTGAGAATCGACGGATCGGGATGGTCGCCGGCGAAGACCGGGTTGAGAAAAGTGCCGTCGCCGAGATCGGCCCGGCGCTGCCCTTCAAAGCCCCTGCCCCAGCGCATGGCGGCGAATGGATCGAGCGAAGAGGAGGCGCGCGACCCTTGCGCGAACAGCGGCCCCGCCTGCCAGAGCGAGCCGCCTGCGGCGCCGAACAGGCCCGCGGCGGCGATCGCCTTGATCCCGGTCCGGCGGTCCATTCTCATCCCGGTCGCGCCGCCCGGTCCGCCAGATAATCCTCCAGATTGGTCATGCCGTCGCGGTCGCGGTCGCCGTTGCCATCGGCGACATTCGGGTCGAAGCCGTGGCTGCGTTCCCAGGCATCGGGCATGCCGTCGCCGTCGCGGTCGCGCGCCGGCGCGCCGGCGGCGAGCAGGGGCCAGCCGCCGACCTCCTCCTGGCTGTCGATATGATGGCCGGAGCGGTCGCGGACGCTGGCCACGATCCTGGCGTCGACGGAATCGCGAGGGCGAGAAGCGCCGGCGCCGGCCAGCACGCGTTCCATGCTCGCCGCTGCAGTCTCGGCCGCGACCGGTGCCACGTCGACCGGCGCGGAAAGCCGGTAGCCGTCGGGGACGGCGCCGGTGACCAGCGACCAGGGATCGGCAGGCACGGCGCCGTTCATGCTGTTGCCGGCGAACCAGGCCCGCGCCAGCTGGTTGTTCTCGCGAAAGGCGAAAGCGCCAGCGCTGTCGGGCCCGGCGACATAGGCATTGTCGATGAAATTGTAGCGGATCAGGCTCGCCGTATCCTCATTGTAGCCGGCCGTGTTTCGCCCCCAATTGTAAAAGACGTTCGACCGGAACTCCATCAGCGGCCCTTCCGGATCGACGTCCGGACCCGAATAATTGCCCGGTCGCGGCATGCGCGCGACATGGTGGGCCCACAAATTGTGGTGAAAGCTGATCCGGGCGCCGCGTCCGCCGCGGATCAGGCTGCCATAGCCATGGTCGCCCTTGGCGTGGTGCGAGCGCCGCAGCGATTCGGCGATGATCGACCATTGGACGGTGAGATCGTAGAATCCGCCGCCATCGACGTAGCGAGCCGAGGCCGACAGGGTCTCGTCGATCGACCAGCTCGCCGAGACATGGTCGAGGATGATCCGCCGCCCGCCCTTCACCCAGATCGCGTCGCCCTCGCCCGGCATGCGGTCGCCGCGCCGGACGCGGAGGTGGCGGATGACGACGTCGTCGGCGTCGACGACCAGGGCCTGGTCGGCAAGCGCGATGCCGCCGCCCGGCGCGCTCTGGCCGGCGATGGTGATTCGCGGCTCGCGGATGACTAGGTCGGAGGCGAGGCGGATCGTTCCGGCGACGTCGAAGAGGATGGTCCGCGGGCCCCTGGCTTCGACGGCGGCGCGCAGGCTGCCCGGCCCGCTGTCGGCGAGACTTGTGACGCGGAGCACGACGCCGCCCCGTCCGCCGACGGCGAAGCGGCCCGCCCCTTCCGCGCCCGGGAAGGCGAGAGTCTGGGCAAAGGCGGGACTTGCCGCGATCAACGACAAAAAGAGGGAGGCCGCCCGGGTAAGGCGGCCTCCCCTATCCGCCCCCGGATCAGAACCGAACGCGCGCACCGATATAGAATTGGCGCCCGGTATGGTGGATGACCGACGGGCTGTTGCGATCGCGGTCGACGAACTGGTCGTTGAATTCGTCGGTGAGATTGATCGCCTCCGCCGTCAGCGTGATATTGTCGTTGATCGCGAAGCTCGCCGACGCGTCGACATTGAGGGTCGAATTCTTGCCCTCGACGTCGTTGGCCACGTTCTGGGCCGGCACGCGCTGCAGATAGTCGCTGCGATAGGCGACCGAGCCGCGGATGCTGAAGCGGCCGTCGTCATAATAAAGCGTCGCGTTCCAGCTGCGCGGCGACAGGTTGACGAGGTCGTCGCGGATCGGCGCCGGATTGGTCGTCGAGGTGACGTAAGCGATCTGCGATTCGACATAGGTGAAATTGAGGATGGTTCCGAGATTGCGCAGCGGCCCAGGCAGGAAGCGGAAGGGCTGCTGATAGTTGATCTCGAAGCCCTTGAGCGGGCCGCCCTCGGTGTTGATCGGCGCCGTGACCAGGAACAGCTCGTTGCCGGTGAAATTGGCGGGAAGCAGGCTGAGCGGAAGACCGGTCTGGTTGAATGGAATCTCGGTCCTGAGAGTCTGAATGAAGCTGCCGATGTCCTTGTAGAACAGAGCGACCGAGATCAGGGATTCGGGGGCGAAATACCATTCGAAGCTGGCGTCCAGGGTGTTGGCGCGGAACGGATTGAGCAAAGGATTGCCGGTCGTGATCGACAGCTGGCCGGTGGTGTTGATCGAGCCGCCCGGCGAAAGATTGCCGAGCTGCGGCCGCGCCATCACCCGGGCGCCGGCGAGGCGGACGACGAAGTTGTGGGCGACGTCCATGGCGACGTTGAAGCTCGGCAGCCAGTCGTCATAGCTGCGGTTGACCACGGTGAGCGTGCCGCCGCCGAGCGCCTGGTAGCCGGCCGCCCTCAAGTCGGTGTTGACGTAGCGCAGGCCGATATTGCCCCGGATCGGGCGGCCGAACAGGTCGCCGCGGAAGTCGAACTGGGCATAGGCGCCGGTATCTTCCTCGCGGACCTGGCGGTTGTTGCCGCGGGCGTTGCCGTTGGTCGTGCTCGACAGGGTGAAGTCGCCGGGCCCGCCGGCCGCGCCGGATTGGAGGCAGTTGCAGTAGATGTTGTAGAGCTGGGCGATCGCGTTAAGGTTCGGGATCAGCCAGGTCGTCGGCGTGTTGGTGAGGCCGAGACCGCTGCCGAAGCCGGTCACCTGGGAGGTGATCTGCGCCAGGGTCGTCCCCGCCGGAAGAGCAAGGATGGTGTCGTTCTGGTTGACCCGGCGGAACTCGAACGTCTCGAAATCATATTCGCGGTAGAAGAAGCCGGTCTTGAATGTGAACTGGTCGGGAACGAAATCCCAGGCCAGGTCGCCGCGGAAGGTGGTGAACGAGCTGTCCGCACCCTGCGGCCGGATGCGGATTTCCGACGGCGTGATATTCGAGGGAACCACCCCCGGCGGCGTGCCGATGAGCTGGAACCCGCCAGTCGGGCTGGTGACGTCGAACGGATAGGTGATCGTCGGCTGGCCGCGGCTGTTGCGGAAATCGATCGTGTAGCCGTTGACGTTGGGGGCATCGAGCGTGGTCGTCGTCTGAACCGGATTGTCGAAATTCGACGTCGACCGGCCAACCAGCCAAGTGAAGCGAAGCCGATCGGTGATCGTCTGGTCCCACTGCATCTGGTATTGCCAGAACTGGGTCTCGAGCACGTCGAAGCGGGATTCGGAACGGATGTCGACACCGTTGAACACGCCGTAGAGCAGATTGCCGTTGGCATCGTAATCGGCCTGGACGACGCTGGTCTGCGGCTTGCCGCCCTGGGCGGCGGTACGGCTGAACGAGATCGCCTCGAGGAAATCCTCCTGCCTCGTGGCGCTCAAATCAGCGTAGAGGATGTCGAAGGTGAACCGCCCGCCTTCCCAGGGGTTGGCCTGGAGCGCGAAGGTGACGCCGAGGCGCTCCTGCTCATGGGTCAGGCGGCCGTAGCGTGGCAGGCGCGGATGGACGTTGGTGGCCAATGAGGCTTCGTCATATTCGGCCTGGTTGCCGGGCGTGTTGGGCAGGCGCGCGCCGGGCGTGAAGCCCGGGATGTTGGGGTTGCCGCCGCAATTGGCGCCACCCGTCGTCGGGTTGAGCGGAACATGGCCGACCGGCGAGCAGAAGCCGCCGACGCTGTTGCCGCCGTCCCAGCGAACCGAGCTGAACCCTTCCTCGAACAGGCTGCGCTTGCTGTAGGCGACCGACGCCAGGATGCCGATGCGACCGTCCAACAACGTGCCGGAGGCGAGAAGAGCGCCGCGCGGATCCCAGCTGTCCGACAGGTCGTTATAGCCCATCTGGCCGCTCGCCGAGATGACGAAGCCGCTGCGATAGTCGAACGGCCGCGCGGTCTGAAGATCGACGGTCGCGCCGAGCGACCCTTCGTCGACCTCGGCCGAGGCGCTCTTGCGAACAGTCAGGCGGCTGAACAGCTCCGAGGCGAAAACGTTGAAGTCGAAGGCGCGGCTGCGGTTGGCGCCGCCCGAAGAGTCGGTGCCGCCGGTCGTCGCAAGCGCTTCGAGCTGGTTGAGGCGGACGCGGGTGAAGTCGCCGCCGAGGCCGCGAACGGTGATCTGGCGGCCTTCGCCGGCGTCGCGGTCGATGGCGACGCCCGGAATGCGCTGGAGCGATTCGGCGAGGTTCTGGTCGGGGAAATCAGCGATGTCCTCGGCGACGATGACATCGACGATGCCGTTGTCCTGGCGCTTGGCGTTGATCGCGGCGGTCAGCGAGTAGCGGAAGCCGGTGACCAGAATGTCCCCGTCATCGGCCGTGGCCGGCGGTGCGGGCTCGGTCTGCGCCGGGTCCGGCGTCGGCGCCGGCTGGGCGGCAGGCTGGGCCCAGGCGGCCTGGGGGGCGCCGGCGATGGCCAGCATGGAAGCGGCCCCGAGCAGGCGGAGAGCGAGAGACGTGCGCGGCGCGTTGTCCGGTATCGAGTTCATTTCCACCCCTTCCAAAACGAGCGCTTTCCCTGCGCTCCCCCTTCTTTGACACCGGTGTCTAAACCGATCCAAAAAAAGCCTGCGCAATTCGTGCACGTTGGGCCGAAGAAATGAAAGGGTCCTTTGGACTTCCCCTCGTCCTCTCCCAGGTGCCGCGTTTGCCGCAGTCGCCTTTTCCGGTTGTCCCATTTAAGTAACCGGTGTCATAAGGGTTTTGATCGCTTGTCATGCTCCTGTCAAGACCGGCCGAATGGAGAGTGTCATGTCCTTGTTCCGCCTCGTGATTCTGCTGTTCGCACTGGCCTCCGGTCCGGCTTTCGGCCAGGCATTTCCCGGCGCCGCGGGCTGGGCGGCGCAGACTCCGGGCGGACGCGGCGGCGCGATCGTCAGGGTCACCAACCTCAACCCGAACGGCCCCGGCTCGCTTCGCGCCGCACTCGAGCGGAGCGGTCCGCGAATCGTCGTATTCGAGGTCGGCGGGGTGATCGACATGGGCCTTCAGACCTGGACGATCGACCAGCCCTTCCTGACCATCGCCGGCCAGACCGCGCCCTCGCCCGGCATCACCCTGATTCGCGGCGGCCTCGACATCCGCGCCCACGACGTGATCATACGCCACATCCGCATCCGAACCGGCGTTTCCGGCCAGGCCCCTCGCAGCGGCTGGGAGGCCGACTCGCTGTCCACGGTCGGCGCGTACAACGTCATCGTTGACCATTGCACGATGACCTGGGCGCTCGACGAGAATCTCTCGGCCTCGGGCCCACGCTTCACCGGCAATACGCCCGAGGAATGGCGGCGCGGCACCAGCCACGCCATCACCTTCTCCTACAATCTGCTGGCCGAGGGGATCGCCCATGGCAGCCACCCCAAGGGCGAGCACAGCAAGGGCTCGCTGATCCACGACAACGCCACCGACATCCTCATCTATCGCAACATCTACGCCCACAATTATGAGCGCTCGCCCCTGCTCAAGGGCGGGGTTCACGCGGCGGTGGTCAACAATCTGATCTTCGATCCCGGGGCCCAGGCGATCCACTACAATCTCATGGACCTGGAATGGGGCGATCACCCGCACCAGCCCGGCCTGTTGAGCGCGGTGGGCAACGTGCTGAGGGGCGGCTTCTCGACCCGCCCCGACATCGCCTTCCTCACCATCGGCGGCGTCGGCGACCTCAACTATTACGGCCGCGACAATCTCGCCGTCGACCGCCAGGGACGGCCGCTGCCAATGTTCGGCCGCTACACGACCAGCCCGGCGCGGATCGTCGAGGTGGCGCGGGCGCCGACCTGGCCGGAAGGCCTCGACGTCCTGCCCGCCAACCAGGTAGAGACCCATGTCCTGCGCAATGCCGGCGCCCGTCCGTGGGACCGCGACGCCCATGACATAAGGGTGATCTTCGACGTCGTCGAAGGCCGCGGCGAGATCATCGACAATGAGAGCGAGGTCGGCGGCTATCCCCGCGATGCCGCCACCCGCGCCCCGTTCGTCGAGGCCGAATGGGACCTGGCGACGATGGAGCCGCGCTCCGGCCGCTATCCCGGCCAGCGCGACGATCAAGTCCAGCAACCGACGACGAGGCGTGACACGCAGATGCGCGAACGGAGGTGAATATGTCGATTCCTCTCGGCTTGCTGCTCGCCGCTGCGCCGCCGGCGGTGATCGTCGACGAGCGCGCGACCGTGCGCGAGGAGGCGCCGCCGCACGGCGCGATCGGGATGAGCACGGCCTATCGGATCAGCGACGGCGTGCCCAACCGGACGATGGAATTCCGCCGCCGCATTCTCCACGTCGGTGCCGCGATCGGGCCGCATGTCATTGCCCATGACGAGGTCTATTACGTCCTGTCCGGCGAGGGCGAGGTCCAGTCGGACGGAAGCACATCGCGACTCGGGCCGGGCATGGCGGCCTACCTCTACACCGGCGCCAATGTCGGGATCCGCCAGACGGGGAGCGAGCCGCTGTCGATGATCATCGCCTATCCGGTGGTCGCGGCGCCTACCCGACCTTAAGTCCCTGGCTGGATGTAGGGGATGCGGGCGAAGAGTTCGCGTTCGGCCCTGCGAGGGTCATTTTCCATGTGCGGCGCGGTGTCGAAGATCATCGTCTCGCGGCGCGGCAAGGTGTAGGGCGCCCAGCCCGGATCGCCGGTGCGGGCGAAGCGAAGGAAGGCGGCCATCATCGCCTCGCTGACATTGCGCCAGGCGGGGTCGGCATAGGTGCCGAAAACCAAAGGGATGTCGGAGCCGTGCGGCGCCGGCGAGGGAAAATTCAGCTGGTAGACGAAGCCGGGTACGCCGGCGCGGGCGCGCTCCTCGGCCTCGATCACCTGGCCGCGCCAGCTCCGCCCCGCGGTCGTGGCGGCAAAGAAGATCTGGGCCGGGTCGTAGGCCGGGAAGAGCCGGCGATACTCTGCGACCACCCATTCGGGAAGCGCGTCGATCCTGAGCTCGGGCGCCATCCGTTCGGCGAGATTGTCCCAGCTAAGGCTGACGATTCGGCGGTCTTCGGGCGGGTAGAAGGCCCTGGTCTCGTCATGGGTGTTGCCGAGCATCATCGGGACGGCATTGCCCTGGGGATTGGCGTCCGGCCAGAAGGGGTGGCGGACGAGCCATTTCATGTCGAGAACCGGCCCGAAATAGACCGAACCGCCGAGATAGGGGTCGGTCGCCGCCAGCCCTTCGACCAGCCGCTCGGTCGACATGGCGAGCAGATCGTCGATCTTCGCCGCGCCGAGCCGGGCCATGTAGGCGCGGGTACGTTCGGTGGCGTGAAGCGGACCGGAGGCGGTGACCTGCTGGCCGCTCATCGTCGCCGCGTTGCGGAACAGGCCGGCGGCGGCGGGGGTGCCCATCAGGGTTGCGATCTTGGCGCCGCCGCCCGACTGGCCGAAGACGGTGATCCGATCGGGGTCGCCGCCGAAGGCGCCGATCATCGATCTTATGGTCCGCAGGGCGAGGATGAGATCGAGCTGGCCGGCATTGCCGCTGTCGGGGAAGCGCGGATCGAGGCGGGCGAGATAGAGATAGCCGAAGGCGTTAAGCCGGTGCTGGACGGTGACCACGACGACGTCGCCGGCTGCGGCGAGGCGGCGGCCGTCGAGCAGCGGGCTGGCGGCGGTCCCCGAGGAATAAGCGCCGCCGTGAAAATAGACCATGACCGGCCGCCGCGCCCCTGGGTTGGCCTCTGGCGTCCAGATATTGAGGAAGAGGCAGTCCTCATTCTTGGTCAGATCGGGAAGGCCAGCCTGGGGCGAAGAGGGACCGAAAGTTCGCGCGACGTTCGGCCCTACAATGAGCGGCGGCGCGCTCGGCGCCTGAAAACGTCGGGCGAGGCCGTAACGGATGCCGCGAAAGACCGAGACGCCTCCCTCGAGTACACCATTGATCCGGCCAAGCGGCGAATCCGCGATCGGCGCTCTTGACCGACTGAAGGCGGGGGTGACTGCCATACCCGCCGCGGCGCCGAGAAAGAGGCGCCGGCTCAGCATCTCAGCGGCGGACGTCCATCTCACCGGCGAGGAAGGCGTCTATGTCGCGTTGGCCGAACAGGCTCGCGTCGCCAGCGAGGCTGTGCTTGAGGCAGGCGAGCGCCAGGCCGGCCCGGGCGGTCGCCTCGATTTCGAGGCCGGATCTGAGGCCGTGGAGCACGCCGGCGGCGAAGGCGTCGCCGGCGCCGATCCGGTCGACGATCCCGGCGACCACGATCTCTTCGGTCTGGGCCGAGCCGTCGCGGCCGTCGACGCGGGCGGAAACGCGGTGGGTGTCGGCGTCGGTGACGTGGCGCGCGGTCGAGGCGATCAATTGAAGGTTCGGAAAGGCGGCAAAGACGGCCTCGGCGGCCTCGCGGCGGCGCCCCTCCCCTTCCCCGCCGAAGTCGCGGCCGAGCAGGAGGGAGATGTCACGATGGTTGCCGAACAATATTCCGGCATTGGCGACCAGCCGGGTCAGGATCTTTTTGGGGTCGCCGTCCCAGCGGCTCCACAATTGGGCGCGGTAATTGCCGTCGAACGAGACCTGGATCCCCTTCGCCCGCGCCGCCTCGGCCGCGGCGATCGCTGCGTCCGCCGATCGTTGCCCGAGAGCGGGGGTGATACCCGAAAGGTGGAGCAGGTCGGCGCCGTCGAGCAAGGCGTCCCAGTCGAAATCCTCCGGGCCGGCAAGAGCGAAGGCACTGCCCTCGCGATCGTAGACGATGTCCGACGGGCGCAGGCCCGCGCCCGGCGACAGGAAATAGAGGCCCATCCGTCCCGGCCCCACCGCCACTCCGGCGGTGGAAACGCCGTAGCGGCGCAGATGACCGGCGGCAGCGTCGCCGAGCGCATTGTCCGGGACACGGCTGATCATCGAGGTTTCGTGGCCGAGGCGGGCTAAACCG
Organism: Allosphingosinicella sp.; assembly: GCA_036525215.1. Classification (GTDB taxonomy): domain Bacteria; phylum Pseudomonadota; class Alphaproteobacteria; order Sphingomonadales; family Sphingomonadaceae; genus Allosphingosinicella. The sequence goes on from DATDAU010000095.1 coordinate 11,100, forward strand.
ACCCCGACATTGGCCTCGGCGCCGCCGACATGGACGTCGAGCCGGCCGTTCTGGAGCAGCAATTCGCGCCCCGGCGCGGTCAGCCGCAGCAGCAGCTCGCCGAAACAGGCGATCCGTCCCGCCATCAACGTGCCAGCCAGCCGCCGTCGACGGCGAGGATATGGCCGTGGACATAGTCGGACGCCGACGAGGCGAGGAAGATTGCTGCACCGGCCAGGTCGGCGGGAGCCCCCCAGCGGCCGGCCGGGATCCGCTCCAGGATCTGGCGGTTGCGGGTCTCGTCGGCCTGCAGGGCGGCGGTATTGTTGGTGGCGATATAGCCGGGCGCGATAGCGTTGACGTTGACGCCCTTGCCCGCCCATTCGTTGGCGAGCGCCTTGGTGAGCCCGGCCACCGCCGACTTGGACGCGGTGTAGCTCGGCACGCGGATCCCGCCCTGGAAGCTCAGCATCGAGGCGATGTTGACGATTTTGCCCCGGCCCTCACCGATCATGTGGCGGCCAGCCGCCTGGCAGAGGAAGAACAGGCTCTTCAAATTGGTGTCGATCACCGCGTCCCAGTCGGCCTCGGTGAAGTCGACCGCGTCGGCGCGGCGGATGGTGCCGGCATTGTTGACGAGAATGTCGAGCCCGCCGAGCTCGGCCAGGGTGTTCGCGACGACGTCGCCGGCCGGCGCCGCGGTCGAAAGATCGGCCTGGATCAGGGCTGTGCGCTGCCCGAAGGCGCGCACTTTTTCGGCGGTTTCGTCGGCGGCGGAGCGGCCGGCCAGAGCGACGTCGGCCCCGGCCTCGGCCAGCGCCAGCGCGATCGCCTGGCCGATGCCAGTATTGGCGCCGGTGACGAGCGCGACCTTGCCGGTCAGGTCGAAGGGGTTCGCCGTCATTGCAGCTGGCAGATGTCGAGGACGTTCATGTCGGTATAGTCCTGATTCTCCCCGGCCATCGCCCAGATGAAGGCATAGGCCCGCGTTCCCGATCCCATGTGGATCGACCAGGGCGGCGAGATCACCGCTTCCTCGTTGGCGACCACAATATGCCGCATCGCCTCGCCTTCGCCCATATAGTGGAAAACGCGGTCGTTGGGTTCGGGAAGCTCGAAGTAGAAATAGATTTCCGACCGCCGCTCGTGGATGTGCGGCGGCATCGTGTTCCAGACACTGCCGGGCTTCAGGACGGTGAGGCCCATGACCAGTTGGGCGCTGTCGCAGACGCCGGGGATGACCAGCTGGAAGATCGTTCGCTCGTTCGATTCCTCTAGGCTGCCGCGCTCCAGAGCATTGGCGTCGGCGATCGACAATTTGCGTGTCGCGAAGCCTTTGTGGGCCGGGCAGGACGCAAGGTAAAAATGCGCGCCGGCGCCGGAGAAGACGACGTCCTTCGCGCCCATGGTGACGTAGAGGCAGTCCTTGTTGCCGAGCGCGAAGCTCTCGCCGTCGACGCTGACGCTGCCTTCGACCGAGCCGACATTGACGATGGCGAGCTCGCGCCGCTCGAGGAACGGATGTCCGACGGCCGACGGCGGCTCGGTCTGGTCGGGCAGGCGGACCGCGCCGGCGCCGACCCAGACGCCGCCGATCACGAAACGGTCGGCATGGGTGTAGTTGAGCACGCACTCGCCCTCACGGAACAGGCCCTGGATCAGATAGCGGTCGCGCAATTCCTCGTTGGAGACGCACTCCATCATGTCGGGATGGGTGGCGTAATAGGTGCGCTCGAACATCGTCTTCTCCATTTTCAGGCGGCCTGCGCCCTTGATTCATCCAGTCGGTAGGCGCGTTTGACCAGGCCGTAGGCGAGGTCGCGCGCAATCTCCCCGGCTTCCCAGTCGGCGATGCGATGCTCGGTCACCAGGCGGGCGAGGAAGGAACAATCGACCCGCCGGGCGACGTCGTGCCGCGCCGGGATCGACAGGAAGGCACGGGTATCGTCATTGAAGCCGACCATGTTGTTGAAACCCGCGGTTTCTGTGGTCATTTCGCGCATCCGGCGCATTCCTTCGGGGCTGTCGTGGAACCACCAGGCCGGGCCGAGCTTGAGGCAAGGATAGTGGCCGGCGAGCGGCGCCAGCTCGCGGGCATAGGCGCTTTCGTCGAGGGTGAAGAGGATGATGGTGAGGCCGGCCTCGTTGCCGAAGCGGTCGAGCAGGGGCCGCAGCGCCTGGACGAAATCGGTGCGGGTCGGAACGTCGGCGCCCTTGTCGCGGCCGAAGGCGGCGTGAAGCCGGCGGTTGTGGTTGCGGAGCGCGCCGGGATGGATCTGCATCACCATCCCGTCGTCGAGGCTCATCGCCGCCATCTCGGTCAGCATCTGCGCGCGGAACAGCTCGGCGTCGTCCGCCGTCCAGGCGCCGTCGACGATCCGGGCGAACAGCGCCCCCTTCTCCGCCGCGCCGAGATCGGCGGTCAGCGCCGTCGGATGGCCGTGGTCGGTGGCGGTGGCGCCGGCGGCGCGGAAATCGGCGCGGCGCTTGCGGTGGGCGGCGAGATAGCCGTCCCAGCTGTTCACGTCCTCGCCGGTCAGTTCGCCGAAGCGGGCGAGCGCGGGGCCGAATTCCTCATGTTCGGGATCGACCACCGCGTCGGGTCGGTAGGTCGTTACCACCCGCCCCCGCCAGCCCGAGGCGCGGATCGCGGCGTGATGGTGGAGATCCTCGTGCGCGCCTTCGGTGGTCGCCAGCAATTCGATGCCGAAGCGGTCGAACAAAGCGCGGGGGCGGAAGGCCGGGGTCGCCAGCGCCTCGGCGATCCGGTCGAAATAGAGATCGGCGGTGGCCGTCTCGAGCGCGACGTCGATGCCGAACACCTCGGCGAAGACATGGTCGAGCCAGAGCCGCGACGGGGTGCCACGAAACAGATGGTAATGCGACGCGAACAGCCGCCACGCCTCGCGCGGCTCGGCGGTCGGGGCGCCCGAGCTGTCGGCGACGCCGAGGCGGTCGAGGGTGACGCCCTGACTGTAAAGCATCCGGTAGAGATAATGGTCGGGCGCGAGCAGCAACTGGGTGGCGTCGGCCCAGGCCGCGTCGCTCGCGAACCAAGCGGGATCGCAATGGCCGTGGGGGCTGACGATCGGCAGGTCCTTCACGGCCGCATAAAGCGCGCGCGCCACTTCCCTCGTCGCCGGATCGGCGGGCAGCAGCCGGTCGGGATGGAGAATGAGGGGCCTCGGCATCGTCTTCCTGTGCGCTTTCTCCGTCATGGTAACCGGTGTCAGCGAATAGGGCAAGGCGGGTCAGGCGGGCGGCGGGGCGACCGAGGCGCGCTTGACCAGCATCGAGGGCAACATGCTCGGCTGGGCCTCGGCCGGCTCGCCGTCGACCATGTCGCCGACCAGCTTGCGCGCCGCCGATCGCGCCATCGACACGATCGGCCAGCGTACGGTGGTGAGGGGCGGCCAGATATGGGCGGCGATCGGCGTGTCGTCGAAACCGATCACCGACAATTCCTCGGGCACGGCGATGCCGCGCTCGCGGGCGGCGAAGACGACGCCGGCTGCCATTTCGTCGTTGCTGGCGAAGATCGCGGTCGGCCGCGGCGACAGGTCGAGCAGGCGGTTGGCGGCGGTGGTGCCGGTCTCGAAGGTGTAATTGCCCCCCGCGATCAGGCTGCGCGGCAGGGTGATGCCCGCCGCCTTCAGCGCGTCCTCGAAACCCAGCCGCCGCTCGCGCGCCGAGCGGAAGCCGTCCGGCCCTTCGATCAGTCCGATCAGCCGATGGCCCTGCTGGATCAGATGCTCGGTCGCCTCGCGGACCGCGGCGCGATCGTTCGAGGCGACCATGTGGGCGGGATCGTCGAGCTTGACCGACCCCATCCGCACGTAGCGGCAACCGACCTCGTCGCAGAGGCGGGCGAGCGCGTCATTCTCGCTGATCGGCGGCAGCAGCACCACGCCGAACAGCCGCTGCCGCTCCAGGAACAGGCGGACGTCCTCGAGCATCATCGTCGAATTGCGATCGACCGGCCGCACCACCATTTCGAATTCGGTCGCCTGCAACGCCTCGAGAATGCCCTGCTGGACGTTGAGCACCATCTGCGCGTTGGGATTGTCGTGGATGAGGCCGATAAGGAAGTTGCGTCGCAGCGCGAGCGCCCGCGCCTGGGGATTGGGCGTATAGCCCAATTCGGCGATCACCTTCTCGACCCGGCCGCGCGTCTCCTCGTTGAGCAAGGGCGAGCGGTTGATGACCCGGCTCACCGTCTTCTTCGAAACGCCGGCGAGGCGGGCGACGTCGTTGATCGTCGGCTTGGCGGGGCGCGCCGCGCCCAGTGCATCGTCCCGTTCGGCCAAGTCCTTCGCTCCCATTTCGCCGGGTTAGACGGCTTCGGCAGTCGCCGCCAGCACAAGCGGCCCGCCGAGGCTTGCCGCCCGGATTTTGCGGGCGTAGGATGACACCGGTTACCAAATGCTGCAACCCAGCACTCCCGATGCCGCGCCCGAGGCGCCGGCCTTGCTTCGGCTCGACGCCGGTGACGACGTGGCCGTGGCGCTGCGCGCGCTGGAGCCCGGCGAGTGCCTGCCGCTCGACGGCGGCATTGTCGAAATCGGCGAAAAGATACCCCACGGCCACAAGGTGGCGCTGCGCGATCTCGGCGTCGGCGAATCGTTGCGCAAATATGGCTGGCCGATCGGCCGGCTGACCCAGGCCGTCGCCGCCGGCCGTCACGTTCACAGCCACAATCTCGAGACCCTGCTCGGCGGCGTCGAAACCTATCGCTTCGCCCCCGCGCAGGAGGGGCCGCCCGGCGAGGCGCACGCCATGGAATTCCAGGGTTATCGCCGCGCCGATGGACGAGTCGGCACGCGCAACGAAATCTGGATCCTGCCAACGGTCGGCTGCGTCGCCCGCACCGCCGAGCGGATCGCCTCGATCGCCCATGCCCGCCACCGCAAGTCGGTCGACGGCGTCTTCGCTTTTGGGCACCCCCACGGCTGCTCGCAGCTGGGCGAGGATCTGGACGGGACCAGCGCGCTGCTCGCCGCCCTCGCCTGCCATCCCAATGCCGGCGGCGTGCTGATCGTTGGCCTGGGCTGCGAATCGAACCAGCTCGATCGGCTGGTCGAGCGGATTCCCGAAAGCCTGCGAAGCCGGGTCCGCACGCTGAAAGCGCAGGGCGTCGAGGACGAAGTGGAGGCCGGGCTCGCCGAGGTCGACGCATTGGTCGCGACCGCCGCGCTCGCCCGCCGCCAGCCCGCCGCTCTGTCCGATCTCGTCATCGGCCTCAAATGCGGCGGCTCGGACGGCCTGTCTGGCCTCACCGCCAATCCCCTGGTCGGGCGGATCGCCGACCGGGTCGTCGGCGGCGGCGGATCGGCCCTGCTCACCGAGATTCCGGAAATCTTCGGGGCCGAGCAATTGCTGATGGCGCGGGCCAAAGACAATGACGTGTTTGATCGCATCGTCGGCCTGGTCAACGGCTTCAAGCGCTACTTCCTCAGCCACGGCCAGGCGGTCTCCGAGAACCCGTCGCCGGGCAACAAGGAGGGCGGGATCACCACGCTCGAGGAGAAGTCGCTGGGCGCCGTCCAGAAAGCGGGCCGGGCACCGGTCGCCGACGTCCTGCTCTACGGCGAGCGGGTGCGGCGCAAGGGCCTCTCACTGCTCGAGGCGCCGGGCAACGACGCGGTGTCGTCGACCGCGCTGGCGGCGGCCGGCGCGACCCTGATCCTGTTCACCACCGGCCGCGGCACGCCGCTCGGTTTCCCCGTCCCCACCATCAAGATCGCGTCGAACAGCGCGCTGGCGGCGCGCAAGCCCGGCTGGATCGATTTCGACGCGGGCGCCGTCCTCGCCGAAGGGTTCGACGCCGCCGCCGACGCGCTGGCCGGCCGAATGGAAAAGATTGCGTCGGGCACGCCGAGCGCCGCCGAGTTGGCGGGCGAGCGCGACATCGCCATCTGGAAACGCGGCGTCACCTTGTGAAGGCGCGGGCCGCCGGCATCGTCCATTTCGGGCCCGGCGCCTTTCACCGCGCCCACCAGGCCGATTATGTCGACCGGCTGCTCGAGAGCGATCCGCGCTGGGGCATCGCCGCTGTCTCCTTGCGCTCCCCGGACACGATCGCGGCCCTGGCCCGACAACAGGGGCGCTACACGCTCGCCATCGCCGACGCGCCGCGGCCGTACCGGATCCTCTGCGCCCACGTCCGCTGCCACGGTCCGGGCGAGGAAAAGGACGTGCGCCGCTCCCTCGCTGACCCCGCGGCCCGGATCGTCACCAGCACCGTGACCGAGAAAGGCTATTGCCTGGCGGGCGACGGCACCCTCGACTTCGACCATCCCGACATTGCCCACGATCTCGCATCGCCGGAAACGCCGACGAGCCTGATCGGCTGGCTTGCGCTCGGCCTTTCCGACCGGCGCGACGCCGGCGCCAGGCCATTCACGCCACTCTGCTGCGACAATATGGCCGGCAACGGCGGGAAGCTCGGCGCGGCGGTGCGCGCCTTCGCCGGCCGGCGCGACCCGGAGCTCGGCCGCTGGATCGCCGGCGAGGCGCGCTTCCCCGATTCGATGGTCGATTCCATTACCCCGGCGACCGACGACGCGCTGCGCCGGCGGGTGCGCGCGGCGACCGGCTTCGACGATGCGATTCCGGTCGCGCGCGAAGCCTATTGCGCCTGGGTGATCGAGGACGCGCTGCCGGCGGACGGACCCGACCTCGCCGGCGCCGGGGCGACCGTCACCGCCGACGTCGCCGGCTACGAGCTCGCCAAATTGCGCATCCTCAACGGCGCCCACAGCGCGCTCGCCTATCTCGGCCTGCTCCGCGGTCACGCGACCGTGGCCGACGCAATGGGCGACCGCAGACTGGCGGAGTTCATTGGCGCGATGATCGGCGACGAAGTGATCCCTTTGATCCGCGCCCGCACCGGCCTCGATCTCGACGCCTATGCCGCCGAGATCTTCGCCCGCTTCCGAAACCCGGCGGTCGGCCACCGCCTCTCCCAGATCGCCTGGGACGGATCGCAGAAGCTTCCCTATCGGCTGCTCGATTCGATCGCCGAAGCCCGCGCCGCCGATCGTCCGTTCGGCCACCTCGCCACTGCGGCCGCCGCCTGGATGCGTTTCGTCGAGGTCCGGGCCCGCGCCGGCGAACCGATCATCGACCCCCTGGCCGACCGGCTGGCGTGCCTGGGGCTCGGCGGATCCGACGAGGCCCTGCTCGACAATCTCCTCGCCCTCGGTCAGGTCTTCCCGCCCGCGCTCGCCGCCGACGAGGCGTTCAAGTCGGCGTTGCGCGCCGACCTCGCGGCATTGAAGGAAGAAATGCATGGCTGACATCGACCAGATCCTTGGCCTCGCGCCGGTCATTCCCGTCCTGGTGATCGACCGGCTGGAGGATGCCGTGCCGATCGCCGAGGCGCTGGTCGCGGGCGGCTTGCCGGTCCTGGAAGTAACCCTGCGCACGCCGGTCGCCCTCGACGCGATCCGGGCGATGGCCGCCGTCCCCGGCGCGGTCGTCGGCGCCGGCACCGTGCTCGACCCCGGCCAGCTGGACGCGGCCTGGAACGCCGGCGCCCGGTTCATCGTCAGCCCCGGCCTGACCGAGCGGCTAGGACACGCCGCTGCAGCGTCGGGCCTGCCCTACCTCCCCGGAATCGCCACCACCGGCGACGTCATGCGGGCGCTGGATCTCGGCTTCACCCGCCTCAAATTCTTCCCGGCGGAAGCCGCCGGCGGCATCGCCGTGCTCAAGGCGTTCAGCGCCGTTTTCGGCGACGTCCGTTTCTGCCCGACCGGGGGAATCACCCAGGACAGCGCCCCGGCGTGGCTCTCCCTGCCGTCGGTCGCCTGCGTCGGGGGAAGCTGGCTGGTGCCGGCCGGCCAGGCCATTGACCGAGGGGCGATTTCCAGCCGCGCCCGCGCCGCCGCGGCCCTGAGAAAGAGCTAGCCATGGCCCTTCGCGTACAGAGTCGGTTGCTTATGACACCGGTTTCCATTAGCTGTTCAAAAAAAGCAGGGGGAGCCTGATTTGAACCTTGTCACTGATCGCGGCCTCATCGCCGGACGATTCCTCGACGCCCGCCGCGCGGCGTCCGGGCTCGACGACTATCCCGGCGATTTCCCGGCGACGCTCGAAGAAGCCTATGCCATCCAGGACGAGGCGATCGCGCGCTGGGAACGGGCGGTGATCGGCTGGAAGGTCGGCCGCGTACTGCCGCCGCTGACCGAGCAATACGGCACCGACCGGCTGACCGGCCCGATCTTCGAGATGAAGCAGGCGGTGGGCGGCGCGCCGATCGAGATGCCGGTCTTCGAGGAGGGTTTCGCCGCCGGCGAGGCCGAATTCCTGCTGAGGATCGGCCGCGCGCCCGATGCCGGCAAGACGGAATTCTCGCTCGGCGAGGCCCGCGATCTGATCGGCGCGGTTCATGTCGGCATCGAGATCGCCAGCTCGCCCTTGGGATCGATCAACGCATTGGGCCCGATCGCGGTCATATCCGATTTCGGCAACAATAACGGCCTTGTCATCGGCCCGGAAATCCCGGGCTGGCGCGACAGCGGCTTCGAGAACTGGCCGGTTTCGACGCTGATCGACGGCGAGGAGATCGGGACCGGCACCGCCGCGGCCTTTCCCGACGGCGCGATCGGCGCGGCCCGCTTCCTGTTCGAACTGATGGCGCGGCGCGGCATCGCGCTCGCCCCCGGCCAGTGGATTTCGAGCGGCGCCGTCACCGGCGTCCACGCTGCCCGGCCCGGCCAGTTCGTCGAGGCCCGGTTCAACGGCGGCATGACCCTGTCGTGCCGGCTGGTGGCGGCGCGGCCGGAATAATACAGGATTGGATCCGGGGCAGACCGACGAAGAACGGCGCCCCCCGAGGGAGGAAATGCAGATGTCCGACGAAGCCAGTATGACGGTCTCGCGCGCGGCGGCGCGGGTCGGCTCCTATCGCTGGGTGATCGTCGGCCTGCTCTTCGCCGCCACCGTGATCAACTATATCGACCGGCAGATGCTGGGCGTGCTGAAGCCCACCTTGTCCACTGACCTGGGCTGGAGCGAGGTCGATTTCGCCTACGTCGTCTTCTGGTTCCAGACCGCCTACGCGATCGGCTATATCGGCTTCGGCCGCATCGTCGACCTGATCGGCGCCCGCCTCGGCTACGCCATCGCCTTCGTGATCTGGACGCTCGCCCATATCGCCCATGGCGGAGTCCACAGCGTGACCCAGTTCGCCATGGTCCGCTTCGGCCTTGGCATCGGCGAGGCCGGCAATTTCCCGGCGGGCATCAAGGCGGTGACCGAATGGTTCCCGGTGAAGGAGCGCGCCTTCGCCGTCGGCCTGTTCAACGCCGGCGCCAATATCGGCGCGATCATCACCCCGCTCGTCGTGCCGATCCTGACCGTGGCCTATGGCTGGCGCGCCGCCTTCGTCATCACCGGCATCGCCACCTCGGTGTGGGTGATCGCCTGGCTGGCCATGTACCGCCGCCCGACCGAGCACAAACGCGTCTCGGCCGAGGAGCTCGCATACATCCAGCAGGATGCCGAGGATCCGATCACGCCCATGCCCTGGTCGCGGATTGCCACCAGACGCGAGACCTGGGCCTATGCGCTCGGCAAGTTCTGCATCGATCCGATCTGGTGGTTCTTCCTGTTCTGGCTGCCGGGCTTCCTCGGCACCCGCTACAACCTCAACATTCTCCAGTTCGGTCCGCCCCTGGTCGCCATCTACCTCTTGTCCGACATCGGATCGATCGCCGGCGGCTGGTCGTCTTCGCGGATGATCAAGGCCGGGCGCACGGTCAATTACGCGCGCAAGATGACCATGCTGGTCTGCGCCTTCCTGGTGACGCCGATCTTCTTCGCCCAATATTATGACAGCCTGTGGACGGCGGTGCTGGTGATCGGAGTCGCAACCGCGGCCCACCAGGCCTTCTCGGCCAACCTCTACACCCTGCCCAGCGACCTTTTCCCGCGCAGCGCGGTGGGATCAGTGATCGGGATCGGCGGCACGGTCGGCGCGGTCGGGGGCATGATCTTCACCCTCTATACTGGTCAGATCCTCGACAAGCTCGGCACCTACACGCCGATCTTCGTCGTCGCCGGCAGCGCCTATTTCGTCGCTCTCGCGATCGTTCATTTGCTGTCGCCGCGGCTGGAGCGGGCGCAGATCGACTGATAGGTCCCGGCGATGCCGCAGGACCCGAATTTCTATCTCTACGCCATCCCCGCGGTCCTGCTGATCGGGCTGGCCAAGGGCGGCTTTTCCGGGCTCGGCGCGCTCGGCATGCCGCTCATCGCCCTTGGGATGGACCCGATCCAGGGCGCGGCGATCCTGCTGCCGATCCTCATCGTCCAGGACGTGGTCGGCGTCGCCGCCTTCCGCAAGAGCTGGGACCCCTATGTCCTGGCGGTGATGCTGCCCGGCGCCGTGTTCGGCGTGGTTCTGGGCTGGCTGTTCGCCGCCTCGGTCTCCTCGAACATGATCCTCGTCGCGGTCGGCGCGATCTCTCTCTTGTTCGGCGGCTACCGCCTGTGGGTCGAACGCGGCGGCCCGATCGCCGCCTCGGCGCGCTCGCCGGCGTGGGTGGGCAGCCTGTTCGGAGTCGTCACCGGCTTCACCAGCCAGATCGCCCATGCTGGCGGCCCGCCTTTCCAGATGTGGGTGATGCCGCGCAAGCTACCGCGCGACACCTTCGTCGGCACCACCGCTATCTTCTTCGCGCTCTTGAACTGGATCAAGGTCCCGGCCTTTGTCGCGCTCGGACAGTTCACCCGCGCCAACGCGCTCGCCACCGCCGCCCTGCTGCCCTTCGCGATCCTGGGCAGCATCGCTGGCGTGCTGCTGGTCCGCCGCGTCCCGGTCGAGCGCTTCTACACCATTGTCTACGCGCTGATGGTCATCGCCGGCGCGAAATTGCTTTGGGATGGGCTGGCCGGCTAGACCATCGTCGCCCCCAAAATGAGCCGGGCGAATATTACCAAGTAGAAATTGCGGCCACCGCGTATATTCTCCCGGAATGATCGAGGGGGGCAACGGCGTCGGCAGACAAATAGCGGACGAACACGTCCGCAATCTGCTCTGCGGCGTGTTCGATTGTTCGCCCGATCTGGCCGGGACCATCCTGGTTCGCGGCAGGCTCAGGCAATTTCAGGGGCGCGCGACGATCGTGCGCAAGGGGGACCGGATCTCGACGCTCTATGTCGTCATCAACGGCCGCGCCCACGCCATCGTCTATTCGCTCGACGGCCAGATCGTCCTGCTCCACGAATATAGGCAGGGTGATTTCTTCGGGGTCGTCAGCCCGCCTTATTCGACCACCCACGACGCCGACGTCGTCGCCATCGAGGAGGTGCTCTCCTTCCTCCTCGAGGGCAGCGCGCTGGCGCTGCTCGCGGAACAGCATGGCTGCATCGGCCTCGCTCTGCTCAAGGTGATGGTCGACCGGCTGCAGCAGACCGCCGCGCGGATGTACGAGCATGTCGCCTTGTCCGCTGTCGGCCGGGTCCACGCCGAATTGCTGCGCCAGGCGCGGCAGGATCCGGGCCTGGCGATCCGGCCGGCGCCGGTCCTCTCCGACCTCGCGCTCAGGGTATCGACGACCCGCGAGACCGCGTCGCGGGCGGTCAACGCGCTCGAACGCCGGGGCATCATCCGCCGCGACGCCGACGCGTTGCTGGTGGTGGCGCCGCACCGGCTCGAGGAGCTGATATTATGAGGCGGCGCCCGATTTGAGCGAATAGAGCCCGATCGCCGGGCCGCCGTCGCGGGCCTGGATTTCGCCGATCCAGCTGGCCTCGCCCTGGTCCGCGCTTCCCACCGCGAGCACGGCCGCGAAATCGTCCGAGACGCAGATCGAGCCCGGCGGCGAAGAATCGGCGATCGTCTCGGCGATGTCGACGCCGCTTCCGACCGGGCGCACCACCTGCGAGAAGGGGTCGCGCACGCAATCGATCAGCCCGTAATGGCCGGCGATCTGAAGCACCATGGAGTCGCGGAGCCGCGCGTGGACCCGGCGCGCCGCCGCCGCGGTCGCGCCGCAATCGGCATAGCCGATCAGGATCGTATCGCCGACGAGATAGGGCGCGAGCGCCGGCTCGTTTTCGGCGCCAAGCGCGTCGCGCACCTCGCTAAGCCGATCCTCGAAGCCGATCCCGGTGCCGCCGCCGACGCGGATCGCGAGCAAAGCGAGGCCGGGAAGCGCGGCATCCCCCTGCGGCCGCGATTGCGCCGCTTCGCCCATCAGCCGTTCCGCGTTGAGCAAGGCTGCGCCGTGGGCGACCCGGTCGGCCAGCGCGACGGCGGCGGCATCGGGCGCCCGATCGAGCGGGCGTACGCAGCGCACGCTCTCGGCGGCGGCCAGAGTAGCGTCGAAGCGGGCCCGCCACGCGCCGCCACACGGATCGACGAAGCGCGCCGCGAAGCGCGCCGCGTCCGACGGCAGGACGACGTGGAGCTCGGCGCCGCGCGCGAGCAAGGCTTCGGCGGTGAGGATTTCCGAACCCGCCGCCAGCGCGCCGAAGCCGAAGCCGATGTCGGCATCGAGGGCGGCGGGCACGTCCCGGTCCGGATCGAGCGCCGCGTCCTTGCCGGCGGAATAATGAAGCGAGCGCGGCGGCCGCAGCAGATCGAGCCAATTGGTCTCGCCGCCGAGAACCTGCTGGATGACCAGGAACTGCCGCAGCGTCGAGGCATGATCCTCCCAGGCGTAAGGCGCCGCCGCCACCGCCGCATCGAGCATCGCGCGGGCCTCGTCATCCCGACCGAGCAGCAGCAGGGCCTCCGCCTCGGTCGCAGCCCGGTAATAGGGAGTCTCCGGCTCGTCGGGCTCGCGCGCGATCCGCTCGAGCACCTCGCGCGCGATCTCTTCGGCCCGCGCGCGGTCGCCCGAGAGTAGCGACAGGGTGGCGGCGTTGATCAAAGGATAGGTCGCCGGCTGCAGCGCCGCCGAGGCCCGATAGCATTCGGCGGACTGGAGATAATAACGCCGCCGATCCGCCTCGTCCGAAGCCCGCAGCGCATGATCCTTGAGCAGCCGGCCCTTGACCGTCAGCGCCGCCGGATCGTCGCCGCGCGCGTCGTGGCCGGCGGCGCTGAACTGTGCCCAGGCATGGTCCAGCGCGCCGGCGCGGGCAAGAGCGATGATCGCCGCCAGGCTAGGTGTCACGATTTACCCCCTCACAGGCCTTCCCTAGCATGAAAAAGCGACGATCATGAAGCAGGCGGCCGACTAGCGAAACGCCGGCGGCGGCACGGGCGGCCCCATATTGGTTCCACCGCTGTCTGGGCCGAGGAGCCTGGCGGCTGCGCCGTCGAACTGCAAAGTGAACTGGAAGTCCTCCCATTCTCTTGGGTCGAGATTTCTCCTGTTCGCCTTGCTTTGCATGTGATTTTCGCAGGTGACGATCTGCAATCGTGTCGCGCCGAACGTTATGGCGGAATAGTTGATGTTCAGGAAGGTGTGCCTCCCGTCATTATGGCGACCCTGGGAATCCACGCCGACGAATTCAATCGAATTGACGTCGTCAATGTCGGGCGCATTGGCCGCCACGATGATCAGCCAGCTCTTCCGACGCATCATGAAATACTGGTGATTCGTGGTGTAGGGGATCGGGTCGTCCCCTCCGGTATGGGCGTTTGTCGCCAGTTGGAGGACCAGATTGTCCCGGTTCACGGTAGCGCCGGGCCGATCGTAATATTCGTAGATCGCCTCGCTGACGACCGTGCTCCCTCCGCCGAAGTCGAGATAATAGAGATAGGCGGAAATGATGCCTTCGAGCTCCAGATCACTGGTGGCGAGCTTCGGCACCTCGTCCGTCCTTTCGAGCGTATCCGTGGTCATGGTTCTTCTCCTCTGATGCAGGTTGTCCGAGAATCAAAGGAGCAGCCGACCCTTCGGTTGGTGTCGCGGAGCGACGGCTGCGCCGATGTTCCCATCCAACCTTATCCCGGTCGGTGCACAGCGCCCGTGACGGCGGTCACGGGCGAGCGATGCTGACTTGATTTCCTGCCGACATTTCGACCCAGCAAATCATCATGGAAACTAGTTCGGTGGAATGAACGGCGGCGGAACCGGCGGACCCATGTTCGTGCCACCGGAGTCCGGCGCGCGCGTGAGGCTCGCCCGATTGAGTTGAATATTAAGTTCGAACTTGTACTCGTCTTCCTCAGCCACGCCGCCAATACCCAAGTCGTTTCCGTCGGCCGTCTTCTTCATGTGATTTATGCAGACGACCGCTGTCCTGATTTGGGATCCATCTTCGTCGTCCGAAAGATCGACCTCGACCTCGAATCCATCAAAGAAACTGTGATTTTTAGTCGCGTCTTGTTTTCTATAGAACTTGAACGCGTTTTTATTGTTTTTGCTAAAATGAGCATCCGCGTCGTCGTTATCCAACAAGAACGCGATGTAGCTTTTGCGCCTCCAAGCGATACGCCTGTAATCTGTCGTCGAGAACCCCTCTCCGTGCTGCGGCGGCACACCGTAAATTTCCCGACCGTTTCGTCCAAGCTGTCGCACGAGCTCTGGAATATCATCGGCATGGATTTTTCTATCTCCATCGGAATAATAATAGTGCTTTATGGTTGCAGGTCCATTGTCATTGAGCTTGATATAGTAAAAGTAAATACAGCTGGGGACTTTTCTAAATTTTAGATCTCCCAGCTTTTTGTCATATGGATTCTTAGCCGCCATGATTGACCTCCCATCTATCGATATCGTTCTGTCAGTGTAAAGCACGCACGCAATTGTCGATTGCTCGTCCGTTCGGATTTTCCTGACTGGAAAGTTCAGCCCTCGCCGATCGGATTGCGTCAGCAAGCTGAACTCTGCTCACCCCCTGCGGAAGCCCGAGATCCCGGAAGTAAAACTCGCAAGCGACTTGCGCACCGAACAGCAACCATTCCGCGTTGCCGGGATCCCTCCGCCTGAGATTTAGCGACCAGCGATAGGCCTCCAACATGTGGAGGCGCGCATTGGCGCGGTTGCCGACCTTGATGAAAGCGACCGCGAGGCCTCGTTCTGCCAGGGCATAGCGAAATGCACTCTCCAGATTGGAGGGATTCGCGCGATGAAGCGCTTCGACCATGCGATATTGCTGAAGGCGCGCCATGAGCGATCTTTGCCAATCGGCGCGCATGTAGAAACTGTCGGCCAGGGCGGCATATGCATTGGCCTGGGCGCGCATGGAATCCTCATTGCGAGGTCGCGCCGTCGCGGCACGTCCGAACCAGTGGATCGCTCTTTCATATGAACTTTGGGCGCCGGCAAAGTCGCTGGTCCCGTTCAGCTGCACATTGCCTAGATCGAACGCACTCCAGCCGGCCTCCATCAAATAATCCGGGTTGGTCGGAGCGGCCTCGATCAGTCGCTGGGTGGCGTTGGCGAAGCGAACATATTGCCGTTGCGCCAATGGCCACTCACGGCGCAACTCATGGACTCGACCGATCCAATATTCGCTCCTTGCATGATCGAACAGACGCTGCGGATCGCTCGGGACGCGCGCCAACTGATCGCCGGTAATCCGGTGTGCCTCGCGCAGGTTTACGATAGCGACGTCGAGGTTTCCGCGCTCAATATCGTCCTCGCCGATTGCCTGCAGCACCCGTGCCCGCATGATTTGATCCGTCGTGCGATGGTAAAGGCGCAGCTGATTGTTGTGATAGGCCAAAGCACGCTCGTTTGCCGCGCGCATGATATCCAGACGCCCAACCTCCCTGAGCTTTTCACGCAGATCGGTCAGCATGAACTTCGCCATGCCTTCCGCCTCCGCGCGCTGCCGTTCCGCCTCGCGACGGGCGTCGAGCGCGAACCATGCCATTGCAGCCATGATCAACATGGCGACCACCGCAACTGTCGTGACGACCATCACCCGATGAATCCTGCGCGCTGCATCGCGTTGGACAAGGGAGTCGAGCCCCACCCCGGTGATGCCGGCCACCAGTTTCAGCAGGCCCAGATGGCCCCCGTCGCCGCGAGCGCGGAGGTCGGCGGCAAGCGGCTCGTGCCATTTGCCGTCGTTGCCGGAAGCGCGAAGAGCGGCGGGGAAGCAATCGGGCGGGCTGCCGTCGAGGATCGCGGCCAGGATCGGGCGATCGGGATGGAGAGCGCGGAATGTCTGAATCTCCTCGGCGACCCAGAGCGATCCTGCTGAATTGGGCGAGCACAGGATGATCAATGCCCCCGACTGGCTGAGCGCGCTACGCACTGTCTCGCTGAGATCGGTGGCGGCCGGCAACTCCTCGCGGTCACGGAAGATCGGCCAGAGCCGATCGGGCACCTGGCCGTGCGCTGTCTCCGACCCGACCAAGCGCTTGGGCAGCCGATAGGTCTCGAGCCGGCGATGCAGGCGAGCGGCGGCCGCCGCATCCTTGTGGCTGTAGCTGAGGAACGCCGTATAGCGGATCGGCGCGCCCGCAGGCTCAACCATCCCTTCCCCTCCCCTGGTGCGGATCTCCCCGACCCCGAATCCATTTCCCCGCCGGGAAGAGTGGCAGACTTGCAAATCACGTACAAGGTTTCGCAAGTTTTCATTGCCCCCGCGCGGCGTGACGGTCGTCACGCGCCCCAAATCCTTCACATCTTCATGTTTCGCCCCACTAGATGGGAGAGGAAAAGCGATGAAGGCGCACTAGTTCAAGGCGGCCCATGGCCGGCCGGACCACCGACAATTGCAATATTGAAGACGTGAAGAGGGCAGCCATGATGGACGCTATTGCTTCCTATTTCGATCTCACGGCAGGGCTCGCCGAACGCAGGGCGATGGCACCAATCAAGCTGGAGCGTCCGCCCGTGGCTCCACAATATCTGGCCGTCGCGGCGGGCGTGGCGGCCGAACCCATCCTGAGCCGCTTCATCGCGCACCAGCCCCTGGGCCTCGCCGCGATTCTGCCGCAGGTCGTCTTCGGCGTGATCGTCGCGATCATCGTCTTTCCGGGCGTCTATCGAAACGCCTTCGATCCCGAGCGGCCGATCTTCGTGCAGATCTGCGCGATCTTCGCCTGCGGCGTCGGCTGGCAATCGCTATTGCACGCGGCGACAGCGTCGGCGACCGACGCCTTGGCCCATGCGCTGACCTGAGCCAGTCGCCGAGCGGCATAGCGGCTCGCACTTCACCCCCAGCTGACGTTCACCACCTCGGCCATCCACGGGTGGAGGATGGTGGAGAAGCCCCAGGGGAGCTGGTCGATCAGGATGTCGAGGACCTTGCGCTCGACCTCGAGCGTCCAGCCATTGTCCCCTGGCGCCAGCCTGCCGTCGCGCTGGAGATAGGTTTCGCGCAGCGCCGCGGCGCTGCTCGACTGGAGCGGCGGCCAGTTGGCGAGGATGGCGGCGAGAAGCTGGCCGAGGGCGTCGCGTTCTTCCTTCGTCGGGATGATTTCGGCGACGACCGGCTCCGACGGATGCATGCCGCAAAGCAGTTTGTTCAGCGCAAGCTGCGGCTCGGGCGCGTCGCAGCGCTCGTCGACCAGCCATTGCAGCAGATGGACGGCGCGATCCCGCAGTTCCGGCGACTTCCATCCCTGCCGTCCGGAGGGCTCGATCGCGATGAAATCGAGCGTCCGGAACAGATGCGGCAGGAAAGCCGAGGTGAGGACGAGCCCGGCATTGGCGATGTGGATCGCGCCGTCGTCGTCCCCCTCCAGGGTGGGACGCGCGGGTTCCGCCGCCGCCGCGGCGCGGCGCCGAGCCCGCGCGCGCAAATCCAGCGCGGCCCGGAGCGGCGCGTCGCGCCCGCCTTCCAGCGCGGCGGCGAGCGCCTG
>DATDAU010000096.1:0-26318 GCA_036525215.1 Allosphingosinicella sp.
GTCCCACGCCCGCCGTCGCCGGCGGCGCCACCATTCAGCTCGGCGCCTTCTCGAGCCAGGCCGGCGCCAACAGCGCCTGGAGCGCGCTCGCCGGCCGATTCCGCTACCTCGCCCCGCTCGGCCATTCGGTGGTGCCGGTCCAGGTCTCGGGCCGAACGCTCTACCGCCTGCGCGCTTCCGGCGCCGACGCCGCCAGCGTCTGCCGCCGCCTCCAGGTCGCCGGCGAAGCCTGCTCGATCGTCTCCTGACGACGCTTCCTCGACGGCCCGCGCTTGCTATAGGACCCCATGCTGCCGGCGATCCTTGGGCTTTCGGGCCTGGAACTGAGTGATGAAGAGCGCGCCCTCATCCGTGACACGGATCCGGCCGGCTTCGTCCTGTTCGGCCGCAACGTCGCGGACAAGGCGCAACTCAAGGCACTGACGGACAGCTTGCGCGACGCGTCGGGGCGCGCCGATCTGCCGATTCTGATCGACCAGGAGGGCGGCAGGGTCGCGCGCCTGCGTCCCCCGGTCTGGCCCGAATTTCCCGCCGGCTGGCGGTTCGCCGAGCTTTACGACAAGGCGCCGATCAGCGCGATCGAGGCGGCGCGGGTCAATGCTTTGGTGATCGCGCTGACCCTCGCCGAGGTGGGCGTCAACGTCGATTGCCTGCCCCTGCTCGACGTCCGCCAGCCGGGCGCGCACGACGTGATCGGCGACCGCGCCCTTGGCGACGAGCCGATGCGGGTCGCCGCGCTCGGGCGGGCGATCCTGGACGGACTGGAGGCGGGCGGCGCGATCGGCGTGGTCAAGCATATCCCCGGCCACGGCCGTGCCTCAGCCGACAGCCACAAGACCTTGCCGGTGGTCGAGGCCGACAAGGCGGCGCTTGCAGTGGATCTCGCTCCGTTCCGCGCCCTCGCCGACGCCCCGATGGCGATGGCGGCCCACGTCCTCTACCCGGTGTGGGACAAGGCGCTTCCCGCCAGCGTCTCGCCGACCATCGTCGGCCAGGTAATCCGCGCGGAGATCGGCTTCGACGGGCTGCTGATGAGCGACGATATCGCCATGGAGGCGTTGAGCGGCACCATGGCAGAGCGCGCCCGGGCAGTGCTGGCCGCCGGCTGCGACGTCGTGCTCCATTGCTCGGGCGCGTCTGCGGACAATGAGGCGATCGCATCGGCATTGGGGGAAATGAGCGAAACGGCATCGGCTCGGCTCGACCGGGCCATGGCCAGGACCGGGCAGGGGTTGTCCGGCGCGGACCCGGCGCTTCTGGCGGCGAAGCGCGACGCTCTCCTCGCTTATGCCTGAACGAAAAGGGCGGAAGGAACGGTCTGCCGCTCCCTCCGCTCTCGAAATCTGCAGATTTGGTTGGCTAGCAGCGGCGGCCGCGGCCCGCCGGGTCCGAATATCTGCCGGTGTCGCTGTCGGTGCACGACCGGCGCCTGCCGCGGCGGCCGTTGCCAGCCGGATCGGCGTTGCGGCCGCTGTCCGAATCGCTGTATCCGGAGCGGCCGCTGCGCCGAGTGCCGCGGCCGTTGCCGGCCGGATCGCCATAGCGTCCTGAATCGCGGTCGGTGATACCGGAGCGGCCACGGCGGGTGCCGCGGCCGTAGCCCACGCCATCCGTCGGATCCCTGTCGGTGATTCCGGTCCGCCGGCGCCCGCGGTTGCCGCTGCCGCGGCCGCGGCCGGCAGGATCTGAATTGGGGCCGCTGTCGCTGTCGCTATAGCCGCTGCCGCCACGCCCGCGCCCGGCCGGATCGGAATTGGGACCAGTATCGGCATCGGTGACCTGGACGGCTTCGGCCGGCTCGGTGATGAGGACCAGTGCGCCGGCGGCGGTGGCGGCGCCGGCGACGGTGGCCAAGAAAGAGCGGCGGCTCAGTTTGCGAGTCGGCTTCATCTCTACCCCTTTTTGTTTCGCCTCCCCTCCGAGGCAGGGAGGAGACTCGTCAATTCCATATCGTTAAGCAAGCGAAATCCTTCGCGCGGCGGGACGCTCTCGTGATGCGATCCGCTGTGGAAAACTCCGCATTCGCCTTCGACAAGCAGCGGCCGCCCGCTTAGGCTCGCCGGCAATGAGCGAAGATGACGAATCCTTCGAGATGGAGAGCGCGCCGACGTCGGGCGAGCGGCTGACGCTCGATCTCGACGGGTGGGAGGGGCCGCTCGACCTGCTGCTGACCCTGGCGCGCACCCAGAAGGTCGACCTCGCGAAGATCTCGATCCTGGCGCTGGTCGAGCAATATCTGGTGTTCATCGCCGACGCCAAGAAGCTGAGGCTCGAGATCGCCGCCGACTATCTGGTGATGGCGGCCTGGCTCGCCTACCTCAAATCCTGCCTGCTCCTGCCCAAGGACCCCAATGTCGATCCGTCGCCCGAAGAGTTGGCGATGCGCCTGCAATTGCGGCTGCAGCGGCTGCACGCGATGCGCGAGGCGGGCGCGCGGCTGATCGGCCGCGACCGGATCGGCCGCGACGTCTTCCTGCGGGCGGCGCCGGAGGGGCTGAAGGTGGTGCGGCGCGCGGCCTGGACCACCGACCTCTACGATCTCATCTCCGCCTACGGCATATTGAGGGCGAGGACCGAGCCTTCGGTTCACGTCATCGCCCGGCGGCCGGTGATGACTCTCGACGAAGCCATCCAGCGGCTGGAGCGGATGATCGGCGCGAAGATGGACTGGACGCGGCTCGAGGCCTTCCTGCCCGAGACCCAGGATCCCGAATTCCGCAAGTCGGCTCTGGCGTCGAGCTTCGTTGCGACCCTCGAGCTGGCGCGGCTGGGCAAGGTGGTGCTGCAGCAGGAAAAGAGCTTCGCGCCGCTCTATGTGAGGGCGGCATGAGGGAGATCGCGGACGGCGTGCGGGCGGTCGAGGCGACCCTGTTCGCAGCGGAAGCGGCGCTCAGCCCGGCGGATATTGCGCTCTACGTCGGCGAGGGCGTCGACGTCGCCGGGGCGCTGGCCGAGCTCCAGGACCATTATGCCGGGCGCGGCGTCGAGCTGGTCGAGCGCGGCGGACGCTGGCACTTCCAGACCGCGGCGGATCTGGCCCACATCCTGCGCCGTGAGCGCGAGGAGAGCCGCAAGCTGTCGCGCGCGGCGGTCGAGACGCTGGCGATCATCGCCTATCACGAGCCGGTCAGCCGCGCCGAGATCGAGGCGATAAGGGGCGTGCAGATCAGCCGCGGCACACTCGACGTGCTGATGGAGGCGGGCTGGGTGCGGCCGGCGGGGCGGCGCGAAGTGCCGGGGCGGCCGCTCACTTATGCGACGACGCAGGAATTCCTTACCCATTTCGGGCTAAAGAGCCGGCGCGACCTTCCCGGGATCGACGATCTCAAGGCCGCGGGGCTGCTCGATCCGGTCGATACCGCGCTCGAAAGGCTGGGTCTCGAAGGCGTCGACGAGGACGGGAACGAGGACGCCGACGAGGTTGAACTGGAAACTGACGCCGAGGACGCCTAGATTCAGGCGAGGCACTGGGAGAATTTTGAAATGGGTGGTTTCAGCATCTGGCATTGGCTGATCGTCGGCCTCGTCATCCTGCTGCTGTTCGGAAAAGGTAGATTTTCCGACATGATGGGTGACGTCGCCAAGGGTCTCAAGAGCTTCAAGACCGGAATGAGCGAGGACGACGAGGCCGAACGCCGCCGTCTCACCGCCGAGCGTCCGGTCGAGGCCCGTCCGGTGGCGCCGCCGGTCGAGGCCGCGCCGGCCGCGACGGCCGCGCCGACGGAGCCCGCCGCGGCCCCGGATCCCGACCGGCACCAGGCTTAGGCGCCTCGGCGCGGGGCAAGAGCCATGTTCGGGATGGATTCCGGCGAGCTGCTGGTCATCGCGGTCGTCGCCCTGGTGGTGATCGGCCCGAAGGACCTGCCGCGTGTGATGCGCGTGATCGGCCAGTGGGTTGGCCAGGCGCGCGGCATGGCGCGCCACTTCCGTTCCGGCATCGACACCATGATCCGCGAATCCGAGCTCGCCGACATGGAGAAGAAGTGGCAGGCCGATAACGAGCGGATCATGCGCGACCATCCCTATGTTCCCTCGGACTCGGACTGGAACGCGCCGGTCCCGGCGCTGACTGGTGACGAGCCCGGCACCGGCTACGACATGGGCGCCGAAGCGGCCGCGAGCGCGGCGCCGGCGCCGAAGCCGCCGCAAGAGTCGGTGAAGGCGCGGCCGAAGCCGCCGCCCCGCCGCGGCCCCGGCGGCCTGAGGAGCGGCGCCGCCCCGCCTATTCCTGCCGCCCCGCCGCCGACCGCCGGGGATGACGGCTGATGGCCGACGTCGACCCCAAGATGGCCGAGGAAGCCGACGACCTCGACGCCAGCAAGGCGCCGCTGCTCGATCATCTGATCGAACTCAGGCGGCGGCTACTGTGGAGCTTCGCCACCCTCGCCGTGACCTTCGGCATCTGCCTCTATTATGCCCGGCCGATCTACGGCTTCCTGCTCCAGCCGATGGTCGCGGCGGGACAGAGCCAGCTGATCTTCACCGCGGTGTTCGAGGCCTTCTTCGTCGAGATCAAGGTCGCCTTCTTCGCCGCCCTGATGATCTCCTTCCCGATCATCGCCATGCAGCTGTGGCTGTTCGTCGCGCCGGGCCTGTACAAGAAGGAGAAGCGCGCCTTCCTTCCCTTCCTGATCATGACGCCCTTCTTCTTCCTCGCCGGCGCCGCTCTGGCTTATTATATCGCGATGCCGGTGGCCCTCCACTATTTGCTGGGCTTCGAGGGCAATGTCGCCGGTGTCACGCAAACGGCCCTGCCCGGAGTCGGCAATTATCTCGACTTTTCGACGCGCTTCATCTTCGGCTTCGGGGTCGCCTTCCTCCTCCCGGTGCTGCTGATGCTGCTCGAGAAAGCCGGCCTGGTCACCCGCGACCAATTGAAGCGCGGCCGGCGCTACGCCTGGGTGATCTCTTTCATCGTCGCCGCGGTGCTGACCCCGCCCGACGTCTTCTCCCAGCTGCTCCTCGCCTTCCCCTTGATCCTGCTCTACGAAATCTCGCTGATCGCCATCTGGTTCGGCGAGCGGCGGCGCACGAGGCGCGCCGGATAAGCGAAAAAAAAAGACGCCCCCAAAGGGGCGCCAGGGTCCTCGTAGCCGCCGAACGGGCGGCAAAGATCAGCTCGCGTTGTCGACCGCGTTCGACGCGGATTGAAGGTCCGACCCGGCGCCGCGCACGGTGTTGCAGGCGGTGGTGAACAACATGGCGCTGGACATTGCCAGCACGACCAACAGCTTCTTCATAAGGTCTCTCCTGAACCGGCTCCGGCAGGGGAACGCTCCGGAGCCTGATGCTCGGGTAAATGCCCGCGGGGCGGCTTAAGTTCCGCCTCCGTGACGAGAAGACCGACGGGCGCGCCAAAAGGGCGAATGGCGAAGGTGGAAGAGGGGAGGTTTCCCGAACGAATTGAGCCCGGAAGCGCTACCGGGGGGGGGAGGTTGGCGCGTCCGGGCTCATGTTCTGGATAGCGAGAGCGGGGGGGCAAAAGGTCACTATCCAAACCGCTCAACGACGCTCCGAACGGTCGGTTCCAACTTTCTTCAAAAAAAATTTGCCGGGCGGTCCTTTTTTGAAGCCGCCCGGCCGTAGCGGATTCGATATTCTAGCGCGCGAGACGGCGGATCATATCGGTCCAGTGGTCGACATCCTCGTCGAAGGCGCGGACCGGCAGGCGCTCGTCGCGGCCGTGGGCGCGCTCGTCGATCGGGGTGACGATCCAGGCGCCCTCGACGCCGTAGACCGGAACCCCCCGGGCGCGGAAATAGAGGCCGTCGGTGGCGCCGGTGCTCATGTTGGGAACGATCGCCGCGCCGGGATGGCGGGCGTGGATCGCGGCGGTATAGGCGCCGACAACGTCGGGCCGGAGCGGCGAGGCCTCGGTCGGGCGGGCGATGTCGACCGGCTCGACGGTGACGTGATCGGGCGCGCCCAGTGCGCGCAATTGCGTCAGGACGCTGGCGGGGTCGACGCCAGGGAAGATTCGGCAATTGACCGTCGCCTGGGCGAGCTGGGGCAAAGCGTTGTCGGCATGACCTCCTTGCAGGCGGGTCGCGACGCAGCGCGTCCGGGTAAGCCCGACCTCGGTCGGCCAGGCCTCGATAATGTCGGCGGCATTGCCGTCGGCGGCATTGCCGTCGGCGGGGTTGGCGAGCCAGCGGCGGATGGCGCCGGCGAGCGTCGGGTCGGCGGTCCTGAGGCGGTCGGTGAAATAGGCGCGGGTGGTGTCGTTCAACATCGGCTCGAAGCGGAGCGCTTCCAGCCGGTCGAGCGTATGGGCCAGCGAATAGATCGCATTGTCGGGGCGCGGACGCGAGCTGTGGCCGCCGGGATTGGTGGCAGTGAAGGTGAAGGTCTGGAAGATCTTCTCGGCGGTCTGGATGCCGAAGCCGAGCAGGGTGCCGTTTTCGAGGAAGGCGCCGCCGCCGGCGTCGCCGTTCAGCGCGAAATCGATGGTCGACGTGTCGAGCCATTGCGTGGCCGCCTGCTCGGCGCCGCGCCCGCCGGTTTCCTCGTCGCCGGTGAACAGGACGATGATGTCGCGATTGGGCTGGAAGCCTTCGGCGCGCAGCCTCAGCAGGGCGGTGGTGATGGCGACGACGCCGACTTTGTCGTCGCCGGTGCCGCGTCCGTAGAAATAGCCGCCCTCCTCGCCGAGCGTGAAGGGATCGCGCGACCAATCCTCGCGGCGCGCCTCGACCACGTCCATATGGGCCATCAACAGCATCGCCTTGCGCCCCGACGGTCGCGCCGCCGGCCAGCGCATGATCAGGGCGGCGGTATGGTCGTCGGGTCGAACCACGTCATAGGGATGGACGGTGACGTCGGTGAGCCCGCCAGCGCGGAACTGCTCCTGGAGATAGGCGGCCAGAGCTGGCACCTGGCCCCGGCCCTGCACCGTCGGCGTGTTGACCGCGCGGGTGTAGATTTCGCGCGCCTTGGCGTGCCAGCGGTCGGGAGTCGACGGAGCGGCGGTCTGGGCAAGGGCGGCGGTGGCGGTGAACAAGGCGGCGGTGGCGAGCAGGACAAGGCGCATGGACGAACTCCTCGGAAAATCGCGCGGACAATTGGCGCGATTGAGCGGGGGGTCAAGCGCAGGAAATTCTCAGGCCCGGTCGTCGTCGTCCACGACCGTTATCCGGACCGAATAGAGGCCGAGGTCGGCGTCCCGCGTGAGCGTCGAGCGCAGCTGGCGGGCGAGGCCGGTGATGATCCGGTCGAAGCGCTCCTGCAACGCCGGGTCGCAGTCGACGTCGCCGGCCAGCGCATCGACTTCGACCGACAGGCGGGCGCCGCCGGGCTCGTCGGCGTCGAGCGCGACCGAGACGATGTTGGCGCCGCACAGCATTCCGAACTCGACGATCTCTGTGACAAGAAAGGCGACCGACACGGCGACGTCCTGGGTAGCGTAGAACGACCCGATGTCGAGCCGGATCTGCATCGAGGTCGCGCGGGCCGGCGCGTTGGCGCGAAGGTTGGCGGCGAGCTCCGAAATCAGCGGCTTGAGCGCGACCCCCTTATTATCCTCGAGCTCGGCATAATGGTTGCGGTGGACGACGGCGAGCGCGTCGACCCGGCGCTGGATCGAGGCATAGGCCGCGGCCACGTCGTCGCCGGTCGCGCCGCGGGCGTGGAGGTTGAGCAAGGAGGCGACGACCTGGAGGTTGTTCTTCACCCTGTGATGGACTTCGCGAACCAGCCGGGTCTGCCGGAACACCGCCGCCTCGAGTTCGGCTTCGTGGTGGTAGACGGTGCGGGTGACGCGATCGAAGGCCTCGCCAAGCGCCGAGATCTCGCGTGCCGGGCTGCGGATGCTGAGCAGGTCGATGCCGCTGTCGCCCGGCCTGTATGCCGAGATCACGTTCTGGATTCGCCTCAGCGGCTGGAGCAGCAGGCGCTGGACGATGAGCCAGCCGACCAGCGACGCCCACAGCCACATCAGCACCGGCGACAGGATGGCGAGCAGATCGCTGGCCGTCACTTCCGGCGCCGCGCTGCGCAGGCGCAGGACGAACTGGCCCTGGGCGAAGGGGAAATCGGTGGTGGTCTCGCCCTCGAGGCTGCTGGGTTGCGCGCCGTTGCGCAGCGCCATCACGCGGTCGCCCTGGACCAGTTCGAGAGCGAAATTGCCGTCCATCGGGGGGTTGTCGACGACGGCCGCGATCGTCTCGCGCCGGAATTCGGCGATGCCTTCGATCGCCCCCGACGGATCGTAGAGGAAGACATCCATCAACTCGCCGCCGGGCCGGATGAAGACGCGGGCGACCTGGCCCCTTGCCGGCGGCGCGAGCGGCGGGGCGAAGCCGCCAGTGACGCAACGCGGCGTCGCTTCGCCGCCAAACAGGGCGAAGCGGCCCGGCGTGTTGGGGTAGCGGGCGAGCCGGCCGAGCGTGCGCGCGCAGATGCCGGCCGGATCGCGCGCCTCGATGATGGCGTCGCGCGCGGCGCGGATCGTGTAAGTGTTGCGCGATACGGCGCTGGTGTAGCGCTGGACATGGACGGCCAGCAAAGCCTTCGCTTCAACGCCCGATTTGGCGCGGCTGGCGCGGGCGCTGTCGACCGAGGCCATGATCGCGATGATTCCCAGCGGCAGCAGGCCGATGCTGAGGATGATCAGCATCTTGAGGCCGGTGGGAAGGCGACGCCAATGGGATTCGAGCCCCGTCGTCACCTCGTCGCTCACAATGACGCTGTCGCCATGAGATTGCCCGGTTTAACCGAGCTTGCCGAGGAGATCGAGCATTTCGGGGGGGATTTCTTCCCTGACGGCGCGGTCGTAGACGGAGCGCAAGGCGGCGCCGACGTCGCCGGCCGGCAGACGCTTCTTGCCCTTCGATTTTTGTGTACCCTTAGCGTCGGACAAATTCGATCACCCCTTACGGCCGCCGCGCCCGCGACAGGAATTCGCAGGTCCCGATCAGGTTTCAGCGCAGCCGCCCCGCTGAACAGACGCACATTATCGGCGGTCCCCGTTAAATGAGACCGCGCGGGGTTGGAAACAAAAAACTCCGACGATTGTTCCACTCTGGCGCGAGGACGGGGTTCGACCAAATTTAACCGGTCTGCCAGGTCCGTTGCGGTTGCATAAGTGCGGGCGCCAACCCAATAGGTCCGTTCGCTTTTGAAGGAGTCGCTTCGAACATGTCGCTAGGTCAGGAACTCGCGCCGCACCTTCCCTTCCTTCGCCGCTATGCCCGCGCCCTCACCGGCGCGCAGTCCCATGGCGACGCCTTCGTCCGGGCCACGCTCGAGGCGATCGTCGCCGCGCCGGATTCGTTTCCGCGCGACGTCGATCCCCGACTCGGCCTTTACCGCACCTTTCACGCCATCTGGTCGTCGGCCAGCATCGAGGAGGATCCCGGCCACGACGATGGCAACCCCGCCGAGAATATCGCCCAGGCGCGGCTGGCCCGGATCACGCCGCTTTCCCGGCAGGCGCTGCTGCTCACGGCGATGGAGGGCTTCACGCCCGAGGACGCCGGCTATCTGATCGGCGCCGGGCCCGACGAGGTCGAGGCCCTGGTCACCGAGGCGCTGGCCGAGATCGAGCGCCAGACCCGCGCTGACGTCCTGATCATCGAGGACGAGCCGATCATCGCCATGGATATCGAGACCATCGTCCGCGATCTCGGACACAACGTCACCGGCGTCGCCGTCACCCGCGACGAGGCGGTGAGCCAGGCGATGGCAAAGCGGCCCGGGCTCGTGCTCGCCGACATCCAGCTCGCCGACGACAGTTCGGGGATCGACGCGGTCAAGGACATATTGGCCGAATTCAGCGTGCCGGTGATCTTCATCACCGCCTTCCCCGAGCGGCTGCTGACCGGCACCCGGCCCGAGCCGACCTTCCTGATCACCAAGCCGTTCCAGCGGTCGACGGTGAAGGCGGCGATCGCCCAGGCGCTGTTTTTCGACACGGCGACGGTTCCCGCCTGACCGGAGGCGGAACTGGCGGGCCAAGCAGACGTTGGCCCTGTAACGAATGGAACTCGCGCAGGATCGAACACGCCTTATGGATGAAGAGCCCGAGCATATCAGCACCGACAATGCGCGGGCGGGCTCCACCCCCCACATGACGCGCTATATCCTGGGCTGGGGCCTGGGACTGGTCATCGTGGCATTCATCGTCGTGTTGCTTATCTGGCGTTGATTCCTATCTTCGGAGTGCGGCGGCGCCGTCCGGCGCGGGCCGAGCATCGGTAACATGATTGGCTTAGGGGCAGCGTAATGGCGGGCGAAAAGCCGGCGCAGATGAACGAGGTCGAACGGGACGGCGGCGAATGGGCCCCGCTCCCCGACAACGAGTTCAAGGAACAACTGGCCCAGGTCATTCCTCACCTGCGCGCCTTCGGCCGCTCGCTGTCGGGCAGCCGCGATCTCGCTGACGATCTCGTCCAGGAAACCCTGCTGAAGGCATGGGCGGCCCGCAAGCGTTTCCAGGCCGGCACCAACATGCGTGCCTGGACCTTCATCATCCTCAGAAACCTGTTCCTCTCACAGATGCGGCGCGCCCGCTTCAAGGGCGAGTGGGACGAGCTCACCGCCTCGAAGCTGCTCGCCGCGCCGGCCAGCCAGGACCGCCATATCGAGCTCGGCGACATGCAGCGCGCCCTACTTCACTTGCCGCAGCCGCAGCGCGAAGCCCTGATCCTCGTCGGCGCTGGCGGCTTCGCCTATGAAGAGGCGGCCGAGATTTGCGGATGCGCGGTTGGGACGATCAAGAGCCGGGTGGCGCGCGGCCGCGTGGCGCTCGAGAACTTGCTCAACGACGGCAAGTTGCCGTCACGCCGCTCGCATCGCACGCCGGACAACCAGACTGCGCTGCAGACGATCATGGACGAAGTGGACGAGCTCAGCCGGGACCGCGATCCCGACGATCTGGCCGATAGCGAGAGCTAGGGCCGCGGCAGCGGCCGGTCGAGCAGGAGCAGCAGATCCTCGAAGGGCTTCAGCGAGCGGATCTCGCCGTCCATGCGATAGGCCTGGCGCAAGGCATCGCCCACGCCGGCGTGAACGGTAGGCGGAGCCACCCTCACGAACCTGCGCTTTGAATTACCGCTTTGGGCCTTCATGGTTGAATTCCATTTCCTCACAGTCAGTCTAACGTGTGTTACGGTTGCAAGTTGCAATCGTTGCGCGCGATCAATGGATTGAAGACGGCCTGTTGTATGACGGAAACAGTGAAGGCTCAGCCATTTGAGGCCGCGATCGCGCGAGCGCGGCGGGACTCGCCCTTCCTTCAATTCCAGCTCGATCGCCTGCCGGACGTGGCCGTTCCGCTCGCCCGGGGCGATATGGAGAGTGCGCTCGCCGCCGCAAGGGCGCTTGGCGAAAAAGAAGACGTCATGGCCGCGGTCCGTTGCGAGCGAAGCGCGGTCGCGCTGGCACTCGGCATCGCCGATCTCGCCGGCGCCCTGCAGTTCGAGGCCGTGGTCGGCCCGCTTTCGGAGCTCGCCGACCGGCAGCTCGAACGGGCGCTGGCGGCGGCGGTCGCGGAGCGGACGCCGGACGCGCCGGCGGCCGGCTTCGCCATCATCGCGCTCGGCAAGCTGGGCAGCCGCGAGCTCAATTATTCGTCCGATCTCGACCTCATCTTCCTTTACGATCCGGAGCGCCTGCCGCGAAAGGCGCGCGAGGAGCCCGAGCAGGCGGCGCTCCGGATCGGCCAGCGGATCGTCGAGATCCTGCAGAAGCGGACCGAGGACGGCTATGCCTTCCGCATAGATCTGAGGTTGAGGCCGTCGCCGGAAGTGACTCCCCTGGTGTTGCCGGTCGACGCGGCGATCAGCTATTACGAATCCTCGGCTTTGCCTTGGGAAAGGGCGGCCTTTATCCGCGCCCGGGCGGCCGCCGGCGACGCCGCCCTCGGCCGCTATTTCATGGAGGCGATCCACCCGTTCGTCTGGCGCCGCTCGCTAGATTTCGGCGCGATCCAGGAAATACGCTCGATCTCGCGGCGGATCCGCGACCATTATGCGCAAGGCCAGGCCTTCGGTCCGGGCTTCGACCTCAAGCGCGGGCGCGGCGGCATCAGGGAGATCGAATTCTTCGCCCAGATCCACCAGCTCATCCATGGCGGACGCGAGCCCGAGTTGCGCGCGCCGGCCACCCTCGACGCGATCGCGGCCCTGGCCGGGGCAGGGCGGATCGAGGCGGACGAAGCGCCCGCTCTGGCGGAGGCCTATCGCCTGCTGCGCACGATCGAGCATCGTCTGCAGATGGTCGACGACCGCCAGACCCACAGTCTCCCCGCCGACGCCGATGCGCTGGACGCCGCCGCCCGGCTCCACGGCCTTGCCGACGGCGTCGCCCTGCTCGACCTGCTCGCGCCCCATGTCGCGCGGGTCGACGCCATCTACGCGACCCTGGATCCGGGCGAGGCCGCGCGCCTTCCCGAAAACGCGCCGGCGCTGGAAGCCGCGCTCGCCGCCGCCGGCTTCGCCGACCCGGCGACCGTCCGTGCCCGGATCGAGGGATGGCGTTCGGGCAAGGTCCGATCGCTGCGCACCAACCCGGCGCGGGAAGCCTTCGAGGCGATGCTGCCCGAGTTGGTCGCCGCGCTCGCCGTCGCGCCCGATCCGCTGGCGGCGATCCACCGCTTCGAGGATCTGATCCTGGGCCTTCCCACCGGCATCAATTTCTACCGGCTGCTCGAGGCGCGGCCGGGCCTGATCCAGCATCTCGCCGCCATTCTCAGCCACGCGCCGGCTCTGGCCGAGCAGCTCGGTCGCCGCCCCCATCTGCTCGATGGCCTGATCGACGCCAGCGCCTTCGATCCGGCCCCGTCGGTCGAGGCGCTGAGCGTCGATTTCGCCCGGCCCGAGCGCGGCGGCGAGGATTATCAATTGCTGCTCGACCGGGTGCGACGGCGGGTCAACGAGCGGCGCTTCGCCCTCGGCGTCCAGCTGGTCGTGGCACAGAGCGATCCGATCCACGTCGCAGAAGGCTATTCGCGGGTCGCCGAGGCGGCGATCGGAGTCCTCGCCGAGGCCGCGACCGCTGAATTCGCGGCGCGTCACGGCAAGGTGCCGGGATCGGAGCTGCTGATCCTGGGACTCGGCCGGCTCGGCGGCGAGGCGCTGACCTTCGCCTCGGACCTCGACCTCATCTATCTGTTCAGCGGCAGCCATGAAGGCGAATCCGATGGCCCCCGGCCGCTCAGGGCCACCGATTATTTCAACCGTCTGGCGCCGCGGGTCACTGCCGCGCTCAGCGTCGCCACCGCCGCCGGGCCGCTCTACGACGTCGATACGCGGCTTCGCCCCTCGGGCACCGACGGGCTGCTCGCCATCAGCCTCGAAAGCTTCGCCGCCTATCAAAGCGCGCAGGCCTGGACCTACGAGCATATGGCGCTCACCCGGGCGCGGCCGGTTTACGGTTCGCAAGCGGGGCGGGCCGCGCTCGAGGCGGCGATCGGCTCGGTGCTGCGGATGGAACGCGATCCGGCCCGGCTGGTCGCCGACGCGGTGCGGATGCGGGGCGAGATGAACCGGCACAAGCCGGCCGACGGCCCGTTCGACATAAAGCGCGGCGAGGGCGGGCTGATCGACCTCGAATTCGCCGTCCATGTCCTCCAGCTTCGCCACCGGATCGGCCTCCAACCCCATCTCGAAGACGCCATCGCCGATCTTGCGGCGGTCGGCCTGATCGGCGGCGAGGTGGATCCGGCGTTGCGGCTGCTGACCCGCATCCTGGTCATCCTGAGGCTGGTCTCGCCCAGTTCGGCGATCCCGCCCGAAGCGAGCCGGGCCCTGGTCGCCCGCGCCTGCGGCCTCGACGATTGGGACGCCCTCCGCGCCGCGCACGACGACGCGCGCGCCACCGTCCGGCGGCTGTGGCTGGAGGTCTCCGGGCAGGCCTGATCTCCCGCATTCATTGGCCGTTCAGCCGCACGGTCCGTAATTGATAACGTAACTGGTTACGGATCATGGCATGGAACAGGATTTCGTCCGCTCCCTGGGTCTTCCCTTCCTGGCGCATCGGCTGAGGCGTGCCTCGGAGCTGATCCTGGAAGGCTCGGCCGAAGCGCTCGGCCGCCATGGGTTCAAGAGCCCGGCCCGGTCCGGATCGACCCTGCTGCTGCTCCGCGACAACGGACCCACAGGGATCACCGAAATCGCCTATCGGCTTCGCCTAAGTCATCCCCTGATCATCAAGCTGGCCGCCGCTCTGGCCGCCGCCGGGCTGGTCCGCGACGCTACCGATCCCAAAGACAATCGCCGCCGACTGATCGCCCTGACCCGCAAGGGCGCGGCCGAGGCCGACCGGCTCGCCGACCATGCGCGCGCCATCGCCCGCGCCTTCGCCGCCATGTTCGAGGAGAGCGGCGCCGACCTGTTCGCCGCGCTCGAGCGGTTCGAGGCCGCGGCCGAAGCCCGCCCGATCGCCGAGCGGATCGAGGCCGAATTGTCGACGCAGGAAGTGCAAGAGTGAAGATCGGGAGAGTGAAGTGAAGAGCAAGGATTTGATCCTGGGGGCGGCCTTGTTGTCCGCGCTCGCGCCGTTGCAGGCGCAGCAGCCGCCGCCCGCCACCGGGCCGCAGCCGGTGATGCGGATGATGCGGCCGCCGCCGCCGGCGATGACCGGCGAGCGCGCCGACCTCGCCATCGAGCTGGCCGGCGGCATGCCGGTGGTTTCGATCATGGTGAACGGCCGGGGTCCCTTTCGCTTCGGCGTCGACACTGGCGCGGCCGGCTATTTGCGGGTCACGCCGGCCTTGGCCACCGCGCTCGGCCTCGCCCAGGTCGGCGAGGTTCGGGCGGGCGATCCATCGGGACGAAACCCGGTCACGCTGCCGCTCTACCGGGTCGACAGCGTCACGCTCGGCGGCCTCACCTATTCCGGCGTCAGCGCGTCGGCGCTGAGCCTGGCCGGGCCGCGCGGCTCGAACATCGACGGCATCGTCGGCATCGGCTTCTTCGAAAACCTGCTGCTGACCATCGATTACGGCCGGCTGCGGCTTGCCGCCGGCCGCGGAACGTTGCCGGCGGCGAACGGCCGCGACGTCGTCGACTTCACCCTGGATCGCGGAGTCCTGATCACCTTGCCGCTCCGCATCGGCGACGCCGTCCATCCCGTCCATCTCGACACCGGCAACACCGTCCGGCCGCTGGCGCTGCCCGCGGAGATCGCCGCCGCTTTGCCGACCAGCGGCGAGACGCGCAATATCGGCCGCGCGCGCACGGTCAGCCAGGAGATCGTCATCCAGGAACGCGATCTCACCGCGCCGGTCAGCGTCGGCGCCACCCGTCTGCCGGTCACCGCGGTCAGCTTCCCGTCGGCGGCGAGCCCCGGCGCGATCGGTTCGCTGGCGCTCGCCGGCATGGCGGTGACGATCGATTATCCGAACAAGCGCCTGAGGATCGTGCCCAGCGTCCAATAGGGTTCGCACTCGGTGCCAGAGGTGGTCGTGACGGGTTGGCATTTGTTGTCCGGCTAGGAGCGAGGAGGGAGCGATGAATGTTCATCGGGACCGATCGAGGGACGACTCCGGGCGGCAAAGGACAGCCCGCCGCTTTGCGGTCGGCCGGGGAAGGCGGCTGGCGGCGTCGAGCACCTCGGACGGGCTACCGGGGCCCGCCCTTCGGCGCTCTCCTATCCAGCCACCTTCCCCGGCCGATCACGGCCAGCTCCGGCACCGAGTGCGAACCCTGGATCGCGAGCGGGAAGCGGCGGCGTCAGTCGCCGGTCCCCCCTTTTCGCGTTGAAGCTTGCGGTGCAGCCTTTCGCCCGTCACATCGTTTACAGCCGTCAGAAGCTGGAGACTCGCATGCTGACCGAAGGCGATCGCGTACCCGACGTAAGCCTCACCGGCATGGACGGAGAGACCGTAAGCCCGGCCGATTTCAAGGGTCAGAAGCTCGTCCTCTATTTCTATCCGAAGGACGATACCTCCGGCTGCACCCGGGAAGCCCAGGATTTCACCGCGCTCGCGACCGAATTCGAGAAAGCGGGCGCGTGGATCCTCGGCATTTCCAAGGACGACGTCGCCAGCCATGCCAAATTCGCCAAGAAATACGATCTCCAGGTCAAGCTCGCCTCGGACCTCGACGGAAGCGTCTGCGAAGCCTTCGGCGTGTGGGGCGAGAAGAGCCTCTACGGCCGCAAATACATGGGCATCGAGCGGGCCACCTTCCTGATCGACCGCGACGGCACGGTCGCCCGGATCTGGCGCAAGGTGAAGGTCGCCGGCCATGCCGAGGCGGTGCTGGCGGCGGCGCGGGGATTGCCGTGACCGCGGTGAGGTCGCATCGGCCGATTTCGCCGCGCGAGCGGGCCGCCCGGATGCGCGGTCGGGTCAATGCCGCGCTCGCCCTCGCCGTCGGTTCGCTGGTCGCCGCCCTCGCCGGCGTGCTGCTCGGCCAGGGTGCGATCGGCGAGATCAACCCTCTGTACTTCGAACCGATCGAGCCGGTGCGGGCGGTGGATCCCAATGCGGCGCAGACCTCGGACGGATTCGCTTCGGCCTATGGCTGGGACAGCGGCCAGGCGGCGATGGCCGCGGATTGCGGCGCCAATTGCGGGTCGGCGGCTTATGTCTATCCCTATTCCGATCCGCCGGCGATGCGCGCAGGCGGACCCTATTGGCGCGATGGGTCGCCGACCACCGAACTGCCGCCCTGGCCGCCGGGCCAGGTGAGCAGCCGTCCCGCGGCGATCGAGCGCTATATGCACTATCCGATCGAGGAGGGCGCTGCCGACGCCCCTGGCGCGGCCGCGCTCAAGGTGCCCGACGACGAGGCGGAGCCGGCCGCCGCACCTTCGGTGGAGCCTGAGGGGGAACCTTCCGAACCGGTGCCGACCCCCGACGAAGGCAAGTAGTCGATGCTTATCCGGGCCGCGGCCTGGGCGGCGTAGGCCCGCGCTTCCAGGGTGTCGGCCGCACGCGCCAGCGCCACGCCCATCCGCCGATGCTTGCGGGTCAGGGGCTTGCCGAAGATGCGTATGTCCACCTCGGCATCGCGGCCGCCGAGCGCCAGCGCGTCGGCGAGTCCCACGTAGCGGAAGCAGTCGGAGTCGCGGTCGG
Source organism: Allosphingosinicella sp. (assembly GCA_036525215.1). GTDB lineage: Bacteria > Pseudomonadota > Alphaproteobacteria > Sphingomonadales > Sphingomonadaceae > Allosphingosinicella. Next base: position 17,021 of record DATDAU010000096.1, read on the forward strand.
CGAGGATCACCGCCGAAGCCGACGGCCCGTGAAGCCGGATTTCGGGGATGGGCAGGCCCAATATCGCCCGGGCGTGAAGATCGAATTCGGAAAGGCTCTGGGAAATGAGGGTGACCATGCCGGTGTCGTGCGGACGCGGGCTCAGCTCGGAAAAGATCGCCTCGTCGCCGGCGACGAAGAATTCGACGCCGAAGATGCCGTAACCGCCAAGGTTGTCGACCACCTTTCCGGCCATGGCCTTCGCCGCCGCCAGCGCCTGGTCCGACATCGCCATCGGCTGCCAGCTTTCCTGATAGTCGCCCCGTTCCTGGCGATGGCCGATCGGCGGGCAGAAGACGAGGCCGTCCCTGGTGCGGACGGTGAGCAGGGTGATCTCATAGTCGAAGTCGATATATTCCTCGACGATCACCCGCGGCCGGTCGCCACGCATGTTGGCGACGGCATAGGCCCAGGCGGCTTCGATCTCCGCTTCGGTGCGGACCATGGACTGACCTTTGCCCGACGAGGACATGACCGGCTTGACGAGGCAGGGCAAGCCGACCTGGGCGACGCCGCCTCGGACCTCGTCGAGGCTTTCGGCGAAGCGGTAGTGCGAGGTGCGCAGGCCGAGCTCGTCCGCCGCGAGGGTGCGGATGGCGTCGCGGTTCATCGTCATCGCCGCGGCGCGGGCCGACGGAATGATCGACCAGCCTTCCATTTCCAGCACCTGCAATTCCTCGGTGCGGATCGCCTCGATCTCGGGGACGACGTGATCGGGCCGGTGCCGTTCGACCGCGGCGCGCAGCGCGTCGGCATCGAGCATCGAGAAGACCTCGCATTCGTCCGCCACCTGCATCGCCGGCGCGCCGGCATAGGAATCGCAGGCGATGACGTAGGCGCCGAGGCGCTTGGCCGAAATCGCGAATTCGCGGCCCAGCTCGCCCGACCCGAGCAGCAGGATCCTGGCGGTGAAACTCATCTTCTCTTCTCCCCGATCGCAGCCGCCGGTACAGCCCCCGCGATGAAGAGAAAAGAGCCATGACCAGCATCGCCGTCGCCTGCCGTGATGTCCTCCTCGCCGCCGAACCGGCGGCGAAGGTGAAGGCCGCGCGAGCGGCGATGCGGGCCTGGCGCACCGGCGCCCTGGCGCATGCATTCGACGCGGCGATGCCGGACAAACCGGCGCGGCCCGAACGGCCTTTGCTGCTGCCGCCGACGCGCATGCCCAAGCGCGGCAAGGCGGGGTCGGAGCGCAGCCGGATCGCGCTGCTCCACGCGCTCGCCCATATCGAATTCTCCGCGATCGACCTGGCCTTCGACATGGCCGGTCGATTCGGCGCCGGCCTGCCGCGCGCGTTCGTCGACGACTGGGTCGGGGTGGGCGCCGACGAGGCGATGCATTTCGCCCTGCTCGACCGCCGGCTGCGCGCGCTCGGCTCGTGCTACGGCGCGCTTCCCGCCCATGACGGCTTGTGGGAAGCGGCGGCGGAAACCGCGCACGATATCCTTGCCCGGCTGGCGGTGGTGCCGATGGTGCTGGAGGCGCGGGGGCTCGACGTCACGCCGGCGATCGTCGCCTCGCTGGAGCGCGCCGGCGACCATCGTTCGGCGGTGATATTGGGCCGAATCTACCGCGACGAGATTCGCCACGTCGCGGCGGGCACGCGCTGGTTCAAGCGTGGTTGCGAATCCCGGGGATTCGAAGTCGCCGATCAGTGGCGAAAGCTGATTCGGCTTCACTTCCGCGGGACCGTTAAGCCGCCGTTCAACGACTCAGCCCGCGACGAAGCCGGTTTGTCCCGGGATTTGTACCTAGGGGTTGCCCCGGTCGAACTTGCTTAACATTCTCCGGCCCAGAGTTTGGGTGGGCATCTTCCGAACGAACAATAGCCGGGGCAGTGGCCCTTCAATTTTCAAGCGATCGCCGGGCGTGATCGCATGAGTCGAGTTAAGGGCGCGCGGGGAAAATATGACGAGCAATCTACTGAGCGCGAACGCCCGGCTGTCCGCCAGGTTCCATAACGTCTTCAAACCGCGCGATCTTTTCCTGCATGACGGCAAGAGCCTTCGTCGATTCACGATCGGCGCGAAGGTCCAGATGGCGGCCGCTTCGGCGGTCTTTCTTTTGCTCGCATGGTCGCTGTTCGCCACCTTCACCGCCGTATCGGCGATGAACGGCGATGTCGCCCAGATGCAGCGCCGGGTCACGGCGATGGAAGCGGACGTCGCCGCGATGCGCACCGCCGTCACCGCACGCGCCGAAACGCTGGCCCGCCGCCAGCAATTCCTCGAGGAAATGATGTCGGGCAATGCCAGCGTCGAGCGTCTCGCCGCCGAGCTGCCCCAGGCCGCCCCCGAGCCGACCAACGCCGCCGCCCAGGCAATGTCGGACAGCTTCGACGAGGTCGAGGGCATGCAGACCGCGATGGTCGAGCGCGCCCAGCAGATCACGCGCCAGCGCTATCGCCAGACCGCGGCGACGCTTCGCCAGCTTGGCCTCACCCCGACCCGCTTCCATCAGGCTCGCGCCATCGGCATGGGCGGCCCCTACGAGCCGGTCCCGACCGCCGCCGACAATGCCGATCCCCGCTTCCTCGCCCTCTTCACCAGCTGGCGCGCGCTTGAGCAGCTCCAGTCCGGCGTCTCCGCCATTCCGTCGGCCCGTCCGATCCAGGCCTCGGTAAACTTCACCAGCGGCTTCGGCGTCCGCTCCGATCCCTTCCGCGGCCGCGCCGCCATGCACGGCGGCATCGACCTCGCGGGCGCCTACGGCACCCCGGTCTACGCGACCGCCGACGGCATCATCGGCCGTTCCGAATGGAACAATGGCGGCTACGGCAATCTGGTCGAGATCGACCACGGCCAGGGCATCCAGACCCGCTACGGTCACCTTTCGCGCCGCATCGCCGTCCCCGGCCAGCGTGTCCGCCGCGGCGAGCTGATCGGCCTGATGGGCTCGACCGGCCGCTCCACCGGCAACCACCTTCACTATGAAGTCCGCATCGACGGCCGCGCCGTCAATCCGATCCCCTTCATGACCCAGCCCACCGTCGTTCAGGTCGCGGTCCGTCCGGCGACCGCCGCCGCCGTCGGCGGACCGACCACCGCCGCGCGCTGATCAGAGTTTCAAGCTAGGGAGAGGCCGCAAAGGCCGTAGGCCTCGCCGGAAACGGCGGGGCCTTTTCATTTCAGCAGCCGCTCGCCGTGCCGTGGGGCGGGTTCGCCTCAAGCTCGCACGCGCCGCCGATCTCGATCTGCAGGGTCGAATGGGTGATTCCGAAATGGTGGGCGATTTCGCGCGAACATTCCGCGAGAAACGGGTCGCCGGGGAACCCGCCGGGCATGACCAGATGGGCGGTTAGCGCGAATTCGGTCGTGCTCATCGGCCAGATGTGGAGGTCGTGGATGCGCGCGACACCGGGCAGGCCGGCGAGATGCGCCTCCACCTTCTCCGGGTCGATGCCGCGCGGCACGCCGGCCAGCGCCATCGTCACCGAATCGCGCAGCAAATCGGCGCCGGCGAGGAAGATCAGGCCCGCCACCGCCAGGCTGACGATCGGGTCGATCCACAGCCAGCCGGTCGCCGAGATCGCGATGCCCGCCACCACCACCCCGGCCGAGACGACGGCATCGGCGACCATGTGGAGATAGGCGCCGCGGACGTTGATATCGCTGCGCCGGCCGCGCGCGAACATGAGCGCGGTGGCGGCGTTGATGACGATGCCGATGCCGGCGACGATGGTGACGGTTTCGCCCTCGACCAGGTCCGGAATGATCAGGCGGATGATCGCATGATAGGCGATCAGCGCGACGGCGACGATCAGGACCAGCGAATTGGCCAGCGCCGCCAGGATCGACGAGGCGCGAAGGCCGTAGCTGAACCTCTTGGTCGGCGGCCGCTTCGACAATATCGCCGCGCCCCAGGCAGTGGCGAGGCCGAGCACGTCCGAGAGATTGTGGCCGGCGTCGGCGAGCAGGGCCATGCTATTGGCCTGGAGACCGTATAGCGCCTCGACGACGACGAAGCCGAGGTTGAGCGTGATGCCGATCGCAAAGGCCCGGCCGAAATCGGCCGGATGATGGTGATGGCCGTGGTGACCATGGCTGTGGCCGTGGTGGGCGTGGCCGTGATGATGGTCGTGAGCCAAGGAACACTCCGCGCCGCCGACCCAAACGGGTCCCTGGCGAAGAGCTAGGCGATAAAGGCCCGTACCTGCAACGGCTTCGCCGTCGCCTACTTGCCGCGCTTCTGGCGGTGGCTTTCCAGATCGAGCACGCTGCTCGCCTCGCCTTCGGGCAGCAGGCCGAGCCGCCGCGCGACTTCCTGATAGGCCTCGGCTTCGCCGCCGAGGTCGCGGCGGAAGCGGTCCTTGTCGAGCTTCTCGTTGGTGGTCATGTCCCACAGGCGGCAGCCGTCGGGGCTGATCTCGTCGGCGAGGATGATGCGAGCGAAGTCGTTCTCCCACAGCCGGCCGAACTCGAGCTTGAAGTCGACCAGGCGGATACCGATCGCCGCGAACAGGCCGCACAGGAAGTCGTTCACCCTTATCGCCATGTCGGCGATGTCGTTCATTTCCTCCTGGGTTGCCCAGCCGAAGCAGGCGATATGCTCGTCGGCGATCATCGGATCGCCGAGCGCGTCGTCCTTGTAATAATATTCGATGATCGTCCGCGGCAGCTGAGTGCCTTCCTCGATGCCGAGGCGCTGCGACAGGGTGCCGGCGGCGACGTTGCGGACGACGACCTCGATCGGAACGATCTCGACCTGGCGGATCAATTGCTCGCGCATGTTGAGGCGGCGGATGAAGTGGGTCGGGATGCCGATCGTGCCGAGCAAAGTGTAGATATGCTCGGAGATGCGGTTGTTGAGCACGCCCTTGCCGGCGATCGTGCCCTTCTTCTGGGCGTTGAACGCGGTCGCGTCGTCCTTGAAATACTGGATCAGGGTGCCCGGCTCGGGGCCCTCGTAGAGGATCTTGGCCTTGCCCTCGTAGATCATGCGGCGACGGGACATAGACAGGCCTCTGGCTTCAGGGACACGCGCCCCACGGACCGGGGCGGCGGAAGGCGGCTCTATAGTGGAGGCGGGCGTTGCGGTCTAGGTGACCTTGCCGCGCACCGCGAACCGGGGGTCGCGCCAGGTCTCGCTCTCCATGATCCGCGCCAGCCGGTCGATGCCGATCCAGATGTCCTCGAAGCGGAGATAGAGAGGGGTGAGGCCGAAGCGGATGACGTCGGGGGCGCGGAAATCGCCGATCACCTCGTCGGCAATCAGCGCCTGGCAGATTTCGAAGGCATGGGGATGGGCAAAGCTGATGTGGCTGCCGCGCGCATCCTCGCCGCGCGGGGTGATGCAGACGAGTTCGGGGCAGCGCTGCTCCATCAGAGCGTGGAAGACGTCGAACATGGCGCGCGACTTGGTCCAAAGCCGCTCCATGGTCACGCCCTCGAAGGCCTCGATCCCCGATTCGAGCGCGATCATGTTGAGGATCGCCGGGGTGCCGGCGAGGAAGCGGTCGATGCCGGCGGCCGGCGCATAATCGTCGACGAAGGCGAAGGGCCGGGCATGGCCCATCCAGCCGCGCAGCGGGCTGACCATCTTCTCCTGGAGGTGCTCGGCGATGTAGAGGAAGGCCGGGGCGCCGGGGCCGCCGTTCAGATATTTGTAGCCGCAGCCGATGGCGAGCTCGGCCCCGGCCTCGTTGAGGTGGAGCGGCACCGCGCCGGCGCTGTGACTCAAATCCCAGATCGCCATCGCGCCGGCGGCCTTCGCCTTGGCGGTGATCCGGGCCATGTCGAACCGTTCGCTGGTCTTGTAGTGGACATGGGTGAGCAGCAGCACGTTGGTGCGATCGCCGATCCGGCCTTCGATCTCGGCGCGCGGGGCGATGTCGAACTCGAGTCCGAGCAGGTCGGCAGCACCGTCGGCTATGTAGAGATCGGTGTGGAAATTGCCGCTTTCCGAAAGCAGGACCGGCCGGTCCGACAGCCGCGCCGCCGCGACCAGCAATTTGAACAGATTGACTGAGGTCGAATCGGCGACGATCACTTCGTTCGGCTTCGCCCCAATCAAGGGCGCGATCTTCGCCCCGATCCGCTGCGGCGCCCCGATCCAGTCGCGGCTGTTCCAGCTGCGGATCAGCTGCTCGCCCCATTCCTCGCGGACGACCTCGTCCTGGCGCGCCACTGCCGCCCTGGGCAGGACGCCCAGCGAATTGCCGTCGAGGTAGATCAGCCCCTCGGGGACGTGGAAGCGGTCGCGCAGATGGCGCAGCGAATCGGCGGCGTCGGCGGCTTTGGCTTCGGCGCAGGTGAAGGTCATGCCGGATGCACCCCCAGGGCGCGCTGGATCTCTCCGACAGTGGTAATCCAGGCGTCGGTCCCGGGCGCGACCAGTTCGACATGGCCGGTGCGGTCGAGCATTCGGACCCGCACCGCGTCACCGGCGGCGCGCATCGGCCGGGCATAGCCCTCGGCGAAGGGGATCGGGATGATCCGGTCCTGGTTGCCGTTGATCAGCACCTGGGGCACGCCGAGCGGGGCAAGGCGCGGCACCGAGGTGTCGGCGAAGGGATCGGGCCGAGAGGCGCCGCCGCCGCCGACCAGCCGGCCGACAACTTCGGTACCGCAGCCATTGTCCGAGCGGCCGGTTTCCTCGAGGTCGGGAAGGCCGCCCAGGCTGATCACTTCGTGGATCGGCAGCGGATCGCCGCTGCGCAGCGGCGATCCCGCCGGCAGCTTCGGACGGCCGGCCAGCCACAAAGCGAGGTGGCCCCCGGCGCTGTGGCCGACCGCGACGATGCGCGAAAGATCGAGATGGCGGGCCGCGGCCTGGCCACGCAGCGCGTCGGCGGCGGCGGCCACGTCCTGGAAGGTGCCGGGATAGCCGCCACCGGGGCGGTCGACGCCGCGATAGTCGATGTTCCAGACGGCGATGCCGCCCCGGCGCAGATCGTCGGCAATCCAGTTCATGATATTGCGGTCGGCGATGTCGGTCTGCCAGCAGCCGCCATGGACCATCAGCACGACCCGGTGCGGGCCGTCGCCCTCAGGTAGCCACAGATCGGCGACCTGCAGCGGATCGGCGCCGTAGTGGATTGTCGCGGTGGGGGCGGGGCGGGGCCGTTCGAGCAGATCGGGCCAGGCCATCAGGCCGTCAGGGCCGCGGCCGCGCGGGGGAGTTGGCTGGCTCATCGCATCCGCCGCTAACGCCACGGCGAAGAACAGGGCAAGCGGTTTCACATATGCGCGCATGGCGTCCTTTCCGCGAGGGGCTGTTCGCGGATAGACGCCATGCGCTCCAGTTCAAAGCCCCTGGAGCCTGTGTCCGGGGCTTATCCGCAGTGGGGTGGGCGCGGATTCCAGGGCGCTTCGAACTGTTTCTCGTTGAGCTTGCACAAGGCGTAGAGGATGGTGTGGGTGGCGCCGCGGACGGCGTTCAGAAAGCCGGTGTCGCTTCCGAAGTAATTGTGGGTCGAGAGGGGCATGATCTTTCTCCTGTCGGCCGCCTTGTTCAGGCGGCCGTCGAGTTGAAGGTCAGCGCGGTCACCGCGAAGGCGGCAACGAGCGCCAGCAGCTGGTGGGTGGAACCGTCCCAGGCGGCGAGCCTGCCGAGGCCGGACCGAAGCGCCAGAAGCGCGCTGTCGATCCATTCGCCGAACTGATCGTGGTGATCGACCCACATGCGGCCGTCGAGTTCGTCACGCATTTCGAAGTCCTTTCCATTTCCAGGCCAAATCGGCTTTGGCGTGATGTCGAAATGGCAGTTCGCTTCGCCCGGCGCCAACCAAAGTCTGGACAATATGTATAAGCCTGCCTTATAGGCGTCGCCATGGCCCGCCTGCCTCCGCTCAGCGCCGTTCGCGTCTTCGAGGCCGCCGCGCGCCGCCAGAATTTCACCCAGGCGGCGGCCGAGCTGGGGATGACCCAAGCAGCGGTCAGCTATCAGATTCGCTTGTTGGAAGAGCGGCTTGGCGTGGCCCTGTTCGCCCGGGTCAAGGGCCGGGTGTCGCTGACCGACGCCGGCCGGCGAATCGCGCCTTTGGTCGCCTCGGCCTTCGAAACGCTGGAGGACGCTTTTTCCGGGCTGGTCGCTGAGGACCAGGGGGTGCTGTCGATCAGCACCGCCCAGACCATCGCTGCCGCCTGGCTGGCGCCGCGGCTGGGCGCCTTCCAGGTCGCCCACCCCGATCTCGCCGTCCGCCTGGGCAGCGACAACCGGCTGGTCGACTTCTCGACCGGCGAATTCCATGCCGCGATCCGCGTCGGCCGCGGCGACTGGCCGGGCCTCCGATGCCATTTCATGTTCCGGCTCAATTTCAGCCCAATATGCAGCCCCGAATTCGCCGCCCGCCACCACCTCGAACGGCCCAAACAGCTGCTCGACGTGCCGCGGCTCAGTCCGAACGACGATTGGTGGGGCGACTGGTTCGCCTCGGAAGGCGTCATGATCGGCGATGCGCCGCCCGATCGCGGCTTGGTCATGGACAATCAGATGATGGAGGCGAACGCCGCCTTCGCCGGCGCCGGCATCGCCATGATGTCGCCGATGTTCTGGCGGACCGAGCTCGCCTCCGGGAGGCTGGTCCAGCCCTTCCCGCGCGTCCACATCACCGACCGCGCCCACTGGCTGGTCTATCCCGAGGGCCGGCGCAACCAGCCCAAGATCGCCGCCTTCCGCGAGTGGCTGCTCGGCCAGGTGCGGATCCAGGCCGAATCCGAGCCCGCCGCGATCTTCGAGCCGCCGCCGGCTCCCGAGGAAGCCGGCGGCTAGCGGCGGTCATCCAGTTGCGGTCACGGCCGGGGTTTCGGGCCGGCGATACCAGCGCCGACGGGCGAGGACGATCAGCCACCAGATCAGGCCGCCCGCGAGCGCGAAGGGCAGGATCGTCACCAGGATGATCAGGAGGATAGTCCCGGCCTGGAGGAAATTGTCGATCGCCCGGTCGGCGGCCTGCCGGATCGTCGGCCGCTGCTCGAAACCGGGGACGAGGTCGCCCGAACCATATTCGAAGACCATCGGCGTCGTCGCCAGCGTCTCCTGCTGCTGCTCGCGATTGTCGCGGGCGGCGCGGATCGAATCGCGCAATTGCTGCGCCTGATATTCGAGTTCGGCTTTCTGGTCGCCGCCGAGGCCGGGCTGGCGCAGCTGGGCCTCGATTCGCGCCAGATCGGCGGTCATCTCGGCGATGCTTCGGCTGGCGGCGCGGATGGCGGTGCCGACGTCGACGCCGCTGATCTCGCTCAGGGTCAGCATGCCTTCGGCGCGGGTGACGGCTTCGATGCCCGAGCGGCCGAAGACGCGGGCGATGGCGGGATC
>DATDAU010000097.1:0-17961 GCA_036525215.1 Allosphingosinicella sp.
CTGGCGCGCGAGAAAGCGGCCGCCGCCCTGTTCGCCGCGCAGGTCCGCGCCGCCGCCGAGCATATCCGCGCCGACATGGCGGCGCGCGCGCTCGACGTCGAACGCCGCCAAACCCAGGTCACCAAGGAGGTTTCCAATGAATATCAAAACCGCATCCGCGATCTCGATCGCCGCGTCGCTGCTCTGCGCCTGCGCGAGCGAACGGCCGCAGAGAATCCCGGTGGCGCCGGACGGCCCGCTGGTCTGCCCGTCCTTCCCGACGCCGCCGGCGGACCTGATGCAGCCGCCGGCGATCACGGACTTTCTCTCCAGCAGCGCGTCATCGCCACCGAACAGGCGATAAGGCTGGAGGAATTGCAGAACTGGGTGCGGAGGCAAGGGGAGGTGGCGCCGCCCGGCCGCTGAAAGACACAGTGACCGGGGGCGATCGAAACGTCCGCTTTGGGTGGAAAGCGGACATGCGGGAGATGGACCTGTCGGTCGAATTGAGTAAACTGGCACCATAGTTCTCTCGAACTTTACAGCCAGCGCGCGCGCCATAGACCGAGTCGGAGCCGGCCGGAGAGGCGGCGTGACGGTCGGAGGAGGAATGGGCCAAAGTGACCGCCGAGACCGGCTTCCGGCTCGTAAGGGCACCCGGCCCGGTCGATCGCGTCGAGGCATTGTTTGCTGGCGCGGCCTACGCGCCTCATCGCCACGATACCTATGCGATCGGCATGACGATGACGGGCGTGCAGCGCTTTGATTATCGCGGCTCCACGCGCAACTCGCTCCCCGGCGGGCTTGTCATCCTCCATCCAGATGAGTTGCACGACGGCCGCGCCGGCGACGAACGGCCCTTCAGTTACCGCACCGCCTATGTCGCTCCCGCCGATATTCTGAATATACTGGACGGGCGTCCGCTGCCTTTCGTTGCGAGCGGCGTTTCAATGTGCCCCCGGCTGCGTCGCGCGGTGCTGGCCCTGCTCGAGGACCTGGTCAGGCCGATGGCGGGCCTCGAACTCGAGGATGCGCTTTACGATCTCGCGACGGCACTGGAGCAGGCCGCCGAGGTGGCTGTCGCCGCGCCGATCGTAAATCGGACGGCCGCTTCCCGCGCCCGCGACTATATTGATACGCGGGTCGAGGGCCAGTTTTCGCTCGCCGATCTGGAGGCCGTGACGGGCCACGGGCGCTGGCAATTGTCGAGAGATTTCAGGGCGATGTTTGGCACCAGCCCCTATCGCTACCTGCTCATGCGCCGCATCGACCGCGCGCGGTCGATGATGGTCGCGGGCCATGGCATCGCCGAGAGCGCGATGGCCGGCGGCTTTGCCGACCAGAGTCACTTCAGTCGGATGTTCAAACGCACCTTCGGGCTTACTCCGGATGCTTGGCGCCGTAGCCTGCTCGGTCCCGCACGATCGTTCAATACAGGGCACGCCGGCTCTTCCTAGAGTGAGCCATGACCGAAAATGTGACGAAGAAGCGGGCGGTGCCTTTCTCGGACGCGCCCGCGCGGGGCTGGCAGCCCTGGGGGGCGCTCGCTCCTCTGCTCGGCATCCTCTTCGTCCTCATTCCGGCGCTGGCAACGCTGCGGCCCCTGGAAATGACGGGGTTGGCGGATGGTCGAGGCGATCCGATCGGGATAGCGGGCTGGGTCGTCTTCCTCCTTCTACCGTTCGGACTCACCGGCGCGCTCGTGCTCGGCTGGGTGCGCTTCGTCGAGCGGCGGCCCCTGGCGACGATCGGACTGTCGCGGCCGGGCGGCCCTCGAGTGTTCCTGATCGGGCTGGCGATCGGCACCGCGACCATCTTCGCGGTCGTCGCCGCGAGCTGGAGCGTGGGCGCGCTCGATCCGCAGGGCTATGTCCCCGGTCTAGCTTCGCCGGCCGCGCTCGGAGGCATCGCGCTCCTCCTCCTTGGGTTCGTGGTACAGGCAAGCGCCGAGGAACTCCTCTTCCGCGGCTGGCTGCTCTCGGCGGTTGCGCGCAAGTTCAACGTTACGACGGCGGTGGTGCTGAGTTCGGCGGTCTTCGCCTTCCTGCACTTCTCGCCCGGCCAGCCTTTGCTGGTGACGGTGAACGTAATCCTGTTCGCGCTGTTTGCCTGTTGCTGGGCGCTGAAGGCGGGTAACATCTGGGGCGTGATGGGTTGGCATGCGGGCTGGAACTGGCTGCTCGCGACCGGCTTCGAGCTGCCCGTCACCGGCCTCGACACGCACCTTCCCGCGCTGATCGTCAAACTGGTCCCGGCCGGGCCGGACTATCTGACGGGTGGCCCGCAGGGGCCGGAAGGCAGCATTTTCTGCACCGGCTTCTTCCTGATTGGGACTGCGTTTGCCGCTCTGCGTCGCGTCCGCCAAGGCCAAGTCGAATTGACGTTGATCGCGCGGCAAACCCCCACCAAAAGCTAACACCTTCTTTACCATCGCCCCGCCATAAGGCTCCACGCCAGCCGCGGACGGAGCCATGGACGAACTGATCAACGACTTCATCGCGGAGACGCGCGACATGCTGCAGGCCCTTGGCGGGGCCATCGTGGCGTGGGAAAGCGCGCCCCAGGACCGGGAGCGGCTCGACGAGATTTTCCGCTTCGTCCACACCGTCAAGGGCAATTGCGGCTTCTTCGACCTGCCAAGGCTGGCGAATTTGAGCCATGCCGCCGAAAGCGCGCTGGCCGAGGTCCGCGCCGGCAACCGCACCGCCGATACCGCCCTGGTCAACGCCGTGCTGGCGGTGATCGACCGGATCGGCGAGCTGGTCCAGGCGCTCGAATCGGGGGAATCGCTGACCAGCGAGGATGACGAGCCGCTGATCCTGGCGCTGACCCAGGAAGAGATTGCCGAGACCGTCGAGGCCGAGATCGCGGCGGCGCCCGAAATCGAGGCGCGCAAATCGGTGCGCAGCATCCGCCTGTCGGTCGACCTGCTCGACCGGATGATGAACGGCGTTTCCGACGCCGTGCTCGCCCGCAACGAGCTGGCACGGCGGCTGCGCGACGCGCCGCGCGACGTCGGCATCGAGGCGGCGTTCGAGCGGGTTTCCGCCTGCATCGCCGAGATACGCGACGGCATCACCCGCACCCGCATGCAGCGGATCGACAGCCTGTTCGCCGGCCTGCCGCGGATGGTGCGCGACCTTGCCGCGGAGCTGGGCAAGCAGGTCAGGCTCCAGGCCGATGGCGGCGACGTCGAGCTCGACCGCGAGATGATCGAGATGATCCGCGATCCGCTGACCCATATCGTGCGCAACGCGATCGACCACGGCATCGAGCCGGCCGAGGAGCGCGCCGCCCAGGGCAAGAACGCGACCGGCGTGCTGAAGGTGTCGGCCCGCCAGGCAGGCAACCAGATCTTGATCGAAGTGGCCGACGACGGCCGCGGCATCGATGGCGACAAGGTGGTGCTGAAGGCCCGTTCGGCGGGCCTCCTGACCCGCGAGCAGGCCGAGGCGCTGACCCCGGCCCAGAAGCTGGCTTTGGTGTTCACGCCGGGCCTTTCGACGGCCGGCGAAGTGACCGCCATTTCGGGCCGCGGCGTCGGCATGGACGTGGTCCGCGCCAATATCGAGCGGATCGGCGGCGTCGTCGATCTCGACAGCAAGCCCAACCAGGGGGTCAGGCTCGCCATCCGCGTGCCGCTCACCCTCACCATCATCCCCGCTTTGACGATCAGCGCCGGCGGCCAGGTGTTCGCGATTCCGCGCTCGGCGATCGACGAGATCCTTCGCATCGGCGGCGAATCGGTGCGCATCGACCGGGTCGGCGAGGCCAAGGTGGCGACGGTCCGCGACAAGCGCGTGCCGCTCATCTCATTGTGCGAATTGCTCAAGGTGAAGGCGGTCGCGGCGCGCGGCGACCAGCGCATCGTGCTGCTCAAGCCCGCGGGCGGCGACGTCTATGCCCTGGTCGTCGACCAGGTCCACGACCATGAGGAACTGGTGGTGAAACCGGCGGCGCCGGCGGTAATGACCGCCGGCCTCTACGCCGGCACCACTCTGGCCGACGACGGCCGGCCGATCCTGCTGCTCGACCCTTCGGGGATGGCCAAATGCGCGGGCATCCGCTTCGTCGACGGCGAGCTCGACCGCGCCGTCCTTGCCGCCGCCGACAAGGCGCAGGCGACCAGCCGGGAAACCACCTTGCTCCTGTTCCGCACCCTGGACGGCGCGCGCCGCGCGGTGCCGGTTTCGGTGGTCGAACGGATCGAGGACGTTTCGTCCGACGCGATCGGCTTCGCCGCCGGCCGGCTTCGAGTCGCGGTCGGCGAGAACATCCTGCCGCTGATCGGCTGCGCTACGGCGCCGGAGCAGGACAAGCTGCGGATCCTGCGGCTGACCGACGGCAATTCGGAAATCGCGTACGGCTTCTCCGAAGTGATCGACATACGGTCGATCGAGCCCGATCTGCAGGCGCCGCCGGTCGCGGGCGAGGTCGCCGGCGTGTTCCTGGTCGACGGCGCGCAGGTCGAGCTGCTCGATCCCTATTGGTTGTTCGCGGTCCATGCCGAGGCGCGCGCCGAAGAAGGCGAGCCCCCGGTCTGCGCTTTGCCGGAAGGCGATCCGTGGATCGACAACATGCTGCGGCCGCTGATCGAAAGCCTGGGCTACAAGATCGTCGCGGCCGCGGACGGCGTCGCCGCCGACGTGGTGATCGCGACCGACGACAGCGAGAGCGAAGGCGCGGCCCCCGCAGCGGCCGGCCGGGTGCTTCGAATCCGTTCCCGACCGGACGTTTCCGGGCGAAAGGACGACAGCATCTATCGCTACGACCGCGCCGCCCTGATCGACGCATTGAGCAGCCGTTCCGGCGCCGAACCTGCAAAGAAGGGCCGCGCCCATGGCTGAGCTTCTCCTCATCGCCCGGCTCGCCGGCCGGCGGATCGCCTTTCCAGCCTCTGACGTCGAGGCGGTGGTCGAGCTCGAAGGGCTGACGCCGGCGCCGGGCGCGGCCGCCCATGTCGCCGGCCTTTCCGCCCTGCGCAGCCGGGTGCTGACCGTGATCAACGGGCTGGCCGCCCTGGAAACTGACCAGGCCGGCGAATCCGGACAGACCGAGGCGATCGTCGTCAATTCGGGCGGGCACACCTATGCCCTGCTGGTCGACGAGGTCGAGGACGTGGTCGAGGCGGATACGGCGGTGGCGCCGGTCACCGCGCCGCTGGGCGCCGGCTGGGAGCGGGTCTCGATCGGTACGGTTGAGGCGGCGGGAGACCTTTTCCTGCTGATCGACCCCCATCTTTTGATCGCGGGGCCCGCCGGCCCTGCGGCGCGTGCCGCCTGATATATTAATTCTCTTGTTACGACTTGCCCTTAAGTACCGGACACAAGCCGATCTGGCTGGGGGAAACGGAGCGGATGAAAATGAGAAGCTGTCTGGTCGTCGATGATAGCAAGGTGATCCGCAAGGTCGCCCGGCACATCCTGGAAACGCTCGATTTTTCGGTCGACGAGGCCGAAGACGGCCGCGAGGCGCTGTCGCGCTGCGCGGCGAGCATGCCCGACGTGATCCTGCTCGACTGGAACATGCCGGTGATGAGCGGAATGGAATTCCTGCGCGCCCTGCGCCAGGGCGACAATGCCCAGCCCAAGGTCGTGTTCTGCACCACCGAGAACGATATCGCGCATATTCGCGCCGCCATCGATGCCGGCGCCGACGAATATGTGATGAAGCCTTTCGACCGGGATACGCTGCACAGCAAGCTGCAGATCGTCGGAGTCGCGTGACCTCCCAGACTGCCCTGTTGCGGCGGCGACACGAGAGTGCCGCCGACCCCGTCATTCGCCTGATGATCGTCGACGATTCCCAGGTGGCGCGGGCCGTTTTGTCGCGCATGATCCAGACGCACCGCGATTTCGAGCTGGTCGCGACGGCGGGCACCGCCCGCGAGGCGCTCGATGCCTTGAAGACGGTCAGCGTCGACATCATCCTGCTCGACGTCGAAATGCCCGGCGCGAGCGGACTCGAGGCGCTGCCCGAGATCATCGCGGCGGGGAAGGGCGCGCGGGTTCTGATCGTTTCCTCGATGGCCGACGAAGGCGCCGAAACTACGGTGCAGGCGCTGGCCCTCGGCGCCGCGGACACCTTGCCGAAGCCCGGCATCGGCAATTTCGCGGGCCGCTTTTCAACGGTGCTGGCCGACAAGTTGCGCCGCATCGGCCGCGCCGACCGCGAGGATGCGGCGCGGCGGCCGGCACCCGACGACACGCCGATCCTCCTCAGGGCGATGCCGGCGGGGCCGATCGAATGCATCGCGCTCGGCGCTTCGACCGGCGGGCTCCATGCCCTGATCGAATTCCTCCAGGCGCTGCCGCGGCATATCAACGCGCCGATCCTGGTCACCCAGCATCTTCCGGCTTTGTTCATGCCCTATTTCGCCCGCCAGCTGGCGAGCGCCTGCGGCCGCAAGGCCCGCGTCGCCCAGGACGGCGACCTCCTGATCCCCGGCGAAATCCACGTCGCCCCCGGCGACGCCCACCTCCAGGTCGAGGCCGGCGACGGCGCGGTCCGGGTGAGGCTCGAGCGCAAACGCGCCCCGTCCGGCTGCCTGCCTTCGGTCGATCCGATGCTGGCCTCGGTCGCCGCCTTGTACGGCGAGGCCGGCGTCGGCGTGATGCTGAGCGGCATGGGCCGCGACGGCCTCGGCGGCGCCCGCCGGCTGGTCGAGTGCGGCGGCGCGATGCTTGCCCAGGACCGGAACAGCGCGGTCGTATGGGGCATGCCGCGGATGGTCGCGCAGGCCGGCATCGCTTCGTCGGTGCAGCCGCCGGCGGTGCTGGCGAGACGAATTGCCGAACGGGCCGAGAGCGCCGCCAAGGAGTTGAAATCGTGGAAATAAGCGACAGCTCGCGGCGCATCTTGGCGAGCCTGCTCGAGGCGCGATCGGGCCAGCAGCTCGCCATGAACCGGCGCTGGCGGATCGACACCGCTTTGGCCTCGATCATGCGCGAGCGCGGCTTCGACACGATCGACCAACTGGTCTCGCGGCTGGTGTCGCGCGCCGACCCGAGCCTGGCCGACCAGGTGATCGAGAGCCTGCTCAACAACGAAACCTATTTCTTCCGCGACAAATTGCCGTTCGACCTGCTGCTCGGCGGGCCAGTGAAGCGGCTGGAGCGGGCGCGGGCGACGGAAAGACGGCTGTCGATCTGGTGCGCGGGCTGCTCGACGGGCCAGGAAGCCTATTCGCTGGCGATGAGCTTCGCCGAGGAAAAGACCCGCTGGCAGGGCTGGAAGATCGACATCGTCGGCACCGACCTGTCGCGATCGGCGATCGAGCGCGCGCGGTCCGGCGTCTATTCCCAGTTCGAGGTGCAGCGCGGCCTGCCGGTGATGCAGATGATCCGCAGCTTCGACGAGCTGGGCGGCGGCGACTGGCGGATTTCCGAAAGCCTGCGCCAGAGCGTCCGCTTCGAAGCGCGCAACATCGTCGAGAAGCCGCCGCAGCCGGGCCGGTTCGACATCGTCCTGTGCCGCAACCTCCTCCTCTATTTCTCTCCGGACATGCGGCGGATGGCGTTCAACCGGCTCGCCGAGGCGATCGCGCCGGACGGCGCGCTGATGCTCGGCGCCGGCGAAACCGTGATCGGCCAGACCGAACGCTTCGTCTCCGACCCCGAGAATCGCGGCCTCTACATGCCCGCGCCCGACGCCAAGCAGCAGAGCCGCGTCGCGTAAGGGGTTCGCCGTTTATCGATCCGGGTTGACCTTCCCGCCTTTTGGCGCGGAAAGGGGCCATGGACGGGATGATCGACTGCCCCTCGCCGAATTTCGACGCGCGCGACCAGGCGGTGTCGATCGCCGTCCTTCATTATACCGGAATGATCGACGGCAAATCGGCGATCGCGCGGCTGCGCGACCCGGAAGCGCATGTGTCGTGCCACTATCTGATCGACGAGGACGGCACGATCTGCCGGATGGTGGCCGAAGAGGATCGCGCCTGGCATGCCGGCCTTTCCTACTGGCGCGGGATGCACGAATTGAACGGCGCCAGCATCGGCATCGAGATCGTCAATCCGGGCCATGAATATGGCTATCGGCCGTTCACCGAGGAGCAGATGGACGCGCTGATTCCCCTGCTCGCCGGCATCGTCGCGCGGCACCAGATCCCGCGCGCCAACGTCGTCGGCCATTCCGACATCGCGCCGGCCCGCAAGCAGGATCCCGGCGAGTTGTTCGACTGGGGACGGTTGGCCCGGCACGGATTGGCGGTGACCCGGCCAAGCCGCGGCCTGGTCGATCCCGAATGGCCCGACGCCGGCTTCCTGCTGGCGCTCGAACGCTACGGCTATGACGTACGCGATCCGCTCGCCGCCACCGTCGCCTTCCAGCGCCGTTTCCGCCCGGAACTGCTCGACGGCACGATCGACGGCGAGTGCCGGGCGATCCTGCTCGCCCTGCTGCTGGACCGCGAGACCGGGCATAGCGGGTGACGCCCGGAGGTGTGATACTGGCTTATTCGATCCGGATCGGCTGAGAGCGTGCTTCCGCCAATATCCTGT
Organism: Allosphingosinicella sp.; assembly: GCA_036525215.1. Lineage (GTDB taxonomy): Bacteria > Pseudomonadota > Alphaproteobacteria > Sphingomonadales > Sphingomonadaceae > Allosphingosinicella. The sequence continues at coordinate 8,481 of DATDAU010000097.1, forward strand.
CATTCGGGTTCTGGCGCACCATTCCGATGACGCCGCGGCGGTGGTTGAGCAGGTAGGCGATGACGATGTGCCGTCCGGCCCTTATGGGAAATTGTGTCGGGACATCGGCCGGCGCCAGGAACGCATTGCCGTCGAACCGCACCTCGTGAACGCCATTGCCCTCGATCGGGACGGGCACGGCCATGAGGCCCCCTCCGGAACTCGGATGGTTTCCAAGAGTGGCGAGCGGCACGTCGCGGGCGATGTACATCATCAACCCGGCGCCCTGCGGCGCATTGCGATAGGCGACCCGAATTGCAAAGCCCGGCGCGCCGCGAGTCCAGCTCGAAGGCAGTGCCGACACGCTCAATGAGGTGCCGTCGGTCGACGGGAGGAGCGGCCGGTCATAATGAAATTGACCGGATGCCTGAGTCTGCGCGTTGTCCGGACCGGCTTCGGCCTGATCGTTTGCGCCGGTGCCGCTTCGCGCGCAGGCGCAAAGAGCGAATGTCCCCAACAGAGCGGCGGCGAGCGTGCGCATCGCCTTCCCCTAGCCCCTGGAAATTGCCAGCTGGTGAATTTCCCGCCGGCCACCGGCAGCCTGAACTATGAATTCAGCCGAAATGACATTACATGCCGCATTGCCAGAGGGTTGGGCGACCGCGGCCCGCGCAAGCGGGGCGAGGAAAGTCCGGGCTCCATGGAACGACGGTGCCGGGTAATGCCCGGCGGGGGCGACCCCAGGGAAAGTGCCACAGAAAGCATACCGCCGCGCTTCGGCGCGGTAAGGTCGAAAGGGTGCGGCAAGAGCGCACCGCGTTTCCGGCAACGGAAGCGGCACGGTAAACCCCACCGGGAGCAAGACCGAATAGGGGCGGCATATGGGCCTGTTCCGGCTCGTCGCCCGGGTTGGTTGCTGGAGCGGCGGAGCAATCCGCCGCCTAGAGGAATGGTCGCACAGGCGGAGTGATCCGCTGGACAGAACCCGGCTTACAGACCCTCTGGCACTTTTTTGTTTGCCGCGCGCTCCGAGATGAAGCCCTGCATCAAGGCAGAATGCGCGGAGGCCGTTGCCGGCCCGCTCCCCCACCATAAGCGGGGGCTGGTTCCCCCGGAGCCAGCCTTGGGTCCCGCTCATCACCCAGATGGTACTGGCGTTGGGTGATCGGGTGGGGGAACGGGCCTCGGAAGCTTGGGGCGGGCGCCATGCCAACGCCCCGCGAAAATATTTTGAGTCTGGAGGGTGCGCTTTGGGCCCGACGAGGCTATTCCCCGCGCATCTATGGCTAAAGCATCACGATCGAACGACTGGGGATTTCCGCGCTGGCGGGCCTACGGCTCCGCGCGCGACGCGGAGCCGGTGCGCCAGTGCGACCGCTACGATTGCGAGGAGCCGGGCGACCGGCCGGCGCCCAAGACGCCCAACAGCCCCGAGCGCTGGTATTTCTGCGAGCGCCACGCCGCCGAATATAACCGCAACTGGAACTACTTCGAGGGGCTGAGCGCCGAGGATGCGGCGGCGCGCGAAACCGACGAGCAGCGCGATGCCGCCGCCTTCCGCCAGGCCAATCATTATGGCTGGGGCGGGCCCGGCGACGGCAGCCGAAGCCGCGACGAGATGCGGGCGCTCGACGTCCTCGAGCTCGAGAGCGACGCCGATTTCGACGCGATCAAGGCGGCTTATCGCCGCCAGGCCAAGGCCAACCATCCCGACGTCAAGCCCGGCGACAAGGAAGCGGCGACCCGCTTCCAGATGATCCAGGCCGCCTATGACGTGCTGCGGCGGGGCGAGGAGCGGCGGGCGAGCTTGTCGAAATAGCCGCGCCACCGGCGCGGGCCAGGATGCCTCAATCGGTAAACATGAAGGTGCCGGTGACGCTGGCCACCGGGCTGGCCTCGTCGCCGTCATGGGCGAAGCCGCGGACGAAGGCGACGCTCCTGGTCACGCCATAGCATTCGCCGCGGCCGACGATGGTCTTGCCGGGCGTGGCGGGCCGCAGATAGTCGATGCGAAGGTCGAGCGTCGCCTGGTGGCGGAAGGCGCCGAGGCGGACCCAGATCGACAGGCTGGTCGCCATGTCCATCAGGCTGACGATCGGGCCCGAGGCGATGATGCCGCTTTCGACCATGCCGATCAGCCGCTCGTCATAGGGCAATTCCAGCTCGGCCCAGTTCTCGCCATGGCCGCGATAGGCGATGCCGATCGCCCCGCCATGGCCGATCTGGCGCACGTAGGACATGAACCGCTCCGGATCGAAAGCCTGTCCCTCGCGTCTCGGATCGCTCATGCCAGCCGCTCCGCCGTCTCGCGGATCAGCGCGATCATGTTGGGAATGCCCTGGGTGCGGTTCGAGCTCAGCTGGTTTTTGAGGTCGAAGCGCGCGAGCGCGGCGTCGATGTCGAAGGCGAGGATCTCGGCGGGTGCGCGATCCTGCACGGCGGCGAGGATCAGGGCGACGATGCCCTTGGTGATCGCGGCGTTGCTGTCGGCGAGGAAGTGGAGCCGGCCGTCGACTTCGGCAAGCGGGTAGAGCCAGACCGCGGCCGAGCAGCCCCGGACCAGGGTCGCGTCGGTCTTGAGCACGTCCGGCATCGGCTCGAGCTCCCGGCCGAGATCGATCAGCAGCCGATAGCGGTCGTCGGCTTCGAGCAGCTCGTAATCGGCGTAGATATCGTCGAGGGAGTGGAAGGCCATGTCCCGCCCATAAGCGCCCCGGTGCGCAGTTGGAAAGGCCTACTCCCCTCCCTTCGCCGTGACTTCATCGATTTGGCGGGCCGCAGGAAAGGGAGGGGTCGGTGGTGGGTTTCGCGACCGTGCGGCGCTGGCGATAGACCCACCCCTTTGCCCCTCCCTCGCGGGTGCCCGCGCGTTCAGATTTGCCTGGTGCGAAGGGAGGGGAGGCTTTGGGGACTAATCCTCGACCCCGGTGGCGATGGCCTCGAGGCGGCGGACGCGGTCCTTGAGGTCGGCGAGCTCGATGCGGGCCGCCGCCGGGCTCGGATTGCGGCCGCGCGTCTGGGTGACTTCGAGCTTGCGCAATTCCAGCCAGCCGTCCCATCCCCTGAGCGCCGCGAGACTGAGCATCGCCAGCGCCACGACCGCCGCCGCGAGCAGGGTGATCAAAGTCTGGGGATCGCTCATCGCTCTGCTCTCCTTCAGCCCTTCAGCGGTCGCGCAGCCGCTCGATCTCGCGCTCGAGGCTGTTTTCCTTCTCGACCGTGATCCGTTCGATCACCGCCAGCCGGTCCTTCAACTGCTTGACCTCGTCGCGCAGACGCTGGGTTTCCGCGCTTTCCTGTGCGGGCATCAGCGCTTCGCGGCCACTGTCCCGGTCGCGGCGGTGCCGGACGCCGAAGATCGACCGGATCACGCTGGCGGCCATAACCATCGCCACGATCAGCACGATCATTGAATATCTGTCCATTTCCACTTTCCTCCGTGCGCGTTCCGGCCTGGCTCAGTTGACCGGCCGGTCGCGCAGATCCTCGATCTGGTCGGCGAGATCGATGCCCTTGTCGGTGACGATCCGCTCCAGCACGCGCACCCGTTGCTCGAGGCGATCGGTATGGGCGGCATATTGCGCCGCCTTCTCCGCCGTCTGCGTGCTCTGGATCTCGAGCTGGCGCTCCTTCAGCTTCAGCCAGGGCCTGATGAACACGCCGCCGATGATGGCGAACATGCCGCACAGGATTCCGAGGATCGGGATGATGAGTACAAAGTCACGCACGTTCAATTCCTCGGAATGCGCAGGGCTTCGATCTCCTGCGTCAGGCGATGGCTGTCGTCGGTCACGATCCGTTCGACATTGGCGAGCCGGTCCTTGATCGACCCCAGTTCGGCGCGAAGCTGGGCGTTCTCGGTCGAGAGCAATTTGATCCGCTCGATCATTTCCTCGTCTTTCTTGGGGTAGATGGCCTGGCCCCAGGCGCCGTCGAGCGGATAGCCGTTCTTGATGCGCAGCCAGGTGGTGATCACCCAGCCGCTGACGCCGATGGCGCAGATGATGGCGATGAACGGGAACAGGCTCCCGACGAGAGCGAGTTTGCTGGAATCCATGGTGGAATGACCTTTCTTACGAAGTCTGACGAAGGTTTTCGATTTCGCGGGCGGTGCGCTCGGCGGGATCGGTGGCGATCCGTTCGAGCACGGCGATCCGCTCCTCGAGGCGGCTGACCTGGCCGTTCAGCCGGCCATTCTCGTTGGTGAGCAGTTCGATCTTTCGGGTGGAATCGGGATGGTCGTCCTTATGGCTCACACCCGACCATTCGTTCTCGAGCGGGTAGCCATGCCGCGCCCTGATCCAGCTGGATCCGAGCCAGCCAAAGGTCGAGATCGCGATGATCGCGATGACGAATTCGGGACCGCCAAATTCCATGATCGTTCTCCCTTAGCGCAATTGCTCGATGGCGCGGGCCGTGCGCTCGGAGGGGTCGGTCGCGATCCGCTCCAATATGGCGATCCGCTCCTCGAGCCGGCTGACCTGTCCCTTCAGGCCTGCATTCTCGTTCGACAGCAATTCGACCTGGCGAGTCGCTTGCACGGCGCCTTCCGGTAGCGCCGGGGCGGTGCGCCGGTGCTTCATCCAGGTGGCCATCAGGCCGTAGACCATCGCCATCCCGGTCATGATGAGGATGAATATTGCCAAGGTTTCGTCCATCTTGCTCTGCCCCTAACGCAGGTTTTCAATTTCGCGTGCGGTCCGCTCGGCGGGATCGGTGGCGATCCGCTCCATCACCGCCATCCGTTCCTCCAGCCGCGCGATCTGCGCCTTGAGCTGCTGGTTTTCCGCAGTGACGGCGTTGAGCTCTTTCTTGCGCGGCGCTTCCTCATTCTCTTCCTCGAGCGGATAGCCGTGGCGCGCGCGAACCCAGTTATTGGCCACCCAGCCGAGGGTCGAGATCAGCGACACGCCGATGATGAATTCCCAGATATTCATGTGCGTCCTTCCCCTTCAAGGTCGCGGTGAACAAGGTCTAGCGAAGCTGTTCGATCTCCCGGGCGAGCCGGTTGTCGGAGCTGGTGACATAGGTTTCGACGTCGGCGAGGCGCCGGTCGAGATCGCGGAACCGGGAGCGCACGTCCCGGGCGGTGCGGCGCGGATTGGCGCGCACGCCCTGCCAGAATTTCTGCTCCTCCTGGTTGCGGGCGTAGAGCTCGATCGGCTTGCGCGGCGCCAGCCACGACGTCAGCATATAAGCGAAGATCGCCATCGGACCGATGATGAACAGCGACAGCACGAAGCCGATGCGGACCACGGTGACGTCGATCCCGGTATAATCCGAAATTCCCGCGCACACGCCCGACCATTTGGCATTGAGCTTGTCGAGATAGAATTTGGTGTGGGGCGATCTCATCTGTTCCTCCCGACGGGACGGTTGGTGCGGCCGATTTCGGCAATCCGGTCGGAGCGCAGATTGCGGTCGGTGCGGTCTTCGAGCGCGGCCTCGACCGGATCCTGGCCGACCGAGCGCCAGCCCGGATTTTCGGCCTGGATGATGCGTTCGATGGTGACCATGCGGTCGTCGAGCCGGCGGGCGAGATCATGCAGCTCGTCGAGCAGGTTCTCGTCCTCGGTGGTGATCGTCGCAGCGCCTCGCCATTTGGTGATGAAGTGGAAGAGAACAATCGGAAAGGCGATGAACAAGGTCGCCATCACGAACACGGTTTCCATCAGATCATTCCCCCTTCTTGGCGGCTTCGCCACCGTTGGTGCGCTTGGCGAGCGTCGCCTTCAGCGCTTCGAGCTCGGCATCGACCTTGTCGGCGTTGCGCAGCTCGGCAATCTCCTCGTCGAGCGACTTGGGCGGACCGCCCAGGCTCAGCGCATCGGCATGGCCTTCGGCAAGATCGGCCTGGCGGTCGAGCACGTCGAAGCGCGAGAAGGCGTCGTCGACCTTCGGGCCGGCGTAGAGCTCGCGAAGCCGCGAGCGGTTCTGCGCGCTTTCCATCCGGGTCATCACCGCATTCTGGCGGGCCCGCGCCTCGCGCAGCTTGGTCTGCAGCTTGGCGATGTCGGCTTCCGCGGCGCGCAGGGCGTCGTCGAGGACGGCGATCTCGGTCTTCAGCTGGTCGGCCATGTCGGCGGCCTTCTGCTTTTCGAACAAGGCGGCCTTGGCGAGATCCTCGCGGCCCTTGGATAAAGCGAGCTCGGCCTTTTCGACCCAATTGTCCTGGAGCCGCTCGAGCTTGCCGATCTGGCGGCCCATCTCCTTCTGATCGGCGATGCTGCGCGCCGCGGAGGCGCGCACCTCGACCAGGGTTTCCTCCATCTCCATGATGATCATCCGGATCATCTTGGCGGGGTCTTCGGCCTTGTCGAGCAGGTCGGTTACGTTGGCGGCAATGATATCGCGCGTCCGCGAAAAGATGCCCATGGGTAAGAACTCCTTGGTTGAAACATAACGCTGCGCCGAGCCGGATTCGCGGCGGGGCTGGGAAGCGACCATGCGCATGAGCTCCCCCGGTCCCACCTTGATCCGCACCGGCCGGCCCTTAGACATTGGCGACAATTCCGGCATTCGCCTGAGAGACGGCGGTCGGCGCGGCGCGGTCCGAATGGACCGGACCGATCGCGGCGGCGACCGACATGGTGGAAAGCACGAGCGCGCCGACCGCGGCGGTGGCGACACGAGCGAAGCGATCGAAGCTGAACATTTCCAAATCTCCTGAACCTGGGTCTTCATTCGGCCGACGATCCGGCCAGATGGTGTTTCCTAAGCACGGTCCGTGCCAGGTTCCGGAAATGGCGGAAATTCGGGAAAAGTGACCCGATTCAGGGGTGATAAGCCCACTTTCATCTTGCCAACAGGTGGGAGAAAGTCCCAATAAGTGGGAATGGAACGCAATACCCAGCTGGTCGGACAATCCAGCTCCTTCCTCGACGCCGTCGAGCGCGCCAGCCGCGCCGCACCGCTCGACCGGCCGGTGCTGGTGATCGGCGAGCGCGGTACCGGGAAGGAGCTGATCGCCGAACGACTCCACCACCTGTCCTCTCGTTGGGATGGCCCCCTCATTATCATGAATTGCGCGGCCTTGCCCGAGACTCTGATCGAGGCCGAATTGTTCGGCCACGAGGCGGGCGCTTTCACCGGCGCGACCAAGACCCGCCAGGGCCGGTTCGAGGAGGCCAATGGCGGCACCTTGTTCCTCGACGAGCTGGCCACCTTGTCGAGCCCGGCCCAGGACCGGCTGCTGCGCGCGATCGAATATGGCGAGGTGACGCGGATCGGATCGAGCCGGCCGCTCCAGGTCGACGTCCGCATCGTCGCGGCGACCAACGAGCATCTGCCCACGCTGGTCGAGGAAAGCCGATTCCGCGCCGACCTGCTCGACCGGCTGTCGTTCGAGGTCGTGACCCTGCCGCCGCTGCGGCACCGCGAGAGCGACATCCCGGTCCTCGCCGACCATTTCGGCCGGCGCATGGCGATGGAAATCGAGATGGACTGGCCCGGCTTCAGCATCGAGGCGATGGAGCGGCTCAAATCCTATCCCTGGCCGGGCAACGTCCGCGAGCTGCGCAACGTCATCGAGCGCGCCGTCTATCGCTGGGCCGGGCTGGAAGGGCCGATCGAGGACATCCAGTTCGATCCCTTCGAATCCCCCTGGCGGCCGCTGCCGGGCCAGGCGTCGGCCCACGGCAATGCGCCGCGGCCCGCGCTCGAAGCGCCCGCGCCCGCCCCGGTCGGCGCCAATGGGGAGGGCGTTGCCGCGGCCGGCGCGCTGGCGGCGCACTACCCCCACGCCTGCGCCGACATGCGGGTGGCGGTCGCCGAATATGAAAAAGCGATCCTCGCGTCCGCTCTGGAGAAGTGCCGCTGGAACCAGCGCGCGGCGGCGACGGCCCTGGCGTTGACCTATGACCAGCTCAGGCACGCCATGCGAAGGCACGATTTGCAGGCGGGCTGAGCGATCAGGCCTGGAGCGCCGGCCGCGCCGCCTCGGCCTTGTCCCGCTCCCGCGCCAGCCTGGACAGCCGCTCATAGAGGAAATCGAGCACGACCCGGATGCGCGGGGTGTGGCGAAGCCGTTCGTGGGTAAGCACCCACAGGCCGCGCTCGTTGTCGGGATCGGAGGGCAGGCACTGGACCAGCTCGGGATCGAAATCGGCGACCATGCAGGGAAGAACCGCGAGACCGAAACCGGCGCGGACGGCGGAGAGCATGCCGGACGAGCTGTCATGCTGCATCGCCACCGCGTCGGTCAGCCGGTTGCGCTCGAGCCAGGCGCGGTAGACCTGCCACACGCCCGGGCTGCCGCCGCCGATGAAGGGGTGGCCGGCCAATTCCCTGCGGCGATGCGGGACGCCGTGGGCCGCGGCGTAATCGCGGCTGCAGTAGATCGTCCAATTGTCGTTGGCGATGCGCCGGCCGACCAGACCCGCGTCGGTCGGGCCCTTGCTGCTGCGCAGGGCGATGTCGGCCTCGCCGGCGGCCAGGTCGCGTTTTTCCTCGGTGGTGTCGAGCTCGATCCGGATGCCCGGATGGGCCTCGTGCAGATCGCGCAGGATCGGCGCGAGCAGGGTGACGGCGTAGATCTCGTCGACCGTGATCTTCACCGAGCCGCTGATGTCGCGCGTCTGCGCGGCGGCTGCGTTGGCGAAATGGGCGGCCGATTCTTCCATGACGAGCGCCGTCTCCATCAGCGCTTCGCCCGCGGGGGTCAGCGCATAGCCGGTCGGCCGGCGTTCGAAGAGGACCAGGCCTAGCGCTTCCTCGAGCGCGGTGACCCGACGCGCGGCGGTCGTCTGGCTGACTCGCAGCGAGCGGCCGGCCGCCAGCGTGCTGCCGGTGCGGGCGACGGCGAGGAAATAGCGAAGATCGTTCCAGTCTAGCGTGCTGAATTTGAAGTTCGCCATATTATTGGATCGCGCTCGGAGCGAACTTCAAATTCAAGAAGCACGCTAGATTCATTGGTTTTCAGTGTGGCTGGAGATTCGGAAATTCGCCCCGAGCTCTCCATCCGATCTTGCGAATTTCCGAATCGCCACACTGAGCATGGCACCCTTCTGCACTTTTGCAGAACAACCCCGCAATATCGTTGTTAGTTGCGAATCGCAACGGAGTTTATTGAGGGTTCAGCGCCACCTTCGACGCGAACATTCGAATCAACGGAGACACGTCATGAAGACCCTATTCATCCTTTCGGCCCTGGCCGCTTCGCTCACCGCCTCGATCGCCACTTCCCCGGCCGCCGCCCAGGCACCCGCCGCGGGCGACCGCCTGATCGTCAGCTATTCCGACCTCGATCTTTCCAGCCGGGCCGGCGTGAGGACGCTCAACCGCCGCATCCTCACCGCGGTGCAGACCGCCTGCGGCAGCGCGTCCGACATCGATCTGCGCGGCCGGAATTCGGTCAACGAATGCCGTTCGACGACCTACGCGCAGGCCAATGCCCAGGTCCGCGACGCGGTCGCCCTGGCCAGCCGCAACGGCTCGACTGTGATTGCCAGCGGCCGGTGAATCCGGCCCCTCCCAACTCCGGGCGGGCAGCCTGTCTCAAGGC
>DATDAU010000098.1:0-25171 GCA_036525215.1 Allosphingosinicella sp.
GTTGGCGCCGTCATTGCCCCAGATCTGGTTGGCAAGCTCGTTGCCGGTGAAGTTGATCGCCGCGGTGCCGGCGATGAAGCCGGTGGTCAAAAGCTCGATCTCGGAGCCTGCTATGAGCGCATAGGTAACGCCCGCGGCAACAATGTCGTAACCCTCGCCGACCGCCTCGAGAGCGATATCGCCTGCATCGTCGACAAACATGGAGTCGTTGCCGGTGCCGCCGGCCAGGAGGTCGGCCCCGATGCCGCCGACCAGGATGTCGTTGCCGCCGAACCCGAACAAAGCGTCGTTGCCGCCGCCGCCGCCCAGGATGTTGCCCGCGCCATTGCCCCAGATCTGGTTGGCGAACTCGTTGCCGGTGAAGTCGATCGTCACCATGCCGCCGATGAACCCGGTGGTGACCAGCTCGATCTCGACCCCGGCGCCCAGCGTGTAGGAAAGGCCGGCCGCAACGACGTCATAGCCCTCGCCCGCCGCCTCGACGATGGTATCGCCGGCGGAGTCGATGAACATCGTGTCGTTGCCGGTGCCGCCGATCAGCATGTCGTTGCCGCCGAACCCGAACAGGGCATCGTTGCCACCCGCGCCATTCAATATGTTGGCGCCGTCATTGCCCCAGATCTGGTTGGCCAGCTCGTTGCCGGTGAAATCGATCGCAGCCGTCCCGCCGATGAACCCGGTGGTGAGAAGCTCGATCTCGACCCCGGCGCCCAGCACATAGGTGAGACCCGCCGCCACAACGTCATAGCCCTCACCAACCGCCTCGGTGACGGTGTCCCCCGCATTGTCGACGAAATAAGTGTCGTTGCCCGTCCCGCCGGACATCTGATCGATGCCGGCGCCGCCGATCAATGTGTCCGCGGCGCTGCCGCCGACAAGGACGTCGTTGCCGGCGCCACTCGAAAGATAGTCGGCGCCGGCGCCGCCATCGAGCCAGTTGTCGCCGGCGTCGGTGAGGATCGTGTCGTTGCCGGCATAGCCGAGGATGTGGCCACCCACGGTTCCGGTGCGCGAATCGAGGAGATCGTCGCCGATGTACATGAGCACGTCGCCGAGAATCTGGCCCTGGTTGACGATCGAGATCGACTTGGTGTCGTCCGCGACCACCGTATCGATCGGAAACGGGGTCAGGCTCTTGACCAGTCCAACCACCGAGTCGGCCGCGATGATCAGCGAACCGGTCGGCTCCATGTGGATGCTTCCGCCGGAAAGATCGGCCTCCTCGAGGCGGACCGGCCCGGTCGGAAACTGGCCGACGATCAGAAGGGGCACATGGTCGACATTGCGCACGATCAGCGGCGTCGACGTCAGCGTCGAGGTCGACACCCGCAGGCTTTCGAAGTTGACGATATTTTCGGCGTCGAAGACGTCGCCGCCCTGCAGATAGAGGGACAGGCTGTCGGTGCCGTCGCCGCCGTCGATCGCCTCGCCGAACGATTCCTGCCGGGGGTTCTCGAACTGGCTGAGGCGGATGATCATGAAGTCGTCGCCGCCGCCGAAGTCGATGACTCCCGACACCAGGGTATCGCTGCCGAGGTCGAGAGAATCGGAGAATTCCGAACCGGTCAGGCCGCCGATGACGGACCGGTCGTAGACCGAAAGGCTGGTATTTCCGCCCGTGGCCAGGATCTGGACCTCGGCGTCGGGCGTGTTGAAGAAGCGAAGTCCGGTGAAGAAACGGCCGGCGGGGCGAAAGTCGACGACGATCGTCTCGAGGCCGGAAAAGCTCTCGATGAATCCGTTGGTCCTGAGGTCGAGAATCTCGACATTGGTGACCTGCGGACCGTCGACGTTGCCGTCGCTCTCGAAGATGACGTAGCGGTCTTCGCCGTCGCCGCCGTCAACCCTGGGCGCCACCGACACGCTCGTGCTCGGCCGGACGTAGAAGAAGTCGTCGCCGGCGCCGAGCTCGGTCAGGGTCGCGAAATCGTTGGTGGTGACGCGGCTGACATAGGTGTCGGTGCCGCCGCCCAAGGCGACCCTGCCGATGATGACGCCGGCATTTTCGACCCGGTCGGCGCCGGCGCTGCCCTCGATCACCACTTGCGTGAGGCTGGAGGTGGCGAAGCGGATGACGCCGCCCGCCTCGTTGATCACGACGCCGTCGGCGCCTGCCATGCGAATGGCGGGAGCGCCCGTCGTCGAGGCGATGGCCCGCCCGCTTTCGCTATTGATGAAGCGTATTCGGTCGCCGGTCATCCACACCGCCGGCGCGTCGCTGAGGGTGACGCTGTTGGTGTGAACGCTGTCGTTAGTCGAAAGGACGAGCGGCGGCATCTTATTGTTTTCCTGTTCGACGATCGCGCTATTCCGGATGGCCCGAATAGCTTCATGGCAGCGACGGTGCCAAGGATCATCGCGTTCGGCAAGCGGAATTATTGTAGAAGCTCAAGTACTTGTCATGGGAAATGCAGGTGCTTACGCCTCTGCTGCTCCGGCTTGGCAAGCCCTGTGTGACCGTGCGATGACGGCGGCGCGACATTTTGGGGACGACGGTGGCCGAAGACAGCAAGAGCGATCAGGCGAAACCCATCGTCTATCCGGTCAACGCCGCGCACATGATGCGCACGACCCAGCTCGCCCAGCTCCAGCTTTCCGCCATGGCCGACACCAAGGCCAGCATCCTGATGGGCGCGACCTTCGTCATCTTCACCATCACCATCAACCAGGCGCATACCGGCAGCGCGCCTTTGCCCTTGCTCATCCTCGGCGCGGCGGCCTTCTTCTCGGCGATCTTCGCGGTGCTGGCGGTGCTGCCGATGATCCGGGCCAGGGCGCCGAAAAACGGCGGCAATTTGCTCTTCTTCGGCCATTTCACCGCCATGGGCGAGGAGGAGTTCATCGGCGAGATCACCGGCCGCCTCGTCACCGAGGACAGCATCTACCGGACGATGGCGCGCGACATCTACCAGAACGGCATGGTGCTCCAGAACAAGAAATATCGGATGCTGGGCTATGCCTACCGCATCCTGCTGCTCGGCATGGCGGGAAGCTTCGTCGCCTTCGTCCTCACCTATTTCAATCTCAAATAAGCGAGGGGCCGGACCCTAACGCAGCCAGCCCTGTTCCTGGTACCAGGCGGCGGTCGCCTTGAGGCCGGTCGGGGTGCGGATGGCGGGCTTCCACAAGGCCTCGGGCGGGCGCGCCTCGGCGGTCACCACCCAGTCGGGATGGCAGAAATAGCGGACCCGGTCGGGGGTCAATTTGGCCTTGCCGCGGCGGACCAGCCGGTCGATCCGCGAGGCGCCCTGCATTACCATTTTCGGCATCGCCACCGTCGCCGCGCGCTTGCCGAAGACGCGGCTCAAGGTGCGGGCGAAATGGCGGTGGTCCCAGCCGTCGACGATGCCGTCGTCGGGCTCGTAGGTCTCCGAAAAGGTCTCGGGCTCGTCGACCAGGGTGAGGATCAGGCGGCAAAGGTCCTCTACATGGATCACCGAGAAGCGGCCCTTCGGCGGCAGAGCGACGAATCCGCGCCGCGCCATCTTGAATAGTTCGAACGTCTCGCGGTCGCCGGGGCCGTAAATCGCCGGCGGCCGCACGATGGTCCAGTCGAGCCCCGAGGCGGCGACGAGCCGCTCCGAGCGCGACTTCGACCAGCCGTAATCGGAAAGCTCCGGCTCGCGCGCGGCCAGCGAGGAAATGTGGACGAAGCGGCGGACCCCCGCCCGGCGGGCGGCATCGATCGCCGCCGCGGTGCCGCCGACATTGACCGCCTCGAAGCCGGCGCGGCTGGGGGCGTTGATCAGGCCGGCGATATGGACCAGCGCGTCGGCGCCGGTCGCGAGCTTGACCAGGCTGTCGGGCCGATCGAGCGCGCCCTCGACCCAGTCGATCCCGTCCTCGGGCGGCCGCCAGCCGCGGGTGAGGGCGCGAATCTCGAAGCCGGCGGCGCGGGCGGCGCGGATCAGATGGCCGCCGACGAAGCCGGTGCCGCCGGTGACGGCGAGGGTGGCGGGCCTCATCGCGATTCAGTCATTCCCCGCCCGTCGTCACTGAACGTCGGCGTCCGGCGGTCCGATATCGACCGAACCGGATTCCTCGAGTGCCTTCACGCCCTTGAATGCGCGAATCTTGTCCAGGGCCCCGCGCTGCGCCTTGCCGGCGATGATGCCGCTGCTTTCCAGCACGGTCGAGACCTTGAAACCCTTCCTGGCGAGCGACTTTGCCATGGAATGGATATTCGGCAATTCGTCGTCGGCGAGGGTGACGATGGCTTCGACCAGATCCTTGTCCTTGTCGCCGGGGGGGGATGTCATGCGCTCTGCTCCTGTGCGCCTCCCATAGGCGCTCCACCCCGGCCTTACCAGCCGTCAGGGCGACTGAACGAGCCCCCGTCCGACATCGGCGACCGGCAAGGGCAGCGTACGCGCATTGACGATCAGCCGTTGCCAAAGCGCGGCGCCGGTGGCCCCCGTCGCTTCGGCCCAGAGCGCCGCGATGCCGGCGACATGCGGGGTCGCCATGCTGGTTCCGGAAATCGTGTGATAGCGGCGCGGCATCGGCCAGGTCGAATAGACCGCGACGCCAGGTCCGGCGATATCGACGGCGCTGCCGCCGCCATGGACCGTATCGCGCGCCGAGAAATAGGCCATTGCCAGATTGGAATCGACGGCCGCGACCGCCATCATCGAACGGCTGTTGGCGGGCCGCGTCACAAAGCCGAAATTGCCCTGCAGTCGCTGGGCGTTGTTGCCGGCCGCGGCGACGATCAGGCATCCGGCGTTCAGCGCGCGCTGTCCCGCGGATTCATAGGCGACGGTCGTGCTGGGGACGTTGGATCCCAGCGACATGGAGATCACCTCGCACTTGTTCGCGACCGCCCAGTCGATTCCGGCGAGAATGCCGATATCCCCGCCGCTTCCCTGATCGGAAAGAACCTTGCCGACGAAGATCTGGGAGCCCCAGGCGACCCCGTAACGCCGTCCGGTCGGCGGCGACTTGGTGCCGCAGGCCGTGCCGATGCAATGGGTGCCGTGGCCGTGCCCGTCCTGCGCCGAAGCGACTCCGGTGATGAACGACTTGGACGTGATCGAACGGCCGACGAAATCGGGATGGGCAAGGTCGAGCCCGGTATCGAGAACGGCGACCTTGCGTCCCTTGCCCGACCATTTGGAATTGGCGGCGCGGGTGGCCTGCAGGCCCCAGGTGAGGGTCGCCGTGTCCGCGAAACTGGCGGCCACCGAGGCGTCCGGCGCGACTCCGCCCGACGGATCGCCGCGCGCGCCGGCCTGGATCGCCGCCGCGGCGTCGCGGAAGCCGCGCAGATATTCGGCGGAGACGCCGCCCGGCAGGTCCGAGAGCGCGTACATGATCCCTTCGGGCTCGATCGCCAGGATCGTGGAGCTGTCTCCCACATCCTCGGCAAAGGCGCCGGCGGCATCGCTTTCGAGGTTCAGGACCGCGATGCCGATATTCTCGAAAAAGACGCCGCCGTCGTCCGGCACCTCGGCGATGTCGACGCCCTCTTCCTTGTAGTCGGCGCTGCTGACGATCTTGGACTTGTTGATTCCCGCGCTCTTCTTGAGCGCGTTCATTGCTTCCGTCTTGGCGCCTTCCTTGAAGGTGACCACAAACCGGCCAGTTGTTTCAGGCGGAATTGATTGATCATCGACAGAAATCATTGCCTTCCTCCTCTTCAAGATTCGGCGACTCGTCTTCGCGATGATTATCTGTATCACCTTTCTATTCGGCCCGCACCGATTACCGGTCCAGGACAACACTGTCCGGAATCCGGTCCACGCGCCAGCGAAGACGAGATGTGATCAGGGGGAAGGACAGGCGTGCGCTCAGCCTAGAGCGGGGACCAGTCGGGCTCCTCCGCTTGTGCCTTGGCGATGCCGAGCCGTTCGACGATCGCATCGAGGATGGCGTCGACCCCGGCGCCGGTCGCGCCCGACACCGGGAAGACGCGGGCGCCCGACGCCTCGCGAAGCTCCGCCGCCAGCGCCTCGGCCAGCTCGTCGTCGATCGTGTCGCACTTGTTGAGCGCGATCAGCTCGGTCTTGTCGTCGAGACCCGCGCCATAGGTTTCGAGCTCGCCGCGGACGATGCGCCAGGCGCCGGCGACGTCCTCGTTGTTGGCGTCGACCAGGTGGATGAGGATGCGGGTGCGCTCGACATGGCCGAGGAAGCGGTCGCCGATGCCGGCGCCCTCGGCCGCACCCTCGATCAGGCCGGGAATGTCGGCGAGAACGAAATCCACCCCCTTGTGGCGGACGACGCCGAGCTTGGGGTGGAGGGTGGTGAAGGGATAGTCGCCGACCTTGGCGTTGGCGTTGGAGACGGCGTTCAAAAAGGTCGACTTGCCGGCATTGGGGAGGCCGACCAGACCGGCGTCGGCGATCAGCTTGAGACGCAGCCACACCCACATTTCCTCGCCCGGCCAGCCGGTGCCGTGCTGGCGCGGGGCGCGGTTGGTCGAACTCTTGTAGCTGGCATTGCCGCGGCCGCCGTCGCCGCCCTTCAGCAGCACGACCTGCTGGCCGAGCTCGGTGAAGTCGGCGAGGACATGCTCCTTGTCGTCGTCGAGGATCTGGGTTCCGACCGGCACCCGCACGACCAGATCCTTGCCGCCGGCGCCGGTCTGGTTGCGGCCGGCGCCGCCCTTGCCGCGCGGCGCCTTGAAATGCTGGGTGTAGCGAAAGTCGATCAAAGTATTGAGGCCTTCCACCGCTTCGAAGACGATGTCGCCGCCCTTGCCGCCGTCGCCGCCGTCGGGCCCGCCATATTCGACGAACTTCTCGCGCCGGAAGCTGACCGCGCCCGGGCCGCCCGCGCCGGAGCGGACGAAGATTTTCGCCTGATCGAGGAAATGCATGGGCGGCCCTGTAGGGGAGAAGGGGCCTAGAGTGAAGGACTACCGCCGTCCTGGCCTACCGCTCATCATCTCCAAGGCCGGTCGAGACCAGCAGCAGCCGCCGCGCGATTTCGCGGGTCTTGCCCGGCGGCAGGTCGAGCGCCCGCGCCATCTCGGTCCCGACCAGCGAATCTCCCAATGCGAGGAGCACCAGCCACAGGGTCGTCTCCTGCACCGGCCGGTCCTCATGGCCTTCGCGCAGATGGTCGATCAGCTCGTGGATGGCGTCGAGGATCGGGTTGAGCGCGTCGCGGTTGCCGGAAAGGATCATCCAGGCGGCGAGCGCGCCGCCGCCTTCGCGGCCGAAGGCGTCGAAAGTGCGGTCCACGATCTCCATAGGGTCCGCTTCGTGGGCGCGGGCCTTGAGCACCGATTCGCCGATGCCGGCGCAGACGCGGTCGCTGATCAGCCCAGCCAGCGCCGCCTGCAGCCCGGCGGCCGATCCGAAATGGTGGAGGAGGTTGGCGTGGGTCTTGCCGATCTCCGCCGCTACCGCCTTCAGGGTCACCGCCTGCGGGCCGTGCTCGATCAACAGGCGCCGGGCCGCGTGCAGCGCGGCGGACCGGCTTTCCTCCGGGGACAGGCGTTCACGAGTTATTGACATCTATGTCAGTATGTGGTTTCTGGAGTCATGCCGGTACTGATCCGGCATCCATGAACAGGAAGTCCAGCACAAAGATGCGGACGCCCCGTTCGAGCGAGTTGGGAATTGGCATGACGCGGACACCTGAGGACCTCAACATCACCCCGCGCGACCGCCGCTTCGGCCGCGGCCTCAAGCAGGACCGCTGGTGGATGGGCGGCGATCCGGTCGCCACCGCTTATTACAATGCATTGTCGGTGACCTTCCCCAAGGGCGAGGCCTTCTTCGTCGAGAGCGTCCGCGCTTTCCGCGAGGGCACGCCGCCCAAGCTCGCCGCCGAGATCAAGGCCTTCACCACCCAGGAGGTGATGCACAGCCGCGAGCACGTCCAGTTCAACAAGCGCGCGGTCGACGCCGGCTACGACATCTCCGGGCTCGAGGCGCGGGTCGAATGGCGGCTGGGAATGACCAAGGACCGGCCGCCGATCGTCAACCTCGCCGCGACCATGTGCCTCGAGCATTTCACCGCGATCCTCGCCAACCAGCTGCTCCGCAATCCGCGCCATCTCGAGCGCGCCGATCCCGAAAACGCCGCCTTGTGGCGCTGGCACTCGATCGAGGAGATCGAGCACAAGGGCGTCGCTTACGACACCTGGCTCTTCGCCACCCGGTCGCTGCCCCGCTTCAAGCGCTGGAAAATCAAGGCCAAGGTGATGATGTTCGTCACCCGCAACTTCGTCGTCGACCGCACCATCGGCACGCTCGAGCTGCTCCGCCAGGACGGCATCACCGGCGTCCGCGCCTGGGCTCGCGTCCTGTGGTTCGCCTGGATCCGCCCCGGCATGATGCGCAAGATCCTCGGAGCCTGGCTCTCCTTCTTCATGCCCGGCTTCCACCCCTGGAACCACGACGACCGCGCCCTCATCGCCAGCGCCGAACGCAGCCTGGAAGGCCGCGAACCCGCTTTCGCATAGTTCAGACCTCCTCCCCGGCCGGAGCCGGGGAGGATTTTCTCAAGCCGCCATCGCCCGCGGGCACGCTTCCACCTCCGCGGCGAGGTCGAGGGCGAACAGCCGGCACGGCACCTCGCGGCCTCGCCCGGCGCTGTATCGCTGGACGACCTGCCCCGTCGGCCGGAATCCCAGTTTGGCCAGAACCCGCCCCGACGCCGGGTTGTCGGTGAAGTGACCGGAGACCAGCCGCTTCAGCCCCAGTCCATGACGGGCGATGTCGATCACCGCCCGGCCGGCCTCGGTGGCGTAGCCGCGTCCCCAGGCTTCGGGAGAGAGCCAATAGCCGAGTTCGTGGCCCTCGACCTGCGGATCGAGGCCGATGCCGCCCACCACCCGCGGATACTCCGCCTCGTGGCTGAGGATCAGGAAGAAGGCGTCGCTTGCCCCGCGCGGACGCGCGAGAAAGGTCCGGGCGTCGCCTAGCGCATAGGGCCAAGGCACCTGGGCGAGGTTGCGCACGACCGATTCGTGGCCGATCGCGCGGGACACGGCGGGGGCGTCCTCGATCCAGCCGGGGCGCAGCGTCAGTCTCGGGGTTCTGGCGAACATCTGTCTTCCTCCCAATCTGCGCCGGCCCTGGCCCTTGCGGGTTACGGGCCGGCGACATTTCGATCCGAGGGAGACAAAATAAAAGGAGAGGGGGCGACCCCTCTCCCTCGATCGGTCCTGCTTTGAGAACCTTGGGCCGCCCCTTGAAGGACGACCCGTTATCGATCGTCCCTTATTCCGCTGCTTGGTTCGCCGGCATGTCCACACATACGAATTTGCGGCCAAGCTTGCCGTCGCGGAACGCGACTCGGCCGGCGGCAAGCGCAAAAAGGGTATGGTCCTTGCCGATGCCGACATTCTGGCCCGGATAATATTTGGTGCCGCGCTGGCGCACGATGATGTTGCCGCCGACGACGCTCTCGCCGCCGAACTTCTTCACGCCAAGCCGCTTGGACTGGCTGTCGCGCCCGTTGCGGGACGACCCGCCTGCTTTCTTATGTGCCATTGCTCTTCTCTAGCTCTGAATTGCTTTACTTGGCCTTAGCAGCGGCCGGCTTCTTTGTCGACGCCTTGGCCGGGGCCTTGGCGGGGGCCGCCTTGGTCGCGGCGGCTTTCTTCGGTGCCTCGGCCTTGGCTTCGCCCTTGGCGGGAGCCTCGACCTTTTCGGCCTTCGCCTTAGGCGCGGCCTTGGCCGGCTTCTCGGCGGCGGGGGCCGCGGTCTCGGCCTTCGGCGCTGCGGCCTCGGCCTTCGGCGCTGCCTTCTTCTCGGCCTTCTTGCCGCCGATCGCGACGATCTTCAGGATCGTGTGCTGCTGGCGGTGGCCCCGCTTGCGGCGGTAATTGTGCCGGCGGCGCTTCTTGAAGACCGTGACCTTGTCGGCCTTCGCCTGGGCGATGATCTCGGCCGAGACGGTGAGGCCGTCGGTCGACTTCAGCTCGCCGCCTTCGCCGGCCAGCAGGACGTCGTCCAGCGTGATGGTGTCGCCCGCCGCTCCGGCGAGCTTCTCGACGACGATCTTGTCTCCGGCGGCGACGCGATACTGCTTGCCGCCCGTGCGCACGATAGCGAACATGGGCCTATCCAATAAATCAAATTGCTTGGCCGCGCGAAGACGGGCCACGCGCGGAAATGGGGCTGCTACAGAGCGGGGACGGCGCTGTCAACCGAGCGCGGCGCCTTTAATCGGCTCGAACCGAAAGCTTATTGGCGCCGTTCGCGGCGCAGCCGGTAGCGGCCCTGGTCGAATTCCTCGAACATGCCGTCGATCGCCGGATGGTCGACCGGCTCGCCGTCCACCTCGCGCAGCAGGTTCTGCTGGCTGACATAGGCGACGTAGGAGGATTCGGCATTCTCCGCGAGCAGATGGTAATAAGGCTGGTCCTTGGACGGGCGAAGTTCCGCCGGGATCGACTGATACCATTCTTCCGAATTGGCGAAGACCGGGTCGACGTCGAAGATAACGCCCCGGAAATCGAACATGCGGTGGCGCACCACCTCGCCGATGGAGAACATGGCGTGGGCGATGGGCGGCGCTTTTGTGGGGGCGCTGCCGTCCGTCCTGGCGGGGTCAGCTTGGGTCATGGCTCCCATGTAGGCCTTGGCGGGCGGCGCGACAAGCAAGCCCTCCCTCAGACTGACCCATGTCCAGCCCGGCAAGGCCGGTATCGTCGCCCTTTTCCGCCACAAAAAGCCCCCGGCCGCGGGCTCTTTTGTGGCGGAGAGGGTGGGCGCCGCGCTCTAATTCCCCAGTCCTTCAATGAACGCCTGCATCCGCGCGTCGATCTCGGCGGCGTCGTCGCCGGTCTGGTTGAAATTGTCGACGCCGAGTTCGAGCACTGGAATTCCGGCGCGCGACAGGGCGCGAAGGACGAAGGGATCGGCGTCGGCCAAAGCGACGGCGCCGTCGACGCGGTGGGTGCGGGCCTCGTGGACGTACCAGGCGCCGGCCCACCTGGGCATGCGCAGCTCGTCGCCCATGGTCACGAAGCGGGCGGCGAGCGCCCGCATCGCGCTGCCCTGGGCGCCATGCTCGCGGATATAGCCGTCGGCGGCGAGCGACAGGTACATCGACCAGACGAAGACGGCGCCGTGGCTCTCCTCCCATTTCTGGTAGAAGCCCATGTTGCTCCACAGGCCGCGCCCGATCCACATCAGGCGGACGCGCTCGTCCGGGCAAACACTCGCCCCCGCCTCGACCAGGCCGGCGACTTCGTCGTGGAAGGTCCGGGCCGCGTCGCGCGCCCACAGGGTGCCGCGGTGCCATTGCGGCACCATCGTCGCCGGCATTGTGTCGACGACGCCGACCGGCGTGGCCGGTGCGGCGGCGATCAGGTCGCGGGTTTTGCGGTACCAATCCTCCTGTTCGTTGACGAGGGTCATGATCTCCTCGAAGCGGGGGGCGTCGAAGCGGCGATCGGTGGTGCGCTCTATCCGGTCGATCACCTCGCGCATCTGGGTTTCCATCAGGTCGAGCCGGCTGGCCTCGAGCTCCTCGTTCCACTTGTCGGGGAGGCGATTCCACCAATCCTCGCAAATGTCGGGCCGGGGGTCGCTGGTCCGCTCGTAGAGGGTGAGCGCGGCGCCGGTCTCGTGCGCCCAGTTCTCGAAAATGCCGGCCGTGGCGTCGGTCGAGCGCACCGCGAAGAGGAAATCGGGCCGGGGCAGCCCGCCCCAGGGCGCCCGGTCGGGATCGCTGTCGAAGGCGGCGGCGAGGCCCTGCGAGCTGTAGCTTTCGACATCGTCGGGATAGCCATGGTCGCGGAGCAATTCGAAATAGCGCTGCGACTGCTGCTTGGCGGCGGCGATCGAGGCCCACCATTGGTTGACCACGAACGGCATGTTCATCGCCCGCAGCAATTCCTGCGGGGCGTTGGCGTTGGTCATGGCGAAGGGAGCGCCCGCCGCGACCTCGGCGCGGACCGAAGCGAACCATTCGCGCTGGTAGCGGCCGAAGTCGGCGATCGAGGCGAGCGCCTTGCGGCTGCGCCTGCCAGCGGGCGGCGGCGCCTCGCCCGCGCCCGGCTCCGGCGATGACTGAACGACAGAAGCGGTCTTGTACCGCCGCCTCGTGTCGAGCGGGACGATCTCGAAGGAAATCCCCGCCGCCTCGGCCGCGCGGCGCAGGGTCGGCGCGTGCCAGGCGGCCCGCTCGTCGCCGTCGGCCACGAAATGGAGGATTCGGGTGGCACCCCTGACGAGGCAGTGGCCGACGAAGGAAGCGGCCTCGGCTTCGCCCTCGGCCGCGCGCCCGTTGAGCCGCTCGAAGACCAGGGTGTCGGCGACGACCGGCGTCTGGCCGCCGGCTTCGGCGACCGGCTCCCAATCGCCGAGCATCAGCCCGGAAAGCGCCAGCCGCTCGCTGCCGCCGGACGCGGGTTCGCCGGCCGAGACATGGCGAAGCAGCGCCTGGCAGTCGGCGACGAAGGCCGCGGGGTCGAGGGTCTGGGCGGCGAGCAGGCCGGCATGAAGGTCCCGCGTCGTCAGAAGGCCGGTCGCCCGGGCTTCGTCCAGCTCGGCGAGGCATGCGGCAACCTCGCCATAGTCGAGCGCCGGCGCCGCCGGAAAGCGTTCGAGCCATTGCTCCAGCCCGGCGAGGCGAATGTCGGCATAAAGAAGCGCCGCGTCGCTCGTCCCTCGGGGAAGGTCGAGAAAATGAAGCGCGAAGGGCGCGATCGTGCCTTCCCGGATGAGGTCGCGAAGGGCGGCGAAAAGCTGGGGCGCGATGGCGTCGTCGCCGACGATCAGGAGCGGCGCGCCGTCCGCATGGGCAAGGATCGATTCGAGCAAGGCGAGGCCGCGCCTCGGCATCGAGGCGTCGCCGACGAGGCGCTCGGCCGCGGGCGTTTCGCGCGCCATATCCGCCAGCACCCGGCCGGCGACCAGACCGCGCCGGCCGAGCATCTCCCAGGGAATGCGCTCGCCGATCACCCGGACGTGGCGGGAATCGGCGGGCGCCGGGCCGGGCGCGAACAGGGTCCGCCAGCGCTCGGCAACTTCGTTCATCAGATCACCGCGCGGGCGAGGAGATCGGCGCGCTTGTCGTCGTCATAGCCGAGCAGACCGCCGTAGACGTCGTCATTCTGCTCGCCGATCGCTACCGGCAGGACATCGTCGAAGCCGGTCGACGATCCCGAGAACAGGATCGGGATGCCCGCGGTCCGAAGGTCGATATGCAGCGGATATTTGGGGTGCTCGACCGTCACTGTCTCGCCGCGCGACGTCACGCGCGGGTCGACCAGGGCGTCTTCGGGATGGCGGACGACCGCCGCCGGCACGCCCTCGGCCATCAGCCGCGCCGCCGCCTCCTCGGCGGTGAAATCGACCGACCAGGCGTTGATCTTCGCTTCCAGGATCCTGGCATTGGCGACGCGGACGTCGCGGTTGCAGAAGCGGGGATCGTCGCCGAGCTCAGGCTGCTCCATCGCCCGGAACAGGCCGCGCGCGAGCTTCTCGTGGAGGGCGACCAGGGCGACATAGCCGTCTGAGCAGCGGAACACGCCGAAGGGCGAAAGCCGCTGGACGGTGAGCCCGGTCCGCGCCTGCATGCCGGCGGCGGCCATGGCCGACCAGTTCTCGATGGCGACGAAGCTGGTCAGCGCGCCGAGCATTGAGACGTCGATCAGCTGGCCTTCGCCGGTGCGGTGGCGCTGCTCGATCGCGGCGAGGATGCCGATCACCGAGAAGACGGGGGCGAGCATGTCGGCGATGGGAATGCCGATGCGGACGGGCGGCCCGTCATGGTCGCCGCTGGCGTACATGGTGCCGGAAAGGGCCTGGATGATGATGTCCATCGCCTTGCCCCCTTCGGGCACGGTCGCGCCGAAGCCGCTCAGCGAGCAATAGACGATGCGCGGATTGGCCGCGCGCGCGGCTTCATAGCCGACGCCGAGACGGTCGGCGGTGCCGCTGGTGAAATTCTCGACGACGATGTCGGCGGTGCGGACCAGGTCCGCGAAGACTTCGGCGGCGCCGGGCTGCTTCAGGTCCAGCGACACGCCCTTCTTGCCGCGCGCCCGGGTGAGGTGGCTGATCGAGATGTCGTCGTCATGCTTGCGCTCGATGACGATTCCGTCGCGGCCGACATAGGGGCTGTTCTCGCGGGCGAGATCGCCGCCCTTCGGGTCCTCGATCTTGATCACCTCGGCGCCGAGGCCCGCGAGCAGCAAAGTGGCGTAGGGGCCGGCGAGGGCGCGGGTGAGGTCGATGACCCTCAGCCCCTCCAGGGGACGGGGCTTGGCGGGTACGCTACGATTCATTGTTCTTTCTCCAGCAGCCGCGCGATGCGGGCTTCGTCGAATCCGATCTCGGTGAGAATGGCGCGGCTCTCGCCGCCCGGCCGCGACGCCGGCCCGGTGACTGGGTCCTCGCGGGCGACGGGGCAGCCGATCTGGCGGAGCGTGCCGCCGGGGCCGTCCATTTCCCGCACCATGCCCCGGGCGCGGTTGTGGGGGTCGTCCAGCGCCTCGACCGGCTCGAGGATGGGCGCATATTGGGTGTCGGCCGCGGCGAAGATCGCCATCCACTCGGCGCGGGTGCGGGTTTCCATCGCCGCCGCGATCCGGGCCTTCATCTCCGGCCAGGCGGTGCGGTCCATCTGCCGGCCGGCGAGGTCGTCGAGCCCGATCGCTTGGCAGAAACGCTGCCAGTAGCGCGGCTCCATGTCGGTGGTGACGATCAGTTCGCCGTCGGCGGTCCGCCAGATGCCGCTGTCGGCGCGATGCATGCCGCGCGGCGGCAGATTGGCCGGGTCTTCGGCCCTGGCGAGGATGCCGCCGACCAAAGGCATGGCGCTGTCGGACATGGCGATGTCGAGATGTTGGCCGCCGCCGTCGCTGCCGCGGCCGAGCAAGGCGGCGAGGATGGCGATGACGGCGTTGGAGCCGGTCATCAGATCGGCGACGGGCACGCCCGGGAAGACCGGCCGCTCCTTGTCCTCGCCGATCCGCGACAGGGCGCCGGCGATGGCCAGCGCTACGGGATCGTGGCCCGGCTTGCTCGCATAGGGGCCGGTCTGCCCGCACAGGCTGACCGAGCAGTAGATCAGGCGGGAATTGACCGCCGCCATGGCCTCCGGGCCGAAACCCATGCTCGCCATCACGCCCGGCCGGTAATCCTCGACCAGCACGTCGGCGCGCGCCGCCAGCGCCTCGATCGCTTCGGCCGCCCCGGGCCGGCCGAAGTCGAGCGCGAGGCTTCTTTTGCCGCGCGCGAAGAGGTCGCGGGAGCGTATCTCGTCCCAGGTCGGCGCGCCGGGACGGTCCCAGCCGAAGACTTTGGCCTGCTTGGCCAGCTCGCGCGGATTCTCTATGCGGATGACGTCCGCGCCAAGCTCGGCGAGCAGCCAGGTGCAATAGGGACCGGGCAGGAATTTGGAGAAATCCAGGACCCGGATGCCGGCGAGGGGGCCGCTCATGTGTCGGCTCCCGTGACCCAGAGCTGGCCGGGCAGGCGGAGGCCGTCGACCTCGTCCCACAGGCCGCGCGCGGCGAGGTGCGCGCTGGCCAGCACATCGGGGACTTCGTCGATCGGCGAGAGGCCGAGCGCCTGCGTGGTCGAAAGCTCGAACAAATCGGCGCGGTCCTTGCCGGCGAAGAAGGCGGCGACCTCCGCTTCCCACATTGCGATCATTTCGGCGGGCGCGTCGGCGACCAGGGTCGCGTCCCAGTCGACTTCGGCGAGGGCGCGGGCCTGGTCGCCCATCACCTTCACCATCGCCCGCATCATCGGCGGATTGTCGACCAAGGCCCAGGTGACGAAGCCGTCGCGGGCGGGCCACACTTGGCGCACCCCGGTCGCGCCGCGGACCAGCAGATTGCCGGTGCGGGTGCCGACCTTGCCGAGCCAGGCCCAGCTCAGGGGTTCGCGGTAATTGGCGAGCACGGTCGACTGTAAGGCGCTGACGTCCACCCTCTGGCCCTCGCCGGTGAGGCCCCGGTGGTGGAGCGCGGTCATGGCGCCGATCGCGGCCTGGATACCGCCAAGCGCCCAGGCCTGCTCGCCCGGCAGGTCGAGCGGCGGCCGGTCGGGATCGCCGACGATCTCCATCAGGCCCGAGCGCGCCATCAGGGTGAGGTTGGTTGCCGGCCGGTCCTGGCGGGCGCCACCGGGCATGAACGGGCCGAGCACGACCTCGATCAGCCGGGGCCGGCCGGAGCGATAATCGGGTGCGTTGTCGGCGGGGCCGCGCAGCAGGATGTCGGTCTCGTCGAGCAGGGCCTCGAACGCGGCGCTGCCGGCCGGCGCGTCGACCGGGGCGACGTCGCGATACCAGATGGCGTCCGCATCCTCGCCTTCGGGCGCCAGCCGCGAGCATTGCGCGCCGAGCGAGGCCAGCATGCGGACGGCCATATGGCCGCCCGGCGTGCCGAGATCGAGCACACGGAGGTGCGCCAGGGGCCGGGCCGCGCTCATGTGAGGGCTCCTTCCGCCGCGAGGGCCTCGATTTCCTCGTCCGAAAGGCCGAGGATTTCGGCGAAGACCTCCCGGTTGTGCTGGCCGAGCATGGGCGGCGCCTCGACGCGGATTTCGGCGGCCGAATAACGGAGCGGCGGGCCCGGCATGTCGCATGTGCCGAGCTTCGCATGGTCGATCTTCCAGAAATGGCCGGCGGCGCGAAGCTCCTGGTCCTCGCACAGATCCCGGCCGTTCTGGACAGCCTCGGCGGGTATGCCGGCTTCGGCCAGGCGATCGGCCAGATCGTGCGCCTCGTGGCCGTCGGTCCAGGCTGCGAGCCGGGCATCGATCGTGCCGGCGGCGGCGCGCCGCGCTTCGGCGGTCGCGCCGATCGCGGGATCCATGGCGGTCATGCCGCACAGGGCCGCCCATTGCGCGTCGGTCGCTACCGCGATCGCGATCCAGCGCCCGGAAGCGCAGGGGTAGACGCCGTGGGGCGCCATCGTCCGCGAAGCGTTGCCCATCTTTTCGGCACCGCCCTCGCGCTGCGCGAAGGCGAGCTCGTCGGCCAGCGTGTGGACCAGCGGCTCCACCTGGGAGATGTCGATATGCTGGCCCTCGCGGGTCATCCGCCGGTGCTCGATCGCGGCCAAAGTGGCGGCGGTTGCGAACAAGGGCGCGACGACGTCGCCATAAGCGAAGGGGGGCATGTGGGGATCGCGGTCGGGCCAGCCCGAAAGCGCCGCGAGGCCCGACAGAGCGGCGGCGCTGTTGCCATAGCCGCGCAGGCTGCTGAGCGGACCGCAGCGCCCGGCGACGCTGACGCTGACCATGATGATGTCGGGCTTCAGCGCCTTCAGCGTGTCGAAGCCGAGGCCGATCCGCTCCATATAGCCAGTGCTGAAATTCTCGACGACGACGTCGGACCAGGCGATCAGCTTTTTCGCGACCTCGATCGCGCGCGGATCGGCGAGGTTGAGGGTGATCCCCATCTTGCTGGTGTTGGTGATGCCGAAGAAGACGGAGCCGTCGGGATCCTTTTTGCCGCCGGCGAAGGGCGGGCTGATCCGGCCGAGGTCGAGGCGCTTGCGGGATTCGACCTTGACCACCGTGGCGCCGTGATCGGCGAGGTCCTTGGTCGCGCGGGGGCCCGCTCCGACCCAGGAGAAATCGGCGATCTTGACGCCGGCCAGCGGCAGGCGGCTCATAGTGCTCTCCCCGAACAAGTGTTTTGATGGATCGCCGCCTGGGCCGCAGCCAGGATCGGCTCGCCGTCGATGCCGAAGCGGCGCAGCGCGCGCGCCTGCCCGGCCGAGAATTGCATGTACAAGGCGTCGAACCGGGCCTGCTCGGCCGGCGGCAGGTTGGAAAAGACCATCCCTTCTTCCTGGCCGAAGCGGGCACCCACCTGTTCGGCCTCCTGGAGGCGCCGCGCGAGCTCCGCCTCCCAGACGCGGCGCGACTGGAGCAGCAGCGCCTGGATGTCCGGGGGCAACCGGGCGAAGCGCCGCGTGGAAATGGCCCGGGCCGGATAAGCGCCGCGCGAGAAATGGACCCCGGTGAAATATTGGCCGACCTCCGAGAAATGGAGGCTGCGGATGGTGTCCGCCGGCGCGACGACGCCGTCGATCACGCCCTTGGCCATGGCCGAATAGACCTCCGCCATCGGCATGTTGACCGGATCGGCGCCGAGCGAACGCAAGATGTCGACGGCGTCCGACTGGGCGCGGAGGCGCAGCCCTCGGAAGTCCGAAAGGTGGCGGATCGGGCGCTCGCGGGTGATCACGCCCGGCAGATTGCCGCCCTGGACCGCGAGCACGGTCAGTCCCTCGAGCTCATGGCCGAAATCCGGGAATTGGCCGGCGAGGCAATCGTAGACCGAGACCTGGTCTTCGATCGTGCGGATGCCGCCGTAGAAGCCCGACTGGGCGCGCAGGAGATGCGCGCCGCCGCGGGCATAGATCGGGGTGATCAGGCCGACATCGGCGACCCCGTGGCGGATCTCGGTCATGCTCATGTCGGACGACAGCAGCACGCCGGACCAGAAGGGCGTGAAGGCGACCCGGCCGCCGCTCGCCTGGGTGACGTGGCGCATCCACGCCAGATCGGCCTGGCTGAACGGATGCGCGGCGGGATAGGGGCTCGCATAAGTGAGCGTGATCCGGTCCTGCCGCGCGGCGGGCGCGCCGCCGGACGAGCAGCCGCCTGTCAGCAGCAATGCGGCGAGCAGGGCCCAGAGGGCGGCGAGGCCGCGCGAGGAGGTCTGAGCGGTCATCGTGCCATCACCTGCGGAAGCCAGAGCGTAATGATCGGGAACACGATCAGCAGCATCAGGTGGAGGAAATCGGCAGTGAGGAAGGGAATGACCCCCCGGAAGATCTGGCCGACCGGGATGTCCTTGCCGATGCCCTGGATGATGTAGATGTTGAGGCCGAGCGGCGGGTGGACGAAGCCGATCTCCATCGTGCGGACCAGGAAGATGCCGAACCAGATCGGGCTGAGACCCAGATCCTGGGCGATCGGCAGGAAGATCGGCGTCGCCAGCAGCATCAGCGCCAGCCCGTCGAGGAAGGAGCCGAGCACGAGCAGGACCAGGGCCATGACGACGATCGTCGCCACCGGCCCGGCATCGACCGCGCGGACGAATGCCGCCATCTGCTCGGCGACGCCGGTCACGCCGATGAAGGTGGCGAACAGGATCGCGCCGATGATCACGACGTAGATCATCCCGGCCGTCTTCAAGGTGGCGAGCAGCGCCCCGCTGACGGCCTTCCGGTTCAGCGCGCCGCGGAACCAGCACAGGAGAAGCGCGGCCAGGCAGCCGACGGAAGCGGCCTCGGTGGGGGTGAACCAGCCCAGGATCAGGCCGCCGATCACCAGCACGATCAGCAAGGTGACGTCGGCCATGTGCTTGAGCGCGGTCAGGCGTCCGCGCCACGGCACCCGTGCCGAGGTCGGTCCGAGGGCCGGCCGCACCGCGCAGACGATGGCGATGGTGATCATGTAGAAGAGCGCCTGGCTCAGTCCGGGAATGACCGAGGCGGCGAAGAGCTGGCCGATCGACTGCTCGGCGATGATCCCGAACACGATCAGCGCGCCCGAGGGCGGAACCAGCGAGCCCAAAGTGCCGCCCGCGGCGAGGGCGCCGGCGGCGAAGCCGGGCTCGTAATTGGCGCGGCGCATCTCGGGCAGGGCGACCGATCCGACCGTCGCGACGGTGGCGAGGCTCGAGCCGCTGATCGCGCCGAAGCCGGCGCAGCCGGCGATCGACGCCAGAGCGAGGCCGCCGCGGCGGTGGCCGAGGAAGCTGGCGGCGGTGGTGAAGAAGTCGCGGCTGGCGCCCGCCGAGAAGCAGAGGTGCGCCATCAGGAGGAAGAGCGGGAGCACCCCCAGCTCATATTTGGTCGCGATCTCGAAGCTGACGACGCCCGATTTTATCAGCGCCGCCTCGGGCGAAATCAGGATGGCCAAGCCGCCGAGCGCGACGCAGGCAAGCGAGACGCCGATGGGAACGCCCAGAGCGAGCAGGCCCAGCAGGATGACGATGCCGACATAGCCGACCCACTCGGCGGCGCCGGGATCAAACATGGCGGAGCGCCTTGATGAACGAGACGAGCACCGAAACCAGCACGCCGGTGAGGGCGGACAGCCAGAGCAGGCGGAAGGGAATGATCGGGATGCCGAGCAGCTCGCTCTGCTCCGCGCCGCCCCACATGTCGAACAGCACCCAGAAACCGCCGGCGATGACCACCGCGAAGGTCGCCATGAAGAAGAGGTCCGACACCAGGGCCAGCCGGCGCTTCTGCCGTTCGCCGAGCCGGTCGGTGACCATGTGCACGGCGGCGTGGCCGGCGCTCAATGTGGCGACGAGGATCGATCCCGACGCGATCAGGCAGACGAAGGCCTGGGAGATCTCGATCGAGCCGAGGAAGCCGAAGCCGACGTGCCGGCCGAGGACGGCGATCGAGTCGGACAGGGCCGCGCCGGTCAGGCCGCCGGCGCCGATTGCGAAGGCGACTCGCCACGGCCAGCCGCGCGACTCGTGCTCGTTGGTCGCCTCGACGGCGCTGTCGGCGCCGATCTCTACACGCATATTGCCGGGCCCACGCCCTGCAAGCTCACCGATTCGCGGCTTTTCATATCACCTCTCCGCCGATCGCGATCTTGACAGGTTCTACTTGCAACCGCCTATAAATCGGATCAGAGTGCGTATAGTACGCACATTCAATGATCTGTCAATCAAACTAATTTGACATATTTGCATCTCCCGGAGGTTAGAGAAAATGGCCAGTGCGTTCGAAGAACAGATCAGGGGAAACGGCCCTTCGATCGGCCGGCTCGGTGACTTCCTGGGGTTCCGGCTAAAGCGCCTGCAGAATCGCCTTTCGCGCGATTTCAGCCGGGCCAGCGAAAGCTACAATCTTCGCTCCGGCCTGTTCTCCTCGCTGGAGATCATCAAGGCAAATCCCGGCATTTCGCAGGCCGACCTTTCGGCGATCGTTGGCCTCGACAAATCGGTGACGGTGATGATCGTCGACATGCTTGAGGAAAGGGGCCTCGCCAAGCGCCGCAAGTCCACCACCGACCGCCGCCGATATTCGCTGTTCGTGACCGACAAGGGAGAAGAGGAGCTGCGCCAGCTTTTCGCGATCATGGCCCGGACCGAAGACCGCGTGCTGCACGGCGTCAGCGCCCAGGAGCTGCACTGGCTGATGGACATCCTCGACCGGCTCTATGTGAATCTCGACCCGGAGGAAGCGGGCTAGATCGTTTGTAAAAAAGATAGTTGACATCCTCTACCATTTTGGGTCATTCCTCAACATAGATCAGGGAAAACCCTGGCAATCGACTCGGAAAATGGGTCGGAATGATTCGGAGAGGTGACCGCGGATCTTGATGGGGAATTGTCCCCGTTCGACCGCAACCGACGACTCATCCCGGCCGCCAGATTGACCTTTGGTCGGGAGAGGAATCGCAATGAAGACGCAAGCCAGCCGCAACATGTCGAGGAGCGCCTTGGCCATCGCGCTCTTGGCATCGACCTGCCTCGCAACCGCGGCCCACGCGCAGGAAGCGCCGCCGCCCGAGCCGACCGACGTCACCGCGCCGGACGAGCAGCCGGCCGCCGATGAACCCGCGGCCGCCGATGAACCCGCGGCCGCCGCCGCGCCCGGCGAAATCGACGCCGGCGAAGTCGTCATCACCGGCACCAGCATTCGCGGCGTCGCGCCGGTGGGATCGTCGCTGATCTCGCTCGGCCGCGCCGACATCGAATCCTCGACCGCGGCGACGACCACCCAGATCATCCGTGAGATCCCGCAGATCTTCAATTTCGGAGTCACCGATTCCGCCCGCAACCAGGCGGGCGGCGCCGGCAACATCGCCTATGGCAATTCGATCAACATCCGCGGCATCGGCCCCTATGCGACCCTGACGCTGCTCAACAGCCGCCGCGCGGTCAACCAGGGCACGCTCGGCGCCAATTTCGATCCGTCGATCATTCCCGCCATCGCGCTGCAGCGGATCGAGATCATCGCCGACGGCGCCTCCGCCATCTACGGCTCCGACGCGGTTTCCGGCGTCGCCAACCTCATCCTGCGCCGCAATTACGACGGCGTCGGAGTGGAAGCCCAATATGGCGTAGGCGAGAATTACCATGACTTCACGGTCAGCGGGATCTTCGGCATGCGCTGGGAAACCGGGCGCTTCACCGTCGCCGCCCAGCATGCCTATCGCAGCGCGATCAACGGCATCCACCGCGACATCTATGCGTCGGACCTGAGGGACCGGGGCGGCAGCGACTATCGCGTCACCCAGTGCAATCCGGGCACCATCCAGATCGGTGCGACGACCTACGCCATCCCCATTGGCGGCGCGACGCCGACCAATCTGGTCGCTGGCACCATCAATCGTTGTGACAACGTCAAGGTGACGGACATCCAGCCGCAGCAGGAGCTCAATTCGGCCACCTTCACCTTCGACCAGGATCTGGGCGATTCGGTCCACTTCTTCGCCGACGGTCTGTACTCGCGCCGCGACGCCTTCCGCCGTTCGGCGGTCGCTCAGCAGACGCTTGTCGTCCCCACGACCAACGCCTTCTTCGTCGCCCCGGCCGGTGCGGTCCTGCCGCTCTGCCCGGCGAGCGCCGGCGTGGCAGCGGGAACGCGGTGCGAGAATGTGCTGTTCAGCTTCGCCAACATCTTCGGGCCCACGGCGCTGACCGACATCCAGTCCGACACCTGGCAATTGTCGGGCGGCTTCGACGTCGACCTGTGGAGCGACTGGAACCTCAACGTCTACGTCACCCGCGGCGAAAATCACGACCACGTCTTCACTGTCGGCAACGGCACCGACACGGCGAACCTGGCTGCGGCCCTGAGGAGCAGCACCCCGGCGACCGCGTTCAATCCGTTCGGCACCACCACGAACAGCCAGAGCGTGATCGATTCGATCTTCGACAACCTGACCGACACCGACGGCCGCACATGGATGTGGGACACCGGCGCGCGCGTCGGCGGTCCGCTCTTCGCGCTGCCCGGCGGCGAGGTGAAACTCGCGCTCGGCGCCGAATATTACGACATGCGTCTGCGCACCGGCCAGATCCGCGGCCGGGCGGGCGCCCAGACCGGCACCGACCAGCGGCTGAGCCGCAACGTCACCTCAGGCTATGCGGAACTGCTGATCCCGATCTTCGGGCCGGAAAACGCCACCGGCGGGTTCGAGCGCCTCGAGATCGACGCGGCGGTCCGCTACGACGACTATAGCGACGTCGGCAGCACCACCAACCCGAAGTTCGGCATCAACTGGGAGCCGATCCGGGGCCTGAAGTTCCACGGCAGCTACGGCACCAGCTTCCGCGCACCGCTGCTGACCCAGATCGTCAGCGCCAGCGGCAGCCAGCTGTTCATCCAGAACTATTTCGATCCGACCGCCAATGGCGGCGCCGGCGCCACCGTTCGCGGCGTCGCCCAGTCGGGCGGCAATCTCGGCCTGGTGCCTGAGACCGCGGAGACCTGGTCGTTCGGCGTCGATTATGCCCCCTCCTGGAGGCCGGGGATGCTGGTGACCCTCAATTATTTCGACATTGTCTACGAGGGCCAGATCCAGGGCTATCTGTCGAACCTGAACGTGCTCCGCCAGGAAGCCCTGTTCAGCTCGATCATCCTTCGCGGCGCCGCCGCCCAGACCCAGATCGCGTCGCTCGTCGCCGCCGGCCTGACGGTCAACGGCGGCTCGGTCGCCGAAGCGCTCGCCGCACCGGTGTTCGTTGACGGGCGCAACAACAATCTGGGAACGACCATCGCCAACGGCATCGACTTCGGCTTGGTCTTCCCCTGGACGATCGGCGAAAATGACCGCTTCCGGTTCACCCTCAGGGGCACGCGCTTCTTCCACTACAAGGTCGCGCTCACCCCGGGCGGGCAGATCAACGAGCAGCTCAACAATATCGATTTCCCGCTCAAGTTTCGCGCGCGCGGATCGATCAACTGGGAGCATGGGCCGGCCAGCCTGACCGTCTTCGCCAACTACCAGAACGGATACAACAACACGTTCTTCACCCCGGCGCAGCACATCGATTCGAACACCACGATCGACCTGGCCTTCTCCTATGACCTCAGCGACGCGCTCGGCTCCGGCCACGACGTCAGCTTCGGCATCGACGTCACCAATCTGTTCGACACGGATCCGCCGTTCGCCGACATAGCCCCGACCAACAATGGCGGCGGCGGTTTCGATCCGACCAACGCGAGCCTGGTCGGGCGGGTGATCTCCGCGTCGCTGCGGTTCAACTTCTAATGTCCCGGCGCAGCGCCGCCGCTCTGGTCCTCGGACTGGCGGCGGCGGCCTGCACCATTTTTCCCGCCACCAATGATGCGCCGGCCTGGCGAGCCCGTGCCGGCGCAGCGGCGGGCGAGGATCTGCGGCCGGCCTTCGACCATTTCTGCCGCCAGCGGGACACGGAAAGCGAGCCCGCGGAAGTTGGGATTCCAGCCACCAGGGTGTTCGACAATCTGGTCTTCGTCGGCCGATCGAAATGGAACGCCTGGGCGCTCCTCACCAGCGGCGGAATCGTTCTGTTCGACGCCCTCGAAACCGAAGCCGAGGCGCGGCATTACATCGTCGAGGGCCTGACCTCGCTTGGGCTCGACCCGGCGACGATCCGCCACGTCGTCGTGACCCACGGCCATGGCGACCATTTCGGCGGCGCCCGCCTCTTCCAGCAGCGTTACGGCGCCCGCATCTGGCTGAGCCAGGCCGACGGCGAGCTGATGCGATCGGCCGCCGCGCGCGGCGCGCTCCGCCCGGGCAGCACGATTCCCGACCAGACCGACATCGTCCGCGAGGGCGGCCGGCTGACGCTCGGCGACGCGATCGTCCAGTTCCACCTGACGCCCGGCCATACGCCCGGCTCGGTCTCCGCCATCTTTCCGGTCCGGGACGGCGCGGCGCGACACATGGCCGGCTATTGGGGCGGCACCGGCTTCGCGCCCGGCCGCACCGATTATCCGGCCTATTTCGCCTCGATCGGGCGCTTCCGCCAGGCCGCCGGCGCCGCCGGCGTCGACGTCGCCCTTTCCAATCATCCGACCAACGACATGACGCTCGCCCACCTTCCCGCACTTGCTTCGCGGCGACCCGGCCGGCCGCATCCGTTCGTGCTTGGCCGCGAGGGCTACCAGCGCTTCCTGGCGACGCTCGAGGCGTGCGTCCACGCAACCTACGCCTCCGCCGATCCGGTGCTTAGAGGGACCATCAGACCATGAGACTGTTCGCAGCCTTCGTCCTCGCCGCCTTCGCCGCTCCGGCCGGCGCCCAGATCGTGTCGGTCGAGC
>DATDAU010000099.1:0-37259 GCA_036525215.1 Allosphingosinicella sp.
AGCCGCCGTCCTTGTTGGAATCGGAATAGCCGACCATCACTTCCTGATGGCCGCGCGCCGCCGTCCCCGCCGCGATCTCGGGCAGGGCCAGCCAGTCGCGCATCACCTGGGGCGCCCGCCTGAGATCCTCGATCGTCTCGAACAAGGGCACGGCCATCACCGCCGCGCCGCCTTGCGCCCGCCACAGGCCGGCTTCCTTGAGGATGACTTCCAGCTCGAGCAGGTCGGAGACGCTCGCCGCCTTGGAGACGATCGCGGTGGTGATCGCGGCGGGCCCGTAAAGCCGATGCGCCTCGGCCGCCGCTTTCGCGATCTCCAGCTCGGACAAGGTTTCGTCCGAATAAGCCGTGAACGGGCTGGCGAGCAGGCGAGGGCTTGCCAGCTCGCCGCGGAGAAGCGCGACCCGCGCCGCTTCGTCGAGAGCCAGATAGTCATCTGCGACGCCGGCAACCTTGAGCAATTCCGCCACCACCCGCTCGTGCACGTCGGCATTCTGGCGAAGATCGAGCGCGGCGAGGTGGAAACCGAACGTCTCGACGGCGCGGATCAGCCGGTCGAGCGGTCCGCCGCCGTCGTCGCCCAGCGACCGCGCCAGCACCGCCAGGTCGGCGACGAATTCTTCGGGGCCTGCATAGGCTGCCGCTTCCATCCGTGCCGGGCGTTGCGGCGGCCGGCCGGCCAGCGCCTCATAGGTCGCCGCCAGCCGCGCATAGAGACCCGCGATGGCGCGGCGATAGGGCTCGTCGCTTCGCGTCCGCCCCTGGTCGCCGCCGGCCTCGGCCAGTGCCTGCACTTCGGGCCCCGCATCCTCCAGCTCGGACGAGATGGAGAGCTCGGCGCCGAGCCGGTGAAGCTGGTCGAGATAGTCGGCGAACACCGCCTCGGATGCGCGGCCCAGCGCAAGCCGCAGCGAGTCGGCGGTGACGTTGGGGTTGCCGTCGCGGTCGCCGCCGATCCAGGTGCCGGGCCTGAGGAAGCTCGGCGTCCGCCGGCCAAAGGCGCGCTCCCAGCGGGCGTGCAAGGCGGGGATCACCCTGAGGAAGATTTCGCGCAGATAGAAGAGGGCGGATTCGACCTCGTCGGCGACGTACAGCCGCTCGCGGCGCAGCGGCCGCGTCTGCCACAGGAGTGCGATCTGGCGGCGGATTGCCTCGTCGACCAGCTCGCCATCCTCGGTCTCGTCCGCGCCGATATCCTTCAGATGCATCAGGTCGGCGACCCGGTCGCGATGATCGATCATCGACTTGCGCCGGACCTCGGTCGGATGGGCGGTCAGCACCGGCGCGACCAGGGCCCGTTCGAGCAGGGCCAGGGCGGCGTCCCGATCGACTCCTTTCGCTTCCAGCCGGGCGAGCGCCGAGGCCATGTCCGCGCCAGGCTCGGCGGCGATTCCCTTGCGGTCCTCAGCCAGATTGGCGAGCATCGAGAGGAGCATGAAGCCCCGAACGAAAGCGAGCGTGTCGTCAAGGTTCAGCGCCGCAAGCGCCGCCTTGACCGCTTCCTCGTCGGCCTCGCCGCGCGCCTCGTCGACCGAGGTTGCGCGGATATGCTCGATCCGCTCGAACAGGTCCTTGCCGCCATGCTCGCGGATAACGTCGCCCAGGATCCGCCCGAGAAAGCGGACGTCGGGATTCTGGGTGATGGGCGGAGCGGCGGCCATGGACCGATGCTGCACCGCACAACATGCCGCCGTCAACGCGGAAGCGATTCACCCTTCCGCGCGCGCGGCGCCGCGCCTAGAACATTGCCATTCCCCGGGGGACCGCGCCTGAGCGGTTGAGAGGCAGCTGATGCTGCGACCCGCCGAACCTGATCCGGTTGAGACCGGCGTAGGGAGGGAGCGGCCGGCCGGCCATTCCCTCCCATCTGAGGAGGATGCGATGGAAACCGCTTCGCCGCTGACCCTGCACCTGATGGGGGCGATCGGCCTCTACATGGTCGCGATCGGCGGCGGCGCACTGATCGCGCCCGAGCGCTGGGCGAAGATGGTCGACGAAATGGAGACCGGCGCTGCGCTCACCACGCTGATGGGGCTGGTCACCTTCGCCATCGGGGTCGCCCTGCTCGGCGTCCATCACGAGCGCGGCGACCCGCTCCAGATCGTCGTCACCGCGGTCGGCGCGATCGCGGCGCTGGAAGGCCTCCTCATCCTCGCCGTGCCCAAGGTCATGATGGCGATCGGCAAGCCCTTCCTCGCCCGCTCCCGCCTTTGGGCTATTTTCACCGCCGTTCTCGGCGTCGCCTTCATCATCGTCGGCCTTACCGGCCGCGCCACACTCGCCTGATCAAAGGAACACACATGGCCGACACCCCCGCCCGCACCGAACTGAAAGTCACCACCGGCCCGATTCGGGGCAGCCGAAAGATCCATATCGGCCCCTTGAAGGTGGCAATGCGCGAGATCGATCTTGAGCCGAGCTCCGGCGAGCCGCCGCTTCGCGTCTACGATTGCTCGGGACCCTATACCGACCCGGAGTCGCGGATCGACATCATGGCGGGCCTGCCCGAGCTTCGCGCGCCGTGGATCCGTGGCCGCGGCGACGTCGAGGAAGTGCTCCAGCGCGAGGTGCGGCCCGAGGATAACGGCATGTCGGGGCCCGACCGCTCCGGCGGCGTCCAGACCTTCCCCAATGTCCGCCGCAAGGTGCTCCGCGCCAGGGCCGGCGCCAATGTCAGCCAAATGCATTACGCCCGGAAGGGCATCATCACGCCCGAAATGGAATATGTAGCCATCCGCGAGAATCTGGGCCGCGCCCAACTGGCCGAGGCGGCCGCCCGCGACGGCCAGGATTTCGGCGCTTCGATCCCCGACTACGTCACCCCCGAATTCGTTCGCGACGAGGTCGCGCGCGGCCGAGCGATCATCCCCAACAACATCAACCACCCGGAAAGCGAGCCGATGGCGATCGGCCGCAACTTCCTGGTCAAGATCAACGCCAATATCGGCAACAGCGCGGTGGCCAGCGACGTTGCCGCGGAAGTCGACAAGATGGTCTGGTCGATCCGCTGGGGCGCCGACACGGTGATGGACCTCTCGACCGGCCGCAACATCCACGACACGCGCGAATGGATCATCCGCAACGCGCCGGTGCCGATCGGCACGGTGCCGATCTACCAGGCGCTCGAGAAGGTGAACGGCGTCGCCGAGGACCTCACGTGGGAAATCTACCGCGACACCTTGATCGAGCAGGCAGAGCAGGGCGTCGACTATTTCACCATCCACGCCGGCGTGCGCCTGCCCTACATCCCGATGACCGCGAAGCGCGTCACCGGCATCGTCAGCCGCGGCGGCTCGATCATGGCGAAATGGTGCCTCTCCCACCACAAGGAGAGCTTCCTCTACGAGCGGTTCGACGAGATTTGCGAGATCATGAAGGCCTATGACATCGCCTTCAGCCTCGGCGATGGCCTTCGCCCGGGCAGCATCGCCGACGCCAATGACGAGGCCCAGTTCGCCGAGCTGGCGACTTTGGGCGAGCTCACCCAGATCGCCTGGAAGCACGACGTCCAGGTGATGATCGAGGGCCCCGGCCATGTGCCGATGCACAAGATCAAGGCCAATATGGACAAGCAGCTCGAGGCCTGCGGCGAGGCGCCATTCTACACATTGGGGCCGCTCACTACCGACATCGCGCCGGGCTACGACCATATCACCAGCGCGATCGGCGCGGCGATGATCGGCTGGTTCGGAACGGCGATGCTTTGTTACGTGACGCCGAAGGAGCATCTCGGCCTCCCCGACCGCGACGACGTCAAGGTCGGCGTCGTCACCTACAAGCTCGCCGCCCACGCCGCCGACCTCGCCAAGGGCCACCCCGCGGCGAAAATGCGCGACGATGCGCTGAGTCGGGCGCGGTTCGAATTCCGCTGGCGCGACCAGTTCAATCTGTCGTTGGATCCGGACACGGCCGAGCAATATCACGACCAGACCCTGCCGGCGGAAGGCGCGAAGACCGCGCACTTCTGCTCGATGTGCGGGCCGAAATTCTGCTCGATGAAGATCACGCAGGAAGTGCGCGACTTCGCGGCGAAGCAGAATCAGAGCGCGGATAGCTTTCTCGCCGCGGCGCCGCTGGCGGTGGAGGAGGCCGAGGCGGGGATGGCGGAGATGAGTGAGAAGTTCCGGGAGAAGGGCGGGGAGATTTATTTGCCGGCGGCGGAATAGGACCGGATCGGCGTGGACGGGCCTCCTCGCCGTCTCCGGGACATAACCGGCCACGATCATCGCGCGCTGGAGAATATCCGCGAGCTTTATGGCGAAAGCTTCCCGGCCAATGAGCGTAAGCCTGAGTCGTTCATCCGAGAGGCAGCCGATCGCGACGACTATAGCCTGTTGGCCATGATCGAGGGCCCGCGCGTTGTTGCATTCGCTATCGTCTATCGATCCGCCGACCAGGAACTGTCGCTGCTGGAATATATGGCGACTGCTCCCGACAGGATGAGCCGCGGTCTTGGTTCAGCAGTGTTCAAGGAGGTTGCGGCGCGGAACATGGGGCGCGTTCTTATCTTGGAAGTCGAAGCGGAAGAGTCTTCAGGCAGCAGCGATGCGCCTGCGCGCCGCCGCAAGTCCTTTTACAGAAATCTTGGTTGCAGGCAGCTGCAAGGCCTTAACTATAGAATGCCTAAGGTGAGCTCGACTGCCCCGCCGCCAATGCACTTGCTTGTTGTGGAATCAAGGACAAAGGTGAAGCGAAATACCATTGGGCGGTGGCTCGAGGATATCTTCCGTAACGTCTATGGAGTTATTGAGCCTGAGCAGGCGGTGCAAAGCATGCTGAGCGATTGTCCGGAGTCGATTCCCCTAGTCTAGACGGATGGCCCATGAGCAATTCTTTCGAAGGGAAGCCCAAAAGCAGAATCCTGGCAATCAGCGCAGCGGGCGCGACCGCAAGTGCCCTCCTTCTAGTGCTGCCGCCTCTCATGGGATGGACTGCGGTTGATTTGAAGTATGGCGACCTCATCTCGGCTGCCGGCTTCGTACTTACTCTGGTCGTCTTGTTCGGCTCGGTGGTGCCGAGTGTCGTCTCGATGGCGGAGACGGCTCGCTCGGCACACTATTCCCAACTCGACGCGATGTATCTGGACATCCTCAGAACCGCATTGGACAAGCCTTACCTTCGCTCCCCGTCGACGCTCACGGGGGATCAGCGCGCGGAATATGAGATCTATGCCTATCTCGTCTGGAACTTCCTCGAGACCGTACGGGATCGGTGCGAGCACGACGAAACCCTCCAATCGATCTGGGGCCCTGCGATTGCCGTTGAGCATGGGATCCATCGCGACTGGTTCGTGGCCGAGACAGTGCCCTATACTTCAATCTCGGCACCGAGATTTCGCGTCGAGTTCGCCGACTTCATCTGGAAGCGGTTCTGGGTGCGGCCAAAGCTCGTATCCGGAAACGCACTGCTTCCGGGCGGCGACTGGATTCTGAAACCCTGGAACTGCCGGGAGCGGGCGGTGATCCAGGCCGACCCGGAGGTCCAGCGTTTCCTTCATCCGCAGGAGTCATGAGGCCCGACGGCACTCACATTGCCGTCGTCATCTCCCCCGCCTTCGCCAGGATCAGTTGC
Organism: Allosphingosinicella sp.; assembly: GCA_036525215.1. GTDB lineage: Bacteria > Pseudomonadota > Alphaproteobacteria > Sphingomonadales > Sphingomonadaceae > Allosphingosinicella. The sequence goes on from DATDAU010000099.1 coordinate 5,571, forward strand.
CGGGCGGGAAACGAAGGCCAGGGCATCCTCGGCGCCAACGTCTTTGGCCGGGGACTTCCCCAATCTGGCATTGACTGTCGTGTTCAACGACGAGCCGGGACTTGATGCCGAGGCCCTGAACTGACCTTCTGGCAGACCGAGGACAGCCGGCCAAAATAGAGGGCATGAAAACCGGTCGGTAAGAGTTTCCGACTGGCATCCCGGATGTTACGCTCCCGTCATCTTCTGACCGGAGGCCCCCATGACCGAGCTCAGCGAATCCGAACAACTGGCGCATCTCCAGGCGCGAATGGCGGCGGCTTCGCCCGAGACGTTTCCCAGCCTCAGTCAGATTTTCGCCTTTCTGCAGGAGAGCGAGGCCCAGATGCTGGTGCTGATCCAGTACATCTGCAACCCGTTGAAAATCCCACAGGTGCCGACCCAGGGCGACGTCGAATTCGGGTTCGTCCTCTACTGGATCCACAATCCGCCCGCCGAGGTGACGGCCTTTCTCTGCGAGCATCCGCTGCTGAAGTTCGTCTATGACGTCCTGGCCGAGGCGGCGCCGGCCACAAAGATCACGACCGACAAGTACAACCAGCTGATCTCGGACCTGGGCGACTATGGCCTGCCCTGGGACGACGGCACGCTCTACGGCACCTACTACAAATATCAGCAGCTCGATCCCTATTGGATGCTGGCGGCGCTCAATTATGCCGTGAACGTGCTCGATCCCGATCTCGTCCACGCCCTCCCCTATAATCAGACGGCATCGGTCACGCTCACCCGCAAGGACGGCAACCCTTCGCTCGACCCGGTGATCGGCATCGTCGGCGACTGGGGCACCGGCTATTTCCCCGACGAGGACCCGAGCGTTAATTGTCCGGCGCAACGGGTGATGGACCAGATCACCAACCCGGAGGTCTCGCCGGCGATCGACTACCTGATCCACCTCGGCGACGTCTATTATGCCGGCACCGACCTTCGGCCCCTGCCCGGGGAGGAGCAGGGCAATTTCTACAGCCTGTGGCCGGACCAGGGCGCGGGGCGGAACTGGACGCTCAATTCGAACCACGAAATGTACGGTGCCGCGTCGGGCTATTTCGACGTCTCGCTGCAGAAGGGCGGCCCCTTCGATGCCCAGAACGGGATGAGCTATTTCGCCATGACATATGGCGACTGGCTCGTCCTCGGCCTCGATTCCGCTTATTATTCGGACGCCGCCAACGGCATGTCCTTCTACATGGAGGGCGGGATCGGCACTGAAGCGCTGCCGCAGCAGATCGGCTGGATGGCGCAGTTCAAAAGCCACGAGGGCCCGATCATGGTGATGACCCACCATGCCGGCGCCGACAATGACGGCGGCCAGACCTCCTTGCTCTACAGCCAGGTGCTGGCCGCGCTCGGGCGGCCGCCCACCGTATGGTATTGGGGCCATGTCCACAACGCCATCGTCTACGATACGCTCACCGACGCGACCACGGTGCCGCCGACCGTCTATCCGACGCTCGGCCGCTGCTGCGGCCATGGCGCGATCCCGTTCGGTAACGCCTGGGGGCTGCAGGATGCGAGCGGCAACAACCTGCCCAACATTGTTTATTACGCCCACACGCCCGATACGGACCTGCCCGACACCAGCGGGGACAATCCCAGGGTTCGGAACGGCTATGCTTTGGTGACGCTGCAGCAGGACGGCGGCTTCACCGAGGCCTTTTACGAGACCGGGGTGAGCACGCCGATCTGGCAGAAGAGCTGGACCGCCGCCGAACTCGCCGCACTTGCGGCCTGACCGACCGGGCGTGATCGTCGTCACGTTCGGCGGGATCGCAGGGTGCTAGAAGGATCTGGTCGGCCCGATGGGGGCGACAGAACAATTGGAGGCGAGGAAAATGCCGATCACCGGAACGGGGTGGGAAATATTGATCAAGCGCACCGGAACGCAGAAGCGCCCGTCGGACGGCAAGGTGCGGACCGTCGGCACCTACCAGGTCTTCCATAATGGCGCCGCGGTCGCCGGCCTCGCCGGCATGACCGCGGAATCGCGGGGGCCGGGCTCCAACAGCGTAAAGGGCGTGCGGATCGCGCCGGGGCGCTACAAGCTGGCGACCCAGGACGGCGGCAAATATGCGACGATCGGCTACACCCAGAACGCCAATCCGGCGGCGCTGAGGCGTCCGGGGGTCGAGCTGACCGGCACCGGCAGCCGCTCGGAGATCCTGATCCATCCCGGCATCGGCTTTCTCGCCTCGATCGGCTGCATCAACCTGTGCACCAGCCTCCCCAATGGCGGCGAGCCGATCTCCTTTCCCGGCAGCCGGAAGCGGGTGATCGCGATGATCGACGACATGAAGGCGTTTCTCGGCGCCGGCTTCCCCAGCAAGGACGGCAAGCCGATCCCCAACGCCTTCGCGGTCATCGACGGCGAACCCTAGGACTTCGCACCGAAAGCAGGCCGCGCCGTCGCTGGCGCGGCCCGTTCGATTCAGCAGCCGCAATTCCGGCAGGTGCAGGGATTGCAGCGGCAGCCGCCCGATTTGCAGGTGCAGGCGGCGGTGGTGTTTTCGGTCTTGGTCATGGTCGTTCTCCTTTGCTTGCCTTGTGGCGAATCGGCTTCTACATTCCGTACCATGGTACGGAGTCAAGCATGAAAGTCGGAGCGGTGAAAAAGACGCCGATGACCATCGCCCGCCTCGGCGCGGCGGCCGGAGTCGGGGTGGAGACAGTGCGCTATTATCAGCGGCGCGGGTTGCTCGAGGTGCCGGCGAGCGCGGGTGCGGTGCGGCGCTACGACGAGGGCGACGTCCGGCGTCTGCTCTTCATCCGTCGCGCCCAGGCGGCGGGCTTCACCCTCGACGAGATCGGCGAATTGCTCGCGCTTGACCGCACTGACGACCGCGCCCGTGTCCGCGAACTGGCGGGCGAGCGCCTCGCCGCGCTCGACCTCCGCATCAAGGAGCTCGAACAGTCCCGCGCCGCGCTCGAACGGCTGCGTGCGACCTGCGCCGGTGGGAAGAAAGGGCCCTGCCCGATCCTGGAGGCGTTCGACGGGATAGCGTGATTCGCCGGCAGCTGCGATACGGCCGGGACTGTCGTCCGCCCCGTCAGGCGGCGCGGCGGCGCTCTGGCGCGGCATGGCGCAGCCGACCCGCCGCCTTGTCGGCATACATGGCGAGGTCGGCGGCGTGGAGCAGAGTCGGGATGTCGGTGCCGGCTTGCGGGCTGGACGCCGTGCCGATGCTGACGCCGATCGAGAGACTGGCCCCGCGAAGCGGGAAGGTGCGGGCGATCGCGCGCCGCGACGCCTCGATCTCGGCGCCGGCTTCGCTTCCGCCGTCGAACAGCAGGGCGAATTCGTCGCCGCCCAGCCGGGCGATCATCGCCGCCCCCGGGGCCGCGCGACGTAGCCGCTCCGCGACCTCGACCAGCACCGCATCGCCGGCACCGTGGCCGTATCGGTCGTTCGCCTGCTTGAACCGGTCCAGATCGGCCAAAGCGACCAGGATCGGGCTCTGCGCGTCGAGCCGCGCCTGCAGCGCATCCAGGAAGGCGCGGCGCCCGGCGAGGCCGGTCAGCGCGTCGAAGCGTGCAAGCCGGTCCAGTTCCTGCTGCGCCGTCATCATGCCCACGGTTTCGCGAAACGTGCGCAGGATCATGCGGGCCTGCATCAGGGTGATCAGCACCATCATCGCGGCCATCGCGCGCATGCCGATATAATTATAGGTGCTGAGCTTGATCACGATCGGCACGACGGCGGCGGCCATGCCGGCGATCGCGGCTCGGGGCACGGCGAGCAGGCTGCTGGCGGTGACCAGCGCGGCGATGCCGATGAACACCGGCGCGGTCATGCAATAATAGCGCTCGGTCTCGACGAACGCGTTCACGCACCAGGCGCCGGCGACGGCCCCCAGCCCGATCGCGACGAACAGCGCGCGACCCAGCCCGCGATGGGCCGTCTCGAGGTCCGACGGAGCCGGACGCAATTTGATGCGCAGCAGGATGGCAAGGCATGCGCCGACGATGATGATGGGCGGTGCCAGCTGCTGCCAAAGCGGCAGATCGCCCATCACGGCCAGCGCCATCGCCACCGCGCTCGCGGCGACGGCGAGGCACAGCAAAGGCAGCGATTTGGTCAGCCGTTGGTGCTGAAGTCTGATGAGCGGTGCAAGAACCGGCTCCGGCACCGGCGCGGTGAAGGGAGACAGCCACCCCGCCAGGCGTCTGCGTCCGCGCGGTATCGACACCGAAACGCTCGTCATCGTGGCACCATCCCCTTGGCGGCGGCGGTAGCGGCCCGGCTTGAAAATATCGTTAAGCCAATTGGACCGGCGGCCCCCGAGCGCTAGAATCGCTCCTTCATCAAGAGCGAGGTCCGCCATGTCTTCTTCCCCCTGGGGTTCCCCGAGCCATCACAGCCGCCAGTCCGGCGTCTCCGACGACATCGACTATGAGATCAAGGGCCACGAGCTGCAGTTCGTCGAGATCGAGCTCGATCCCGGCGAGAGCGCGGTCGCCGAGGCCGGCGCGATGGTGTGGAAGGACGCCACCGTCGAAATGACCACGGTGTTCGGCAGCGGCGCCGGCGGCGACGAAGGCGGCTTCATGGGCAAGCTGCTTTCCGCGGGCAAGCGCCTGGTCACCGGCGAGAGCCTGTTCACCACCGTCTTCACCCACCGTGGTCAGGGCAAGGCGCGGGTCGCGTTCGGAGCGCCGGTGCCGGGCGCGATCCTGCCGATCCGCCTCGCCGATATTGGCGGCACGCTGATCTGCCAGAAGGACAGCTTCCTCTGCGCCGCCAAGGGCGTCTCGATCGGCATCCATTTCCAGCGCAAGATCCTGACCGGCCTGTTCGGTGGCGAAGGCTTCATCATGCAGAAGCTGGAGGGCGACGGCTGGGTGTTCGCGCAGATGGGCGGCACTCTGATCGAGCGCGAGCTGGCGCCGGGCGAGCAGCTCCACGTCGATACCGGCTGCATCGCCGCCTTCGTGCCCAGCGTCCAGTTCGACCTCGAGGGCGTCGGCGGGGTGAAGAGCGCCCTGTTCGGCGGCGAGGGCCTGTTCTTCGCCCGCCTCACCGGGCCCGGCAAGGTCTGGATTCAGTCATTGCCCTTCTCGCGCCTCGCCGGCCGCATGCTCCAGGCCGCGATGCCCGGCGGCGGCGGCAACCGCGGCGAGGGTTCGCTGCTCGGCCCGCTCGGCGAGCTCATCCAGGGGAACTGACGACGGGACGGCGGGAGAAGACCATGGTTGAAACGCGGGAAGGCGGGTGCCTGTGCGGCGCGGTCCGCTACCGGGTCGCGGGCGAGCCGGTGGCGCGGACGCTTTGCCATTGCCGCTCGTGCCGCCGCGCCACCGGCGGGGTGAGCGTGGCCTGGGCGGTGTTTCCCGCCGGCGACGTCACCGTCACTAGAGGCGAGGTGAGCGAGCACAGCTCCTCACCGGGCATCTATTGGGGCTTTTGCGGCGCCTGCGGCAGCCTGGTCGGCTACCGCCGCGACAGCCGGCCCGAGCATCGCGACGTCACCACCGCCACGCTCGACGACCCCGACGCCTTCCCGCCGACGGTCGAGATCTGGACCGGCGAGAAAATCGAATGGGAAAGGCTCAACCCCGATCTGCCCCACAAGGAGCGGAGCAGCCTCAACGAATGATGCCGGCCGGGGCGAATTGGCCGGCGCCGACCTGAGCCAGTCTGGCGTTCACCTTCTACGCGTGACCACCGTCACGCGCGCCACGTAAGTTGCCGTCCTACCTCGTCACTGGCGCCTGCGACCCGGCGGCCTGGAGACCGGGCCAAGTCAAGACACCGAAATTGGCTTTCGCTGCGTGCCCGGGCGCGCGGCAAGGGAACAAGAGTGCAGTCAATCGATGGTTATTTTTCCGTCGACGGGTTAATTCGATTTGGACTTGGCGGCGAGCTTCGTCGCGCAATAGGGGATTGTGATGGCGCTCGACGACATCGACCATGTCTTTTTCGTCATGCTTGAGAACCGGTCGTTTGACCACATGCTCGGCTATCTCAGTCTTGACGAGACGCCGCACCCGCTGGCTGTCGATGGACTCAAGTCCCAACCGGCATGGCGCGATTCGTTTGCCAATGTGGGCGACGGAACCCCTTGTGCGGTCAATCGCCTGGCGCCCCGGCGCAAGCAGGCGATTGACGATCCGCCGCACAACAAGGCGACCATCGCGGTCCAGATCGACACGGCGCCGGCCGGCCCGGGACCCGTCAAGATGGGCGGCTTCGTCCAATCCTATATCGATTCGCGTACAAAGGCCGTCGACCCCAAGACCGGCAAACCCAGGCCCAGGCCGAAACCGAAGCGCCCGGGCGACGTGATGGGCTATTATGACGGCGAGGGTGTTCCTGCATTCGACTTTCTCGCCCGCAACTACTGCGTCTGCGACCGCTGGTTCACGCCGCTTCCGCTCGGCACCCAGGCCAACCGGCTGATGGCAATGGCGGGCGAGAGTGCCATCGTCGACAATCGGGGAATCGGCAATTTCCCTGACCAGGAGCTGGTCTATTCCTGGCTCGACAACAAGGTGCCGTGGCGGGTCTATACCTGGGGCGGTTTCGTGCCCTTCTTCACCATCATGAAACGCTATCGCGGCCGCATCGCAGGCTCGATCCTCAAGGACGGCGAATTTCGCCGCTACTCGCGCTTCGCCAGACATTGGCAGGACCTGTCGAAGCCGTTCCCTTCGGTGACCTTCATCGAGCCCGAATATAGCGATGGACCGGGCTTCCGCGCCAATGACGATCATCCGCCCACCGGCGTCGCCGGGGGCCAGGCGCTGATCGCGGACATCTACAATATCCTGATCTCGAATCCGGCGCGCTGGGCGAAGACGCTGCTGATCATCACCTATGACGAACATGGCGGTTTCTTCGACCATGTGCCGCCGCTGGCGATCAAGGCGACCGCGGGCGGAGAGCCCTTTGTAACGACGGGGCCGCGCGTCCCCGCCTTGCTGGTCTCGCCCCATGTCGCCATGGGCCAGGTCTTCAGCGAGCCGCTGGACCACACCTCGTTTTTGCAAATGCTCTGCGATCGTTTTGCCCCCGGCAGCTCCTATTCACAGCCGGTGTCCGAGCGGCAGAAATCGCTGGGGCGCATCGCGAATGCGCTGAAGCCGCCGAGGAGCGACCAGGCACAGCCCATAAAGCTGGCCGAGCCCGAGGCCTTCGGGATCGCGACCCACGAATGGATTTCGGGGCGGAGGCCGAGGCTTCGCGCCCCGGCCACGCCGAACGGAGTCGCGCTCGACCGCGCCGTGCGCGACCTGCTTCATGAATATCCCGAGCTAACCAGGCACCCCGACACCGGGGAAATGACCGCCTACGTGGCGACAGTTGCGCCGCCGACATTGGAGAATGCCGACCACATCGAATGAGGCGGTGGCCGGCATTGGGCGCCGCGGTGACGGGTCGGGGCGACTTGGGCGCACGCCGGCTTCCGTGCTAGATTTCGCCATCGACCGCGTTTCGAAGGGAGGCGTGCAATGAAGATGCCCCTCATCGTCCTGCTGCTTCTGTCCACCGCGGGCCTGGCCGACGTGCCCCGGGGCCCGAGCGCGCCGCAGCCGCCCGACCGCCACCGGTTCGTCGCTGGCTGGCAGATCGAGGACGTCGCCGATCCCAGCGGCGAGGATCCCTATCGGCGCTCGATCCGGATGCGGCGCCAGGGGGAGGATTGGTCGGTCCAGTTCGAGTTCGTCGAAGGTGCCGTCGCGGTGTCCCAGTCGCGCAATCACGAGGCCAATGTCGCCCAGTGCAGCCAGTCCCACGGCGGACCCGATTGGGGCGGTACGGCGGCCGACCAGGCGCGCGATGCGCGGGCGGACCTTTCCAGGCTACTCGCCCACGCCCAGCGCAGCTGCGAGCGCAATTCCGACATCACGGCGGCCGCGCTCACCGGTTTCGACGAGGCCTTTGCCGTCGCTCTCGCCTGGGATCGCGAGCGCATTGCATTGCTCGCTCCCTTCCGGGCGCGGGACGATGCCGCCGGTACGCCCGGCGGACCTGCCGGCGATGACGGGATGACCTCCACCGCCGAAATCAATGCGAGCAAGGACGACATGTCCATGGACATGAATGCTGGAGCCGACATGTCGATGGACATGAATGCCAGCGCCGACGATGTGTCCACCGAGATGAATGCGACGACGGACGCGGATGGCAACAGCACCGATCCGCCGAAATAAACCGGCAGTCGCGCGGTCGTTCAGTCCGTCCGCGTCGCGCGGACGATCCGCACCGGCGCGGTGATCATCTGGCCGCGCATCCCGCCGCGGCCGGCATTGGGGGTCGTCGGGACGGCGAGGATGCGGCGGACCACCTCCATGCCCTCGACGACCTGGCCGAAGGCAGCATAGCCGAAGCGGTCGTTGGATTCGCCCGACGGCCGGCCGCCGGCGTCCATCGACGGCATCGGCCCGACGATGATGAAGAAATCGCCGGTGGCGCTGCCCGGCGCCGTCCGCGCCATCGAGATCGTGCCGTCGACATGGCGCAGCCCAGTCTGGCTGGTCGGCTCGTGGGCGATCGGCGGCAGCATGCGGGTGTAGACGTGGCGGATGCCGCCCTGGATGAAGCCGCGATGGGGTGCGCCGCGGGTGCGGGCGGCGCGGTAGAAGTTGGTACCGTCGAACTTGTGCTGGTCGACATAGGCGAGGAAATTCGCGGTGGTGACCGGCGCGTGGCGGCGGTCGAGCGCGAGCGTGATGGTGCCGGCGTCGGTGACCAGGTCGACCCGCTCGATGTCCTGGGGCGGGCGGACCGGCGCGGCCTGGTTGGCTGTTACGTTGGCCGTCGCCGCGACATTGGGCGCCGTCTCGTCGCCGCAGGCGGCGAGCGCGGTTACGAGCAAAGCGAGCAGGGCAAGCGGGCGAATCATTGGTCCGGTCTAGCCCGGTTGCCGCCGCGGTGCATCTGTTCAGGCGTCGGCCGCCGCGGTCTGCGACAGATTGACCTCGCCCTGGTCCTTGCCGGCCCAATAGTGAACGCGCCTGGCATGGACCTTGATCAGGGTCAGGCCCGGAGTGTCGACGCCCTGCTCGAACCAGAAATCGAGGTCTCTGGTCCAATGGTCTGCGAAGCGCGCCTTGTCGCGGATCAGCTCGGCATCGCCCTCCACCGAGATGAAAATCGGCGGCTTGCCGAGCAGGCCGGGCTTGCCCTGCAGCGCCAGGCCGACGCGGGGATCGCGGCCGATGTCCTGGACGGTGCGGGTGTCGTCGAGGGCGAAGAACCAGCTGTCGCCGCCATAGTCGACGTCGCGATTGTTGCTCATCGGCCGGGCGCCGATCGAGCCGTCCTCGGCCCGGGTCGAAAGCATGGTGAAGTCGATGTCGCGCATCTTCTCGGCGAGGTCGGCGAGGCTCCAGGTCATGGCCTTCTCCTTGGCTGTCAGATCCGATCAACGCCCAAGCGCCGCGCGTGCTCCACGATTTGTCCGCGCCGCCGGACGTGATAGGCGAAGGCGCGCGTAGAGGAGATTGTTCGATGGCCGCAGCCGCAACGCCCCGTTTCCTTTGGCTGCTGCTGTTCGGCCTGCTCGCCGCCTGTGCGGGCGGGCCGCGCGAGCTGCCCTATCAGCGTCCGACCAATGTCGCGCCGCCGCCGCTGGCGCTCGATCATGCCTGGATGGTGGTGCCGAACGGGGGCGGGCCGGAACGGGCGCTGCTCGAAGCGGCGGGCTTCCGCTTCGCGCCGACGGTCAACCGCCACGACGGCCAGGGCACCAGCTCGATCACCATCGAGTTCGAGAACGGTTATTTCGAATTGATCTCGCCGGACGACAGCGTGCCGGCCAGCGGCGGCGGCGAACTCGCCAAGGCGCGCTTCGTCAGCCGGATGAACTGGCGCACCACGCGTGATTCCCCGTTCGGCATCGGCTTCAGCCGGACGGCGGCGACGCCCACGCCCTTCCCGTTCGAGACCTGGGGCGTCGCCGCTTCCTGGATGAGCGCCGGATCCACCATGGAAATCCTGTCGCCGCGCGGCAGCCCCACCGTCACCCTGTTCGTCACCCCGCAACCGGTCGACGCCGCTGCCAATCGCGCGACCATTGCCGCGGGCGGGGCCGCGGCCGAGCCTTTCCTTCATCCCAATGGCGCGCGGCGGCTGACTGGCGTCCAGGTCTCGGCGCCGACCCGCGCCGGGCTCCCGCCCTCCTCGACCTTCGTCAATCTGAGCGGGGCGGCGCAATTGCTGGTCGGAACCGAATGGCTGATGGAACTGGAGCTCGACCATGGCGGGCAAAACCAAAGCGTCGACCTGCGCCCGCGCATGCCGCTTGTGATCCGCTACTGACCGCCCGATGGTCCAGTCGCTCGCCCATATCGCTTTGGTCGTCCGCGACTATGACGAGGCGATCGCCTGGTTCACCGAAAAGCTCGGCTTCACCGTCCTGGCCGACGACTATCAGCCCGAGCAGGACAAACGCTGGGTGCTGGTCGCGCCGCCGGGATCGAATGGAACGTCGCTGCTGCTCGCCCGTGCCGCGACACCGGAACAGGCGGCCTTAGTCGGCAACCAGGCCGGCGGCCGGGTCTTCCTGTTCCTTGAGACCGACGATTTCGACCGCGACTTCGCGGCGATGCAGGGCCAAGGAATCCGCTTCGTCCGTCAACCCAGGACCCAGACCTACGGCAAGGTCGCGGTGTTCGAGGATCTCTACGGCAACCTGTGGGACCTTGTGCAGTTCTCGGAGCGGCGCTGAACCTCCGACTTCCGCGCGAACGATCTACCTTTTGCGCACGAACTCGGCGCGCAGGACCAGGCCCTTGATGCCTTCGTAGCGGCAGTCGATCTCCTGGGAGTCGCCGGTGAGGCGGATCGACTTGATCAGGGTGCCGCGCTTCAGGGTCTGGCCGGCGCCCTTGACCTTCAGATCCTTGATCAGGGTCACCTGGTCGCCGTCGGCGAGCAGATTGCCGACGGCGTCGCGCACTTCGACCTCGCCGGACGGGGAATCGGCGCCGCTCAAGGCCCCGGCCGCTTCGATCCACTCGCCGCTGGCTTCATCATAGATATATTGAGGATCGCCGCCTTGCGTCATGATCGTGCTTTCCGGTGGTTCCCGGCGCCAGATAGACGCTAATTCACTTGCTGGCTTGCCTTTTTGAGGCCTGGCGCGCGCGCCTTCCTGCTTAGCCCCGTCTTAACCCTTCGAATTTATGCTCAGAGGCCAAATCACGGGGTCAAAGGGTATGAGCTTTTCCTATTCCGATTTCGCCGCCGAGCTGAAGGCGGGCAGGGTCATTTCCGCCGAGGACGTGCTGTCGATCCGCCGCTGGGTGTGGCCGGACGGCGCCATTTCGGAGGCCGAGGCCGAGGCGATGTTCACGCTCCACCGGCTGGCCCGCGACGCCGGCGCCGAATGGGCCGATTTCTTCATCGAGGCGATCGGCGAATATGTCGTCAACGGCACCGCGCCGCGGGGCTATGTCGACGATGCCGGCGCCGTCTGGCTGATCGGCGAGATCGAGCATGACAGCGCGGCGATCGGCGAAACCGACCTTGAGCTGGTGGTGAAGGTGCTCGAAAGGGCGCTTAACGTTCCCGACGCGCTCCGCACATGGGCGCTCGGCCGGATCGAATCCGCGGTGCTCAACGGCGAAGGGCCGACCCGCCGCGGCGACGTCCGTCCCGGCGTGGTTGACGAGGCGGAAGTCACTCTCCTCCGCCGCATCGTCTTCGCCGCCGCCGGTGACGGCGCGCTGGTGGTCAGCGAGGCCGAGGCCGAAATGCTCTGGCGTCTGAAGGACGCCGCCCTCAATGCCGACAATGCGCCGGGCTGGAAGCAGCTCTTCGTCCAGGCGGTCGGCAACCATCTGATGGCTTATTCCGCCTACAAGCCGCTCGAGCGCGAAGAGGCAGCCCGGCTCGACGCCTTCGTTGCCGACCACAAGAGCTCGGTGCTCGGCTTCTTCGGCCGCATGCGTGGCGCCAGCCCTCGCGCCGGACTCAGCGAGCTGATGAAGGGCGAAGAGCTTCGTTTCGACCCCAAGCAGGTCGACGCCGCGCGAGCGGTGACGCCTGACGAACAAAGCTGGCTCGACCGCCACGTCGAAGCCGATGGCGCCCGTGACCCCTATGAGGAAGCGCTGCTGGCTTTCGTCGAGGCGGAACGGGCGAGGGACTAACTTTGCTCGTCATTCCAGCGAAAGCTGGAATCCCGGTGCCTTTCTGGCTTCGGAGCCATCAAGAAGAGAGATTCCAGCTTTCGCTGGAATGACGGTTGGGTGATGACGCCATGGCGTCACTCCCCTGCCGGTGCCTCCTCCCCCGACACCACCCTCGTCGCTGCCCGCGGCCGCCTCGGATGCGCCGTGCGCCAGTCGGCGGGATGATCGTGCGGCCCGCGCCAGATGCCGCGATGGGCGCGCCGCGCTTCCGCCAACTCGGCGGCGAAGCGCTGGAAGCGCGGGTCGCGGGCGTCGTCGGCCAGACCCTGGCGGACCATCGCCGCGCCGACGTCGCCATCATTGGTCCGGCAATCGGAGAGCCTGCGGCGATAGCGGTCGCGGGCGCGTTCGATGCAGGCGAAGCCGGGTGCGGCGATCAGCCGCTGGAGCGCGGCGCGTGCCTCGTGGCCGCAGGGCCATTCGGCGTTGGCGGCGTCGCGGCAGGTCTGGCGATATTCGGGCGCGTCGATGCCGGCGATGCGGACGGTCGTATTGCCGATCCGCATCGAATCGCCGTCGATGACCCGGATCCCCGTGCCGCTGCGCGTCGCGATCGTCTTGCCGGCCTTCTCGCGGTGACTGTCGCGCCACTGCATCCATGCCCAGGCGGCGACAAGGCCGATCAGGAGCGCCCAGGTTCCGTATTTCCTGAGCCTGCTCACGACACCGCCTCGGGCAGCGCCCAGTCGATCGGCGCGAAGCCGTTCGCTTCGAGGAATTCGTTGGCCTTCGAGAAATGGCGGCAGCCGAAGAAGCCGGCATGGGCCGAAAGCGGGCTCGGATGCGGCGCCTTCAGCACCAGATGTCGGCCGCCCTTGTCGATGCTGTCGACCAGCGCGGCCTTCTTCTGGGCGTAGCTTCCCCAGAGCATGAAGACGACCGGATCGGGCTGGCGGTTGACCGCTTCGATGGCGGCGTCGGTGAATCGCTCCCAGCCGCGGTCGCGGTGCGAGGCCGCCTGGCCCATCTGCACGGTCAGCACGCTGTTCAGGAGCAGCACGCCCTGCTTCGCCCAATGTTCGAGGAAGCCGTGCCGCGCCGGCGCGATGGCGAGGTCGCTCTTCAACTCCTTGTAGATGTTGACCAGAGAGGGCGGAATCGGCGTCCCGGGCTTGACGCTGAAGCACAGGCCGTGGGCCTGACCGAGCCCGTGATAGGGGTCCTGGCCGAGGATGACGACGCGAACCTGGCCGAGCGGGGTCAGGTCGAGCGCGCGAAACCATTCGCCGCCCTTGGGGAAGATGCGCTTGCCCGCCGCCTTCTCGGCAACGAGGAAGTCCTTCAGCGCCGCCATATAGGGCTGTTCGAACTGGCCGCCGAGCGGAGCCAGCCAGCTTTCGTGCAGTTTGACGCCGTCGCTCATCGCGCACCCCCGGCGAGAATGGCGAGCGTCGGCGGGTCACGCTCGCCGTTGTGGAATGTTTCAATTACTGCAGCGAACCGATCAGGTACATCTGCTACCGCTTCGAACAACGTCATCGACGAGCGCAGCTTGACCGCGTCGACCGGGCCGAAGATCGCCTCGGCGCTCGAATCCGGATGAGCGAGCACCGCCTCGACGCACGCGGCGAGGCGCGGCCCAAGCAGAGGGTGGGCGAGATAGGCGCGCGCCTCGGCCGCCGAGCCGATGGCGTAGCGGATCGCGGTCGGGCTGCGGCCGAGGCCGGCGATCTGGGGAAAGACGAACCACATCCAGTGGCTCTCCTTGCGTCCGCGCGTCAGCTCGGCCAGCGCCGAGGCGTATACCGGCGCCTGCGCCGCGACGAACCGCTCCAGGTCGAAATCATCGCTCATTCGGCCGCCCTGCGCCATCCGACCACGCACATCGCCAGCATCACGACATTGCCGAGCGCGTCGAGCAGGCCGAGCCGGGTGAAGACCGGGTCGACGAAGGTGAACCACCAGTCGAAGACAAAGAAGGGTATGAGGGCGATGCCGAAGGCGAGGAAGGTCGCGCGGGTGAAGCGGGCGAAGGCGGCGAACAGGCCGGCGATCAGCGCCTGCGCGCCGAAGCAGGCGATCGCGAAGGGAAGGATCGGCGTGCCGGTGCGAAATTCGGGAAGCAAGGTAAGGTCGATCACGCTCTGCGGCGCCAGCAGGGCCCAGCCGCCGAGGATGAAGAAGACGGCGGCGATCGCCCACTGGATGTTGCGAACGGTCAAGGCTTGGGGTCTTCGAAGGTGCGGTTGACCAATGTGGGCTCGGGGCGCCAGATTTCGCCCACCACCGCCGCGCGCTTTTGCGCCAGCCGCGCCCCTTCGGCGCTCAGCATGTCGAACAGGCGCTCCGGATCCTGGACCCTGAGCGACGCGGCGAAGGCCTCGGCGCCCTCGGCGACGATCAGCTCGCGCGTGCCGGCGGCGACCGCGTCGACAATGCGTCGTGCGCATTCGGCCGGGTCCATGCCGGCGTCGATATTGGCGTCGGACAGGCCGCGGCGGCTGCCGTCGGCCTGAAGAGCATTGGCCGCGACCTGGGTGCGCACCGATCCGGGAAGGACCGTCGTCACCTTGATGCCGTAGGCAGTCTCGACCTCGGCGCGCAGCGAATCGCAATAGCCGATCAGGCCGTGCTTGGCGGCGGCATAAGCAGTGCGCAGCACCGGCCCGAGCCGGCCGGCGACCGAGCTGATCGCAACGATATGGCCGCCGCCGCGCGCCGCCAGCTTCGGCAGGAGAAGCTGGGTCAGCCGGATCGGCGCGAGCAGGTCGACCGTGATGATCCGGTCATAGACTTCGGGCGCGGTGTCGATGGCGAGGCTGCGCTGGCTGATCCCGGCATTGTTGACGAGGATGTCGACGCTGCCGCGCCAGTCCCAGGCGCTTTCGACCGCGCCGGGCAGGACTGCCCAGTCGGTCGTCTCGAACGGCAGGACCATGGCCTCGCCGCCGAGCCCGCCCGCCACCGCCTCGAGCGCTTCCCGCCGCCGGCCGGAAAGGATGAGCGCCGCCCCTTCGGCCGCGAAGGCCTCGGCCAGCGCCTGCCCGATTCCCGACGACGCGCCCGTGATCCACACCGTCTTGCCCGCAAAGCGCATGGCGTTTCTCCTGTCGCCTCGGACTAGTCCCTATTCGCGACTAGCTTGCGCGTCGCCCCAACACCCCCATCGCCGCCACCGTCATCGCCTCGGTCGCCGTCGAGATCACCGCTTCGGCGTCGGGCGCCCAGAAGGGGCTGTGGAGCGAGGGAAGCCGGGCGGGGTCGCCGTGGGTGGCGTCCCAGCGCGCCTGGGGGACGCCGCCGACCCAGAAGATGAAGCTTTCGATGCGGGGATCGGCGATATTGTAGCGGCTGAAATCCTCGCCGCCCATCACCGGCGGAACCACGCGCACCCGCGCCTCGCCGAAATGTGAACTGAACAGGGCGCCGGTGCTCTGGGTCAATGCCGGCGTGTTGATCGTCGCCGGCGTGACATCACCCTCGCGGACGGTGACGACCGGCATCCTGTCTTCGGCCACGCCCGCGGCGATCGCCTCGCCGCGGGCGATGCGGGCGATGCCTTCGAGCAGGTGGGTGCGAACCTCGGGGCTGAAGCTCCGCACGGTCAGCTGCAGCCGGGCCTCGTCGGAAATGATGTTGTGCTTGGTGCCGCCATGGAAGCTGCCGACTGTGACAACAGCGCTGTCCAGCGGATTGATCTCCCGGCTGACCAGGGTCTGCAGCGCGCCGACGATACGCGCGCCGAGGACGATCGGGTCCTTGGTGGTGTGGGGATAGGCACCGTGCCCGCCGACGCCGCGAACAGTGATGTCCACCGAATCGACATTGGCGAGCGCCGGGCCGGTCGCATAGCCGATCGTCCCCGCCGGAAGGCTCGCCGAGTCGTGGAAGGCGATGGCGTGGGTGGGGTGGGGAAAGCGGGTGAAGAGGCCGTCGTCGAGCATCGCCCTGGCGCCCGCGCCGATTTCCTCGCCGGGCTGGGCGATCATCACCAGGGTGCCCGACCATTGGGCGCGCATCGCCGCCATCCGCCGGGCGGTGCCGACCCAGCTGGTCATATGGGTGTCGTGGCCGCAGGCGTGCATGATTCCGGTGGCCGCGCCCTCGCGGGTGGTGCCGCGGGCGCGGCTGGCGAAGGGAAGGCCCGTCTGCTCCTCGACCGGCAAGCCGTCCATGTCGGCGCGCAGCAGCAGCACGGGCCCCGGCCCGTTCGCCATCACCGCGACGACGCCGGTGCCGCCGACGCCGGTGGTGACGGTGAATCCGGCGCGCCGTGCCTCGTCGGCCATGCGGGCGGCGCTGCGCGTCTCCTGCATCGACAATTCGGGATTGGCGTGAAGGTCGCGATAGAGGGTCATCAGGTTCGGCATGTCCCGGCCGATCGCGCCGCGCAGGTCCTGGGCGGCGGCGGGGCTCGACATGACGCTGGCGAGCAGCAAGGCGGCGAGAATTTGGCGGCGCATCTGATGTCCTTCTAACGGCGGGGAACGAGCTCGATGACGTCGAGCAGGGATTCGAAATGGGGGGCGGGAAAGCCGATCCGCCAGCGCCGCTCGCCGATCCGTTCGACCATGCCGGCCATGTCGCGCTCGGTGTCGCGACTGTAGCGGATGGCGGCGGCCTCGTCCCCGAGCTGGAGCGTGCCGAGGAAGATCAGGCGCCGGTCCTGGTCGGCGAAGAGGATGCCGATCGGCCGCTGCGAACCGTTGAGGCGGGTGAAATGGAGCCGGCCGCCGTCTTGGCTGAGCCGGCAGTGAAAGGCCGGATAAGCGACATATTCGAGCAGGCCTTCGGAACGGGCGCCGACCTTGATCGTGCGGCAGTCATAGTCGCCCGGCGGCGGCGCGGCGTGGGCGAGGCCGGCATCGGGATCGAGCAGCGCGCCTTCGCGGTCGATCTCGGCTTCATGGCCGGCGGCGCGGGCGCGGGCGACGGCGTCGACCCAATTATTGCGCCAGCGGCGGATGCGGCCGCGGTCGTCCTCGGTGGCGATGATCCGCCAATTGTCCACCGGGTGCTGGGCCGTCGCGCGGGCAATGATGTCGCGGCCGGCGACGGCGGGAGAGGCCGGCAGCAGGAGCAGCAAGGCGGCGACGGGCAGGAGCAGGCGGGACACGGCGTCGTTCTAGCAGCCGGGGCGCGGAAGGCGACACCCAAAAGGGCAAGGGAGGTGCGGTCGAGATCGGCGCTTGTCTTGCACCCCCGATCCCCGCATCATCCGGAAATATGGGGGTAAAGATGAAAGCGTTCCTGCGGGCCGCCATGATCGGCCTGACGTTGATTCCGCAGGGTGCGATTACCGGCCAGGCGGCCGACTCGCCGTCGCTTGTGGCCGATCCAGTACCACCCTCCGATCCCGCCGCCGCGGCCGCCCCCGCGAACCTCGCCCTGATCGCTTCGAATGTCGACTATGCGAGTCGATCGGTGGCGAGTCTCGAACGCGCACTTCGCTCAGCGTCGCCTGATCCTGCGCGAGAGTTTTGGGTCGATATGGTTCGTGCCGCCGCCTTGGTGGCGGAAGGAAATCGAGGGGACGCCGCCGACCTGATCCTGCTCGCCCTCGGCAGCCGAAGGCCGGACTCCGCGAGACAATATGCCTCGGCCTGGGAGGTGGCGTCGGCACTCAGGGACCCGGTAACGCTGATCGAGGTGGTGGAGGCCGCGGCGCGCAACGTTCCTCCGCCCGGCCGGTCGTCCTTGTTCACTTCGTTCGACATGGATCGAATGGCCAACCTCTCGAACTATTTGAGATCCGACGAACGTGCGGAGTGGCGGGAAAGGCTGGCGGCTGCCTTGGTGACGCTGGGTTGGCCCGGGCCGGAGGATCCGGAAACGGCCGATTATTTTCGAATGGTTTTGATTGACCGTGCGCTTGCTCGGCGGGAAAGGTCCCGGGCGGCCGAGATCGCCCGAACACTCGCCACTCCGGATAGTCTCGTCTCGATGATGGTCGTCCGCCGCTATGACGGACTGGCGCGGAACGATGGCCCCGCCGCGCTCGAGAACGCGATCGCCAATCTCGACCGGGTCAGTGCCGCGGCGGCCACGGCTCATCCGGACGACCATATGGCAATCCTAGTTCGCGCCCAATTCCTGCGGAGGCTCGGGCGCTATGAGGAGGCGCTTGTGCTGCTGCGCCCCTACCTCACCGATGTTGCTGCGACTGCTGCGCCCCATTCTCAGGGCATTTGGCTGGTCAACGACGCGGCCTATGTGCTCCTTAGTCTCGGTCGAAATGACGAAGCGGTTGCGCTGATGCGGCAGCTGGTCGCGCTCAACCTTGAAACATATCCCGACTTGATAGGCCCGCGCATCAATTTCGCCGAAATATTGGGGCGGAGCGGCCATCCGGGCGAAGTCCTGGACTATGTCGCCTCGATGGAGGTCCAGTTGAGCCGGGGCGCGAACGAATATGGTAGGATGGAGGCGGCGTCGGCCGCTACCTGTGCCTTGTCCGACCTTGGGCGCGCCGGCGAAGCGACGGCATGGATCGAGCGGATGCGTGCGCAGGAAGGCGAGAATTGGAAGGCGTTGCTTCACGCCTATTTCTGCCTCAACGATCTCGACTCCGCTGAGACGCTGCTGCTGCGAAAGCTCGGCGGCGCCGATCCCGAAGGCGCGATCGTCATGCTCCAGGACTATGGGCCGGACGGCCCGGGCGTGCCGGTCAATCCGCTCCACTCGCGCTTCGACACGGTTCGCGCGCGCCCGGCAGTCGCCGCCGCTCTGGCGCGGGTTGGCCGGGTTATCCGCTTGCCCTACCCGCGCAGCGAAGCGCCCGGGCCCTGACCCGGTCAGGCCGCCGTCCAGCCGCCGTCCATCGACAGGTTCGCGCCGGTGATCGCGCTCGCCTCGTCGCGGCACAGGAAGAGGGCGAGCGCGGCGACCTGCTCGGGGGTGACGAATTTCTTGGTCGGCTGGGCGGCGAGGAGGACGTCGTTCATCACCTGTTCGCGGGTCAGGCCGCGGGTCCGCATCGTGTCCGGGATCTGGTTCTCGACCAGAGTGGTCCAGACATAGCCGGGGCTGATGCAGTTGACGGTGATGCCGTCGGTCGCGGTCTCGAGCGCGACCGTCTTGGTGAAGCCGGCGATGCCGTGCTTGGCGGCGACATAGGCCGACTTGTTGGGCGAGGCGACCAGGCTGTGGGCCGAGGCGGTGCTGATGATCCGGCCCCATTTCCCCTCGCGCATATGGGGAACGGCAAGGCGGGTGGCGTGGAAGGCGGCGCTGAGGTTCAAGGCGATGATCAGGTCCCATTTGTCGACCGGGAACTGGTCGACCGGGGCGACGTGCTGCATGCCGGCATTGTTGATCAATATGTCGACCCCGCCGAACCGATCGGCCGCCGCCTTCATCATCGCCTCGATCTGGTCGACCTTGGTGAGGTCGGCGCCGCTATAGGCCGCCTCGACGCCGTGCGCGGTCTCGATCCCCTTGCGCTCCTGCTCGATCGCGTCGGCGTCGCCGAAGCCGTTGATCATGACATTGGCGCCGGCGCCGGCCAGCGCCTGGGCATAAGCGAGGCCGATGCCGGAGGTGGAGCCGGTGACGAGCGCGGTCTTGCCTTTGAGGAACATGGCTTCTGCTTTCCTTGGTCTAGGGGGCGAGGTCGAAGGCGGCGGTGCGGCCGCTGACGATGTTGAGCGCGAGCAGGGCATCGTGGCGCATCGTCTCGGCGATCGCCGCCTGGCCTTCGCGCCAGTGATGCTCCATCGTGTCGCGCGAGAATTCGAAGTCGCGGGCGCCGCCTTCCCAGCCATGCTTGCGGTAGATGAGGTGGACAACGTTGACCGCATGTTCGGCGGCGAGGTCCGCGAGCTTCCTGACGTCGGTATCGTCGGCGAGTTCGGACGGGAGCTTGGCCAGCACCTTGCGGATCGCCTCGCGTTCCTTCCTCAGGCGGATCAGCTGGTCGGTGACCTGGCGGGTGCGGCTGGAATAGCGGATGTCCTTCTCGCGCGAATAGACGTCGACGATGGTCGCCGGCAGCTCGCCCCGCGCAGGGAAGAGATCGACCTGGAAGACCAAAAGGTCCTCCTTCTGCTGGTCGAGGACGTGGCTGAGCGGGGTGTTGGAGACCAGGCCGCCGTCCCACCACCAGACGCCGTCGATCTCGACCGGCGGCAGGCCGGGCGGCAACGCGCCCGAGGCCATGATGTGGCGGGCGTCGATCCGCTCCTTCTTCGTGTCGAAATAGTGGAAATTGCCGCTCTCGACGTCGACCGCGCCGACCGACAGCCGCACCAGCCCGTCGTTGAGCAGTTCCCAGTCGACGAAGGCGTCGAGCGTCGCCGCCAGCGGCGCGCTGTCGTAGAAGCTCAGGGCGCCCGCGCTCTTCGCCGGCGCCATGGTCGGCGGCAGCAGCCGGGGGTTGAAGAAGCCGGGGACGCCCTGGACCGCGACGAAGCCCGCCGACATCATGTGCACCCATTCGCGCCACTGCTCGCTCCCGGCCAGCGGCAGCGAGGGCAGGGCCGAAGTCACCTTCTCCCAGAAGGCCCGCAATTTCGCCACGCGCTCTTCGGGCGGATTGCCGCAGATGATGGCGGCGTTGATCGCGCCGATCGAGATGCCGGCGACCCAGTCGATCTCGATCCCCTTCTCCTCCAGGCCCTGGACGACCCCGGCCTGGTAGGCGCCGAGCGCGCCGCCGCCCTGGAGGACGAGCGCGACCTCTTCCGGCAGCGGCAGCGGCTCAGCAGTGCGCGCCCGGCGGCGGGGAGTGGGATCGGGCGGGTTGGCGTCGGCCATATCAGCGGGTCCCCTCGCCCGCCCGGCAATGTTATGCAAGTTGCAAGAATGCAACCTTCGGTGCGGCGCGCGCATTGAGGGCGCGCAGATACAGGAGAATGGCATGCGGTTCGGAGGGCGCAGGGAAAGCGACAATGTCGAAAGCCAGAGCGGCGGCGGCGGCCTCGGCTTCGGCGGCGGTGGCGGCGGCGGCGCCTCGATGCTGTTCGGGCTGGTGTTCAGCCGCTTCGGCATCGGCGGCGTGCTCGTCCTCTTCCTCATCATGTATTTCATCGGCGGCAGCCCACTCGGCCTGACCGGCGGCGGCGAGCAGGCCGGCCCCGCGCCCAAGGCCGGGAGCGGCCAGAGCGTCTGCGCAACCGATCCGGCGCGGCGCTTCTCCTGCCAGGTCCTGGCTTCAACCGAGGATGCCTGGAACGGATTCTTCCAGGCTCAGGGCCGGCAATACCAGCCGCCGGTCCTGGTCTTCTATCCGGGCAGCGGCAATTCCGGCTGCGGCGCCGCCCAGGCGGCGATGGGGCCCTTCTATTGCCCGGCCGACCACAGGATCTATCTCGACACCAGCTTCTTCGACGAACTCGCCCGCCGCTATGCCGCGCCCGGCGATTTCGCCCAGGCCTATGTCATCGCCCACGAGGTCGGCCACCACATCCAGGCGCTGACCGGCGTCGAGCAAAGGCTGAGGCGCGCCCAGGGCGGTGTGTCCGAAGAGGAATCGAACGCGCTCCAGGTGCGGATGGAATTGCAGGCGGATTGCTATGCGGGCGTCTGGGCGGCACACGAGCGCAACATCATGGAGCCCGGCGACATCGAGGAAGGCATGACCGCGGCGGCGGCGATCGGCGACGACACGCTGCAGCGCGCGAGTCGGGGCCGGGTGGTGCCCGAAAGCTTCACCCACGGCAGCTCGGCCCAGCGCCAGCAGGCGCTGCAGCGCGGCCTCCAGGGCGGCAACCCCGCCGCCTGCGACGCCTATCTCGAGGGGACCTAGGCGCACTCGACGCGGATGGAGGGTGCCGGACCGCCTGGTCCGTGTTAGTCCCGGTCAGCGTCAGCCGGCCCTGATGCGCGCATGGTGCGGCGGCGACGTGGCGGCCGGCGGTGGAAGTTTCTGGGGGGATTGGGCCGAACCCTGCTTGGAGTTCGCCATGATCCGCTTCCTTCTCCTGCTGCTGGCCGGTTTCGGCGCCGTGCCGGCCGCCGCCGCGATGCCTGCGTTTCACAGCAACCGGATCAGCGTCGAAGTTCGCGGCTCCGGCCCGGACGTGGTGCTGATCCCCGGTCTCAGCTCGTCGCCGCGGGTCTGGGATTCCACGATCGCCGCATTGCCCGGCTATCGCTACCACCTTGTCCACGTCTCGGGCTTCGCCGGCCAGGCGGCGGGCGGCAACGCCCAGGGCCCCGTCCTCGCTCCGGTCGCCGAAGAGATCGCCCGCTACATCAGCGAGGGACACCTCACCAATCCCGCTATCGTCGGCCATTCGATGGGCGGCAGCTGGGCGATAATGGTCGCCGGCCGCCATCCCGGCTGGGTCTCGCGGGTGATGGTCGTCGACATGATGCCCTTTCTCGGCGCCATGTTCGCCGCTCCGGGGGCGACCCCGGACAGCGTGCGGCCGATCGCCGAGCAGATCAGGAACGGCATCGCAACCACGACCGGGGAGGCGCGCCGCGCCCAGATCACCCAGACCATCGCCGGGATGGTTCGCACCGAGGCCCTGCGCGCGCCGATCGTCGAGCATAGCCTGACGAGCGATCCCGTCGTGTCGGGACAGGGCTTCTACGATCTCGTCACCACCGACCTGAGGCCCGACCTCGCCAACATCCATGTGCCGCTGACCGTGCTCTATGTGCTCCCCGCGGGCGCGCCGCTCACGGCCGAGCAGATGGACGGCTTTTATCGACTTTCCTACGCCGGCGCCCCGCAGGCGGTGCTGCGCCGCATCTCCGATTCCTACCATTTCATCATGCTGGACCAGCCCGAAGTCTTCCATGCCGCGCTGAGGGCCTTCCTGCAAGCCTCCTGAAAGCAAGGGCGCCGGCGTGACGGCTGCTGTCACGCCGGCGCCGGACGGGCACCCTTGGGAAGAGAATCGCCCGCCTTTTTGCGATCCGTTCGCAACTGTGTTGACCTATTGCGAATGAATTGCAATAGCTGATTCAGCGACCGGGCAAGCCGGCGCGTTGAAGGGGCTACTGAGTGTCCAAATCGATGAATGCCGGGCCCGCCGCCCGCGCGCCTTTGTTTCTTGCCCTGGGATGTGTCGGCTTCCTGTCCTCGCCCGCTCTGGCCGAGGATCTCCCCGTCGCCGCGGACGGGACCCAGAGCGACGTGCAGCGGTCGAGCGACCGCGACATCATCGTCACCGGCGCCCGCGGCGCGCAGAATCTCGAATCGCCCAAGACCACCAGCCCCCTGCTCGACACGCCGCAGACCGTCACCGTGATCAGCGACCAGGTGCTGCGCCGCCAGAACCTCCTGACCCTGCGCGACGCGCTGGCGACCGTCCCCGGCATCACCTTCGGCGCCGGCGAAGGCGGCGGCGGCTATGGCGATGCGATCAACCTGCGCGGCTATTCGGCCAGCAACGACATCACCCAGGACGGCGTGCGCGACAGCGCCCAGTACAGCCGCACCGATCCCTTCAACCTGCAGCAGATCGAAGTCTACAACGGCGCCAATTCGGTGTTCAACGGATCGGGATCGGTCGGCGGCACCATCAACCTCGTCTCCAAGGTCCCGCAGCCCGAGGATCTGACCATATTGTCGGTCGCCGGCGGCACCGACGATTATGTCCGCGCCACCGTCGACGCCAACCAGCGCGTCAGCGATCTGATCTCCTTGCGCTTGAACGCCGTGTTCCATCGCAACGACGTGCCGGGACGGGACTTCGAATATTATCATCGCTGGGGCGTCGCGCCGGCAATCACCTTCGGCATCGGCAGCCCGACCAGCCTCACCATCGCCTTCTTCCACCAGCGCGATGACAATATCCCGATCTACGGTGTCCCCTACTTCCTCAACCAGCTCAACGACGGGCCGCTGCCCGAGGCGAACGACAGCGACTATTTCGGCTATCGCAACCTCGACCGGCAGCGCACCATCGTCGATCGGGTGACGGCGACCTTCCGCCACGATTTCAGCGACACTGTCTCGATCCGCAATCTGACCCGCTGGCAGCGGATCGACGCGGTCACGAACCTCAGCGCACCCCAGGGCACCTTCTGCCTCGCCGACACTGGCCGCCAGCCGGTCTCCGGAACCGCCACCGGCACGATCGGTCTTGCCTGCCCGGCCGGCCTCAATCCCGGATTCTGGCTCCCTTCGGGTCCGCGCGGCCGGGTGCGAGACCAGGAAAACCAGCTCCTCTACAACCAGACCGACCTCAAGGTTGAATCGGGTCAAGCTGGCTCGCTTCACAACATTCTCGTCGTCGGCGTATCCTTCACCCGCGAGGATTACCGGATCGAGACCGCCGAGCTTGCCCGCAATCCCAACGGATCGGCGTTCGCGCCGCTTCCCATCCAGAGCATCTCCAATCCGAGCGGCATCTACACCGGGCCGATCAATTACACGGTCACCGCCGAATCCCGCGGCGATTCCAACAACCAGGCGATCTACGCCTTCGATACGCTGGAAATCGGTTCGCATTTCGAGATCAATGGCGGCGTCCGCCTCGAGCGCGCCGAAGGCACCTTCCGCAACGATCCGCTGCCTTTCTATCCGCCCGGAACGGTGCCGCTGACCGCGTTGCAACTGCAGCCGCAGGTGAGCGAGGAGACGCTCTTCTCCTACCGGATCGGCGCGGTCTACAAGCCGTCGCGCAACACCAGCTTCTATGTCGCCTTCGGCAATGCGCGGACGCCGACATCGGCGACGGTGCGGCTGGGCTGTGGTGTGACTACCGCCCCAGGCGCCGCCGATCCCTGCTCGGCCGCGCCCGAAACGGCGCGCAATTACGAGATCGGCGCCAAGGTAGACATTCTGAACCGGAGGCTACAGCTTACCGCTGCCCTGTTCCGCAACGAGCGCAGCAATTTTCGCGTTCCCTCTAACGATCCCACCCAGCCGGCGGCATTGCAGGTGGTCGACGGCCGCTCGCGGGTCGACGGAATCGCGCTCGGTGTCAGCGGCTACATCACGGCGGAATGGTCGATCTTCGCCAATTATACCTTTCTCGACGGCGAGGTATTGCAGAGCGTTTCCGATTTCTGCCTCGCCAATCCCAGCGCGGCCTGCCTAAACAGCGCCGCCATTCCCGATCCGCAACGCGGCGACGCCATCATCCAGACGCCCAAGCATGCGGCGAGCCTGTTCACCACCTACCGGCTGCCCTTCGGCCTCGAGGTGGGCTACGGCTTCACCTACCAAAGCGGCTTTGCCACCTTCCAGCGCAACCTCCTGCAGCGGCAGCAATATTTCACCGACGACTATCTGACCCACCGCCTTTTCATGTCCTATCAGATCACCCAGGGCCTGACGGCGCAGATCAACGTCACCAACGTCACCGACGAGCGCTATTTCACCTCGATCCGCAACAATGTGAACGCGACCACCGGCGCCATCACCGGCGGCTGGGCGGCGCCCGGCGAAGGCCGCTCGGCGGTGTTCAGCCTGTTCTACAGCTTCTGAGGGGGTTAGGGTCTCACCGATGATGCTCGCCATTCCCGATCTGCTCGACAGCGAAGGGGTGGCGCGCGTCCGGGCCCTGATCGACGCCGGCGAATGGGTCGACGGCAATGCGACGTCGGGCCACCAGTCGGCGCTGGCCAAGGACAACCGGCAGCTCCCCGAGGACAGCGCGGCGGCGCGGGACGCGGGACGGCTGGTGCTCGACGCGCTCGGTCGTTCGCCCCTGTTCATCGCCGCGGCGCTGCCGCTCAAGATCTTCCCGCCCTTGTTCAACCGCTATCAGGGGGGCGAGGCGTTCGGCACCCATATCGACAATGCCGTGCGCATCCACCGCGGCAGCGAATTCCGGGTGCGGACCGATTTGTCGGCGACCCTCTTCCTCGAGGATCCCGAGGCCTATGACGGCGGCGAGCTGGTGATCGAGGGCGATGCCGGCGCCGGCGCGGTCAAGCTCCCCGCCGGCCATCTTCTCCTCTATCCCTCCTCCAGCCTGCACCGGGTCGAACCGGTGACGCGCGGGGCGCGGGTGGCGAGCTTCTTCTGGATCCAGTCGATGGTCCGCGACACCGCCGCCCGGGCCATATTGTTCGACCTCGATCAGTCGATCCAGGCGGTCGCCGCCGACCGGGGCCATGACGACCGCGAGGTGGTGCGGCTGACCGGCGTCTATCACAATCTGCTTCGCCGCTGGGCGGACAGCTGAACTTGCAACCGAGTCTCAATAGCTTTTAGGATTTCTGGATGACGACGACTTTGCGCCTGCGCGGCTACTGGTTTCAGGTCCACAAATGGATCGGCCTTTGCCTCGCCGTCCTGATCATCCCGATCTCGATCTCGGGCGCGGCCCTGGTCTGGCATGACGGGCTCGATCAGATACTCAATCCCGGCCGCTACGCCGTGACCGGCGCCGAGCCCGTGCTCGCGCCCTCGGCATATGCCACGGCGGCGCGCGGCGCGCTGGCACCCGGCGAGACACTGCTGTCGCTGCGCTATTCCGAAGAAGGGCCGATCGTCGCCACCGCCGTCACGGCGCGGCGCGGCGGCGGAGAAGGCGGCCGGCCGGCGCGGACCAGTGTCTGGATCGATCCGGCGACCGGCAACGTCCTCGACAAGGCACCGAGCGACGCCGGCCTGGTCCGCTTCCTCCATGGCCTCCACGGCAGCCTGACCGTCCCCGGAGTCGGCCGCCAGATCGTCGGCTGGGTCGGCGTCTTCATGTTCGTCTCCTGCCTCACCGGCATCTGGCTGTGGTGGCCGATCGGCGGGAACCTGCGGCGCGGCTTTCGCTGGAAGAGGCAGAATTCGACCAACGCCAACATCCACCACCTCGCCGGCTTCTGGATCCTGCTGCCGCTGGCGATGCTGAGCTTCACCGGTTTCTGGATCTCCTTCCCGGGCGTCTTCTCCACATTCGAAGCCTCGCAGCCCAAGGCGGGCGGCGGCGCGCCGGATCGCGCCCGCGCAATGCGCGCCCGGCCGCTGGCCGAGACCGCGATGAGCGTCGACGCCGCGCTCGCCGCCGCCAGCCCGTCCGCGACTGGCGGCCTGACCAACATTTCCTGGCCGACCGATCAGGAACCGAAGTGGAAGATATCCTTCGCTCGCGAAGGCGGCGCGACCGAGGTTGCGGTCGCCGACGCCGACGGCGCTGTGACGCCGCCGCGCCCGCCGCGGCCCGAAACCAACGCCCGGCTGATGCGCCGGCTGCACGACGGCACTTCCATGGGCATGGTCTGGCAGATCGTCATCTTCCTCGGCGGCATCATCCCCGCGATCCTGGCAGTGACCGGCATCGTCATGTGGCTGCGGAGCCGCGGCTGGCGCGCCCAGCTCGCCCGCAAACGCAAGGCGCGCGGGACGCCGGCGCTCGCCCCGGCGGAATGAGCGCCGAGCCGAGATTTTTCGAAACGCCGGCGGCTTTCCGCCGCTGGCTGAACGCCAATCACGACAAGGCGCCGGAGCTTCTGGTCGGCTTCTGGAAGAAGGGCTCGGGGCGCCCCTCGATCGACTGGCCCGAGGCGCGCGACGAGGCGCTCTGCGTCGGCTGGATCGACGGCGTCCGCACCTCCCTCGGCGCGGACAGCTACACGATCCGTTTCACCCCGCGCCGCAAGCGCAGCATCTGGAGCAACGTCAACCTCGCCCGCTACGCGGCGCTGACCGAGGAAGGCCGGATGACCCCGGCCGGGGTGCGCGCCTATGAAGAGAACGAGCACCGCGGCGGCGTCTACGCCTATGAGAACGAGCAGAAGGACCTGAGTCCGGCCGAGACTGCCGAGTTCCGCCGCAACCAGCCGGCCTGGGCCTGGTTCGAGAAGAGCCCGCCCTCCTACCGCAAGGTCGTGCTTCACTGGATCAACAGCGCCAAGAAGCCCGAGACCAGGGCACGGCGCCTTGCGACCCTGATCGAAGACAGCGCCGCTGGACGGAAGATCGGCGGCGTCGATATCGCGAGGAAAAAGAAAGAGTAATCCTCCCTGTCCACGAACTGGATAGGGAGGATTAAGGGCGCCGCACCAACCTGAGCGGCAGCCCACCCTCGGGCCGCAACGTCACCATCCCCGTCATATGCACCTTGCGCCCCGGGATCGGCGCGAAGGACCAGTGCGCGAGCCAGTGCGCCAGCACGGTCAGCGCCTCGGCGACGGCGAAGCGGGCGCCGACGCACAGCCGCGGGCCGCCGCCGAACGGGATGTACTGGAAGCGGTGGCGGCCCTCCTTCGCCTCGGGGAGGAAGCGGTCGGGATCGAAGACGTCGGGGTCGTCCCACAGAGCGCGGTGGCGGTGGAGTAGCCAGGGCCAGATCGAGACGATGTCGCCAGCGCCGACCGCCTGGTCGCCGAGCCGGTCGTCCGCCACCGCCTGGCGGTCGAAGCGCGGCACCGGCGGGTAGATGCGCATCGATTCCTCGAGGATCCGGCGGAGCAAAGGCAGGCGCTCGGGCAGGTCGGCATCCTCCTCGCCCGCGGCCAGCGCGGCCCGGGCCTCGGCGGCTGCCTCGTCCTGCAACTCGGGCTGCTCGGACAGCAGATAGAGCGTCCAGGTGATGGCGTTGGCCGTGGTCTCGTGGCCGGCCAGATAGAAGGTCGCGGCATTGTCGACCGCAAGGTCGAACGCTTCCTCGGGATCGAACCTGTCGCCCAGGGCCCGGATCAGCCGGCCGAGAAAGTCGTCGGCGCCGCCGTCGGGCAGCCGGTCGCGGACCACCGCCGCCAGCGTGTCGCGCAGGAAGGTCCGGCTCACCTTGGCCCGCCGGCCGCGCCGGCTCCACGGCATCAAGGGCAGGCCCAGCAGGGCCTGGAGCCGCGCCTCGCTGACCCCTTCCAGCGCCGCCGCGATATGGGCCATGGCGGCGTCGGTGGTGAGGCGCGGGTCGCCGGCGAACAGCGAGTCGGAGATGATCCGCATCGTCGTCGCGGTCGCCTGGCCGGCCATGTCGGTGACGCCTTCGGGCCAGCGCGCCGCCGCCAGGCGCGCCGCATTGGCGAAGGCCGGGACCAGCATGTCGACCGCCGCCGGCGCGAAATTGGCGGCGACGATCCGCCTTTGGTCGCGCCACAGCGTGCCGTCCGAGCTCAACAGGCCGCGCCCGATCGTCGGCTTCAGAAGAGTCTTGACGATGTCGGGCTTCACATAATTGGCGGCATTGTCGAGCAGCACCCGCTGCACCGCGTCGGGGTCGAGCGGGATGTGGACGTTGTAGCCGAACACCTTGCGGTTGATGTGAGATTTGGTGAAAGCCTGCGCCGACCAGCCGTAGACGGCGGTGTGCGCCCGTTTGCCCATGAAGCCGCGCCACACCGGTACCGGCCCGTCGCCGCGCGGCGGAAAAGGCGGGACGAAAGGCCTGGGCCGGTCCTGCGTCCGCGGAGCTTCCGAAACCTCTTTCGATTCGGTCGTAACCTGCCGCGGCTGCTGATCCTCGCTCATCCGCCCATGTTAGCGCGGCCGGGCGGTCTCGGACAGCCGCGCCGCCGCCGCCGCGATCCGCTCCTCGCGGCCGGGGGCAAGGCTGGCCATGCGTCTGCCATAGGCGGCGAGCAGAGCCTCGCCTGCGCGCTCCGGACTGCCCGAATCGAAGGGCGGCGCCGGGTCGTATTCGAGAGCGAGTTGGACCAGCCGGGCATGGGCCTCGCCGCGGATCGCCGCGGTCAGGGCGAAGGCGAAGTCGATGCCGGCGGTGACGCCGCCGCCGGTGGCGCGATTGCGATCGAAGACGATTCGTTCGGCGACCGGTTCGGCGCCGAACAGGCTGAGATGATCGCGCCACGCCCAGTGGCAGGCGGCGCGATAGCCGTCGAGCAGACCGGCGGCGCCGAGGATCAGCGAGCCGGTGCAGACGCTGGTCACCCAGGTGGCGCCGGCGCCGATGCGCGCCACCCATTCGAGCACCTCCGCATCCTCCATCATGTCGACGCAGGCGATGCCGCCGGGGACGCAGATTATGTCGGCATGCTCGATTTCGGCGAAGGTAGCGGTCGGCAGGATCGAGAAGCCGGCGTCGGTCGGCACCGGGTCCCTGGTTTTCCAGACGTAGTCGACCGTCGCGTCGCCGAGCCGCGAAAGCACCTGCGCAGGGCCGGTGAAATCGAGCTGGGTGACGCCCGGATAGACCAGGAAGGCGATCCGGAGCGGCGCCATCCTATTCCGCCGCCAGCAACCGCTCGGCGCCGCCGAGATCGACGCTGACCAGCCGGCTGACGCCCTTTTCGATCATGGTCACGCCGAACAGGCGGTGCATGCGGCTCATCGTCACCGCATTGTGGGTGACGATCAGATAGCGGGTGTCGGTCTCGCCGGTCATGCGGTCGAGCAGGTCACAGAAGCGCTCGATATTGGCGTCGTCCAGCGGCGCGTCGACCTCGTCGAGCACGCAGATCGGCGCCGGATTGGTCAGGAACAGGCCGAAGATCAGGGCGACGGCGGTCAACGCCTGCTCGCCGCCCGACAAGAGGGTCAGCGTCGACAGCCGCTTGCCCGGTGGCTGGGCCATGATCTCGAGCCCGGCTTCGAGCGGGTCGTCCGATTCCACCAGCTCGAGATGGGCCTGGCCGCCCTCGAACAGGGTGGTGAACAGGCTGCGGAAATGGCGGTCCACTTCCTGGAAGGCGGTGAGCAGGCGGGCGCGGCCTTCGCGGTTGAGGCTGCCGATCGAGCCGCGCAGGCGGTGGATGGCGACCCCCAGTTCCTCGCGCTCGGCCTGCGAGGCGAGGCGGCTTTCCTCGAGTTCGTTCAATTCGCTCTCGGCGACGAGATTGACCGGTCCGATCCGCTCGCGCTCCTGCATCTGCCGCTCGAGCCGTCCCGATTCGACGGTGACCGCTTCGATCCCGGCCTCGGCGAAGCCGATCGTCTCGGGCAGCAGGGGCGGCGGGCATTCGAATTTCTCGCCGCTGATCCGCGACATTTCGTCGCGGCGGAGATCCTGCGCCTCGGCGCGGGCGGCGGCGCCGGCGCGCGCTTCGCGGGCACTCGCCTGCGCCTCCGCCACTTCGGCGAGCCTGGCCTCGGTGTCGCGCAGCGTGTCTTCGGCGCCGCGTTCATGGGCGGCGGCGGCCAAAGCGGCTTCGGAAGCGGCGGTCGATTCGCCCGTCATCCCGTCGATCCGGCGCTCCAGATCCTCGGGCGCCTCGGCCAGCCGCTGCGCCTCGGCCTCGGCTTCGGCGATGCGCCGGCCGAACTCGCCGTGACGGGTGCCGGCCTCGGCGGCGCGGTTGCGCCAGTCGGCCGCTTCCTTCCTCGCGGCCTCGGCGCGCTGCTTGTCGGCGCTCACCGCCTGGGCGTAAGTCGCGGCCTCGGCCCTGACTTCGGCGAGCGCCGCCTGGGCGCGCTCGGCCTGGCCGCGAAGCTCGGCGACCCGGGCCTCGGTGGCGGCGGCGTCGGGCAAAGCGAGCGCGACCCGTTCCGCCTCGGTCAGCGCGGCCTGGGCGTCGGCGAGGTCGGCCCCGGCCTGAGCGGCGCGTTCGCCGAGGCCGGTGCGGCGAAGCTCGAGCCGTTCCATCTCGACGGCAGCGCTGTCCTCGGCGCGGCCGGCTTCGCGGACCGCGACCCCGGCCTCGGCCTCGGCGCGGCGGGCGGCGTCGGCAGCGTCGCGGGCGGCGCGCATCCGCGCCAAAGCGTCGGCGGTGCGGTGCTCGGCCGCTTCGACCGCCCCATTGGCGGTGGGCATGGCGGTCTCGATCTCGGCGAGC
>DATDAU010000100.1:0-7210 GCA_036525215.1 Allosphingosinicella sp.
GGCTCGCCCGAGGGCGAGCTGGCAATCGTCCAGGCTTGTCTCTACCTCGCCACCGCGCCCACATCGAACGCCGTCTACAAGGCGGGCGGCGCGGCCTGGCGCTCGGCCCGGGAGACCGGATCGTTGCTGCCGCCGAAGAACATCCTCAACGCGCCGACCAAGCTGATGAAGCAGATCGGCTACGGCAGCGGCTATCAATATGATCACGACGCCGAGGGCGGCTTTTCCGGCGACAATTACTGGCCCGAGGAAATGGAGCCGCAGACTTTCTACGAGCCGGTCGACCGCGGCTTCGAGAAGAAGATCGCCGAGCGCATCGCCTGGTGGAACGAGCGCCGCAAGGCGGCCCAAGAGAGCGGCGATGCGTGACTGGGACGAGGCGGTCGCCTTCGCGCTGTCGCTTCCGGACACCGAGCTTTCGACCAGTTACGGGCAGCCGGCGATCAAGGTGAACGGCCGCGCCATGCTGTTCGCCAGCCGCGAGCCGGACACGTCGTTCGGCCTCTCGCTCGATTTGGATACGATCGAGGTGCTGAAGGAGACCGACTCCGACACCTACTGGCAGACGCCCCATTATGAAGGCTGGCCGGGAGTGCTGGTGCGCTATGGAAGCGCCGACCCGGAGCGCGTCCGGGCGATGATCGAGCGCTCGCGCGACTGGAACGCGGCGCGGCCCAGGCCGAGGCCGCGGAAGAAGGCGTGATCCCCCTGCGTCATTGCGAGCTGCGCAGGCGGCGCGGGATTGGATTGCCGCGCCGCCAGGGCGGCTCGCAATGACGGCTGATCCGCCAAGCTTCACCCGCTTCGCCGCGCTCGACTGGTCGGGGGCGAAGGGGCGCCGCCACAAGGGGATCGCCATCGCCATGTGCGAAGCTGGAAGCGGGGCGCCCCGGCTGGTACGCCCCGGCCACGTCTGGTCGCGGAGCGAGGCACTCGACTGGCTCGTGGAGACAGCCGCGGAGGCGCCGACCCTGTTCGGCTTCGACTTCAGCTTCGCTCCGCCGATCGTGGAGCGCGGCGAATATCTGCCCGGCCGGCCCGATGTGCCGACCGACGCGCGCGCGTTCTGGGCCTATGTCGAGAGCCATTGCGACGACGAAGACCTCGGCGCTGCGAGCTTCCTCGAGCAGAGCCACCGGCGCCATTTCTATTTCGGCGCCGCCGACGGCGTGAAGGCGGATTTCATGCACTTCCGACAGTGCGACGCCCGACTGAACGCTATGGGCGGACGCAAGACGGCGAGCGCCTATGACGCGATCGGCGCCGCCCAGGTCGCCAAGGCGAGCTTCTCCGGGATGCGGCTCCTCCACCGGCTGGACGGAAAGGTGGCGGTCTGGCCCATGGACCCGATTCCCGAAGGCGGAAGCGCGGTGGTGGAGATCTACACCCGCATCTACCTCCGCCTCGCCGGCCTGCCGGGAATGAAATTGCGGTCGCGGGCCGAGCTCAACCGGGCCCTCAAGGCGCTCGGGAGCGCTCCGGCGCGGCTTCGCTTCGAGCCGAACGACCATCAGACCGACGCTTTGGTCACCGCCGCCGGAATGCGCGCCCTGGCCTCGAGGCCCGAACATTGGTCGCCGGCCGGACTGACCCCCGAGCTCGCGCGCCGCGAAGGCTGGACCTTCGGCATAGCCTGATCCGGCGGGGCGCCGGTCCGGGCCCGCCGAGCCCGCGCCGATGCCGGGAAACGGTTAAAACCCTGACTTGCCCGCCTTTCCGCGCACTTCCCCGCCTCCTCGATAGGCGGCCGCGTAACCATAATATTTTCCGGGGCTTATGCCCGTGCGCCGGCGGCGGCCCGGCGCCCCGGACGGGCACAATCCCCTGCCAATCTCAGGGAACATGTGGATGACCGTAATATTACGGGCGGCCTAGCTGGTTGTGCCGCCAATCACGGCGGGGGCCGCCCGACCTGGGCCGTAAATGGGGGAGTATGATGCGCCTGGAAGTCGCGATCTTCGGCCTGTGCCGGCGGGCATTCGATGCCCATCGCCGAGTCGGAAACGCGGCGTCGTCGGGCCGATTCCCCCGGTCGCTCCCGTCCTTCCTGGCCATTGCACTGGCCGCGAGCCTCATGCCCTTCGCCCCGCTTTCGGCGCAGACCACGGTCTATGCGGTCGGCGACGGAAGCCCGAACCAGGCGCAGCTCCAGATCAACGTTCTCGCCTCGGTCGGCGGCCGCTGCGGGTTCGCCGATCTCGGAGCGCCGAGCGGGACGTTCGACCAGCGCAATTTCGACGTCACCGGCTTCACCCACGATTTCCTCTTCTCGCTCAACTGCACCGGCCCCGCCCGGGTCGGAATCGTCTCGAGCAACGGCGGGCTCAAGACGGGAGGACCGGCGCCGTCGGGCTATTCCGTCGTGGCGCCCTACGACGTCTCGCTTCACCTGGTCAGCAACACCGCGACGGTGGCCGACGCGACCTGCGCGGTCGCGACCCTGGTCGCCGGCACCGGAAGCTGCTCGGCCTTTCTCGGCCCGGCGAGCACCACCCAGGGGCTGCGCATCGACGCGCCCTCGACCAACCAGTCCGGATCGTATCTGCGGGTCGCCGCCGCCGCCTACAACCAGGTGGTGGGGCCAACGCTGATCGCCGGGGAATATGCCGATACGCTCACCGTCACATTGAGCGCATCGCCTTAGTTTGCGTGCGAATTTCGTCATCGAAGCCGGGCCGTCCGGCCGAACAGGGAGCATGAGATGAACAAGATCCTACTGACCGCACTGGCCGCCGCTCCGGCGCTGGCCATCGCCACCCCGGCCGCCGCCCAGTCGGTGACCGGAGTCGTCAACATCACCGGCAACGTCGCCAGCAAGTGCATCGTCGCCACCCCGGGCAATCCCACCGGCCCGGCGACGTTCGGAGGCACCGTCGCGCTCGGCAATCTGGCGCAGGCCGACGGAACCCTGGCGACCGATCTCGCCACCCGCTTCAACGCGGTCGGCAACAACACCCAGCTTCAGTACAAGATCGTCTGCACCTCGGCGAACACCAACGTGTCCGTCGACGCCGATCCGATCCTCGCCTCAACCGGCCTGGCCCAGGCCGGCTATGCCAACCGGGTCGACTACAATGCCCATGTCGCGGTGACTCTGGTCGGCGGCGCGGGTGCTCCGCTCGCCAACGATTCGACGGCCGCGGCGGCCACGACGGCCAATTACAGCGACCGGCTGGCGGCCGCGGGGACCAACATCGTCGTTACCGCCGACACGTTCCGGACTCCGAGCCTCACCGACATCCTGGTCGCCGACGCCTCCTACACGGGCAAGATCACCATCGTCGTTTCGCCCGGCGCCTGATCCGGCGGGCCATCAGCCTGGGAGTGAATGTGATGAGAAAGCTATTGTTGCTGGGTAGCGCCGCGCTCGCCTTTGGAGGCGCGGCGCCGGCTCTTGCCCAGGCCACCGGCGAGGTCGACGTCAACGGCTTCGTCGACGACCGCTGCCAGTTCACGACGCTCGGCGATTCGGTGATCGAGCTCGGCGAGATTTCCGGCGACGACGGGAAGCTCGACGAAGCCGCGGTCGATGCCGGGACTGCCACCCTTCAGGGCTGGTGCAACGGCTCGGCCTCGACGATCGGAGTGGAGGCATTGCCCCTGCTCAACGCCGCCTCCGGCGCGGCGAGCTTCGACAACCGGGTCGACTATCGCGCCACGGCCACGGCCGGAAGCGCTGCGCCGATCGACGATTCGACCGATGCGGGCGCCGGCTCGGACGTCGCCCTGGGCCTGTTCAACGGCGACATCGTCGTCGACATCTCCAACTCCGCCTCGCCGAACGACAGGCTGATGGTCGCCGGCGACTATGTCGGAAGCATCGTCGTGACCCTCACGCCGAACACCAGCTTCGGCGAACAGCCGCCGGCGCCGTGAAGAAGACGGCCGGGACGGCTGTCGTCCCGGCCGAACCCTGGATCGAGGAGGAGTGATGAGGTCGGCCTGTCTTGCGGTCGCATTGCTGATCTCGGCTTCGGCCGGCACCGCCTCCGCGCAGACGGCGATCGACGGCAATGTCGGGGTCAACGCCAATGTCGACGGCGTCTGCCGGCTCGGCCCGCCGTCGCGGCCTTCGGTCAATTTGGGAGACCTGTCCACGGGATCCGGTGCACGGGTCGGTCGCCTTCGCGATCAGCTGGAGATCACGGTCCTCCTGCCCGATTCCTACTGCAATTTCGGCGGCACCCAGGTCACGATTCGCGCCGAGGCCCTGGTCCAGCAGGAGGGCTCGGCGGTTCCCGAGGGTTTCGCGAGGGCGGTCAACTTCACCTCGACGGTGACGACCTGGGCGACCGTTCCGCCGCTGATCACGACCGCCGCCGGCGCCGACGGCGCTTCGCCGGCGGCGGAAGGCTCGGGCGGGGTCGAGCCCGAAGCCAAGCTCACCGATCTGACCCTGGCCCTTTCCGGATTCAGCGTCCCGTCCGACGCCCGGCTCATCCCCGGCAATTATCGCGGCCAGATCACCATCACCCTCGGCCCCGCCGCGACCGAAACGGCGCAAGGAGAATGAAGATGAAGATCGTCCGTTTCGGCCTTGCTGCCCTCCTCGCCGCCGGCTCCGGCGCCGCCTGGGCGCAATCCAATGCGGAGCTTCCGACCCCATTCGCGGTGACCGGCAACGTGCCGGTCCTGTGCACCGCGGGCACTCTCAGCGAGGACAATGGCGTGTTCGCGGTGGGAGTGCTCGTCGATCTCTCGACCGGCTTCCTCAGGACCGATCTGTCGGCGCCGCCCAAGGTGCTCCACGGCACCTTCTGCACGTCGAAGAGCACGATCACGATCGAGGCGAGCCCGTTGGTGGCCCAGGCCTCGACCGCGACTCCGCCCGAAGGCTTCTCCAACATGGTCCACTTCACCGCCACGGCGGAGGGCTGGACCCCGAATCCGGCCGTCTTCACCACCGGCGCGGCGACCAACCTCGCCTCGGTCCAGACCCGCGAGACCGGCTTCACCGGCGACATCATCGTCAGCATCGCCGATTTCACCACCGACGGCGGCCCGACCCTCCGGCTGGTCGAGGATCCGCTCTACCAGGGCGCGGTCGTGGTCACGCTCGCGGCGGCGAACTGAGACGATGGCCCGGCGCCTCCTTTTCCTGTTCGGCGCCCTCTCCGCGGCCCTGCCCTCGGCCGCTCCGGCCCAGGTCGCTCCGGTCACCCGCTCGATTCCGGTGATCGCAAGCGCTCCCCCGATCTGCGCGGTCGGCGAGCCGACCCTTGCGGGCGGCGGCCAGATCAACTTCCGCGGCCTCAACGGCAGCATGCTTCAGATCGACCATCTCGTCGATCCGGCGACTCTCGCGGCGGCCGCCGCCTCGGTCGACGTCACGTTCGAGGCGGTCTGCAACTATCCGCACCGGATCAGGGTCGAAGCGCAGAATAACGGCCTTTGGCGAACCTCCGAGCGGCCGGCCGAGCCGCCTCCGGGCTTCGCTTATGCCGTGCCGTACCTGGCGACCATAGACTGGGGCCTCGAGCACGGCCGGCTGGAAGCGGACGCCAAGGTGCGCCGGATCGCCGAGCATTCGATCATCGTCGACCGGCCGACCAGCGGGGAGATCAACCTTCGGCTCGAGATCGAGGCGGGCGCCTCGAACATCCAGTCCCATGCGCCTCTGCTCGCCGGCTTCTACGGCGACACGCTGCGAATCACGCTGGAGCCGCAATGAACCGCTCCACCGCCTTTGGGCTGCTTCTGGTCCTCGCGCCCTCGGCGCTGGCCGCGCAGACTCCCCAGAGCGGCCAGGGCCGGCTCGAGATCGTCGGCGAGGCTCCGGGCGCCTGCGTCATCCGGGGACCGGCGACCGGGACCGCCACCAATGCCAGCTACACGCCGGCCGGCCCGTCGGCGGGGCGGCTCCGGATCACCGAGATGGTGCGCTCGCCGCAGTCCACGTCGCGCGGAGCGACCGCGGACCTCGCCGTGGAGGTGGTGTGCAACTCGCCGCACCGACTGGTGCTGAGGAGCGAGAATGGCGGAATGCTGCGCAGCGGCGGCCGGGCCGGAGCCGCTTCCGGCCCCTTCGCGGACTTCCTGCCTTACGAATTCAAGGCGAGCTGGCTCGGCCTGGACGCCTCGTCGGCAAGCGACGGCGCGGGGCCGCTGGTGATGGAATCGAATCGCGGCGGCGCGGGCCAGCTCCTGCTGGCCGTCGTTCTGCCGGAGGGGGTCCGGCTGGCAGCCGGCGATTATCGCGACTCGGTGATCCTGGAGTTTCGGGCCGCCGATTGAGTTTCACAGGGGCAGGGGGAGAGGAAAGTTGAGACTCAATTTCGCAAAGGGCCTGATGCGGATCGCCGCCTTCGTGGCGGCGGCCGGACTCTCGGCCTCGCTGGTGGCGATGACGGTGCAGCCGATCGTCGTCAACCTGTCGACTTCGGGCCGGGGCATGACCCAATTGGTCACGGTCGAGAACACCTTCACCGCTCCGCTTCCGGTCGAGATCAGGATCGAGGAGCTCAGCCTCGAGGCTGACGGGGTCAAGGGCACCGGGAAGGACAGCGGCGACCTGCTCGTCTTCCCGGTCCAGGCGATGATCCAGCCCGGCCAGACCCAGACCTTCCGGATGCAATATGTCGGCGATCCCGATCTGGCCAAATCGAAGCATTTCTACGCGACCGTGGCGCAGCTCCCGGTCGAGCTTCCGCAGGGCCAGTCGGCGATCCAGATCCTCTACAATTTCCAGGTCCTGGTCAGCGTCTCGCCCCAGGGCGCCAAGCCCGATCTCAAGGTCTCGGGCGCAGCCGTCGGGCACGACAGTGCGGGCAAGCCGGTGCCGGTGGTGACCCTCAGCAACGGCTCCAACGCCCACGGCTATCTGTCGCAGGGCCGCCTGAGGATCGTCCAGCGCGACTCCGCCGGCAAGGAGGTCTTCCGGCGAACCCTCTCCGGGCCGGAGATTCAGCAGACGATCGGCTTCGGGCTGGTCGGGGCGGGGCAGACCCGCCGGATCCAGGTTCCGGTCCAGCTGCCCCAGGACGAGGGCAGCGTCGAGGCGCAGTTCACTCCAGGTGGCTAGGGTCGAAACCGACCAGCTTTGCGCACGTGACAAGGGGAGATTTCGTGCAGGGCAAGGCGCGAGTGCGCGGGATAGCAGCGCTATCCCGCAATCGAGCAACGCTGCCATGCGCGAAATATCCCCTTGCCCCTCCGGGGTGGCGACACACCGGGCGATGCGCAGCGTCGAGCTCCCTTCGTCGTGGCGCTG
>DATDAU010000101.1:0-17454 GCA_036525215.1 Allosphingosinicella sp.
GGCGGTGCGGCCGGCGCCGGCCGCATCGCCGGTGAGGGCGAGGATGAAGGCCTGCGTGCGCCAGGCCGCCCGATCGTTGGCGCGCAGCTGGGCGTCAATCGCGCGCAGCGCGGCTTCGCGCTGGCCGCTGATCGCCAGCGACAGAGCGAGGCGGCGGCGCACCTCCGGATCGTCGCGCCGACGCAATGCCAGCGTATAATCCTGCTGGGCGCGGCGGGGATCACCGATCGAATCCCAGGCGAGGCCGCGGTCGCCGGCGATGTCGGCTTCGGACCCGCCATATTGCACCGCTTGCGCGAACAGGGGCAGCGCCTCGCGGGCGCGCTCGCTGCGCACCAGAGCGGCGGCCATGCCGGCCTTCACCCGCCATTCGCGCGGCGCGATCGCGTCGGCGCGGGCGAAGAAATTGAGGGCGGCACCGGCGTCGCCCATGCCGAGCGCCGCCCGACCGGCATCGGTCAGGGCCGCGACGCTGTTCGGATTGCTGGCCAGTGCGGTGAGGCTGCGGCGCAGCTCGGCGCCGGGACCGGAGTCGAGCGGCTGCACCACCGCCCCCGGCGGATAGGCCGGCTGCTGGGCGGCCGCCGCGCCGGCCGCATTCGTCATGATTGTCCCCAACGCCAGCAGCAACATGCCGCGGGCGCCCCGCCTCACAGATGAATTCATGGGATAGGGATAAACAGCGCTTCGCCTGTACCGGCAATGACTCGGTTCGCCCCGCTGCGGCCAATAGGTGGAGAGCGGCGACGAACGGGCAAATCGTCGCAGGTCAGCGAGTAGCGGGGACTGCAAAAATCGAACCGATTGGCTCAGCAGTACTCCCTCTTCCCGCTGGGGAGAGGGAGGATTGAGCTTACTGGTTATTCTGCCGGTTCAGGAAGCGGGGAATGTCGAGGGGGTCGCGGCCGCCGGCGCGCATCCGGGGCGTTTCCTCCTGCTCCTCGTCGACCTGGGCGGTGGCGGCGCCGCGGGCGATGTTGGACATGCGCTCGAAGAGGGTGCCGCTCTGGCGCGGTTCCGGCGTTTTTTCTTCCGCCGTCTCGTCACGGGTCAGCCAGCTGCGCGTGCCGCCGCCGGTGTTGATTTCCGCCGGCGCTTCCTCGGGCATCGGCTCGTCCGCCGTCATGTCGACGCTATCGAGCAGAAGCTCGTCGCCGTCGTCCGCGGTTTCGTCGGCCATCATGGCAGGTTCGGCCATGGTCGCCATGTCCGTCTCCAGCGTCGGCTCCGGTACTTCCATCGCGGCGGTCATCGGGGTCGGAGTGGTCGCCGCCTCATCCATGCCGTCGGGCGGGCTGAGGGTCAGCGGCGGGACTTCGTCGACCGGGGCAGCGGCCGGCGCCTGGTTGCGGGCGGCTTCGGCCATGCGCGCGGCCGGGAAGGCGAAGACCTTGGCCGGCTGCGGGATTGGCATCATCTCTTCGGCGCCGATGCCGGTGGCCACCACCGACACCCGGATCTTGCCGTCGAGATCGTTGTTGAAGGCCGAGCCCCAGATGATATTGGCGTCGGGATCGACCAGCTCGCGGATATGGTTGGCGGCCTCGTCGACCTCCATCAGGCGCATGTCGTCGCCGCCGGTGATCGAGATGATCACGCCCTTGGCGCCCTTCATGCTGACGCCGTCGAGAAGCGGATTGGCGATCGCCTGCTCGGCGGCCTCGATGGCCCGGTTGTCGCCGCCGGCCTCGCCGGTGCCCATCATCGCCTTGCCCATCTCGCTCATCACCGAGCGGACATCGGCGAAATCGAGGTTGATCAGGCCGGGCATGACCATCAGGTCGGTGATGCCGCGCACGCCCTGCTGGAGCACCTCGTCGGCCATCATGAACGCTTCCTTGAAGGTCGTGTTCGGGTTAGCGATGCGGAAGAGGTTCTGGTTGGGAATGACGATCAGGGTGTCGACATGCTGCTGCAGCTCGGTGATCCCTGCCTCGGCGGAACGACCGCGGCGGGCACCTTCGAAGCTGAACGGCTTGGTGACGACGCCGACGGTCAAAATGCCGCGGTCGCGCGCCGCCTTGGCGATGACCGGGGCGGCGCCGGTGCCGGTGCCGCCGCCCATGCCGGCGGCGATGAAGCACATATGGGCGCCGTCGAGCGCCTGTTCGATCTCGTTCAGCGCTTCTTCGGCGGCGGCCTTGCCGATCTCCGGACGGGAGCCGGCGCCGAGGCCTTGGGTGATGCGAAGGCCGAGCTGAATCTTGCGGTCGGCGAGGCTGTGGTTGAGCGCCTGCGCGTCGGTGTTGGCGACGATGAAATCGACCCCCTGGACGTCGGCATGGATCATGTTGGCGATGGCGTTGCCGCCGGCGCCGCCGACCCCGATCACGCTGATCCGGGGCCTAAGCTCCTCCACTTCCGGACGGATGAAATCGATGCTCATGCGCTGTCTCCCCAATGCCCTCGCCGCATACTCCCGACGTGCTCTAAACCCTTTTGCACGATGGGATTCTGCGGAGCGAGTAAAAAGTTAATGCCGTGGTCACGTTTTCCTCAATACTGAGTCCGAAATGCCGCAATCAGGCGCTGAAAAACGCCGCCGCCCGCTTTTCCTTCACTGTCCGGCGTGGCGAAACCGGATCTCAGGTCGAGCTCGTTGGACGCCGCGAACAGAGCGAGGCCCGAAAGGGTCGCGAAAGCGGGTCCGCTATGGGCCTCGGGAAGGCCCGGCATGGCCGGCCGCCCGACGCGGACCGCCCGGCCCAGCACGCCCTGGGCGTAGTCGGCGATGCCTTTCAATTCGGCGCCGCCGCCGGTGAGCACGACCTGCCGCCCGAACGGCCCGGAAAAGCCGAGCCCTTTCAGCGCGCCTTCGATCTGCGAGGTGAGATGCTCAAGCCGCTGGCGGATCACCGTAACCAGTTGGGCGCGGGTGATGCGGACCGCCTCCATCCCCTCCGAGCCGCCGGCGATGGGGGCGAGATCGATCATGTCGTGATTGTCGCGCGGGCTTGTCATCGCGGAGCCGTAGAAGCATTTGATCCGCTCGGCCTCGACCCGGCGGGTGCCGAAGGCAGCGGCGATGTCGTCGGTGATGTCGCCGCCGCCGATGGCCAGCGACTTCAGCCCAACCAGCATGCCGCCGGCGAACACCGAGACATTGGTGACGCCGCCGCCAAGCTCGACAAGGGCCACGCCCAACTCGCGCTCCTCTTCACTCAAACAGGCCTTCCCCGCCGCGACCGGCGAGGCGACGATCGCTTCAACGCCCAGATGGGCGGAACGGACGCACAGATCGAGATTCTTCCACGGCGCCGGATCGGCGGCGATGACGTGGATGTCGACCGCCAGCTTCTCGGCGTGGAGGCCGCGCGGCTGCTTGACCCCGTCGACGCCGTCGATCGTATAATAGGCCGGAAGCGCGTGGAGAATGGTCCGGCCCTCGGGATCAATCGAGCCGCGGCCGGTCTCGAGCAGATCGTCGACGTCGGCGCCGCCGATCCGCCGACCGCCTATCGCGACCTCGACGCTGGCCATGGTGCTGATCAGGCCGCCCGCCGAAAAG
Organism: Allosphingosinicella sp.; assembly: GCA_036525215.1. GTDB lineage: Bacteria > Pseudomonadota > Alphaproteobacteria > Sphingomonadales > Sphingomonadaceae > Allosphingosinicella. The sequence continues at coordinate 3,509 of DATDAU010000101.1, forward strand.
CCGACGAAGACCTGGTCGACATTGGTGCCGGCGATCCGCTCGGCCTGCTCGACCGCCTCGCGGATCGCGATCTCGCTCTTCTCCATGTCGGCGATAAAGCCGCGCTTGACGCCGCGGCTCTCGCGCTGGCCGGTGCCGAGGATGCGCAGGCGCCCGTCCTCGGACGGCTCGGCGATCAGGGCGCAGACCTTGGACGAGCCGACATCGAGCGCGGCGACCAGATTCCGAGTCTGAGGCGGTGGAGCTCTTCTCACGCCTAGATAGTCCTCGAAACGTCTTGTGGGGCGATCGCGCTGGTCGGCACCGGCGGCGGCGCGGTCAGGCGCGGCACGGTGGCGCCGGGCTCCCGGGAGATGCGGATATAGGCGCGGCGCGGGTCGCGCATGTCGATCCGGGCGAAGCCGCGGCCGAGCAGGCTGTCCTGCTGGTCCATCAGGGCAAAGCGCTGGAGCGCGCGGCGAGCCTCGACATCGCCTTCGGGAAGGGTGAGCACCTCGCCGCTCTGGAAGCGGATGTCCCAGCGGCGCTGGCCGACCCAGGTCGCGTCGTGGATCTGCGGGCGCAGCCGCGGCGCGGTTTCGAGCAAGGTTCCCAAATCGGCGATGTGGCGGTTCGCGGCGGGGCCGATCAGCAAGGGGAGGTCCGGCATCGCCTCGATCCGCACCGGCTCGAGCACGACGCCGTCGGCGTCGATCAGGCTCAGGCGCTGGTTGTTCTGCCAGATCGCCACCGGCCGGCGCTCGATCACCTCGATCACCAACGTGTCGGGCAGCCGCCGCGACACCCGCGCCTCGCGAATCCAGCCGAACTGCATCAGCCGCGCGCGTGTCGCCGCCAGGTCGATCAGCGGCATCGCCATCGAATCCTGGTTGAAGGCGCTGTTGTAGATGGCGAGGCGCGACACCCGGTGGGCGCCGGTAATCTCGATCCGGCGCAAGGTGAAGCCGGCCTTGCCGACGCCCTCGCCGAGCGCGAAACCGGCCAGCTGCGGCAGGCGGAAGGCGATGATCGCGGCGGCGACGATTGCGAAGATCATTCCGCTGATCGTCCAGCGGCCGATCCGCCGCGCCGTGCCGGGCGCGAAGCCCAGGGATTCGAGCATCGACTGGCTCTTGCCCTTGCGGGCGCCGCCGCGCGTCGGCGTGCCCCGCGCCTTGGGTCGCGACCTCATGGCGGTGCTCCGGCCGCCCCCGCCCCGTGCTATTCTCGCCGTCACAGCGCCGCCTCCACCAGCCGCTCGACCAACTCGGCATAGTCGATGCCCTTGTAGCGCGCCTGTTCGGGCACCAGGCTCAGGGGAGTCATCCCTGGCTGGGTGTTCACTTCCAGAAGGTAGAGGCCCGCCTCGCCCTTGCCGTCGTCCCAGCGAAAGTCGGAGCGCGAGGCGCCCCGGCAGCCGAGAATGCGGTGAGCCTGGAGCGCCATGTCGAGCGCGGCGTCGCGGACGCCTGCAGGGATGTCGGCGGGGCAGACATGCTCGGTCAGCCCGTCGGTATATTTGGCGTCGTAATCGTAGAAGCCGGACTTGGGCAGGAGCTCGGTCACCGCCAGCGCTTCGTCGTTCAGCACGGCGACGGTGAGCTCGCGGCCGGGAATGAAGGGTTCGGCGAGCAATCGGTCGAATTCCTGCCAGGGACCCTTTGTGTCGGGCGCGATCGGATCGCCGTAATTGCCGCCGTCGCGGACGATGGCGACGCCGACCGAGGAGCCTTCGTTGACCGGCTTCAACACATAGGGCCGGGGCAAGGGATCGCCGTCGTACAGGCTCTCGCTCGCCACCAGTTTCCCTTCGGGCATGCGGATGCCGTGGGGAACGAGGACCATCTTGGTCAATTCCTTGTCGATCGCGATCACCGACGTTTCGAGCCCGCTATGGGTGTAGCGAAGACCCATCAGGTCCATCATGCCCTGGACGGTGCCGTCCTCGCCGGGAGTTCCGTGGAGCGCGTTGAACACGACGTCGGGGCTGAGGTCGGCGAGTCGCGCGGCGATGTTGCGGTCCATGTCGATCCGGGTCACCCGGTGGCCGCGGCTTTCGAGCGCGTCGGCGACTCCGTTGCCGCTGGTCAGCGACACATCGCGCTCGGCCGACCAGCCGCCCATCAGCACCGCGATGTGGAGCTTGTTCACGCCTCTACTCCTACACGCTGGATTTCCCATTCCAGCTCGACGCCGCTCTTCGCGCGCACCCGGGCACGAACGTCCTCGCCCAACGCCTCGATATCGGCTGCCCTGGCATTGCCGAGATTGAGCAGGAAATTGCAATGCTTTTCAGAGACCTGGGCATCGCCATGGCGCAGGCCCCGGCAGCCGGCGCCGTCGATCAGCTTCCAGGCCTTGGTCCCTTCCGGATTCTTGAAGGTCGAGCCGCCGGTGCGGCTGCGCAGCGGCTGGCTTTCCTCACGGGCGGCGGCGATCCGGTCCATCTCGGCCTGGATTCTCGCGGACGCCTCGACATGGCCGCGGAAAGTGGCGCCGACGACGACGCAGCCCTCGGGCAGTGTGCTGTGGCGATAGGTGTAGCCGAGGTCGGCAAGACCGAGGCGCACGCGGCGGCCGCTTCGAAGCACGAGCTCGCAATCGACGAGGATGTCCTTCACCTCGCGGCCATAGGCGCCGCCGTTCATCCGCACGAAGCCACCGACCGTGCCCGGGATCGAGCGCAGGAATTCGACACCGCCTATGCCTGCGTCGCGGGCGGTCGAGGAGACGAGGATGCCGCTCGCCCCGCCGCCGCAGCGCAGGGTGATCTCATCGAGCTTCTCGACTTTGGCGAACGGCTTGCCGAGCCGCACCGTCACGCCCGGGACGCCGCCGTCGCGCACGATGAGGTTGGAGCCGAGACCGAGGGCCATCACCGGCACTTCGGGATCGAGCCCGGCGAGGAAATCGCCGAGATCGTCGACGTCGGCCGGCTCGAACAGCCATTCGGCCGTGCCGCCGGCCTTGAACCAGACGAGCGGCGCAAGCGGCGCCTGTGCGGTCAGCCGGCCGCGGACCCGTGGAAGCGAGGCGACAGCGCTCATCGCGCCGCCCGCGCCGCGGCGATGCCGGCGGCGAGGCCCGCGGCCCATTTGGTGATGTCGCCGGCGCCGAGGCAGATGACCATGTCGCCCTCGGCAACCAGGCCGGCGAGCTGGCGACAGGCGTCGGCGGCGTCGGCGGCGGTGGTGGCGGCGCGGTGGCCGCGCTGCTTCAGCCCCTCGACCAGCGCCTCGCTGTCGATGCCCTCAATCGGTTCCTCGCCGGCCGGATAGACCGGGGCGACGAGCACGATGTCGGCGTCGTTGAAGGCACCCTTGAACTCTTCGAAGAGGTCGCGGAGGCGGGTGTAACGGTGGGGCTGGACGAGGGCGATGACCCGCCCTTGCGCCCCTTCCCGCGCCGCCGACAGCACGGCGGCGATCTCGACCGGGTGGTGGCCGTAATCGTCGATGACGACCGCGCCGCCGATCTCGCCGACCCGGGTGAAGCGGCGCTTGACGCCATGGAAAGTGGAAAAGCCGCGGGCGATGACCTCGTCGGAAATGCCCATTTCAGCGGCGACGCCGATCGCGGCCAAAGCGTTCTGGACGTTGTGGCGGCCGGGCATGGGCAGCTCGATGCCGGTTATCGTGCGGACCTCGCCGGCGCGGTCGCGCAGCGACACGTCGAAGCGGTTGCCGCCGGGCACGGGCACGACATTCTCGCCGCGCACGTCGGCCTGGGCGGCGAAGCCGTAAGTAACCACCCGGCGGTCGCGAAGGCGAGGGATGATCGACTGGACCTCGGCATGGTCGACGCAGAGCAGGGCAGCGCCGTAGAAGGGCACGTTCTCGACGAACTCGACGAACGCGTCCTTCACGGCATCGAAGCCGCCATAATGGTCGAGATGCTCGGGGTCGATATTGGTGACGACTGCGATCGTGCCGTCGAGACGCAGGAAGCTGCCGTCGCTTTCGTCGGCCTCGACCACCATCCAGTCGGATTTGCCGAGGCGGGCGTTGGAGCCGTAGGCGTTGATGATGCCGCCATTGATCACGGTCGGATCGATGCCGCCAGCGTCGAGCATGGCGGCGATCATAGAGGTCGTCGTGGTCTTGCCGTGGGTGCCGGCGACGGCGACGGTGAGCTTCAACCGCATCAATTCGGCGAGCATCTCGGCGCGGCGGACGACCGGAATGCGGCGCTCATAGGCGGCCACGACCTCGGGATTGTCCTTCTTGATCGCGGTCGAAGTCACCACCACCGCGGCGTCGCCGAGATTGGCGCCGTCATGGCCGATGGCGATGGGGATGCCGAGCTTGCGCAGGCCCTCGACGACATAGCCTTCGGCGACGTCCGATCCTTGCACGGTGTAGCCCAATATGTGCATCACTTCGGCGATGCCCGACATGCCGATGCCGCCGATGCCGACGAAATGGATGGTGCCGATGTCGGTGCCGGAGCCCTTCACGCCAGCGCCCCTTCGACCGTCATCGGCCGCAGCACATTGTCGCGGACGAACAGGGGATCGGCGCCGGGATCGCGGCCGGTGCGCTCGACCAGGTCGGCGAGCCGCTCGGCGGCGTCGGGCATGCCGGCGCGTTTTGCGCGCTCGGCGGCGGTGGCCAGAGCCGCCGGCTCGAGGCCAAGCTTCTGCATCTGCTTGGCGAGCTCGATCGGGGTGAATTTCGACTGGGGGATCGTCCGCGCCCCGCCGGCCTTGGCCATGGCGCGGGCGTTGTGGGTCTGGTGGTCGTCGGTGGCGCTGGGCAGCGGCACCAGGATCGCCGGCCGGCCGGCGGCGGTCAGTTCGGCGATGGTCGAGGCGCCGGCGCGGGCGATGACCAGATGCGCCCAGCCCAGCCGGCCCGGCAAATCGGGCAGATAGGTGGCGAGATCGGCGGGAATGCCCAATTCGGCATAGCGGGCGCGGACCCGGTCGATATCCTCGTCGCGGCATTGCTGGGTAACCTGAAGCCGGCGACGGAAATGCTCGGGGAGCAAGGCCAGGCCTTCGGGCACGACCTCGGAGAGGATGGAGGCGCCCTGGCTGCCGCCGGTGACCAGCACGCGGAAGATGCCGTCCTCGCTCAAGGGCGGGAAGGGCTGGTCGCGCAGAACCCTGACCTCGTCGCGGACCGGATTGCCGACCAGATGCACCCTGTCCGCCGCCCGTGACGGCAGGCGCTGGACGTTCTCGTAGGCGGTGGCGATGGCGTCGACCTTGTTGGCCATCAGCCGGTTGACCCGGCCGAGCACCGCATTCTGCTCGTGGAGCAGGGTCGGGATGCGGTCGCGGCGCGCGGCGAGCAGAGCGGGAAAAGCGGGATAGCCGCCGAACCCAATCACCGCCGAAGGCAGGAAAGTCTCGTAGAGCCGCAGCGCCATCGCCCGGCCAGTGAGGATGGCGCGGGTCGCCTTCAGCCAGCCGATCGGGCCGCCGGCGAGCCGGCCGGCGGGCAGGACATGGACCTGGACGTTTTCGAACAGGCCGGGGATGCGAGCGCCGCGGTCGTCGGTGACCAAAGCGACGCGGTGGCCGCGCGCCAGCAATTCCTCGGCCAAAGCGTGGGCCGGCACCATATGGCCGCCGGTGCCGCCGGCGGCGAGAACGTAGTGGCGCGACATGGCGCTCATCGCAGCCCCTTCCAGGTCACCACATAGGGCGAGCCGAGCAGATGGGGATTGCGGCGGCTGAAGGCGAGCAGGAGGCCGAAGCCCAGTGCCAGCGCGATCATCGACGACCCGCCATAGGATATGAACGGCAGGGTCATGCCCTTGGACGGTGCGATATGGACGTTGACCGCCATGTTGATCAGCGCCTGCAGACCGAACTGGGTGACCAGGCCGGCGGTGGCCAGGACCAGGAACTTGTCCTCCTCGCTGAGCAGCCGGACCAGCACACGCACGACGATGGTCATGTAGAGGATGGCGATGGCGAGGCAGGCGATGATGCCGAACTCCTCGCCGATCACCGAGAAGATGTAATCGGTGTGCGGTTCGGGCAGCGAGAATTTGTGGGTGCCGGCGCCGGGGCCGAAGCCGAACAGGCCGCCCGAGGTCAGGGTCCGCAAGGCCGATTCCACCTGGTAATTGTCGCCCTGGGAGAAGAGGAAGCCGTCGATCCGGATCCGGGCAACGTCGTAGAAGAAGTAAGCGAGGACGATGGCGGCGAGGCCGGCTGCGGCGAGCATGTAGAGGAAGCGCATCGGCGCGCCGGACAGGGTGAGCAAAAGCACCCAGGCGGCGACGAAGATGATGGTCTCTCCGAAATTCGGCTGGCGCATCAGCAGCAAGGCGATGACCCCGGTGAGCACCGCGGTGAGCGGCACCATCGGCAGCGACGCGTCCTTCTCCTTCAGCGACAGCAGCCAGGAGATGGTGACGATGTAGAGCGGCTTGAGGAATTCCGACGGCTGGAACTGGGTGATGCCGACGCCGAGCCAGCGCCGGGCCCCGTTCACCTCGACGCCGATGACCGGCACCAGGAAGAGAAGGACCGTAAAAATGGCCGCGCCGAGGATCGACCAGCGACGGGCGCTGGATTTGGGCAGCATCGACACGGCGATCATCACCGGCACGGCGAGCAGAATCCAGATCAGCTGGCGGTAGAAATAGTAAAGCGGCTGGACGTTGACGCCGCCGCCCGAATATCGGCCCGCCGCGGCCGGCGAGGCGGCGGCGACGGCGATCAGGCCGATCGAGATGAGGACGGCGACGAGGATCAGGAGGACCTTGTCGATCTCCCAGAACCAGCGGCCGACCGTGCTCCGGTCGGAACGGCCAAGCCGTCCGGGCATCGTCCGGCGGACCGTCCGGCCCGCGCCCAAATCCGCCGCGCTCATGTCAAAGCCCCCACCGCCGCGCGGAACGCGTCGCCGCGCGCTTCATAATCTCTGAACTGATCGAACGAGGCGCAGGCCGGTGACAGCAGGACCACCTCCCCCGCCACCGCCGCGTCCGCGGCCCGCGAGACCGCAATTGTCAGCAATTCACATTCACTGACCGGCACCTTGTCCGCCAGAAGCCCGGCGAACATCGGCCCGGATTCGCCGATCGTGTAGGCGGCGCGGACGTGGCCGAGCTGGTCCGCGCAAGGGCCGAGATCGTGGGTCTTGGCGCGACCGCCGACGATCCAGTGGACGTGAGGGAATGCGGCCAGCGCCGGCGCGGTCGAATCCGGATTGGTCGCCTTGCTGTCGTTGACGAAGATTATGCCGTCGCGGTCGGCGACGCGCTCCATCCGGTGAGGCAGGCCGGGATACGTCCGCAGGCCATGTTCGACCTGCGCCCCGGTCAAACCGAGCGCCGTGCAGACGGCAATCGCCGCTGCGGCATTTTCAGCATTGTGAGGCCCCTGCAATGCCGGCCAGCGGGATTGATCCTTTATCTCGTCGGCGCCGATGCCGACGACCCGGTGGTGATCCTCGGACCAGCGTTCTTCATATTCGTCGAAGCTGGGCTGGCTATCGCGCGAGATGATTTGCGGATGGCGATCAGCCTGCAGATCGAGCAGCCGCAGCTTCGACGCGACATAGGCCTCAAAGTCCTCGTAGCGGTCGAGGTGATCGGGCGTGACGTTGAGCAGGACCGCGACGTCGCAGTCGAGGCTGAAGGTGAGGTCGATCTGATAGCTCGAAAGCTCGAGCACATAAACGCCGCCTTCGGGCAGCGGATCCTGGGCGAGGATGGGAAGGCCGATATTGCCGCCCATTTCGGCCGGCACGCCGGCGGTCTTGAGGACGTGGTGGACGAGCGCGGTGGTGGTCGACTTGCCATTGGTGCCGGTGATGCCGACGACTTTGTGCGGCGGCAGCGAGGGTCGCGCCTGCGCGAAGAGTTCGATGTCGCCGATGACGGGGACGCCGGCTTCGCGCGCCTTGGCCGCGATCGGGTGGGTGTTGAGGGGGACGCCGGGGGAAACGACCACGCCGTCATAGCCGGCAAGGTCGATTTCCAGCGGGTCGGCGATACGAGCCTTGGTCGCCACTGCTGCCCGGGCCTCTTCCTTAATGTCCCACGCCGTCACCTCGGCGCCGCTGGCCACCAGCGCCTCGACGGTCGCCAGGCCTGACCTGGCGAGGCCGAGCACGGCGTAGCGCTTGCCGGAAAAGGCGGGGCTGATGATCACCGCAACTTCAACGTCGAAAGGCCGGCGAGCGCCAGCACGAAGGCGATGATCCAGAAGCGGATGACGACGGTGGGCTCGGACCAGCCCAGTTGCTCGAAATGGTGGTGGATCGGCGCCATCCGGAAGACGCGCTTGCCGGTGCGCTTGAACACCGCGACCTGGATGATCACCGACAGGGCCTCGACCACGAACAGGCCGCCGACGATGCCGAGGACGATTTCGTGGCGGGTGGCGACCGCGATCGCGCCGAGCGCGCCGCCCAAAGCGAGGCTGCCGGTGTCGCCCATGAACACCGCCGCCGGGGGGGCGTTGAACCAGAGGAAGGCGAGGCCCGCGCCGACGATCGCCGAGCACAGCACGGTGAGATCGCCCGCGCCGAGGACGTGGGGAATGCCGAGATAGACGGCGAACTTCGCATTGCCGACCAGATAGGAGATGATCAGGAAGGCGAGGCTGGCGATGATCACCGGCATGGTGGCGAGCCCGTCCAGCCCGTCCGTCAGGTTCACCGCATTGCCGAAGGCAACGACGACGAAGGCGGCGAAGGCGATGTAGAAGATGCTGAGATCGACCACCGGCCCGTTGTAGAAGGGGATGTAGAGATCGGTGCCGGAGCCGTAGGTGATGATCCAGCAGCCGATGGCGGCGACTAGGAATTCGGCAAGCAGCCGCACCCGCCCGGAAACGCCCTTGTGGCTGCGCTTCTTCACCTTGTCGTAATCGTCGAGGAAACCGATCAGGCCGAAGCCGACAGTGATGAACATGCAGGCCCACAGATAGCGGTTGGAGAAATCCATCCACAGCAGCATCGACACCGTCAGCGAGGTCAGGATCATCAGCCCGCCCATCGTCGGCGTGCCGCGCTTGGCGAGGTGGGTAAGCGGTCCGTCGTCGCGGATCGGCTGGCCCTTGCCCTGGCGGATGCGGAGCCAGCCGATGAATTTCGGTCCGATCAGCAAGCCGATGAACAGGGCCGTCGCCGTCGCCGCGCCGGCACGGAAGGTGATGTAGCGAAAGAGGTTGAACACCCCCGGATAGCCAAGCTGTTCTGCGATCCAAAGAAACATCAGTCTTTTCCGCCCGCCAAAGCTTCGACCAGGGCGGCAAGTCCGATGGAGTTGGATCCCTTGACGAGCATGATATCGCCCGGCCCGATCGCGCCGAGGGCAATCGGAATGGCTGAAGCCGCGTCCGGCACATGCGCCATTTTGACTTGGCCGCCAAGGGCTTTCGCCAGCGCTTTCATCTCCTCGCCGACCAGGATCGCATAGTCGACATGGGCGGCTTCGAGCGGGTCGGCGAGAGCGGCGTGGAAATCGGCGCTGTCGGGGCCGAGCTCGCGCATCGCGCCCAATATTGCGATCCGCCGCCCTTGCGCCGGCTCCTCGCCGAGGACGCGCAGCGTGGCGGCCATCGAGGCGGGGTTGGCGTTGTAGCTTTCGTCGATCAGCAGCGCCTCGCCGCCCTCGACCGCGACATGGTGGCGCTCGCCCCGGCCCTTGATGCCGCCGAGATCGGCGAGGGCGAGGCCGGCGAGAGCGAGGTCGCCGCCGACCGCCTCGACCGCGGCGAGCACGGCAAGGCTGTTGCTCACCCAATGGGCGCCGGGCTGGCCGATCACATAGCTCAGCTGGCCCCCGGGCAGATGGGCGGTGACCATCGATCCGCCGCGGGGGCCGCGCACCACGTAGGAAGCGCATACGTCCGCGCCCTCGCCGACGCCGAAGGTGACGATCTTTGCGGCACGCGGCCGGGCGGCGGCGACAAGCCGGTCGCGGTGCGGGCTGTCATGGGGGATTATGGCTGTGCCGCCCGGCTCCAGGCCTTGGAAGATCTCCCCCTTGGCGTCGGCTATGTCAGCGTCGGTGGCGAAGAATTCGCGGTGGGCCGGGGCGATGGCGGTGACGATGGCGACATGGGGACGGACGATGCCGGTCAAGGCGGCGAGCTCGCCTTCATGGTTCATGCCCATCTCGAAGATTCCGTAGCGGGCGTTGCGCGGCATCCGCGCCAGGCTGAGCGGCACGCCGGTATGGTTGTTGTAGCTCTTGACCGAGCGGTGGGTGCGGGCCGGGGCGGAGCGGTCGAGCGCGGCGAACAGCGCCTCCTTGGTCCCGGTCTTGCCGACCGAGCCGGTGACGCCGACGATCTTTCCCGCGCTGCGCGCACGCGACGCGCAGGCGAGATCGCCCAGCGCTTTCGTCGTGTCGGCGACGCGGACATGGGGATGGTCGATCGCCTTCGAAACCAGCGCGCCGGCGGCGCCCGCGGCGAAGGCGCCTTCGACGAATTTGTGGCCGTCGGTCGCCTCGCCCTTCATCGCGATGAACAGGTCGCCCGGCCCGATCTCGCGCGAATCGAAGGCGGCGCCGGCGGCGTCGAAATCGCCATGGACGGCTCCGCCGGTTGCTTCGGCAATTTCGGACGCGGTCCACAGCGGGCTCATGCAGCGCACTCCCGCGCCACGGTGACGTCGTCGAACGGAAGCACCTTGCCGGCGACGATCTGGCCCTGCTCATGGCCTTTGCCGGCGAGGAGGACGATGTCGCCCGGCCCGGCCTCGTCGATCGCGGCGCGGATCGCGTCGCGGCGGCCGCCAATCTCCTCGGCGCCGGGCGCGGCTTCCATGATGGCGCGGCGGATCGCGGCCGGCTCCTCGCTCCTCGGATTGTCGTCAGTGACGATCACCAGGTCGGCCAGCCGCGCCGCCACCGCGCCCATTTCGGCACGCTTGCCGCGGTCGCGGTCGCCGCCGGCGCCGAAGACGATGATCAGCCGGTCCCGCGCATGCGGCCGGAGCGCCTCGATCGCCGATTCGATGGCGTCGGGCGTGTGGGCGTAATCGACATAGACGGGCGCGCCGGCCCTGGTGATCACCGCCCGTTCGAGCCGGCCGCGCACCGGGTGGACGCGGGCAAGGTTGGCGAGGGTCGGCGCGACCGCGCCGCCGGTGGCGACGACCAGGCCGGCCGCGGTAAGGGCGTTGGCGGCCTGGTAGGCGCCGATCAGGGCAAGGTTGACGACGTGGGTCCTGCCCTCCGCCTCGATCGTCAATTTCTGGCCGAGCTGGGTGGTCTCGCGTTTCACCAGCTTCAGGGTTTCGCCACTGGCGCCGACGGTGAGCACCCTCAGCCCGCGGGCCACGCAGCGGGCGATGACCTCGTCGGACTTGGAATCGTCGGTCCAGACCACGGCCGTCGCACCCGGCTCGAGCACGTCCTCGAACAGCCGCATCTTGGCCTCGAAATAGGCCTCCATCGTCTTGTGATAGTCGAGATGGTCGCGGCTGAAATTGGTGAAGGCGGCGGCGCGGACCGGCAGGCCCTCGGTCCGGTATTGCGAGAGGCCGTGGCTCGACGCCTCAAAGGCGGCGTGGGTGATGCCCAGCCGCTCGAGCCCGGCCATGTTGGAGAGGAAGGTGACGATGTCGGGCGTGGTCAGGCCGGTGGTGACCTGGTCGTCCGAGGTGGTCACGCCCAGGGTACCGATGCTCGCGGAAGGGTGGCCGGCCATCCGCCAGAGCTGGCGGACCAGCTCGACGTTCGAGGTCTTGCCGTTGGTGCCGGTGACCGCGATCAGGGTCTCGGGAAAGGGCTGGAAGAATTTGGCGGCGAGGCGGGCGAACTCCCTGCGGGGCTCGGGGGCGGCGATATGGACGGCGCCGGCGACCGGCGCTTCGGGCCGCGACACCACTGCCACGGCGCCCGACGACACTGCCTCGGGGATGAAATCCTCGCCGTTGAAGCGCTCGCCCCTGAAGGCGCCGAATACCGTACCCGGCGCCACCTTGCGATGGTCGATGGCGAAACCGGTGACAGGCGCCGTGTCGCTGCTGCCGGTCAGCGCGCCCAACCGCATCAGGGCCTCTCGGCGCTGACCGGGGGCATCAGTTCCGACGTGTCGAGGTCTCGGCTCTCGTCCGGAAAGATGCCCAGCATCGGGCCGCTGCGCGCGATGACGCGCGAAACGACGGGTGCCGCCGTCCAGGCGGCGGTGGTGAGGCCGAATGTTTCGGCGTTTCCGCGCGGTGCGTCGATCATGACGAGGACCACATAGCGCGGCGCGTCCATTGGAAAAGCCGAAACGAAGGTAGAAACGTTGACGTGACGATTATAGCCGCCGGTCGACGAGATCTTCTCGGCCGTGCCGGTCTTGCCGCCGACCCTCAGCCCCGGCGCCTCGGCCCGCCGGCCGGTGCCTTGCTGGACGATCAGGCGCAATAGCTGGCGCATCCGGTAGCTGGTCGCTTCCGAATAGATGCGGCGGCCAGGCACGGCCCGGCCGTTGGGGACGCGCATCAAGGTGGCCGGCCGCAAAATGCCGCCATTGACCAGGGCCGCATAAGCGGTGGCGAGGTGAAGCGGGGTGACCGCGATGCCGTGGCCGAAGCCGGTGGTCATCACCGTCGCCCGACCCCATTCGCGCGGAAAGATCGGATGGGCCCGCTCGCGAAGCTCGAGCCGGGCCGGGCGGTCGAAGCCGAGGGTGCGGAACATCTGCTCCATGCGCTGGGCGCCCATCTGGTCGGCGATGCGCGCGGTGGCGAGGTTGGACGAATGGACCAGCAATTCGGGCACATTCGCCGTCGTCCCCACGGGATGGTCGTCGTGGATGGTGTAGCGGCCGATGTGAATCGGGGTCGCGTCGAACCGCTGGGTCATCGACGTCACCACCCCCGCCTCCATCGCCGCGGCGACAGTCAAGGGCTTGAAGGTCGATCCCAGCTCGTAGGCGCCCATCGTCGCGCGGTTGTAGAGCGCGTCCGGGTTCGAGCGGCCGGTGTCGTTGGGGTTGAAAGTCGGGGCCGAGGCCATGGCGACGATCTCGCCGCTGTCGACGTCGAGGACGATGCCGGTGCCGCCCTCGGCGCTGAGGCTGGTCACTGCGCTGGCCAGCTCGGATTCGAGGACGGCCTGGACCCGGCCGTCGATCGCCAGCGCGACCGGCCGGCCGCGCTGCGCGGGATCGAGCAGCCGCGCTTCGAGCACCCGCTCCATGCCGGCGACGCCGTGGCCTTGCGAATCGGTCCAACCGAGGACGTGGCCGGCCATCGCCGTCTGCGGATAGAGCCGCTCGGGCTCGCGGTTGAAGACGATGCCGGGCTCGCCGAGCGCATTCACCGCCGCCACCAGTTCGGGGACGGCGCGCCGCGCGATATAGGTATAAGAGCGGCCCGAATTCAGGATCGTCAGATATTCGGCGATCGTGTGCTCGGGCATCAGTGCGTTGAGGCGAACCGCCAGCTCGCCGCGGTCGCCCAGGATCCGGCGGGGATGGACGCCGATCGTCCAGGCATCGATGGTGCGGGCGAGCGGCATGCCATTGCGGTCGACGATGTCGCCGCGCGGCGGCAGCAGCGGATTGGCGATGGCGGCGGCGCCCGAGCGGTCGGTGAAGACCTGGAGCATGGCGAGGCGGGCGACGATCAGGAAAGTGACGCCGACGAACAGCAGCATCACCAGCATCAGCCGCTGATAGGTCAGCGCCATCCCCTGCGGCGCTTCGGCAACGGTCGGGCTTGGCCGTTCGAGATGAGCGGCAAGCGTCGCCATCAGTTGCCGGTCCCCCGCTCGCGCTCGGCGCGGGAGGCGGCGCGCAGGTCGCGCATCGCGCGATCGTTGAGCAGAGCGGACGGGCGTGGCGGCGCGGAATTTGCGTTGGCGCGGACCGGCGGCGGCGTTGCCGTGCGCGGGGTCGTCGCGGCCGTGCGGGTCGGCGCGGGGGCGGCGCGGGCCGGCGCGATCGCCGGGCGCGGGGCAGTCGTGGCCGGAGTCTTGCGGATCGCCGCCTGGCTCGGCCCGGCGTCGGCGAGGCGCGTCCGCTGGGCGGGAGCCGGGGAAGGCGCGCGGGC
>DATDAU010000102.1:0-8865 GCA_036525215.1 Allosphingosinicella sp.
GTGGCGGCCGGCGCCGCCCCCACCGCCCAGGGCGTGATGCCGGCCGGCGGCGCCCAGGCAATGGCCCCGTTCTTCGCGCGGCTCGCGGCGCTTAGCCCTTCGCAAAAGGCGCTGGCCGTCCATTTCGGCCATTTCCCGAGCGACGGCCGCGCCGCCGCGTATGCTCAGCGCGACGTCGGCGCCGATCCGGGCGCGATCGCTCTCGCCCAGGGCGGCGTTCCGGCGGCCGCGCCGGCGGCGCGCTACCAGCCGCTGCCGCCGGTCTCGTCCGATCCGCGCCGCCGGCCCGGCGCGTCCGAGACCCGTCCAGCCCGGGCCAGCGGCAACCGCCGCGCCGCGACCACCAGCCTGGACCTGGCCCGCCCGGTCCTGCCACGCTATTCGCGTTCGGCCCCGGCGCGGAGCCGGCCGGAAGCGGCGGAACGCGCGCCGGTCGAGGTCGCCATGGCCGAGCCCCGCGCGGCGCCCCCGCCGCCTGTCGCACCACCACCGGCCTCGCCGCCGCCGCACCCGCAGACGCCGCCGATCTTCCCGACTGTAACCCAGGCGCCGTCGTCGGCCGAGCCGCAACTGGATGAGCCCGCTGCCGTGGGATCCGAACCCGGCACCGCCACTTCCGGGCCGGCGGCAATCCAGCCGGCCCAAAGCGCGGCGGTGCCGGCGCGGCCGGTCCTCGCCGATCCCGCACCTGCTCCCGCGCCTGCCCAGGCGGAAACGGCGAGCGCCGGATTCACCTTGCTGCAGCAGGGCGCCCAGCCCCGCGTCGACAGCCCGTTCGGTCTACCAACGCCTCCGCCCGTCGCCTCGCCTTCAACCGTGCCGGCCGGCGCCCTTGCCCAGAATGTGCGGCCCGGGTCCGCCAGCCCCTTCGGTCCGCCGACGCCGCCACGGCCCTCGGTTTCCGCGCCGGCGTCGGCCACCGGCTTCGAAAGCGTCGCCGCCCTGGTCGCCTCGCTGCCGGCGGAGGAAGCCGGCGCGGCGCCGTCCCGTCCCGTGGCCGCCCCGGCCCGACTCCCGGTCCGCGCTCCGGTCCGCACTGCCGAGCGCCAGCTGCCGCCGGTCCGCCCCGAGCGGACCGCGTCCCGCGCCGACAGCCGCACGGCCGCGCGCGGCGAGGAGACCCGTTCCGGTTCG
Organism: Allosphingosinicella sp.; assembly: GCA_036525215.1. Taxonomy (GTDB): domain Bacteria; phylum Pseudomonadota; class Alphaproteobacteria; order Sphingomonadales; family Sphingomonadaceae; genus Allosphingosinicella. The sequence goes on from DATDAU010000102.1 coordinate 1,135, forward strand.
CGGAGCGGCCGGGCGCGCCAGCCGACCAATCCCAGCCGCCACTGGGTCCAGATCGCGGGCGGCGCCGACGTCAGGGCCCTACCGCGCGAATTCAACCGGCTGAAGACGATGGCGCCGACCCTGCTCGGCAGCCGGCCGGCCTGGTCGACGCCGCTCAACGCCACCAACCGCCTCCTCGTCGGCCCGTTCGACAGCAGCGCCCAGGCCCAGGCCTTCGTCAACCAGCTCGTCGCCCGCCACATCGCGGCATTTGCCTGGACAAGCCCGGCGGGCCAGGAGATAGAGCGCCTCACCATCCGATGACACTCGCCCGCCTCGCTTCCGATCCGGCCCGCTCCAGAGGGCGCCAGCATCGGGAAGACGAGCGGGTCAATCGCGGTCCCCGCGACGCCTTTCAGCGCGACCGCGACCGCATCGTCCATTCGGTCCCGTTCCGCCGCCTGCGCCACAAGACCCAGGTCTTCGTCGCCCCCGACGGCGACCATGCGCGGGTGCGGCTGACCCACAGCCTGGAGGTCGCCCAGATCGGCCGGACCATGGCGCGGGCCTTGGGCCTCAACGAGGATCTCACCGAGGCCCTGTGCCTCGCCCACGATATCGGCCACCCGCCCTTCGGCCATGCCGGCGAGGACGTGCTCCAGGTGGCGATGGCGGGCGCGGGCGGCTTCGATCACAACGCGCACACGATCCGCATCCTCACCCGGCTCGAAAGCCCTTATCCGCGCTTCGCCGGCCTCAATCTCAGCTGGGAGATGCTCGAGGGCCTGGCCAAGCATAACGGCCCGGTGGCGGACCCGCCGTGGGCGCTGGCCGAGGCGGACGCGGAATTCCCGCTCGACCTAGGACGCTGGCCGGGGCTCGAGGCGCAGATCGCCGCGGTCGCCGACGACATCGCCTATGACAATCACGACGTCGACGATGGCCTCAGGGCTGGCCTGTTCACGCTCGTGGATCTGCTCGACGTGCCACTGGCGGCGCGCGGCTGGGCGGAGGTCCAGGCCCGCTATCCCGACCTTGACGCGGGCCGGCTGGTGCCGGAGCTGATTCGCGATCTGATCGGAATCATGGTCAACGACGTCCTGGCCGAAACCCGTCGGCGGGTGACCGCAGGCGGGATCGAAACTGTCGAGGACGTCCGCGCCGCCGGCCGCCAGCTCGCCGGCTTTTCGGACGCGCTGGCCGGCGAGGAACGCGCGCTCAAAGCCTTCCTCCACGCCCGCATGTACGATGCGCCCGAGGTTCAGGCGGTGCGCGAGAAGGCCCAGCACGACCTTGCCGCTCTTTTCGCCTTTTACCGCGACGATCCGTCACGGCTTCCCGAACCATGGCGGCCGGCGAGCGGCAGTGAAGTAACGATCGTGCGAACGATCGGCGACTTCGTCGCCGGCATGACCGACCGCTACGCGGCGAGATGTCACGAGGAGCTGATCGGGCCGACGCGGGTCGGTGCGCTGATCTGATTGGCTTTCTCCTGACACCAATCGCGACAATCGCGGAATAATCCTGGGACATGCTATGATTATGGCCGATCGGGTTGATCCACCCGAAAGGTCGGGCCGATGTCGGATATCTCCATTGCCTTCAATCGCTTCGGGCTGGGCGCGCGCGCCGACGACTCGCCGCCCGCCGACCCCAAAGCCTGGCTGACCGGCCAGTTCGACCGGTTCGAGGCGCGGCCCGCGCCGATCGCCGCCGTCCCGCCCCGCGCCCAGGTCGCGCAGGGGCTTGCCGATTATCTCGAAGAGGTTCGTCAGGAACGCCGCCTGGGCCAGTTCGGCCTCGGCCAGCGGGATCAAGGCCAGGCCCAACTGGCGCGAGGCCCGGGAGGTCGTCGCCAAGCCGGCATGCAACCGGCCATGGCCGGCGAATCCATGCAGGGGATGCAGGACAATCTCGCCGGGCTTCCGGACAGCGCCCGCCGCTTCATCCGCCAGACCTCGCGCGGCAATTACGTCGCCATGGTCCAGGCGCGGACCAACGCGGCGCTGACCGGGCCGGCGCCCTTCCTCGAGCGCATGACCCATTTCTGGGCCAATCATTTCGCGGTCTCGGCCGACAAATTGACCGTGATCGGCCTCGCCGGCCTGCTCGAATTCGAAGCGGTCCGGCCGCATGTGCTGGGTAAATTCTCGGACATGCTGCTCGCCGTCGAGCAGCATCCCGCCATGCTCCTCTACCTCGACCAGGCCCAGTCGATCGGCCCCAACAGCCAGGCGAGCGTGATCGTCGCCCGCTTCGGCCGCCAGCGCCGCGGCCTCAACGAGAATCTCGGCCGCGAGATACTGGAGCTCCACACGTTGGGCGTCGACGGCGGCTACAGCCAGGGCGACGTCACCGAATTCGCCCGGGCGCTGACCGGCTGGACGGTGAGCGGCCTCACCCGCGGCCCGGCCGCCCGCTTCATGGGCGCCTCGGGAAACCCGGGCGCCTTCGTCTTCGCCGAGCGCATCCATGAGCCCGGCGCGCGCACTCTTCTCGGCCGCACCTATGCCCAACAGGGCGAGGGGCAGGCGCGCGCGATCCTTTCCGACCTCGCCGCCGATCCCCGCACCGCGCGCCATCTCGCCACCAAATTGGCGCGCCACTTCGCCAGCGACGATCCGCCGCCGGCGATGGTCGAACGGCTGACCCGGGCCTGGCAGCGCAGCGGCGGCGACCTGCCGACCGTCTATCGCGCCATTGTCGACTCGCCCGAAGCCTGGACGCCGGCGCCGGCCAAGTTCCGCAGCCCCTGGGAATGGTCGCTCGCGGCGCTCCGCGCGGTCGGCTCGCGCCAGGTCGAAGGGCAGGCGGCGGCGGGCCTCCTCACCCAGCTCGGCCAGCCGGTCTGGCGGCCGGGCTCGCCCGCCGGTTACGACGATATCGCCGCCAGCTGGGCTGGGCCCGACGCGCTGATGCGCAGGGTCGAGGCCGCCGAGCGGATCGCCGCCCGCACCGGCGGCATGGTCGATGCCCGCCAGCTCGGCCCCCGCCTTCTCCCCGGCGCGATTGGCGACGGCACCGCGCAGGCGATCGCCCGCGCCGAGAGCCCCGAACAGGGGCTCGCCATGCTGCTGGTCGCGCCCGAGTTCCTGAGGAGATGAGCATGTTCGATCGCAGGACCTTCCTCGGCGGGTCGGCCGCCGCCATCGCCCTCCTCGCCGCGCCCCACGTCGCGGTCGCCCAGGCGGCCATCGACCGCCGCTTCGTCTTCATCATCCAGCGCGGTGCCGCCGACGGGCTCGGCACGCTGGCGCCGACTGGCGATCCCCGCTTCGCCGGATTGCGCGGCGCCTTCGCCGAGGATTTCGCCGGCGGCGCGCGGGTCGGCGACTTCTTCACCCTCCACCCCAACATGGCTTCGGTCGCGGCGATGCACGGCGCGCGCGAGGCCCTGTTCGTCCATGCCGTCGCCTCACCCTATCGCGACCGCTCGCACTTCGACGGCCAGAACATCCTCGAGACCGGCGGGGTCGCCGCCTATGCGCTCCGCGATGGCTGGATGAACCGCCTGCTCGGCCTGCTTCCCGGCGCCGACGCCCGCGCAATGGCGGTGTCGGCGACTGTGCCGATGGTGCTCCGCGGATCGCACGAGGTCGCGTCCTACGCGCCCTCGGCTTTGCCCGGCGCGTCCGACGATCTGCTCGCCCGCGTCGCCGGTCTCTACGAAAGCGATTCCGAGCTTCACGGCGCCTGGGCGCAGGCGATGCAGACCCGGACGATGGCGGGCGACGTCAGCGGCAATGGCGGCCAGAACGGCGCCGCCACCGGGGCGCTGGCGGCGCGGCTGCTGAGCGGGCCCGAGGGCGCGCGGGTGGCGGTGATCGAAACCGGCGGCTGGGACACACACGCCAACCAACGCGGCCGGTTGGGCCTGCAATTGCGCGGCCTCGACGCCCTGGTCGGCGCGCTCAAGACCGGCCTCGGGCCCGAATGGGCGAACACGATGGTGATGGTCGCCACCGAATTCGGCCGCACCGCGGCGCCCAACGGCACCGGCGGCACAGATCACGGCACCGCCTCGATGGCGATGCTCCTCGGCGGCGCCGTCGCCGGCGGCCGGGTGATGGCCGATTGGCCGGGCCTCGCCCAGGCGTCGCTCCACGAAGGCCGCGACCTCAAGCCGACCCTCGCCCTCGACGCCGTGATCGCCGGCGCCGTGGCCCAGCATTACCGCCTGGATCCGGCGCGAACGGGGCGGGAACTCTTTCCCAACAACAGCGCTTTGCGAGCGGTAGACGGCCTGATCCGCACCTGACGATTCCCCTCCCGACCCCTCGGGAGCATGGGGTGGGACGCGCTTCCACGCTGTTCACACGTCCCACCCCCTTTTTCTGCCCTTCACGGCAGGGCGCTGCGGCCCTGACTTTCGTAAGTCGCTCCATTAGACATGCCCCGTGGCTCGCATCGTCCTTATTGGCGCCACCGGCCTCATCGGTGGGCTGGTCACCCGACTGGGCGGCGACAGCGTGCATGGGCTGGTCCGTCGTCCGTCGGGCCGCGACGGCCCCGAGACGGTCGCACCGCCCGCCGATTGGCCTCGCCTGGTTGCCGGACTCGGCGCCGACGTCGCCGTCTCGGCGCTGGGTACGACGCGGCGCGCGGCGGGATCGGAGGCCGCGTTTCGCGCCGTGGATTTCGACATGGTGTTGAATTTTGCAAAGGCGGCCCGCGCGGCGGGCATTCGCCGGATGGTTGTCGTCTCTTCGGTCGGCGCGAATTCCCGGTCGCGTGCTTTCTACCTGAGGGTGAAGGGCGAAGTGGAGGATGCGTTGCGGGCGCTCGAATTCGATCGGCTCGACATCCTCCGCCCCAGCCTGCTTAGCGGCGATCGCGGATCCAGGCGACGGTTCGGCGACAGTGTCGGTATCCTGCTGAGCCCCATGTTCAACTTCATCCTGCGCGGCCGCCTCGACCGCTATACCGCGATCGACGCGGAAATCGTCGCGCGCGCAATCCTTGACCTTGCTGGCACGGAGGCGCCAGGGGCCCATATCCACCATTATCGCGATCTCGTCCGGCTCGGGGGCCGGACCATTTCCGACGTTCCACGCGTCGCTTAGGACGTGGGTTCGCCATAGAGGACATCGAGCCATGTACATCTGCGGCCTCGTCATCCCGGTTCCTGCGGAGAATATGGCGGCCTACCGCAACTGGGCCGAGAACGGGGCGCGGATCTTCAAATCCTATGGCTGCCTCGAGATCGTCGAATCCTGGGAGGACTTCGTCCCCCACGGCATGCGCACCGACTTCCATCGCGCGGTCGACGCCAAAGAGGGTGAGAAGATCGTCTTCACCTGGCAGATCTGGCCCGACAAGGAGAGCCTCGACGCCGCCGAAGCCAGGATGCACGCGGACGGCGCGCTCGAACCGTCGGGGGAGGTTCCGTTCGACGCCGGCCGCATGATTCTCGGCTGCTTCATGCCGATCAGCACGATGGGTCGCGACGTCGCATGACCTTTTTCACATTATTCTTGTAATTTTTTACAAGACATGCTATATAGGACCGATGCACGCGGTCCAGCCTCCTGCCTTCCTGCTCGCACCTCCCCGGATTTTCACGCCGTGCGATCGGTCCTGCAACGCGCCGATTGCGAGGAAGGGGGCTGGACGAATGGCATGTGTAAACTTTGTCAACTTGGCCCGGGTCCGCGCCGCTTCAAATCCCCGCCTTCATCGTCTAGAGCCGCGCCTTCCTTACAACTGGAATTGAACTTGACGCTCTACGCCCGTTTCGCCGCGCATCTCGACGCCCTGCTCGACAGCCTCGAAGCCGAAGGCGCGCTCGCGCCCGGCGTCGACCGCGCCGCGGTCGCGGTCGAGCCGCCGCGCGATCCGTCGCACGGCGATCTCGCCACCAATGCGGCGATGGTGCTGGCCAAGCGCGCCGGCACCAATCCGCGGGCGCTGGCCGAGCTGATCGTGCCCCGGCTCCAGGCGCTGGACGAGGTGGCGTCGGCCGAGGTGGCCGGACCGGGCTTCATCAACATCCGCCTCGATCGTTCGGTCTGGGAGGACGAGCTTCGTTCCATCCTCGCCGACGGCGACGCCTACGGCCGGTCGGAAATGGGCAAGGGCCGCACGGTCAACGTCGAATATGTCTCGGCGAACCCGACCGGACCGATGCACGTCGGCCATTGCCGGGGCGCGGTGGTCGGCGACGCGCTCGCGGCCTTGCTCGAATATGCCGGGTACACAGTGATCCGCGAATATTATCTCAACGATGCCGGCGCCCAGGTCGACGTCCTCGCCCGCTCCGCGCACCTGCGCTACCTGGAAGCGCTCGGCCGCGACATCGGCGAGATCCCTGACGGACTCTATCCCGGCGACTATCTGAAGCCGGTCGGCCAGGCGCTCGCCGCCGAATTCGGCGATCGTTACGCTGACGTGCCCGAGGCCGAGTGGCTCGAGCCGATCCGCACCCGGACGATCGCGGCGATGGTCGAGCTGATCAAGAACGACCTCGCCTTGCTCGGCATCCATCACGATCTGTTCGCGTCCGAGGCGGCGGTGCAAGCGAGCGGCGCGGCCGACCGGGTGATGGCGACCTTGCGCGACAAGGGACTTGTCTACGAAGGCGCGCTCGAGCGGCCAAAGAGCATCGACGAGCATGACGATTGGGAGCCGGTCGAGCTCACGCTGTTCCGCTCGACCCAATTCGGCGACGACCAGGATCGGCCGATGAAGAAATCGGACGGCAGCTGGACCTATTTCGGCGCCGACGCCGCCTACCATCTCCAGAAGGCCGAGCATGCCGACGACCTGATCAACATCTGGGGCGCCGATCATGCCGGGACCTGCAAGCGGATCCGGGCGGCAGTCACCGCGCTGACCGACGGGCGCGTCGATCTCGACATCAAGCTGATCAACATGGTCCGCCTGTTCCGCGCCGGCGAGCCGCTCAAGATGTCGAAGCGCTCGGGCAATTTCGTCACCTTGGCCGACGTCGTCCGCGAGGTCGGCAAGGACGTGGTGCGCTTCATCATGCTCACGAGGCGGAACGACGCGCCGCTCGATTTCGACTTCGCCAAGGCGGTCGAGGCGTCGAAGGACAATCCCGTCTTCTACGTTCAATATGCCCATGCCCGGATCTGCTCGCTCCATCGCCGGGCGAAGGAGGCAGGGATCGAATTGCCCGCCGAGGCGGACCTGTCGCTGCTCGGCGAGGACGAGCTGGCGCTGGTCGCGCTCGCCGCCCAGTTCCCGCGCGTGATCGAGGCGGCGGCCGCCAGCCACGAGCCGCACCGTATTCCCTTCTATCTCGGCGAGGTCGCCGCCGCGTTCCACGCCCAGTGGAACAAGGGTAATGACGAGCCCGAAAAACGTTTCCTCCTGGCACAGAATCCCGATTTGACACGCGCGCGGCTGGAATTGGCCGATGCGATCGGGCAGACTATCCGCAACGGCCTTCACGTCATGGGCGTGACCGCCGCCAGGGAGATGCTGTGATGAGCGATGACGCGCGCGACGAGGCGATGGAGCTGGCCGACGAAGATCGACTGCCCTGGCTCGAAGCGGTCGAGGAAGACGAGGACGAAGGCGGCCCGTCGGTCGCCAAATTGTTCGCCGCCATCCTGATCGGCCTGGTCGCGATCGGCGTCATCGTCGGCGGCCTGTTCTGGCTCGGCAATCGCGGCCAGCCCGGCCCCAATGGCGAGGTGATCGCCGCGCCCGAAGGCGACTACAAGCAGCGTCCCGAAAATCCCGGTGGCATGAACGTCGAAGGGGAGGGCGACACCGCCTTCGCCGCCA
>DATDAU010000103.1:0-18377 GCA_036525215.1 Allosphingosinicella sp.
CGTTCGCCGTCACGCGTCCCCGCCTTCATTTTTGCTAGACCGGACCGTTGTCCGGGCCTGATATCCCTGTGTGCGCCTGCCCTGCCCCATCGCGGCTAACCGATCAAGCCGCCAAGCCTGGTAAAGAGGCCAAAAGAGGCCAGGTCGTTGAACGTGACGAAAACCATCAGCGCCAGGAGCATCGCGAGCCCGGTTCTGAAAGCCCATTCCTGGGTCGCAGGCTTGAGCGGCTTCCGCCTGATTCCCTCGATCGTATAAAACAGCAAATGCCCGCCATCCAGCAGCGGGATTGGCAAGAGGTTGATGAATCCCAGATTAATTGAAATGCTGGTCATCAGGAAGAAGAAGGGCAGCCAACCGAGGCTCGCCTGCTGGCCGGAGACCTCGGCGATCTTCAGCGGCCCGCCCAGTTCCTGGAGAGAGCGCCGGCCGACGATGACCTGGCCGAGCGCCGTCACCATGGTTTCGACCGTGTCGACGGTCTGGTCGATCGCGGTCCCGGGCAGTTCGTACCATTTGAGCGGGGTGAATTCCCGTGCGCTGCCTGGCGTTACTCCAAGCAGGCCGATCCTTGCGCGATTCCCGAACTGGTCTTCCTGCACATAGGGGCGAACATGGGCGCGCAGCTGAACGTCCTCGGCGCCCCGACGGACGCTGAACGCCATGTCCTGATCGGGACGAAGCATGACGTAGAGCTGGAGGTCGGCGAAGGTGTCGATGCGGCCGCCATCGGCGGCGGTGATCCGGTCGCCGGGCTGGAAGCCGGCCGCGGCGGCGGCGCTGCCCGGCTGGACCGTGCCGATCGTCGCCGGATTGCTTGGATAGCCGATCGTCGCGAAGATGATCATGAAGGCGACGATCGCGAACAGGAAGTTGGTGATCGGGCCGGCGGCGACGATGATGAAGCGCTGCCACAATTTCTTGGACTGGAAGGTCTGGGCGCGCTCCTCGGCGGGCAGCGACATCCATTCGTCGCTCGCCTGGCTGGCAGGGTTCATGTCGCCTGCGAACTTGACGTAGCCGCCCAGCGGCAGCCAGCCGACCTTCCAGCGGGTACCCCGCCAGTCGGTCCAGCCGAAAATCTCGCGGCCGAAGCCGATCGAGAAGGTGTCGGCCTTCACCCCGAACCAGCGGCCCGCATAATAGTGGCCGAGCTCGTGGATGAAGATCAACGGCCCGATGCAGACCAGGAACGCGAGGATCATGTAGGGAATGCCGGGGCTGCTCAATTAAGGAACTTTCCTGTCACTTCGGCGGCGACACGCCTCGCCTGCCGGTCGATCTCCAGCACCTCGTCGATCGAGGCGGGAGCGGGAGGATCATAAACGGCCAGCACTTCGCCGACCACGGATGCGATATCGAGGAAACCGATGCCGCTTTCAAGAAAAGAAGCGACTCCTATCTCATTGGCGGCATTGAGAATGGCCGGTTTCGCGCCTCCCGCGACCAGCGCCGCGCGGGCGAGGCCGAGCGCGGGGAAGCGTTTCAGGTCCGGCGCCTCGAAGCCCAGAGTGCCGATGGCGACCAGATCGAGCCGCGCGCAGGGCGTCGCCATCCGCTCGGGCCAGGCCAAAGTGTAGGCGATCGGCACCCGCATGTCGGGCGCGCCCAACTGGGCGAGCACTGATCCGTCGACATATTCGACGAGGCTGTGGATCACCGACTGGGGGTGGATGACCACCTCGAGCGCGTCGGCGGCGATCGGGAAGAGGTGGAAGGCCTCGATCAGCTCCAGCCCCTTGTTCATCAGGGTCGCCGAATCGACCGAAATCTTGGCGCCCATCGTCCAATTGGGATGGGCGACGGCCAAGGCCGGCGTCGCCGCCCGCATCTCGTCGATCGAGGCGCAGCGGAACGGCCCGCCGCTGGCGGTGAGGATGATCCGGCTGACGCTGGCGGCCTGGCTGCGGTCGAGGCACTGGAAGATGGCGTTGTGCTCGGAATCGACCGGAAGCAAAGTCGCCCCGCTCGCCGCCGCCGCCTCCATCATCAGGCTGCCGGCCGAGACCAGAGCTTCCTTGTTGGCGAAGGCGACGGTGGCGCCGCCCTCCAGCGCCCGCATCACCGGCCTCAGCCCCGCCGTGCCGACGATCGCCGCCATCGTCCAGTCGGCCCCCGACGCGGCAGCGTCGTCGACCGCGTCGGCGCCGGCAAGAGCCTCAATTCCGGTCCCCGCCAGCGCGTCGGCGAGGGCGCCGTGCAGCGACTTGTCGCCAATCACCGCCTGGCGCGGGCGAAAAGCGCGGGCGAGCTCGGCGAGGCCGGCGACGTCGCGCTTCGCGGTCAGGGCCACGATTTCGAACCGGTCGGGCTCGCGCGCGATCAGGTCCAGCGTCGAGCGGCCGACCGATCCGGTCGCGCCCAATATGGTGACGGTGCGGGTCATATCAGCCGGTCCACAGGCCCGCGAGCAGGACTATCATGGTAGCGAAGGCGACGGCGAGCAGGCCGTCGAGCCGGTCGAGCACGCCGCCATGGCCGGGCAGGATCGTGCCGCTGTCCTTGACGCCGTTCCGGCGCTTGACCCAGCTTTCGTAGAGATCGCCGGCCTGGGCCAGCACCGCCATCGGCGCGCCGATCCAGTGGAAGGGGGCGCCGAGGTCGAACAGGACGCTGATCCCCCAGCCGGCGAGGCCGGCGCCGATCACGCCGCCGATCAGGCCCGCCCAGGTCTTGTTCGGGCTGACCGCCGGGGCGAGCTTGGGGCCCCCGATCGCGCGGCCGGCGAAATAGGCGAAGATGTCGGTCGCCCAGGTGACGACCATCACCCAGAAGACCAGCCCCATATAGGCCCAGCTCAGCACCAAGAGGGCGAAGGAAGGGACGGCGATATAGACGAAGCCCCAACCGATAGCGGCGCGACGGGCGAAGACGCCCAGCAGCGCACCGACGATGGCGATGCCGCCCCAGACCCACAGAACAGGGTCGAAATCGTCTAGGCCGATGGCGATCGCGCTCTCGTCGTCGAGCGGCGGCAAGGCGTTGGGGTAGTAATATTCGATGACGCCGAGCAGGAGGGCGACGAGCAGGATGCCGCCGACGATCGCCCAATGGCGCGGCGCTTTGTGGATCGCGACCCATTCGATCATCATCACTACCGCCGCGGCGGCGGCGAGGAGGCGGAACGGCCAGCCGCCGAACCAGATGGCGAGGCAGGCGACCGCCGCCATCGCGATTCCGGCGGCAAAGCGGGTCGAAAGGTCGGAATTCGGCGGCGGCGCCGGGCTGTCGGTCATAGGCCTCCGTAGCGTCGCTCGCGCCGGGCATATTCGGCGAGCGCGGCCTGGAAATCCGCCTCGTCATAATCGGGCCAGAGCGTGTCGACGAACAGCAGCTCGGCATAGGCCGCCTGCCAGAGCAGGAAGTTGGACAGGCGCTGCTCGCCCGAGGTGCGGATGAGGAGGTCGAGCGGGGGCAGATCGTGGGTGTCGAGCGCGGCCTCGATCCGCTCCTCGTCGATCGCCTCGGGTGCAAGCGTGCCGGCGGCGGCCTGCCGCGCCAGATCCTGCATCGTCTTCACCAGCTCGGTGCGGGCGCCGTAATTGAGCGCGATCGCCAGGGTCATCCGGTCGTTGCCGGCGGTCCTGGCGACGGCATTGTCGATCATCCTGGCGACGTCGTCCTCGAAGGCGGTGTGGTCGCCGATGATACGGAGCTTGATGCCCTCGCGGTGGAGGCTCTCCAGCTCCTTCTTGAGGTAGAAGCGCAACAGCCCGGTGAGGTCGCTGATCTCGGCCGCGGGCCGGCGCCAGTTCTCCGAGGAGAAAGCGTAGAGGGTGAGGCATTCGACCCCGGCCTCGCCGGCGGCGCGCAGCACCTTGCGCGCAGCCTCGGCGCCGGCGCGGTGGCCGGCGGCCCGGGGCAGGCCCCGCGCCTTCGCCCAGCGCCCGTTGCCGTCCATGATGACGGCGACGTGACGGGGAACGCTCGGCGGCGAGGATCCGGCGCTGACCGGCCTGGGATCCGCACTCATGGCCGCGCCACCGTCACGTCGTCATGATTTCCTTGTCCTTGGCGGCGACCACCGCATCGATCTCGTTGATCGTCTCGTCGGTCAGCTTCTGGACCTCGGTGTCGAGCCTCTTATGCTCGTCCTCGCTGATGTCCTTCTTCTTCTCGTCGGCCTTGAGCGCGTCCATGCCGTCGCGGCGGACGTTGCGCACCGCGATCTTGGCCTTTTCGGCATATTGGTGGGCGAGCTTGGCCAGCTCCTTGCGCCGCTCCTCGGTGAGGTCCGGGATGGGCAGGCGGATATTCTGGCCGTCGGTGATCGGGTTGATGCCGAGGCCGGCGCTGCGGATCGCCTTTTCGACCGGGTTGACGTTCGACCGGTCCCAGATCTGCACCGAGATCATGCGCGGCTCCGGCACCGAGATCGTCGCCACCTGGTTGAGCGGCATCGACGCGCCGTAGACCTCGACCTGGATCGGATCGAGCAATGCGGTCGAGGCGCGGCCGGTGCGCAGGCCGCCCAGATCGTGCTTCAGCACCTCGACGGCGCCGTGCATGCGGCGCGCCAGGTCCGCCTTGTCATAGGCCGGCATAGTCAGGCTCCTTCGTTCTGGACGATCGTGGCGGTGCCGCCGCCGCCGAGGACACGGGCGAGATTGCCCTCCTCGCGGACGTTGAACACCACGATCGGGATATTGTTGTCGCGGCAGAGCGCCACCGCGCTGGCATCCATCACCTTCAGGTCCTGGCTCAGCACCTGGTTGAAGGTGACGCTTTCGTAGCGGCTGGCGCCGGTCACCTTCTTGGGATCGGCGTCGTAGATGCCGTCGACGCTGGTGCCCTTGAACAGGGCGTCGCAGCTCATTTCGGCGGCGCGCAGCGCGGCGGCCGTGTCGGTGGTGAAATAGGGATTGCCGGTGCCGGCGGCGAAGATCACCACCCGCCCCTTCTCCATGTGGCGGATGGCGCGGCGGCGGATATAGGGCTCGGACACGGTCGCCATCGGAATCGCCGACTGGACGCGGGTGTCGACCCCGATCTTCTCGAGCGCGTTCTGCATGGCGAGCGCGTTCATCACCGTCGCCAGCATGCCCATATAATCGCCGGTGGCGCGGTCGAAGCCCTTGGCGGCGCCGGCGAGGCCACGGAAGATGTTGCCGCCGCCGACGACGAGGCAGAGCGTGTGGCCGTCCTGGGTGGCGGATTTGATCTCTTCGGCAAGCCTCGCGACGGCGTCGGGATCGATGCCGAACTGGCCCTCCCCCATCAGCGCTTCGCCGGAAAGCTTCAGGAGAATGCGGTGGAAGCGCGGACGCGGCATGGGGCTGGGCTTATCCGATTTGTTGGAGCGCGGGCACCTTAGTCAGGCGCAGCAAATGTGCCAAGCATTCTCCCCTCCTCGGTGGGGAGAGGTTGGGGGTGGGCAGCGCCCGAAGGCGCTTCGAGGGTCGGAATCCGCAGACATGCTGCGCTCGCACCCACCCCTTGATCCTCTCCCTGCCAGGGAGGGGAACTTAGCTTACGCAACCGGCTCGGGCTTGGTGGTTCCGGCCGCGGCGGCGACTTCGGCGGCGAAGTCGCTTTCCTTCCTCTCGATGCCTTCGCCGAGCTGGAAGCGGACATAGGCCTTGAGCGTGATCGTCGCGCCGGCTCCCTTGCCGGCGGCGGCGACGACGTCTTCGACCTTCGTCTTGTTGTCCATGACGAAGAGCTGCGACAGCAGGGCATTGTCCTTGCGGAACTTGGCCATCGCGCCGTCGACCATCTTGGCGACGATGTCGGCGGGCTTGCCGGTCTCGTTGGCCTTCTCGACGGCGATGGCGCGCTCGCGCTCCAGCAGCGCCGGATCGAGCTCCTCGCCGCGCAGCGCCAGCGGGTTGGCCGCGGCGATGTGCATGGCGAGCTGCTTGCCGAGGCCCTCGAGCACGGCGCGGTCGGCGCCGCTCTCGAGCGCGACGAGCACGCCGATCTTGCCGAGGCCAGGGGCCACCGCATTGTGGACGTAGGAGGTGACCACGCCTTCAGTGACGTCGAGCAGCGCGGCGCGGCGGATCGACTGATGCTCGCCGATCGTCGCGATGTTCTGGGTCAGCTTCTCCTCGACGCTGCCGCCGCCCGGCCAGCAGGCGTCCTTCAGCCCCTCGATGTCGCTGCCCGTGCCGAGCGCGATCTGGGAGGCGGTGCGGACGAAGTCCTGGAACTGCTCGTTCTTGGCGACGAAGTCGGTCTCGGAGTTGATCTCGACCATCGCGCCCTTGTTGCCGTCGACGGCGACGCCGATCAGGCCCTCGGCGGCGGTGCGGCCGGCCTTCTTGGCGGCGGCGGCGAGGCCCTTGGTGCGCAGCCAGTCGATGGCGGCTTCCATGTCGCCCTGGGTCTCGCCCAGCGCCTTCTTGCAGTCCATCATGCCGGCGCCGGTGCGCTCGCGCAGTTCCTTCACATTCGCGGCCGTGATCTCAGCCATGTCGCTTTCCTCTGAAACCGCCCGGCCGAAGCCGGGCTCATAATCGTGTTGAACTAGGGGAGCCCGAAAGGCTCAGGCCTCGGTGGGTTCGGCCGCGGCGGGTTCGGCCAGCACGGCTTCCGCCGGCGGGACGTCCATCGCGCCGAGATCCTCGCCGCGGCGGGCGGCGCCGCCCTGCTTGCCGGCCAGGACCGCGTCGGCGATCGCGTCGGTGTAGAGGCGGATCGCGCGGCTGGCGTCGTCATTGCCCGGAACCGGGAAGGCGATGCCCTGGGGACTGACGTTCGAATCGAGGATCGCAACGACCGGGATGCCGAGGACGTTGGCTTCCTTGATCGCCAGCTCTTCCTTGTTGGCGTCGATGACGAACATCACGTCGGGAATGCCGCCCATGTCGCGGATGCCGCCGAGGCTCAATTCGAGCTTGTCACGCTCGCGGGTCAGCTGCAGCACTTCCTTCTTGGTGAGGCCGGTGGTGTCGCCCGCCAGCTGCTCCTCGAGGCTCTTGAAGCGCTTGATCGAGTTGGAGATCGTCTTCCAGTTGGTGAGCATGCCGCCCAGCCAGCGGTGGTTGACGAAATGCTGGTCGGAGCGGCGCGCCGCCTCGGCGATCGGATCCTGCGCCTGGCGCTTGGTGCCGACGAACAGCACCTTGCCGCCGGCGGCGACGGTCTGACGGACGAAGTCGATGGCGCGCGCGAACAGCGGCACGGTCTGCGACAGGTCGATGATGTGGACGCCGTTCCGCTCGCCGAAAATATACGGCTTCATCTTCGGATTCCAGCGGTGGGTCTGGTGGCCGAAATGCGCTCCGGCCTCGAGCAATTGCTGCATGGTGACGTCGGTGGACGCCATAAGACTTCTCCTTCCGGTTATGCCTCTGCAGGGCCGAGAACTGGATTTCTCCAGCACCGGTATGGTGGCCCAGCATGTGGAATGCGCGGGCTGTTAGCGGGGGATGGTGGGGAAATCAAGCGTGGAGGAAGAGCAGCCACATCAACCCGGCGGCGGCCGCCGCCCAGATTACCGCGATGATGGAAGCGGCAGCATAGCTTACCGGCCGACCGCTCCGGCGCGCGCCCTCTTGCCGAAACTCGGCCATCAACGCCGCCGGGATCAGGCGAACGACCAGCCAGATCCCGGCCGGAACGATCAGCAGGTCGTCGAGATAGCCGAGGACGGGGATGAAATCGGGGATGAGGTCGATGGGGCTCAACGCATAGGCCGCGACGGCGCCCGCCAGCGCCTTGGCATGCCAGGGTACGCGGGGGTCGCGGGCGGCGATCCAGAGGGCGATCACATCGTGTTTGAGGCGTCGGGCCCATGCGCGGATCCCGGCCGGCGCTCCTTCATTTGCAGGCTCGTGGCTCATCTACTTCGGGGTCGACCTTCCACGGGGTCCGCGACTGGTCGCGACTTCCCTGCCGTTCGCCGCTTGACAACAGAACAAAAAGGGAACATCAACTCATTCCGGGAGCCAAACGGCCCTTCGGAACGTTGTCTGTGGATAAAACAGGGGAAAAGCTGTGGCTCAGTTGCTGTCGTCTCTCTTCTTCTTCGGGCTGCTCATCGCGCTGGCCGTGATCCTGGAGGTCACCGTCAAGGCGCACTGGGCGGCGATCTGCGCCGCCTTGCGGGGCGCGTCGGCGGCTCCGCGAAGGGCGCGCCTCCGGGTCCTAAAGGTAAGCCAGGTTCCGCTGCGGACCCGCGCTGCCGCTTGACCTTCGCGTAGCTCATCATGCTGAACGGGATCATCGCCACGTAGAGGATCGCGGCGACGCTCAGCGTCTCGAACGGCGCCGTGAACAGGGCGCCGCCGACGATGGCGATGACCACGATCGCTTCCAGCCGCACGTTGCGCCGCAGCCGAAGCGACCCCCAGGAGAAGGTGGCGATGCTCGAGATCGCCAGGAAGGCGACGAACGCCGCCCACGGCGCGATCAGCCTGTAATCCCGGAGCCAGGCCAGATGGCCGTCGCTGGCCAGCCACAGAAAGACGGGGAGAAGCAGCAGCCCCGCCCCCGCCGGCGCCGGCACCCCGGTCATGAACCCGGCCGACTTGTGGGGCTGGTCCTCGACGTCGATCCGGGCGTTGAAGCGGGCGAGGCGGAGCGCCATGCAGACGGCGAAGGCGAGCGCGAAGATCCAGCCGAAGCGCGGCCATTCCCGGAGCGACCAGAGGTAGAGGATGATCGCCGGCGAGGCGCCGAAGGCGATCACGTCGGACAGCGAATCCAGTTCGGCGCCGAAGCGGGTCTGGCCCTTGAGCGCGCGGGCGATGCGGCCGTCCATGCCGTCGAGGACGGCGGCGACGACGATGGCGATGATCGCCCGGTCCCACTCCCCGCCGATGGCGAAGCGGACGCCCGACAGGCCGACGCACAAGGCCAGCGCGGTGACCGCGTTGGGAACCACGGCCCGCAAGGGGATGCCCTTGCGCTCGGGCAAAAGGCTCACTTCAGGCGGCTCACTGGGCCACACCCTCGATCAGCTCGGAGACGCGCATGCGGGCGATGATCGTCTCGCCGGCGATGGTGCGCTGGCCGAGCAGCACCTGCGACGAGGTGCCGGCGGGAAGGTAGACGTCGACCCGGCTGCCGAAGCGGATCAGGCCGACCCGCTGGCCGGTGACGACCCGGTCGCCGGCCTTGACCCAGGGCACGATCCGGCGCGCGACCAGGCCGGCGATCTGGGTGAAGGCGACTTTGGTGCCGTCCTCGCCCTCGACCAGGATGTGCTGGCGCTCATTGTCCTCGCTGGCCTTGTCGAGATCGGCGTTGAGGAACTTGCCGGCGATGTAGACGACCTTGAGGATGGTGCCGGCGATCGGCGTCCGGTTGATGTGGACGTCGAACACGCTCATGAAGATCGAGATGCGGACGACGGGGTCTTCGGAGAGCCCCCCTTCCCCCCACAATTCGCGCGGCGGCGGCACGGTGGTGATCATCGTCACCAGCCCGTCCGCCGGGGCGATGATCAGCCCGTCGCCCAGCGGCGTGGTGCGGACCGGGTCACGGAAGAAGGCGCCGATGCCCAGGGTCAGCGCGAAGGCGAGATAGCCCAGCCAGTCCCAGTCGATCACCCACCAGAACAAGGCGGCGATGGCGAAGGCGATGACGGCGAACTTGCGGCCCTCGGGATGAACCGAGGGCCAGCGCCATTTGACGTTGGTGGCGACCAGGTCTGTCTTGTCTTTTTCCATCGAACTCATGCGGGGTCTTTCGGCGGGGTCGGGGGGCGAAACCACCGGAGGGAGGGAGGTACGGTGTTTGCCGCAGGGGGATTGGGGGCTGTGGCGACTCTTTGTTCCCTCCGGCGGGTGCGGGCCTGTCGCCGCATCCAAGGTGAAGTGAGATTCCAGCTTGCGCTGGAATGACGGGAATTGAGCAAAGTAGAGTTCGTCATTCCAGCGAAAGCTGGAATCTCACTTACCTTCTTGAAGGCGTCCCCTGCCCTTCCGCCTGTTGATCGCCGCCCCTCCACCGCCTAAGGCGCTCCGGCATCCAAATCCGGGGAAGAAGGCAAAGGCCACATGGCGAAGATCAAGGTGAAGAATCCGGTCGTCGAGCTCGACGGCGACGAAATGACCCGCATCATCTGGCAGTGGATCCGCGAGCGGCTGATCCTGCCCTATCTCGACGTCGAACTGCTCTATTACGATCTCGGCGTCGAGAAGCGCGACGAGACCGACGACCGGATCACGGTCGAGGCGGCCGAGGCGATCGCCAAGCACGGCGTCGGCGTCAAATGCGCGACGATCACGCCCGACGAGGCCCGCGTCGCCGAGTTCGGCCTCAAGAAGATGTGGAAATCCCCCAACGGCACGATCCGCAACATATTGGGCGGGACCATCTTCCGCGAGCCGATCGTGATCGACAACATCCCGCGGCTGATCCCGGGCTGGACCGACCCGATCGTGGTCGGCCGCCATGCCTTCGGCGACCAGTACAAGGCGACCGACTTCGTCGTCCCCGGTCCCGGCAAGCTGACCATGAAATGGGAAGGCGCCAACGGCGAGACGATCGAGAAGGAAGTGTTCGACTATCCCGGCGGCGGCGTCGCCATGGGCATGTACAATCTCGACGAATCGATCCGCGATTTCGCCCATGCCTCGCTGAATTACGGGCTCAACCGCGAATGGCCGGTCTATTTGTCGACCAAGAACACCATCCTCAAGGCCTATGACGGCCGCTTCAAGGACCTCTTCCAGGAGATTTACGAGGCCGAGTTCGAGGACAAGTTCAAGGCCGCCGGCATCGTCTACGAGCACCGCCTGATCGACGACATGGTCGCCTCGGCGCTGAAATGGTCGGGCAAGTTCGTCTGGGCCTGCAAGAATTATGACGGCGACGTCCAGTCCGACCAGGTCGCCCAGGGCTTCGGCTCGCTGGGCCTGATGACCTCGATCCTGATGACCCCGGACGGCAAGACGGTCGAGGCGGAAGCGGCGCACGGCACCGTCACCCGCCACTACCGCATGCACCAGCAGGGCAAGGCGACCTCGACCAACCCGATCGCCTCGATCTTCGCCTGGACCGGCGGCCTCAAGTTCCGCGGCAAGTTCGACGAGACCCCGGAAGTCACCCATTTCGCCGAGACGCTGGAGCGGGTCTGCATCGAGACCGTCGAACAGGGCGCGATGACCAAGGACCTCGCCATTTTGATCGGCCCCGACCAGAGCTGGATGACAACGGAGCAGTTCTTCGAGGCGATCCGGGCGAATCTGGAAGCGGCGATGGCCGAGCAGGTGGCCGCTTAGGGGACTGAGGACTGGGGGTTCTGGTTGGCTCCAAGTTGACAAAGTTTACAGGCGCCATTCGCTTGCCCCCTCTCCCCACCGGGGAGGGGGCAAGGGACCTAAGTAGACAAAGTACACACTTGCCACGGGTCCCGTCGCCCTCACGCCGAGCGGGTGACGGAGGCCTGGGCTAGTAGAGCACCAGCGCCCTCACTTCGATGCTCTCGCGCTCGGGCGCGTCCGGGCGGGTGGTGGGGTCCTCGAAGGCGGCGTGGGGGGCGAAGCGGGCCGCCTGGGGATAGGAATCCCAGCTCTTGATCAGGATCGCCTCGACCGGCGCAAGGTAGGGGAAATAATACCAGAGCTGGGCGGGATTGTGCTGGAGGGCGTAGGTCTCGCCGATCCGGTCGCGGTAGATGAGGTCGGCGGCGATCACGTCGGCGGGCGCGACCGTCCGCGCGTCGGCCAGCGCGAGCGGGGATCTTTCCACCGGCCGCCCGATCGGCCGCCACAGATTGACGATGGCGAAGCGGCGGCCGAGCAGCGCGTCGGCGTCGAGCCCGCGCAGCTCGAGCTCGCGCCGGGCGCGCTCGGGGCCGGAGCGCTGGGTGAAGTCGTTATGGGTGCGGGGCACCGGCCCGCGGATCCCGGCCTCGCCCGAGGCGGCGCGCGCGGCGTTGCGGACATTGTGGTCGAACACGATCACCCGGGCCGCCCCGGTGATTCCGGCGAGCAGGGTCTCGACCTCCTTGTAATAAGCCGAGCCTATGGCTTCCTTGTCCGAGAAGTCCGTGAGGCCGGTCGGCGAACGCACCATAGCGAAGCCCTGGACATCCAGCGAGAGGCCAGCGGCCAGGAAGCGACCGTTGTGGATGGTGACGGCGTGCGAATCGTAGATTCCGGTCCGCTCCGGCACCCCCGGCGGCGGCTCCACCTGATAGGAAACCGGCCGCTCCTTCATCGGCCTCAGGAAATCGAGGCTGGCCTCGACGGCGGCGGGCAGGATGCGGCTCTGGGCGTTCATCGGCGGGTCCTTTCGCCCCGCCAGATGGAGGATTGGAGCCGCGATGCCCAACAAATCGTCGCGACTTGGGTATAAGGTGGATTGATACCATGCCCCCTTTTCCAAACGGCGCAGGATAGAAAAGGTGGAATTACAGTGATTTGATGCTCGAAAGGTTCAAAGGTTCGGCTTCCAGGGGGAAAAAGTCTCCATCCCGCAGCTGGCGATCCTGCCCCACGCGGGCGGCCACGCGCAGGGGCGCGATCATTCTCGTTCGATCGACGATTTCAACGAGCCGAAGCATCCTGCGTCACATTCGCAGGCAAGCGGAGCTTATAGCATATCGGGCCGCAAATGTCAAGAACAAAGAAAGAACATCAGGTTGTGAACCGAGAGGCCTAGGGGCCCCTCCCCTAGCGACTTGCCTAACCCATCTTCGGTACTTGCCCCGATAGAGGCCGGAGCCTCCCTTATGCACATGCTGGGTGCAAAGGAGACTCAGGCATGGCGACGCGCATGCATTCCGCCCCGACGCCGGCCGAAGCGAAGCGGACCGATCTCGACGAAGTTCGCGCGATCGCCAAGGAGGCGTTCATCTTCGGCCTGCCCCTCGTCTACATCGCGCTCGACGTCGAAACCTCGACCAATGTCGATCGGCCGTACGGCATGCATGCGCCGATCAACCAGTTCGCCCATGTCCGCGACTTCCCGGACGCCGCCAACAACCCGATCGTGGGAATGAACGTCGACACGCTCTATTCGCTGGCGCGCCTCGACCTGCTCTGGGAGCCGACCGTCCTTTCCGTTCCCGAAATGGGTTCGCGATGGTGGATCATGCAGCTGATCGACGCCTGGAACGACGTGCCCGCCGCGCCGGGCACGCGCACGGTGGGAAGCCATGGCGGCGACTTCGTGCTGGTCGGCCCGCACTGGCAGGGCATCATTCCCGAGGGGCTGACCAAGATCCGGGTCGACACCAATCTGTTGACGGTCGCGGGGCGGACCTTCACCCGCGGCGCGGCGGACCTTGCCGCCGTCCGCAAGATCCAGAACGGCTACCGGCTGACGCCCCTTTCCCGATGGGGACATGCCTACACGCCGCCCGAGAACGTCCCGATCCATCCCGGCGTGGACACGCGGACGCCGGTGCCGAGGCAGGTCTTCGCGATGTCGCCGAAGGACTTTTTCAGCCGGCTGAACTCGCTCCTGCTCGACAACCCCCCGCGGCCCGCCGATTTCCCCACGCTGGAGCGGATCGCCCGCATCGGCATCGCCCCCGGCGCGACCTTCAGCTCCGACACCCTGGATGCGGAGACCAGGGCCGCGATCGAGCAGGGAATGGAAGAGGCGCGCCGCGCGATCCGCGACGAGAAGGCCCGGATGGGCGAGATGGTCAATGGCTGGCAGATCGCCCGCGACCTCGGCCATTACGGGACCAAATATCTCTATCGCGCGACCTGGACCTATTTCGCCGTCGGCGGCAACGTCGTGGAGGACGCCTGCTACCCGGTGGCCATTTTCGACAGCGAGGGCGAGCCGCTCTCGGGCGCAAACGATTACGTCCTGCACTTCGCCAAGGAGGAGCTGCCCCCCGCGCGCTACTTCTGGTCGCTCACCATGTATGACGGCGATTCCTATCTCGTCCCCAACGCCATCGACCGCTACGCGCTCGGCGACCGCAGCGACATGGCCTTTGGCGACGACGGATCGCTGACCATCCATATCCAGCGCGAATCCCCCGGGCCGGACAAGCTCGCCAACTGGCTGCCGGCGCCGGCCGGCGCCATCACCCTGGCGCTGCGGATCTACGGGCCGGAACCGTCGGTCGCGGACGGATCGTGGCGCCCGCCGGGGATACAGAAGGTGGGTTGAGGCCCGAAGGGTTCAGCCAAATTCACGCCGCCGGTTTCGCTTTTTCACGCCGGGACGCAATGCTAGTCCAGCGGCATGAGAAAACTGACCCTCGCCGGCCTCGCCGCGCTGCAGCTCGCTTTGGTTCCCGCCGCCTCGGCCCGGCCGATGACCGCGACCGATCTCGCCACGATGCGCCGGATCGCCGCGCCGGTGGTTTCGCCCGACGGCAATTGGCTGGTCTACCAGCTCAGCGAGACCGACCTGGCGGGCAATCGCCGGCGCCAGGATCTGTGGCTGCTCGACCTGAGAAGTGCCGGCGCGGAGCCGGTGCGGATCGCCTCCACGCCCGAGCATAATGAGCACGACCCCCGCTTTTCCGCCGACGGACGCGCGCTTTACTATCTGAGCAACGCTTCCGGTCGCGACCAGCTGTGGCGGATGGAGCTGCCGGGCGGCACGCCTGCGCGGCTGACCGATTTCGCCAACGGCATCGCCGGCTTCCGGCTCGCGCCTTCGGGCGACCGGATCGCGATCTGGGCCGATCTCGACCGGCGCTGCGCCGATTTCAACTGCGCCAATGTGCCGGCGCCGACGGCGGACCTGGGCTCGGCGCGGGTCTATGACGGCGCCAATTTCCGCTATTGGGACGCCTGGCGCCGCCCGGGCATCGAGCCGCGCCTGTTCATCCTGCCGCTGGCCGACGGCCGCCCGCAAGGTTCCGGCACGCCGATCGCGGTTCCCGCGGCCGGAGAGCCGGCCAACCAGCCGACCGGGGGCGGCGAGCCGCCCGAATGGTCGCGCGACGGCCGCACCCTGTGGCTGACCTGGCGCGCGGCCGTCCTGGGCGAGGACGGCGCCGAGAATATCGACATCCATGCCGCCCGCGAGCAGCAGGCGACGGCCAATCTCACCGCGGCCAACCGCGCCGCCGACCGGCTCCCCACTGTCTCTCCGGACGGCCGGCTGCTCGCTTATGCCGCCTCCGCCCGCCCGGAGGCGACGTCCGACCGCCAGATCCTGTACGTCCGCGACCTTGCGAGCGGCGAGACGCGCGCGCTGACCGCCGGATGGGACCGATCGGTCTCGTCGATCGCCTGGGCGGCGGACGGGCGCAGCCTCTTCGTCACCGCGCCGGACACGCTCGACACGCCCCTGTTCCAGGTGGATGCGCGGACCGGCCGGTTCACCCGCCTCACCGAGGGCGGCACCGTTGGCAACGTCGCGGCCCTGCGCGGCGGCGGCGTGGTCTACACGCTCAACGACCTCGCCCGGCCGGACGACCTCTATCTGTGGCGCGGCGGGCGTCACACGCGGCTCACCTCGGTCAACGCCGCGCTTCTCGCCGAGCTCGATCCGGTCTCGGCACGGCGGTTCAGCTTCGCCGGCGCGGGCGGCGACATCGTCTGGGGCCAGATCGTGAAGACGGCCGGCTCGCCGGGACGGCTGCCGGTCGCCTTCCTCATCCATGGCGGCCCGCAGAGCTCGATGGGCAATGCCTGGTCCTATCGCTGGAATCCGCGCCTGTTCGCCGCGCCCGGCTATGCCGCTGTCACGGTCGATTTCCACGGCTCCACCGGCTACGGCCAGGCCTTCACCGACGCCATCACCCGCAACTGGGGCGGCGCCCCGCTCGAGGACCTGCGCCTCGGCCTCGCCGCCGCCGGCCGCGAGGATTCGCAGCTCGACATCGCCAATGCCTGCGCGCTCGGCGGTTCCTATGGCGGCTATATGGTCAACTGGATCGCCGGCAACTGGCCGGACGGATTCCGCTGCCTGGTCAACCATGCCGGCCTGTTCGACATCAGGGATTTCTCGCGGGTCCAGGACACGCCCGAATTCATCCGGCGCGAGATGGGCGGATCCTATCTCGATCCCGCCGGCGCCGCGACCGGCGAGCGCTGGAACCCGGCCAACCATGTCGCCGCCTGGCGAACGCCGATGCTCGTCATCCATGGCGAGCGCGACTATCGCGTGCCCTACAACCAAGGCCTGGCCGCCTATGGCGCACTGCGCGAGCGCGGCCTGCCCTCGCGCCTGGTCGTCTTTCCCGACGAGAATCACTGGATCCTGAGCCCGCGCAACAGCATCCAATGGTATCGCGAGGTGAATGGCTGGCTGCAGACCTATCTGCGGCCGGGCGGGAGCACGGATGTAGCGGCCGCGCGCCCATAACCCCGCGCCCATCCGGGATCGTTGTGCCTCCGTTTCGAGGCTGGTAGGCTTCCCAAGTAGCATCTGTGACCAACCACGTTCGACAGGACGAGGCGCGCGGCGTTCTCCTCCGTCCCAAGCGGGGGAATTGTCATGCGATCGATCCTGGCTTCGCTGGCTCTCGGCCTGGTCCTCGGCCTGCTCCTCGCCACCGCATGGCTGGCGCCGCACTCGGCCGGGGCCCAGCCGCCGCCCGATCCCGGGCTGGACCGGGCCGCCCAGGTTCTGCGGCTGGTCCGCCAGATCGAACAATTGCTGGTAAGATCCGAGGCGGCGCGGCTTGCAAGCGACTGCACCGAGAGTGGACTGCGCGCCACCGACGCCAGGGAACTCACGGCGGAATTGTGGGACCGTTACAGCCGTGGCGACCCGGTCAATGTGGAAGCAGTAGAGGTCCTGGATCGACGCATCAGCGAAGTACAGAGCCGGGATTGCCCGCCGATCAACACGGCCCAGCGCGCCCAGCAGGTGATCCAGCAGGCCCTTACCGAGGCCAGGAACGCGCGGACGGCCGGCGATTGCTACGCGGCCCGGTTTGCGCGCGGCCGCGCCCGGGCCATCGTCGAGGAACCCGCAACCAGCGCGTTGTTTACCGCCCCGTTGCTGGAACAATGGAAGACGGAAGTCAGAGCCGAGGACGCCTTTTCCTGCACCAACGTCGTGCCCCAAACCGCCACCCCCTGCCCCTCGACTTTCCCGGGAGGAGTCACGTCGCTCAACTGCCGCTGCCCCGTCGGGCCCCATCGCCGAAGTGCCTATGGCAATTTCTATTATGCGGAAGAATCCGGCCTGTGCGCGGCGGCGCAGCACGCCGGGGCAATCCGACGGCAAGGCGGCTCGATTGTGGCGCGGGTCCAGGAGGGCCGCACCTATTATGTTGGCACATTCCAAAACGGCATCCAGTCGTTCCGGAGGGGCCCATCGAATCGCACCATCACGTTCGCGGGCACCTACAACAGCCGGGAGGAACGTTTCGGCCGGTTTCCGCTGTGTAAGGACATGTTCAGGATCTATCCCGCGGCCGAGCGTCGATCGGGGCTCACCTGCCGCTGCCTGGTCGGTATTCGCGGCTGGGACGGCGCGGTCTTCGGCTCCGGCCCTTATGCCTCTCATTCCGGCCTCTGCGCCGCCGCCCGCCATGCCGGTGCATTGCGCTCTGTCGATGGACTCATCACGGTCATCCCGCTTCCCAGCCAGAATGAATATCGGGCCTCGACTCAGAATGGCGTCACGAGCCGGTATATGAGCCTTTGGCCCGAGGCGATGCGCATCGTATCGGCGTCCGACTAGGGCGTTTGCGGCCGTCGCCGCCGCATGGCGGGGAGCGTGACAGGAAGGGCTCCGGCCAGGCCGCGTCCCTCATTCCCGATATTCGAACTCGACGAGGTAGACGTTCTCGCCGGGTCCGTGCTTCGCCACGCTGAGCAGGTCCTCCACGTCCTCGAAGCCCGAGCGGCGCGCGAGCTCGGGGGTGACGTCCTCGAGGAGTATCTCGCGGACCGAGGTGACGTGGATGGCGCCCGGCCCCAGCGGGTAGCGGCCGCCGACCTTCACGTGGGGCCTTTGCCAGATGCGGACGCTGCAGGTGATCTCGCCCAGCATGACCGGTCCGCGCAGGCGTTTGGTGAACATCATGAAGCTGGTCCTTCCGGGTTGTTCGAGGCGCCGGAAACCGCGGCCTAGCGCTCGCTGTGCGGGACAAACGCCTCGCGCGGCGTGGTGTCCACGTGCATCAGGCGCTCGGTCGGGAGCTTGAGGACCAGCCCCGAATGTCCCAGCCGGTGATCGTAGACTGCGCCGAGCAGGCCCGCCATCGGCGTTCCGACCACGCGGGCGCCAATTGCGTCGAACCCGATTGCCAGTCCCTCCCCCATGCTGCCGGTCCAGCGGCCGACCTCGACCGTCACCGGCCCGCGATGCCGCCGGCCGGGCCGGGGCAGGACCTGCTCCGCCCATTGCCGCGCTATGCCGGTCTGGCGCGCCTCGGCCGGGAGGTTGTGGACCTGGTAGAAAAACGGCCGATCGACGAACCAGCCAAGCACGGCGCGCGCGACAATTGTGTTGCCGCCCCCGGGCGTGTCAGTGAGATCGATGATGATCGGCTGGCCGGGCCGGGCGCCCGCCATCGCCGCATCGAAGGCGGCGATGGTGGCGCT
>DATDAU010000104.1:0-22118 GCA_036525215.1 Allosphingosinicella sp.
TCGGTCCGGGCCAATGTGAGCCGAACCGTCGACCGTCTTCGCCGCCTGTCCAATCCGTTCCTGCTCGACGCCATCAAGGCCGGCACGCTTCGGATCGTTGGTGCCCGCTACGATCTCGACGACGGCCACGTCGATTTTTTCGACGAGGGCTAACGGCCGCCTCAGGGATGGGATCCCATGCCGGACCAGTCCAGATCCACTTTCGATCTCGCCTCCAGGCAGGCGTCGCTGGCCTATGAGCGCACCTTCATGAGCGTCGACCGGACCCTGATGTCGGTGATCCACGTCTCGCTGTCGATGATCGGCTTCGGCTTCGCCATGTTCCTGTTCTTCCATCGGCTCACGGGAGAAGTCGGGGTCGACCTGCGAGCGCCGGCGCGCAATTTCGGGATTTTCCTGGTCGCGATCGGCATTGCTCTCGTCACCGCGGGGCTGTTCGAGCACCGGCGGCGGCGGGCCGAGCTGGGACGGGAGATCGACGCGCTCCATCGGCATGGGCAGCTGCTCCATCCCTATGTCCCGAGGCGTTCGCCGATTGCCCTGGCCGCCGGCCTGCTCCTTCTGGCGGGCCTGCTGGTCATGGTCGCCGTCCTGGTGAGGATGGGGCCTTTCGCCTGAAAAAGCCGGGCTGACCGGCCCTAGAAGAACCAGGTGGTGTTGACCACGAACTGATAGTCGTTGGACTGGCTGTTGAACGGAATCTTGAACGCCAGCGAGACGTTGATCGACGGATCCACGAACTGGTGGGCGACGAAGAACTTCGCCGAATGCGTGGTGTAGTCGGCGATCTGGTCGAACTTGACCTCGTAGCGAGCCGTGGCGGACCACCGGTTGGGCAGGACGAATGTGGCCGGAAGGTAGATTTCCCAATAATTCTGGGTGGGCGCGTCGCCCTGGTGTGAGACGGTGTGATAATAACGGATCTTCGGCGTCAGCGTGAGCCAGGGCGTCGCGTCCCACGCCAGGGTGACATATTCTTGCATGCGGTAGATGTTGAGGCTGACGTCGTTGGCGCCGGTCGGAATCCGCATCTCGACGCCGGCGCCGATCCGCACGGTCGGGCTGAGTCTGAAGGCGGTGCCGAAGTTCAGCTTGACGTCGAACAGTCCGGACCTGTCGACATTGCCGCTGGCATCGTCCGAAGTGATGCGCCGGACCGGGATTTCGATCTGGAAGGCGATGTCGTGGTTGTCGGAAATTCGCCAACCCAACCGCAGGCCCCATGTCCCTTCGAAGTCGCTGGCGCCGTTCTCATTGTTGTTCCACTCTCCCTCGAACCAGGTGCGGCTCCTCAGGATCGTCGCGTCTTCCTGCGACCTGATCTGCTCGGAGATAACCTGATCCGTGGGCTGGGCGTTTGAGAGGGGCTCGCCATTTGCGGTGGGCTGGGCGTTTTCGGTGGGCTGGCCATCGTCGGTGGATTGCATGGCCAGGGCAGGCGCGGCGTAGGCGCCTGATGCAAGCGCCAGCAGGGCCATCTTCCCCATCCACTTCGTCCGGCGGCCGGCAACGGGCTCTACGCCCCCCTTGTGGACCCGTGTCATCGACTGCCCTTTCTTCCGACGAGGTCCGCGTCCCCGGATAGGCCGAGCCCGCGCCGCGCCTTGCTCTCCCGCCGGGGCTACCATCCCTCGAAACGGCGCGAACATCGGGGTTTGCCCCGTAATTGGCATTGGCCGTCACCGAGTCCGCCACCGGATTCACCGCCGCGCCGCCCGCCCGCGACGATGATCGGGGCAGTCGCGCCGTTGGGATGCAGCCCAGCATTGCTATCCTTGGATTTCGGTACTTCTCCCGATATCCGGCGCGCCGGACTCCCGGGATGAGGGACGCGTGAGAACATTGGTCCCGGCCGCGGCGCGCCGGGCCGGCCATGCGCCGCTCGCCATCCGAACTTACGCGCCGGGAGGAATTGGCCGATGTCTGATGCAGCGATCACGGCCGATGGCCGCCGCCATGAAAAGTTCGAGCGTCTGGTCGAGGCCGCCCAGCGCCATCCCGCCATCCCCACCGCCGTCGCCCATCCCTGCGACGAAGTCTCGCTCGGCAGCGTCGTCGAGGCGGCGCGGCTGAAGCTGATCGCGCCGATCCTGGTCGGACCCACGGCGCAGATCCAGGAAATCGCCGCCAAAGCCGGGATCGACATCGCCGGTTTCGAGATCGTCGACGCCGCGTTCAGCCAGGAATCGGCGGCCAAAGCGGTCGAGCTCGTTCGCCTGGGCCGGGCGGAGGCGCTGATGAAGGGCAGCCTCCACACCGACGAGATCATGGCCGCCGCGGTTTCGCGCGAAGGCGGCATGCGCACTTCGCGCCGGATCAGCCATTGCTTCATCATGGACGTGCCCGGCCACGAACATGCGCTGATCATCAGCGACGCGGCAGTCAACATCGCGCCCACGCTCGACGACAAGGTGCACATCGTCCAGAACGCGATCGACCTCGCCCACGCCATGGGTCTTGCGGAACCACGGGTGGCGATCCTGAGCGCGATGGAAACCGTCAACTCCAAGATATTGTCGACCATCGAGGCCGCGGCCCTGTGCAAGATGGCGGACCGCGGCCAGATCACCGGCGGCCTGCTCGACGGTCCGCTGGCGCTCGACAATGCGATCAGCCCGGAGGCGGCGGCGATCAAGAAGATTGCCGGGCCGGTCGCCGGTCGCGCCAACGTCCTGATCGTGCCGGATCTGGAGGCCGGCAACATGCTCGCCAAGAGCCTGTCCTTCCTCAGCGGCGCCGACGCCGCGGGCATCGTGCTCGGCGCGCGCGTGCCGATCATCCTCACCAGCCGCGCCGACGTTCCGCTCGCCCGCCTCGCATCCTGCGCGGTCGCCTGCATGGTCGCTGCCGCCCGCCGCGCCAACGCATCGGCGGCGATCGCCTGAACCTTCCATCACCCAGCCAGGGACACAGGTCCGATGAGCGGATGTATCGCAGTCCTCAATGCCGGTTCTTCCAGCATAAAATGCGCCCTCTTCGAGGCCGGCGGCGAGGAGAAGCTGCTGTTCAAGGGCCAGATCGAGCAGATCGGGGTTTCGCCCCGGATGCGCATCGTCGGCGCCGACGGCGCCGAGGCCGCCGCGCAGAGCTGGGACGCGGAAGGGTTCGATCATGGCGCCGGCACGCGGGCGCTGCTCCAGACCCTGATTGAATTGCTCGAGGGCAGGCCGGTCCATGCGGTCGGCCACCGGGTCGTTCACGGCGGGACCCACTTCGCCGCGCCGACCCGGATCGACCCGGAGGTGATCGAAAAGCTCGCAAGTCTGATCCCGCTCGCGCCCCTGCACCAGCCACACAACCTCGCTCCCATCGAGGCGATCGCCCAGGCGGCGCCCCAGATCCCCCAGGTCGCCTGCTTCGACACCGCCTTTCACCAGGGCCAGCCACCCCTGGCCCAGCAGTTCGGGCTGCCCCGCAAATTCACCGACTCCGGGGTCCGGCGCTACGGCTTCCATGGCCTCTCCTACGAATATGTGGCCTCGCGGCTGAAGGAGATCGCGCCCGAACTGGCCGAGGGGCGGATCGTCATCGCCCATCTTGGCAACGGCGCCAGCCTGTGCGCGGTCCATGAGGGGCGCAGCGTCGCCAGCACGATGGGCTTCACCGCCGTCGACGGCCTGGTCATGGGCACGCGATGCGGCGCGATCGATCCCGGAGTGCTTCTCTATCTCATGGATTCGCATGGCATGGACGCGCGCGCGATCGAGAAACTGATCTACAAGGAATCGGGCCTGCTCGGCGTCTCGGGCATCTCGTCGGACATGCGCACCTTGCGCGGCTCGGCCGAACCAGCCGCAGCCGAGGCCGTCGCCTTGTTCGTCTACCGGATCGTCCGCGAGATCGGCAGTCTCGCGGCGGCGCTCGGCGGTCTGGACGCCCTGGTTTTTACCGGCGGCATCGGCGAGAACGACGTCGCGACCCGGGCCGAGGTTTCGGCGGGCTGTCGCTGGCTGGGCCTCGAGCTGGACGAGGGGCGCAACCGCGACGGCGCCGGAAGAATCAGCAATGATCACTCGACATTGCCGGCCTGGGTCGTCCCCACCAACGAGGAGCGCATGATCGCGCGCCATGCGGCGGCGGTGCTGGAAGCGAGTTGAGCGTCGTCGCGACCGCGCTTTCGTGACGATTTGATGAAAAAACCGTCCTTCCGGCGGACCCTAGGCAAATGCCCGTATCAGCCCCGCCCGATCTCGGTGGTTGTCCCGATGTGCACCCGCGAAACAGTCGCGCACCCCTTGGATAGTCGTGAACCGGAAGCACGGGCTTCCCTCATCGGATGGGACTTCCAATGACTACCACGGAATTTGAAACGCCGACCCTGGACGCGGCTCCTCAGATCGATGAAGCGACGAAAGCCGCGTGGCGCGACTTTGCGCCCGGCAACTGGCAGACCGGCGTCGACGTCCGCGACTTCATTCAGCGCAACTACACGCCTTATGAGGGCGACGGCGGCTTCCTCGAAGGTCCCACCGAGCGGACGACCGGCCTGTGGGCGACGATGCAGCCCTTGCTCGCGGAGGAGCGCAAGAACGGCATTCTCGACGTTTCCCAGGTGCCGTCCGACATCCTCGCCCACGCGCCCGGCTATATCGACAAGGAGAATGAGATCATCGTCGGTCTCCAGACCGACGCTCCATTGAAGCGCGGGATCATGCCCAATGGCGGCTGGCGCGTCGTGGCCGCGAGCCTCGACTCCTACGGCTATGAACCGGACCGGCGGGTCGGCGAGATCTTCACCAAATACCGCAAGACCCACAATGACGGCGTCTTCGACGCTTATACCGCGGACATCAGGGCCGCGCGTTCCTCGGGGATCGTGACCGGCCTTCCCGATGCCTATGGCCGCGGCCGTATCATCGGCGATTATCGTCGGGTCGCGCTCTACGGCGTCGATTTCCTCATCACCGACAAGAAGCGCGAGAAAACCGAGCTCGACGATGTCCATTCGACCGAGGAGGTGATCCGCACCCGCGAGGAGCTCTCCGAGCAGATCCGTTCGCTCACCGAGCTCAAGGAGATGGCGTCCAATTACGGCTTCGATATTTCCGGGCCGGCGGGCAATGCCCGCGAGGCGGTCCAGTGGACCTATTTCGCCTATCTCGCGGCGATCAAGCAGCAGAACGGCGCGGCGATGTCGGCCGGCCGCCTCTCGACCTTCTGGGACATTTATTTCGAGCGCGACCTCAAGGAAGGCACGTTGACCGAATCCGAGGCGCAGGAGATCGTCGACGACGTCGTCCTCAAATGGCGCATCGTCCGCTTCCTACGCGCGCCGGAATATAACCAGCTCTTCTCCGGCGACCCGGTGTGGGTGACCGAAGTGGTCGGCGGGATGGGCGAGGACGGCCGCACGCTCGTCACCAAGACCGCGTTTCGAATGCTCCATACCCTCTACAATCTCGGGCCCGCGCCCGAGCCCAACCTCACCGTCTTCTGGTCGCCGAGCCTGCCCGACGGGTTCAAGCGCTTCGCGATCAAGACCTCGATCGACACCTGCGCGATTCAGTACGAGTCCGACGATCTGATGCGCCCGAAATGGGGCGACGACTGCGCCATCGCCTGCTGCGTGTCGGCGATGCGGGTCGGCAAGCAGATGCAGTTTTTCGGCGCGCGGGTGAACCTGCCCAAGACCCTGCTCTACGCCCTGAACGGCGGACGCGACGAGGTCGACGGCGACCAGATCGGGCCGGCCCTGGCGCCGATCACGTCGGACGTGCTCGACTATGACGAAGTGATGGAGCGTCTCGATCCGATGATGGACTGGCTCGCCAAGACCTACGTCAACGCGCTCAACATCATCCACTATATGCACGACAAATATAGTTACGAAGCGATCGAGATGGCGCTGCACGACCGCGACATCCTGCGGACGATGGCCTGCGGCATCGCCGGCCTGTCGCACGCCGCCGACAGCCTGTCCGCGATCAAATATGCCAGGGTGAAACCCATCCGCGACGAGCGCGGCCTCATCACCGACTTCGTGACCGAGGGCGAGTTCCCCTTCTTCGGCAACAACGACGAACGCGCTGACGATCTGGCGACCATGCTCGTGTCGACAATGATGAAGAAGATCCGGAAATTCCCGACCTATCGCAATGCGGTGCACACCCAGTCGGTGCTCACCATCACCTCCAACGTCGTCTACGGCAAGAAGACCGGCAACACGCCGGACGGCCGCCGGCTGGGCGAGCCATTCGCCCCCGGCGCCAACCCGTCCAACGGCCGCGATAGCCACGGCGCCATCGCGGCAATGATGTCGGTCGCCAAGATTCCCTACGACGACGCCGAGGACGGGATTTCGCTCACCCTTTCGGTGGTGCCGTCGGCGCTCGGATCGGAGGCGGAGCAGCTCGAGCGCGGCGTCGGCGCGTTGGACGCCTATTTCGGCAGCGGTGGATTCCACGTCAACGTCAACGTTCTCAATCGCGACACGCTCGAGGACGCGATGAAGCACCCCGAAAAATACCCGCAGCTCACCATCCGGGTGTCGGGCTACGCGGTGAACTTCGTCCGCCTGACCAAGGAGCAGCAGATGGATGTGATCAACCGCACCTTCCACGGCTCGCTGGAGACGGCGGCGTGAGTCGGAAGATCTCATCGTCGAAGGCGGGGCCGACGTGACCGAGCCCCGCACCGGCAGCCGTTACGAGATGCAGATCGATCCCGCCGGCGCGGGCGAGGCCATGCAGGAACGCGACTATTACGCCGTCCACGCCGCCGACATCGAGGACATCGAGGAAGAGGACGACCTCATCGGCTACGTCCACTCTTACGAGGTCGGCAGCACGGTCGACGGCCCCGGTCTGCGCTTCGTCGCCTTTCTCACCGGCTGCCTCTTGCGCTGCCAATATTGTCACAATCCCGACACTTGGCACAAACGCAACGGCCACCCGGTCACCGTCTCGCGGGCGATGCAGCAGATCGCCAAGTTCGCCAACGTCCTCAAGATCGCCAAGGGCGGGATTACCCTGTCGGGCGGCGAGCCGATGGTGCAGCGCCCCTTCGTGACCCGCATCTTCCGGCGCTGCAAGGAGCTCGGCCTGCACACCTGCATGGACACGTCGGGACGGCTGGGCGCCCGGATGACGGATGAGGATCTGATGGACATCGATCTTCACCTTCTCGACATCAAGTCCGGCGATCCCGCCACCTATGAGAAGGTCACCAACCAGCCGCTCCAGCCGACGCTCGATTATGCGCGCCGGCTATCGGAGCTGGGGCGGCCGATGTGGGTCCGCTACGTGCTCGTCCCCGGTCTCACCGACGATTTCGACAATGTCCAGAAGGTGGCCGATTTCTGCGGCACCCTGAGCAATGTCGAGCGCGTCGAGATCCTCCGTTTCCACCAATTGGGCAGCGACAAATGGAAGCAGCTCGGTCTCGTCTACCCGTTGGAGACCTGTGAGGCGCCGAGCGCGGAATTGAGCGAACGGGTGCGGGGGCAATTCCGGGAACAGGGGCTTACCGTCTACTGAAACCATCCCCGGCCAATCCGTCGAGACAACAGAGCGGAGGCAAGAGTGGAATTCATCAGGACATTGCTGGAACAGCAGCCTTTGGTGGCGCTCTTCCTCACCATCGCGATCGGCTATCTGGTCGGCGAGATCAACATCAAGGGCTTCTCGCTCGGTGTCGGCGCGGTCTTGTTCGTCGCGCTCGGCGTCGGCTGGTTCGCGCCGCGGGCGGTGCCGGCGCCGATGGTCGGAACATTGGGCCTCGCGCTCTTCCTCTATGCCGTCGGCATTTCCTATGGAAAGCAGTTCTTCCTCGGCCTGACCACCGCGGCGGGCCTAAAGGCCAATCTCATCGCGCTGATCGGCGTTTTGACGGCGGGCGCCGTTACCCTGGTGATCGCCAACGCGATGGGCATGAATCTCGGTCATGCCCTCGGTCTGTTCGCGGGCTCGGGGACCAGCACGCCGACCCTGCAAGCGGCGATAGCGACGCTCGGCAATGACGACCCGGCGGTCGGCTATTCGGTCTCCTACCCGTTCGGCGTCGCCGGTCCGATCCTGTTTCTCTATTTCGGATTCATGATGCTGAAGCCGAAGATCGAAACCGGCGGGGCCGCGGGCCTGGCGACGCTCGAGATCGCGCTTCGCAACCCCGAACATTTCGGCCGGACCCTGGGCGAGGTCCAGAGCGGCCTTCCTCCCCAGGTGAAGATCGTCGCGCTAAGAGTGGCGCATCACAACCAGCCGGCTTCCCCGGGACATATTATCGCCGAGGATGATGTCTTCCTGGCCGTCTCACCCAGCAAGTTGGCGCTGGAGGAGGCGCGCACCAGCCTCGGCGAAGCAGCGCCCGGCCGGGTGACCAAGGATCGCAGCGACCTCGATCATCTGCGCGTCTTCGCATCGGCCCCGTCGATCGTCGGCCGGCAGGTGGGAGACCTGGAGTTGCCCGGCGAAAAGGCCGCCGTGGTCGTGGAATTGAGACGCGGCGACACCAACATCATCCCGCGTCCCGACCTGCTGCTCGAATTTGGCGACCGCGTCGGCCTCCTCGCCCACCGCGACGACTTCGCCGCGCTACGCAAGTTCTTCGGCGACTCGATCAAGGGCACCGCGAATTTCAGCTACATCTCGATCGGCCTCGGCATGGCCGCGGGCTTCCTGTTCGGCGCGATCAAGTTCCCGATTCCGGGGGTCGGCAAGCTCGCCATAGGCATGGCCGGCGTGCTGCTGGTCGCCCTGGTCCTCGGCCTGCGCAAGCGCGAGGGCGGGATGAACTGGACGATACCTCTGTCGGCCAATTTGGTGCTGCGCAACCTCGGGTTGACCCTCTTCCTCGCTCAGGTCGGCATGGCCTCGGGGCCGAAATTCGCCGACACCGTCACCGACACCGGGCTGGTGATGCTCGGCCTCGGCGTGGTCGTGCTGATTGCCTTGGTCCTTCCGATCATGGTCCTCGGCCTGCTCGTCCTGCGCCTTCCCTATGACGAGGTGGCGGGCATCGTCTCGGGCGCCTGCGGCAACCCGGCGATCCTCGCCTACGCCAGCAAGCTCACCCCCACCGACCGCCCGGACATCGGCTACGCCATGATCTTCCCCGGCATGACGATCATCAAGATCCTCTTCGTCGACATTGTCCCGGCGTTCTTCCGATGAGGCCGTAATTCCTCCCCGACCCTTGCCACCCCTCTCCCCTAGGGAATTGGCAGCGAGCGAACCCGGGAAAGGTACGTATTTCCACTGTAACCCAAACAGATAGCCTGTCCCTGAGCGAGGAGACTTGGCTATGCCCCGGTTGTTGCCCGATATTGCGTATCTGCCGATGAACCAGGACGAACGGAACGGCGTTCGGGCGATGGCCTTCGCGACCGACGCATTCGAGCCTTATCCTGCTTTCGTGATGGGCGCCTTCACCCTTCAGTCGCTGATCGATCGCGGACTGGTGGAACGCGGCCCAAGCAACCGGCCGGCGGTCGCCGACGCGGGATTCCGGCTGACCCGGTCGGGCCTTAGCGAGCTCGCTAGAATCTGGTGATTTGCTTGGCCGGGCGGCTTCTGGGCGCTCCCCTGGCCGCAGTCCCAAACCCTAGGCCCAGGTCAGCGTCATCCCCACGTCGCCCGGCATGCCGTTCGGGAAATCGACGATCTCCACGCGCATCCCATAGCCCTTGTCCTTGAAGTGCCTCTGCCAGAGCGCGAGGATTTCCTGGGGGATGCCGACAAGCGTGTCCTCCCATCCGCGCTCGCCCTGGTTGATCGCGCGTCCGCCGTCCGTGCACAGGCGGTTGGGAAATCGGTAGACCTGGATTTCGTTCTTGCGGTTCCTGACCGCGCTCTCGATCAGCTTGACGGCGCGCTGGATCGCTTCCTCGTCGGAGATGCCTGAAGGCTTGGTCAGCTGGTCGATCAGGGCTTTGCGTTCCTCCTCCGCCTGCACCTGCGCCCGGGCTTCCTTGGCGGCTTCTTCCGCCTCGACCAGGGCCAGCCTCTGCAGATTGTCCTTGGCCGAAGGAATCTGAAAATCACTCATGACCTGCTCCTGCTGCGCTTTCGTGGGCGGCGATTTTTCCTAGTAAGTGGCGGGGACCACCCGCCGCGACGACATGGCCTTGCCGGAGTCCTTGGCGACCTTCCTTTTCGGAAGCTTGATCTTCGGGCGCGGCACGCTCTTGTAGGGGACGAGGCTCAGGAAGTGCTTGATGATGTTCAGGCGCGCGCGCTTCTTGTCGTCGGAATAGGCGACGTACCACGGTGCCCAGTCCGTGTCGGTCGCCTTGAACATGTCGTCCCGCGCCTTCGAATAGTCGTTCCAGCGATCGTAGGAAGCAAGGTCTAGCGGCGACAGCTTCCAGATCTTGCGCCCGTCACCGATCCGTCCCTTGAGGCGCTTGGTCTGCTCGTCGGGGCCCACCTCCAGCCAGTATTTGACGAGGATGATTCCGGAATCGACGATCGCTCGCTCCACCTCGGGCGCGACCTTGAGGAAATCCCTGACCTGCCCGGGCTTGCAGAAGCCGAGGACGCGCTCGACCCCCGCCCTGTTGTACCAGCTGCGGTCGAAGATCACGATCTCGCCGGCCGCCGGCAGGTGCGGCAGATAGCGCTGGACGTACATCTGGGATTTCTCGCGCTCGGTCGGCGCGGCCAGCGCCATGACTCGAAATACGCGGGGGCTGACCCGTTCGGTGATGGCCTTGATCACGCCGCCCTTGCCGGCGCCGTCCCGCCCCTCGAAGCAGATGCAGATCTTGGCGCCGGTCGCCTTGACCCACTCCTGGAGCTTGACCAGCTCGGCATGGAGCTTCGCCAATTCCTTCTGATAATCCTTTTCGCTCAGTTTTTCCGGCTTGGCGTCCTTCGATTTGCCCGGCTTGGCATCCTTCGCCTTCGCCGGCGCGTCGGCCTTTGCTTTGGCGGGCGCCGCGGCCTTCGCCTTGGCCGCTGCGGCGACCTTCGATTTGCCCGGCGCGGCATCCTTCAGTTTGAGCGGCATTGGAGCCTTGGGCTTGCCCGGCGCGGCGACGTTCGCCTTGGCGGGTGCAGAATCCGTCGCATCAACCTGCGCGGCGATTTCGATTTGCTCAGCCGTTTCTTTCTTCGCCATCGCTTCCTCCGAAAGATGCCATGGCTTGTGCCCGCCGAAAGGGCGCGCCGACGTCGCGGCTGCGGTGGGTCCGGGCCGGTGTCGGCGCTTGCCGCCATATCCTGCCGGTCAGTATCGGCGGTTGGGGCGAACGGGATATAGGGACAATTACCCATTTCGGCGGGCTCTGAGCCTGTCCTTCAGGCGCAATGTTCCGTCTCTCCGTGAAGGACCGTCTGCAGGCGCCGGAACTGTCGGCTGCGAATGTGGACAACTATGTGCCCTGGCTGCGGGTTTGACCCGATGGGCCGCGCTGCAGGCCGGCGATACGAAAAAGTGCAATCTCGGCGTCATCCCGGCGAAACAGGGGGATAGAAGGTGGGCTTGAGCCTTCCTGTGTTTACCAGCCTTGCCGGCTATCGGCCGAGCTGGATTCGCTACGATATCGCCGCGGGGCTCGCGGTCGCCGCGGTCGGTCTTCCCAGCGCCATCGCCTATCCGGCGATCGCCGGGCTGCCGCCCCAGACCGGCATTTACGCCAGCATCGCGCCGATGGTCGCTTATGCCTTCTTCGGCCCCTCGCAAAAGCTCATCGTCGGTCCGGACGCCGCGATCATGACGATCCTCGCGGCGGCCCTCACCGCGGTTCTGGCGAGCGCGCCGGAGGGGACCGACCGTGTCGCCGTCGCCGCGATCCTGGCGTTCGGCGTCGGCGTCTTCTACCTCGCGGCCTGGCTGCTCCGGCTCGGCGTTCTCGCCAACTTCCTGTCACGCCCGATTCTCACCGGATTCTTCACCGGCATCTCGCTTTCCATCCTCGTCGGCCAGATCAAGCGCGTCACCGGCGTGCCCATTGAATCCGACGGCCTGCTGAGGCCGGTCGTCGAGCTCCTGCAAAAGGCCGCGTCGATCCATTGGCCGTCGCTCGTTCTGGCGGTGGCGATGTTCGCGCTGTTGCAGATCGTGCGGATGGTGCGTTTTCCGGTGCCCGGTCCCGTCGTCGCGCTGATCGTCGCCACCGGGCTATCGGCCGCCTTCGACTTTCAGGGGATGGGCATCGCCGTGGTCGGCGATATCCCGACGGTTCTGCCCTCGCTCCAGCTGCCCAACCTTGCCGGCCTTCCCCTGGAACCGTTGATCCTCGGTTCGGCGGCGATCTTTCTCGTCAGCTTCGGTTCGGGCATCATCACCGCCCGCAGCTTCGGGGCGATCGGCGGCTACGAGGTTGAGCCGAACCGCGAGCTGGTCGGTTTCGGCGCCGCCAACCTCGCAGCCGGCCTGATCGGCGCCATTCCGGTCAGCTCCTCTGATTCGCGCACCGCGGTCAATCTGAACGTCGGGGGCCGCTCGCAGATCACCAGCATCGTCGCCGCCGCGACCCTGCTGGCGGCTTTGCTGTTTCTCGGGCCCGCGCTCAGGATCATCCCGATTCCCGTGCTCGGCGCCATTCTCGTCGCGACCGCCATCAGCCTGGTCGATTTCCCCGCCCTCCGGGAGCTTTGGCGGATCAGCCGGATGGAGTTCGTCTTCGCGATCATCGCCCTGGCGGGGCCGATCGGGCTTGGCGTCCTCAACGGCGTGCTGATCGCGATCGCCGCGACCTTCGTCTACATCCTGCACAAGTCCATGTTCCCCCGCGATGCCATGCTCGGCCGGGTGTCGGGGCGCGACGGTTTCTACAAACTGCATCGCACGCCCGAGGCGCGCCAGGTGCCCGGCCTCGCCGCCTGCCTGATTCAGGGCGCCATGCTGTTCTTCAACGCCGACTATGTCGGAACGCGCCTGCGGACGATCGCCGACGATCTGCCGCCGGATACGAAATGGCTGTTGATCGACGCCAGCGCGACCCCCGCTTTCGATACTTCCGCGGCGCACATGCTTGTCGAGCTGGCCATCGATCTGCGCGAGCGCGGAATCAGCCTCGGCCTGGCCGAGCTGCACGCCGAAGCCCGCGCCCTGCTCGACCGCGCCGGCGTGATCGACGTCATCGGCCGCGACATGGTCTTCGACATTCTCGAGGATGCCTATCACGCGTTCGAGACGCGGGATGAGTCACGTCGATAGCTAAATCGAAGTTTTCTCCAGATCGTCTTCGAGCGGATCGCCGCGCCAGACGTCGTAGCAGAACCAGGCGAGTTGCGGGGCGACGAGGTTGATTCCGACCGTCCAGGCGAGCGGCCCGCCATCGGCAAAGGCCGCCGCCGCTCCGATCCAGCAGGCAGCGCCGCTCACCAGATGGGCGATGCTCAGCTTCAGGAATCCGCCCGCCCATGCGCTCAGCGCCCAGAGGATCAGCCTGCTCAACAGGAAGGTGGGAATGAGTCCACCGACCAAAGGAATGACCAGCTCGCCCATGACGCGGCTCGGTCGATTATCCCTTGCGCACGGCCGGCCGGCGTTTCGCCGCCTTGGCCGTCCTCCCTTCGCGGCCGAGGCCCGATGCCCGGGCCAGATCCCCGCGCACCTTCGAATAGTTCGGTGCGGTCATCGGATAGTCCCAGGGCAGGCGGTAGGTCCGCCGATAATCCTCGGGCGTGAGGCCGTGCACGATCCTCAGGTGCCGCCGCAGCACCTTGAGCTTCTCCCCGCACGCCACGCAGATGAGGAAATCGGGCGTGATCGAGGCGCGGGCGGAGACCATTGGCACCTTGGGCAGCGCGGCCTGTGCGGGCGCGTTCCCCAGCCCGTCGAGGGACGCGTGGATCGAGTGAATGAGGTCGCCGATATCGCGGATCGAAACGCTGTTATGGGAAACATGGGCCGCGACGATGTCCGCGGTCAGGGCGACGAGGTCGTCTCGATCCATGCAACTCTCCGATCATATCTGTGTTTGGCCGACGTCAACCATTACCGTAATAGTACTGTAACGCAAGACGGCCGATGGCGTGTCGATGGTTGGCAGGGGCGCGTGGTTCGGGGCGGCGTCGCGTCCCGGCTGCTCCGCCGTCGCCCGCGTTCAATAGCGCCGATATTCCTCCGGCGGCTCGTCGTGGATGATCCAGCTGTGGTTCTCGACGATCCACGAACGCTGCGGCCTCCCCGACCGGTCGCGCGACGGGGCGAAGCGGAAGCGCTGCTCGATCAGGCGGCAGGTAGTGTAATCGAGCTCGCGGCTGCCGCTCGAGTGGGTGATCACGCAGTGGGTCACGCTGCCGTCGATCTCGACCGCATATCGAACCGAGACGGTGCCTTCGATTCCTTCCTCGCCGAGGCCGCGGGGATAGTCCGAATTCCTGAGGCGGCCGCGCAGCCACCGCGGCGGCGAGCCGCCCCCGCCCGCGCCGTCGCCATCGCCGTCGCCGCCGCTGCCGAAGCCGTCCCCCTGGCCGCCGGCGCCGGTGCCCGGACCGGCGATGTCGGCAGAACCCGAGCTCGGATCCGCCTGGGTAAAGGGCTTGGGCGCGGCGATCACGGGCGTCGGCACGGGAAGCTGGATGACCGGCTGCGGCGCCGCGATCTCGGTCGCGCGCGAACGGATGTTGGGCGGCGAGGCCCGTCCTTCCGGCCGCGAGCTCTCCACCGGGTGCGGGGGCGGCTGCTCGGGCGGCGGCGGAGGCGGAGTGAGGATCGAGATCAGGGTCAGATGCTCGCGCACCACCGCCGGCACCTGGGTCGCCAGTCCGACCAGAAACGCCCAGGCCATCAGGGCCTGGAGCGCGACGGCCCCGATCGCGGCCTTCAGCCGATCCTGGGGCGGGGGATGGGTAAACGCCATGTACGCACCTTACGAACTCGTGCTTTACCCTATGAAATCAAGGAAATGAACCTTTGCTTGCCACCTCAGCCAACCTCGACGCCTTTCCAGAAGGCGATCCGCTCCCGAATCTCGGCCGCTGCCGGTTTGGGATCGGGATAGTACCAGGCGGCATTTGGATTCTCGGCGCCGTCGACGACAAGATCGTAATAGTGCGCAACGCCTTTCCAGGGGCAGACCGTCGTCGAGTCGCTGTCGCGAAGCCGCGCGGCGTCGACCGAAGCGCGCGGGAAATAATGATTGCCCTCGACCATCACCGTGTCGTCGCTCTCCGCGATCGTCGCCCCGTTCCAGGTCGCCTTCACCATGGCAGGTCTCCTTCGGCGCTGATGTAGGCGTTGGAGTGAACGTGTTGAAGGTTCGCAATTTCTCCCCGGAACCGGGAGGGGCTACTTCAGTGCCGCCGAATGCCGCTACAGGCTCAACCCGCGCGGCTTGCGAAGCAGAAACAAACCCGCCGCGCCGAACACCAGGCCCATGAACCCGAACATCCCCGCCGTTCCGTAGACGGCCAAGTCGGACCTGGTCATGTCCGCGCGCAGTCGGGCCCGGGAAGGATCGGAGGGCAGGTAAATGACCTGAAATGGCCTTTCCTGTCCTAGTCGCGGCACCCTGATCAATTCGGCTTCGAACACTGGTCGCGTGCCGTTCCGGCCGTCGGCCATGGACGTGCGGTAGGTGATTCCGTCGACGACATAGGCGACGTGGATCCTGTCGGAACTGCAACTTCGGTTGCCCGAGCACGATCCAGTTTCCCGATAGAGATACTCGCCCTGGACCAGCCTCCCTTCCGCGGCGATTCGATCGGTCTCGGCATCGTAACGGTGTCCGAGCCAGACGATCATGAGCGCGACGAACAGCGCGAACGCGGCCCCGCATAGCATCATCCCCCGCATGCCGAGACG
This sequence comes from Allosphingosinicella sp., assembly GCA_036525215.1. Taxonomy (GTDB): domain Bacteria; phylum Pseudomonadota; class Alphaproteobacteria; order Sphingomonadales; family Sphingomonadaceae; genus Allosphingosinicella. The sequence continues at coordinate 15,697 of DATDAU010000104.1, forward strand.
AAAAGGCCGGTTCGTCATGAAAATCGCTCCCCTGCCGGAGGCTCGCACGGCTTCGGGCGGCCGGTCAATCATGGCAGGTTACAATTACTTGACAACGTCAACTAATCTGTCAAATTCCGCCCATGGACGATGCCGTCGCCGCCGTTCGGGGCTTCACCCGCTTCTACACCAGCTTCGTCGGCGCGCTCGATGCCCATTATATGGACAGCGACCTGTCGCTCGCCGAGGCGCGGCTGCTCTACGAGATCGCCAACCGGCCGGCGCCGCTCGCCGCCGAACTCCAGGCCGATCTCGGGCTCGATCCGGGCTATGTCAGCCGCATCCTGCACCGGTTCCAGAACAAGGGCTGGATCGAACGGGGCAGGGGCGAAGACGGGCGCCGCCGGCCGATCAGCATCACCGCAGCGGGCCGCGCCGCATTCGAGGCGATCGACGTTCGCGCCCGGGCCGGAGTCGCCGGGCGGATCGAGGGGCTCACCGATACCGACCGCGAGACCTTGGTCGGCGCGCTCGGCGCGGCGCGGGCCCTGCTCGGCGGCGGCGGCGAAACGCCCTGGCACATCCGCACCTTCCGCGCCGGAGACCTTGCCATGATCGCCGCGCGCCAGTCGATCCTCTACGAACCCTATGGCTGGGGCCTGCCGATGGAGATCCTGCAGGGCGAGGTCACCACCGCCTTCCTCCGCGATTTCAAGCCAGGCCGCGAGCAATGCTGGGTCGCGGAACGCGCCGGGATGATGGCCGGCGCTATCCTGCTGGTCGACGCCGGCGACAATGTCGGCCAGCTCCGCCTGCTCCACGTCGAGCCCTGGGCGCGCGGCCTCGGCATCGGTTCTGCCCTGGTCGCCGAATGCGTCAACTTCGGCCGGGCGGCCGGCTACGACAGGATCCGCCTGTGGACCCACAGCATCCTGTTGAGCGCCCGGCGTATCTACGAAGCCGCAGGCTTCCACATCGTCTCGACCGCGGTGCATCACGAATTCGGCAAGCCCGAGCAGGGCGAGATCTGGGAACTTGCGCTGAAGACGTGAGGCTTTAGGGCGGCGCGATGACCCTTCGCCCCCGCTTCGCCTTCTCGATCGCCGCCAACGACGGGCGCGCCCGCGCCGGCACGATCGCGATGCAGCGCGGCGAGATCCGCACCCCGGCCTTCATGCCGGTGGGGACGGCGGCGACGGTGAAGGCGATGAAGCCGGCCGACGTGCGCGCCACCGGCGCCGACATCATCCTCGGCAACACCTATCATCTGATGCTCCGACCCGGTGCCGAACGGCTGGCTTCATTGGGAGGCCTCCACCATTTCATGGGCTGGGAACGGCCGATCCTCACCGACAGCGGCGGCTATCAGGTGATGAGCCTGTCGGACCTGACCAAGGTCACCGAAGAAGGCGTGCGCTTTGCCAGCCACCTCGACGGCAGCCCCCACATGCTCTCGCCCGAACGATCGATGGAGATCCAGCGCCTGCTCGGCTCCGATATCGTCATGGCCTTCGACCAGCTCGTCCCGACCACCTCGTCCCGCGACGACAGGGCGGCGGCGATGGAGCGCTCGATGCGCTGGGCCAGGCGCTCGCGCGACGCGTTCGACGCCGGTGGCGACCATGCCGCCGGTGCCGCCTTGTTCGGCATCCAGCAGGGCGCCCTCGACGAGGATCTGCGGCGGGCCTCGGCCGACGCACTGATCGACATCGGCTTCGACGGCTATGCGGTCGGCGGCCTGGCAGTGGGGGAGGGGCAGGAGGCGATGTTCGCCTGCCTCGATTTCGCGCCCGGCCAATTGCCCGAGGACAGGCCGCGCTATTTGATGGGGGTCGGCAAGCCCGACGACATCGTCGGCGCGGTCCAGCGCGGCATCGACATGTTCGATTGCGTGCTGCCGACCCGCTCGGGCCGCACCGGCCAGGCCTTCACCTGGGACGGCCCGATCAACATCCGCAACGCGAAGTTCGCCGAGGACAAGGCGCCGATCGACCCCGACTCACCCGTCGCCGGCTGGTCCAAAGCCTATCTCCACCACCTCGTTCGCTCCGGCGAAATCCTCGGCGCGATGCTGATGACCGAGCACAATCTGTGGTTCTACCAGCAGCTGATGCAGGGGTTGAGGGACGCGATCGCGGAGGGGCAGTTGGAGGCTTATGCGGCGGGGTTCATGGCGCGCTACCGGGCAGGAAGGGACGCGGCCTAATTCCTATTCGTCATTCCAGCGAAAGCTGGAATCTCACTGCCTTATGCAGCCGCCGAATTCTTGCAGGGGAATTCCAGCTTTCGCTGGAATGACGGGCCTTCCTAGCTCCCGAACCCCTTGCCGAGGAAGCTTGGAACCGGACCGTTCCAGCCGCCGTCGTCCGCTTCGACCTCGGGGGCGGGCGCGCGCTCGCGCCGCGGCGGACGCGGCTTGCGCTCTTCCGCCGCCTTCGGGGCGGGGGCCTCGGAACGGGGCTCGCGAGGCTCGCGAGGCTCGCGCGGCGTCCGGGCCGCGCGCTGCCTGGGCTCGCGGGGCTCGCGCGCCTTGCGCGGTTCCCTGGCCGGGGCTTCGGCCACGTCGGCTTCGACCTCTTTCGCCGGAGCCGCGGCAGCCGGCGGCGCAACCGCCTTGCCGCCCATCTCCGGGATCTTGGTCGAGGTCAGCTTCTGGATATTGTCGATCGCCTCGGCGTCGGCGCTGGTGACCAGGGTGATGGCGATGCCGGTCTTGCCGGCGCGGCCGGTGCGGCCGATGCGGTGGACATAGTCGTCCGGATGCCAGGGCACGTCAAAGTTGAAGACGTGGCTGACGCCCTTGATGTCGAGCCCGCGGGCGGCGACGTCGGAGGCGACCAGGATGTTGATCTCGTCCTTCTTGAAGCGGTCGAGCTCCTTGATCCGGTCGGACTGGTCCATGTCTCCCTGGATCTGGCCGACGCTGAAGCCTTCGCGCTTCAGGCTGGTGGCGAGGTCGCGCACCGTCGTCTTGCGATTGCAGAAGATGAGCGCGCTGCGCACCTCTTCAGAGCGGAGCAGGCCGGTCAGCGCCTCGCGCTTGCGGCGCGAATCGACCCGAGCCAAGCGCTGGTCGATCAGCAGGTTCGAAGACGCCGGCCGGCTGACCTCGATCGTCTTGGGGTTGGACAGGAAGCGGTCGGCCAGCTTCTTGATCGGGCCCGGCATGGTCGCCGAGAAGAGCAGGGTCTGCCGGTTCTTCGGCAGCTTGGTGCAGATCTCCTCGATGTCGGGGATGAAGCCCATGTCCAGCATCCGGTCGGCTTCGTCGATGACGAGGAGGTTGCACCCGGTGAGCAGGATCTTGCCGCGGCCGAACAGGTCCATCAGCCGCCCCGGCGTGGCGATGAGGACGTCGACGCCCTTCTCCAGCGCCTTGACCTGGTCGCCCATCTGCACGCCGCCGATCAGGAGGGCCATGCTGAGCTTGTGATACTTGCCGTACTTCTCGAAATTCTCGGCGACCTGGGCGGCCAGCTCGCGGGTCGGCTCGAGGATCAGCGAACGCGGCATGCGGGCGCGCGCGCGCCCTTGCGCGAGAATGTCGATCATCGGCAGCACGAAGCCGGCGGTCTTGCCGGTTCCGGTCTGGGCGATGCCGATGATGTCGCGCATCATCAGCACGCTGGGGATGGCCTGGCGCTGAATCGGGGTGGGCTCGTCATAGCCCGATTCGGTCACGGCGCGGAGCAATTCGTCTGAAAGGCCGAGATCGGCAAAAGTCATGAAAAATCCGGGATTGGGGCCGACAACTGTCGTGGCGGCGCTTGCGCGAGCCGCTTGAGCGAAGCGGCCCTGCTTGTCAAGAAAATCAGCGGCGCGGACGCAGCGTTCGGAAGGCGTCGATCCCGCATTCGCCGCCGGCGCGGCTGTGGATCGAGTCGCGGTCGGCGCAGATCATCCCGTCCTCGGTCGCGTTGATGTAGAAGCCGCGATAATAATCGAGCGCCGGGCAGCGCCGCTCCAGCCGGGCCCGCATCCGGCTGTTGTCGCGGAAGATGAGGTCGACGCTTTCCTGGCCGAGCCGGGCCGCGCGCAACAGGTTGCGGGCGGGAATGCAGCGCGGTCCATGGCCTTCGCGCCACTCGATCCGGTCCTCGGCCAGCCCGCCGCGCGTCGCCGACGGGCCGCGGATGACGATCTGCTGGCGAACGGTCACGCTCATCCCCTGGACCGGGATCGGCCGCATCTGCTTCTCCCCGCCACCCAAAGCGTAGAAGAGGAAGGCGGCGAAGCCGGCAAGGATCATGGCGTACGGTCCATTCGGGACCGGGATTCATGCGCGCGGTTGAACATGCGATTAATTTGCCCCTGCGTTGCCCGCGCGATAATCCGGGCCGATGGCTTATCCTCCTTCGCCGCTGCTCGACAAGCTGGCCCATCTACTGGGGCCGAAGGGCTTCACCCGCGACCCCGCCGACCTGGCTCCGTGGATCGAGGACTGGCGCGGCCGCTATCACGGCGCGGCGGCGGCTTTGTGCGCGCCGGCGACCCGCGAGGAGACGGCCGCGCTGGTCGGCCTCTGCGCCGAGGCACGCGTCCCTTTGGTGCCCCAGGGCGGCAACACCTCGATGGTCGGCGGCGCGACACCGGACGCGAGCGGCGCGGCCCTGATCGTTTCGACGCGGCGGATGAACCGGATCCGGGCGATCGACGCCGCCGCCGGGGCGGCGGTCGCCGAGGCGGGCGTCATCCTCGCCAATCTCCACGACGCGGCGTTGGCGGTGGACCGCCGCTTCCCTCTCACTTTGGGCGCGAAAGGCTCGGCGACGATCGGCGGCCTGGTCTCGACAAATGCCGGCGGCACCCAGGTGCTGCGTTTCGGGACAATGCGTGGCCTGGTGCTCGGCATCGAGGCGGTGCTTCCCGACGGCAGTCTGTTCGAGGGCCTGACCGCGCTCAAGAAGGACAATCGCGGCTATGATCTGCGCCAGCTCTTGATCGGTGCCGAAGGCACGCTCGGCATCGTCACCGCCGCCACCCTGAAGCTCGTGCCGGCGATCGGCGCGCGCGCCGTCGCCTGGGTCGGGCTCGATTCGAGCATCGCCGCGATGAAGCTGCTCCACCACCTCGAGGCGACCCTGGCCGACTCCATCGAGAGCTTCGAGCTGGTGCCGAAGAGCGCGCTCGATCTCGTCCTCCAGCATGTTGCAGGGACCCGACCGCCGCTTGGCCAGGCCGCGCCGTGGAACGTCCTCGTCGAAGCGGTGGCGCCGATGTCGGCGCCGAGTCCCGAGCGCCTGCTCTACGAGGTGCTGCGCTCGGCGCTCGAGACCGGCCTCGTTGCCGACGCCACCATTGCCACCAACGAGGGACAGGCCGATTCATTCTGGCGGCTGCGCGACAGCATCTCCGAGGCCGAGAAGAAGGACGGGCCGGCCGCCAAGCACGACATTTCGGTCGCAGTCGAGGACATGGCGCGCTTCATGACCGAGGCCGCCGCCGCGGTCGAGGTGCGCTTTGCCGGCACCAGGGTCAACGCGTTCGGCCATCTCGGCGACGGCAACGTCCACTTCAACGTCCGCGCTCCCGAAGGCGCCGGGGAGGAGTGGCTGGAGGATGAGGGCCACCTTGTCTCGGCCTTCGTCCACGACCTGGTCACCCAAGCGGGCGGCTCGATCTCGGCCGAGCACGGCATCGGCCAGATGAAGGTCGCCGAGTTGGCCCGCCTCGGCGATCCCGCGCGCCTCGGCGCCATGCGGGCGATCAAGGCGGCGCTCGATCCCCGAAACATTATGAATCCGGGCAAGCTCGTCCCGCTTGCATAAAACAACGTTCGTCCATAGAGGGTTGCCCCGGAAAACCTGCGGACGCGCCAGCGCGCCGCTCCCTTCGAACTTCCTATGGAGAATCAGCTATGGCGACCCAGCCGGCGCCCGAAAATCTGCCGCTCTTCTACAAGAACCTGGAGCCGCTCTCGAGCACGATCCACAGCAATTACAAGGTGCGCACCAGCGACACTGCGCCCTATCTGGCCGGCCACAACGCCGTGCCGCTGACCATCGACGAGTTCGTCAGTGCCCAGCGCCACTTCCCGATCGTCTTCTCGGCCGGCGAGACTCCGGTGCCGCTGGCGCTGATGGGCCTCAACGATGGCGTCAATGTCTTCGTCGACGACGACGGCAAGCCGCACAATTACATCTACGTGCCGGCCTATGTCCGCCGCTATCCGTATCTGCTCGCCCGGCTCGATCCCGCCAAGGACGAGCTGTCCCTGTGCTTCGATCCGACCAGCGACCTGATTGGCGAGCTCAAGGAAGGCAATCCGCTCTTCGAGAACGAGAAGCCGACCGAGGGGCTGACCGCAATCCTGAAGTTCTGCGAGGATTTCGAGGTCGCTGCCCAGCGCACCACCCAGTTCGTCAAGGAACTGCAGGAGATGGACCTCTTGATCGACGGCGAGGTGACGATCCAGCCGACCGAGTCCGCCCAGCCCTTTATCT
>DATDAU010000105.1:0-4668 GCA_036525215.1 Allosphingosinicella sp.
TGGTTCTTGCCGTTGATGATGATCATGTCCTTGGCGCGGCCGACGATGTAGAGATAGCCATCCGACAGATAGCCCATGTCGCCGGTGTCGAGCCAACCGGCCGCGTCGAGGCAGGCGCGGGTCGCTTCCTCGTCGCGGAAATAGCCGACCATGACCGAGCTGCCCCGGCAGACCACCTTGCCGATCTCGCGCTCGCCCAGGGTCGCGCCGTCGTCGCCGCGAATGGCGACCTCCATCTCGCGGGCGGGCACGCCGCAATTGACGATCGAACGGTAGCGTTGCGGCCGGTCGCGCTCGCCGGGTCCGCCGCCGGCGAGAAGGGTCTCCTCGACCAGCTCGACGACGATGCCTTCGCCCGGCGGCATGATGGTGACTGCGAGCGTCGCCTCGGCGAGGCCGTAGCTGGGCAGGAAGCATTTGGCGTCGAAGCCGGCGGGGCCGAAAGCGTCGACGAAGGCCTGCATGACGTCGGGCCGGATCATGTCGGCGCCGTTGCCGGCCACCCGCCAGCGCGAAAGGTCGAAGCGCTCGGCGACGTTCATCTGGCTCGACACGCGGCGCGCGCAGATGTCGTAGCCGAAGGTCGGCGAATAGCTCATCGACGTGCCCTGGTTGCGGCTGATCAGGTCGAGCCAGGCGAGGGGACGGCGGGCGAAGTCCTCGGTCTTGAGATAATCTCCGGACACCTGGTTGGCGACCAGGCCGAGCAGGCAGCCGACCAGCCCCATGTCGTGATAGAAAGGCAGCCAGGAGATGCAGCGGTCGCCCGGGCCGAGGTCCATGCCGTGGCTGTGCGCGGCGAGGTTGGCGAGCAGCGCCCGGTGGGTGATCGCTACGCCGTGCGGGAAGCGGGTCGAGCCGCTGGAATATTGCAGATAGGCGATGTCTTCCGCCTCGGCTGCGGGGAGGGCAGCCTCAGCGGCCTCCTCAGTGCTGAAGGACGCCCAGTCCTGCCCGGACACGCCGACTGATTCGGCTGCGGCGCCGGCCATCCCGGCCAGATCGGGCGGGAAGAAGAGCAGCGACGGATCCGAGCTCTTCAGCTGGACGGCGAGCTGCTCGATATAGGAATCGCGGCCGCCGAACGAGGTCGGCAGCGGGAGCGGCACCGGCCAGGCGCCGGCATAGATGGCGCCGAAGAAGAGCGAGACGAATTCGGGCGCGGTTTCGGCGATCAGGGCGATCCGGTCGCCGGGCCTCACGCCGCGGGCGATGAGGCGAAAGGCGTCGGCGCGGGCTTCCTCGCGAAGCTCGGCATAGGGATAGACGCGAATCAGCTTGCCGCGGGCGTCGTGGAAATTGAGTCCGAGCGCGGTGCGCGCCGCATAGTCCAGCGCTTCGGGCATGGTCTCGAAATCGGCATAGCGCCGGGGCAGGGGATCATCGCTGGGCGTCGGAACGAGCGCGATGGGCGCTGCGGTGAGAACATCCTGGTCTGACACGTCTTGCTGAATCCTTCTTCACGGGCCTTGTTGCGGCCCGAACCGTTCAGCGCCCTCTACGAGACGAGGCGCGTTCATAATCCGGCTCGACTGTGGCACAAACATGGCGGTGAGGCACGAACATGGCAGAAGGGTGCGTCCGCCGCTGGACGGAAGTGCGCTGGAACAGGCCGCTTTGGCCTATGCCTCACGCTATGCGACGACCCGTGCCAAGCTCACCTCCTACCTCAGGCGCAAGCTGCGCGAACGCGGCTGGGAAGGCAAGGGCGAACCCCCGATCGCCGATCTGGTCGAACGGATGGCGGCGCTCAACTATGTCGACGACCGCGCCTTCGCCACCGCCAAGGCTGCCTCGCTCACCCGTCGCGGTTATGGCGAGCGAAGAGTCGGCGACGCGCTCCGGGCGGCCGGCATCGGTGAGGAGGACGGCGCCGAGGCCCGGGAATCCGCCCGGGACGGCGCCTGGGGTGCCGCGCTGCGCTTCGCCGAACGGCGGCGGATCGGCCCCTTCGCCGCCGCCGAACCCGACCGGGCGGCGCGCGACAAGGCCTATGCGGCGATGCTTCGGGCTGGTCACCGGGCCGATCTGGTGAAGCGCATCATGGCCGCCAAACCGGGCGAAATCCCGGAACCGGACAGCGACTGAACAGACATGGTTCACAAACGCGTAAACCATGATAGCTTCATAGACCTGATCGAGGGGGATCGGGGGTAATGACGTCGCGTCGTGAAGTGCTTGCCGAGGGGGAAGCTGCGCCGCTCGCCGGTAGCCGGGACGCGGCGCGTCCGGAGGCTTTGGACGAAGATCTGATCGAGGTTTCCGGTACGGTAAAATGGTTCGACGCCACCCGTGGCTTCGGTTTCATCGTCAGCGACGAAGCAGACGGCGACATCCTCATCCATTTCAGTGTGCTCAAGGAGCATGACCGGCGCAGCCTTCCGGAAGGCGCGATGGTCACCTGCCTAGTGGCAGAGCAGGAGCGCGGCCTGCAGGCGCGCAAGGTGCTCAGCATCGATCTCAGCAGCGCGGTCGTTCCGGAATTCGGCCGTGCCCAGCCGGCGGCGGCCGACCGGATCGACCCTTCCAGTCTGCTCGACGACGCCGGCGCGTTCGAGCCGGTGCGGGTCAAGTGGTTCAACCGCCTGCGCGGCTATGGCTTCCTGGTCCGCGAGGGCGACGAGGATCAGGACATCTTCGTCCATATGGAAACGGTCCGCCGCGGCGGGCTCAGTGATCTGCTGCCCGATCAACCGCTGAGGGCGCGCATCGCCAGCGGCCGCAAGGGGCCGCTCGCCGTGGAGGTCGAGTCCGCTTGAACCGACCGACGCTGCTTGCCGCCTCGGTGTCGGCGGCGCTACTTGCCTCGTGCGGTACCACCCCCGCCGCCAACGAAGCGCCGCCCGCGGCGCCGCGGTCCTCGCCGGCCGGCATGGACCTGGTCCAACTCAGCATCGAAAGCGGCGGCCGCACCCATGTCTTCACCGTCGAAATGGCGCGGACGGAAGCCCAGCAGGACCGCGGACTGATGTTTCGCACCCGGCTGGGCCCGAACGAGGGCATGCTCTTCCCCTTCGATCCGCCGCGCCCGGCCAGCTTCTGGATGCGCAACACACTGATCCCCCTCGACCTGGTCTTCATCCGCCCCGACGGCACCATAGCCCGCATCGCCGCCAACGCCGTGCCGCGGTCGGAGGCTCTCGTCTCGGTCGAGGAGCCGGTCACCGCAGTGCTGGAAATTCCAGGGGGCAGGGCGGCGCAGCTCGGAATCACCACCGGAAGAGTGAGCTGGAGCGACTTTTAATTCCTCCCCTCGAAATTGAGGGGAGGATTGATCCACGGCCTTGCGCCTCGCCTCCCTTCGGCGCTAGGCGCAACCCCCATGGGCTTCTTCAAGAATCTCTTCACCTGGTGGGAGGGCGCGGGCGTCGGCACGGCGCTTTATTCGTGGCGCCTCGGCAACAAGGTCGGCGAGGACGGGCTCGGCAATGCCTATTTCGAGGGCAAGAAGGGCGGCCGACGCTGGGTCATGTACAATGGCTCGAACGATGTCAGCCGGGTTCCTCCCGAATGGTATGCCTGGCTGACCCGTCAAATCGACGGCGTGCCCGACGAGGCGCTGCCGCCGGCGCCGAAATTCCTCAAGCCGGCCATTCCCAACCTCACCGGCACGCCCGCCGCCTATCGGCCTTCGGGCGCGATGGAGCGGGGCGGCCGGCGCGCGGCGGCGAGCGGCGACTATCAGGCTTGGACGCCCGACTGATCGTGCGCCGGGCGTTTCCAGGTCTCGCCTTGATTGCGCTGGCGCTCGGCGCCTGCTCGCCGCAGGGCGCGCGCCAGCAGAATCAGCAGAGCAATGCGGCGACCGAAGCCGACACGGTCGACATCCCGCAAACCGTGACCCGGCTGGCGCCAGGGACGACACCGATGGCCGAGCGGGTGGCGGTGATCGGTCTCCTCAACAAGCGCAACGGCCTGTCGCGCGAATTCACCCTGCGCCCGGGACAGGCGGTGCGGGTCGGCGACGTCATCATACGGCTGCGCGCCTGCGAGACGACCGCGCCCTGGGAGATCCAGCAGCTGACCGGCGCCTTCGTCCAACTCGACGTCCGCAACCCCCAAGGCCGCTTCCAGCGGGTATTTTCCGGTTGGCTCTACAAGGAAACGCCGGGGCTCAACGTCGTCGAGCACCCGGTCTACGACGTCTGGCCCAAGAGCTGCGCGATGACACACCCCGCGGGCGGCACCCCGGCGCCTTCGGGCCGCGCCGCCAGCAGCCGGTCCAGCGCCTCGAACTCGACCGGGCCGGCCGAGGCCGCGCCGGCGGCCTCGCCGCCGCCGCCGAGCGCCGAATCCAACAGCGCGAGATAGTCCTTCTGGTCGATCTCGACCGCGCCGAGGCTCTTGAGGTGCGGGGTGATGAACTGGCAATCGAGCAGACGGAAGCCGCCGACGATCAGCCGCGCCACCAGCCAGGCGAGCGCGACCTTCGACGCGCTCGGCCGCAGGGACACCATCGATTCGCCGAAGAAGGCGGCGCCGAGCCGCACGCCGTAGAGCCCGCCGGCCAGCTCGCCATCCTGCCAGATTTCGACCGAATGGGCCCGGCCGGCCTCGTGCAGCCGGACGTAGCCGGCCTCGATCCCGGCGTTGATCCAGGTCTCCTCGCGCATCGCGCAGAGCCGCACGATTTCGGTGAAGGCGCGGTCCAGCGTGACTTGATAGGCA
>DATDAU010000106.1:0-18670 GCA_036525215.1 Allosphingosinicella sp.
GCCGGGCCCAGCCGCCTGTCCTCGGCGCCGGCCTGGTCCGGGGTCAACTCGCCGGCGGCGACGGCGCGCTGGGTGAGCAGCCAGGCGATGACGTGCATCAGCCGGGTCGTCACCTTCAGCGACTCGCACGAAAAGCCGACGCGGTCGATCGGATCGAGCGACAGCCGGTCGTCGCGGCCGAGTGTGTCGAAATAGGAGCGCGCCTCGTCGGCCAGCACCATCGCTTCGATGTAGAGCCCGTCGACGAGCCTGGGGGTCATCTGACCCTGGAGTTCCGCGGCCATCACAAGGAAGGAATGACACAGCGGGGCGGCGCCGGAAACTTAAAAAGAAGGTAAATGATGTCCCAATAAGGGCTTTTGCGGTGGGCCGGTCTCAGGCGATGATGTCCGGAACCGCAATATCCTCGAGCTGGGCGATCTCGTCCTTGAGCCTGAGCTTTCGTTTCTTGAGTCGGGCCAGCTGGAGCTGGTCGCGGCCGGCCATGGCCCTCAAGGCGTCGATGGCGGTGTCGAGATCGCGGTGCTCGGTGCGGAGGATCGCGAGCCGGGCGCCCGCGTCATGGGCGCCGATGTGCTGAGTTTCCGAGTCGTTCCCTTCCATAGGTCCCCTCGCTGCTCAAAGCCTCTGTATGCCCATGATAAACCTTCGACGGACCGTCGTACATATCTGATGGAATGTCGTCCCCGGGGGAGACAAAGGGCATTTTCGGTGGTTAGATGCGTCCACTAAGCAAAGGAGATGTGAATGCACCAGGCGCACGTTTCGGCCCTCGAGGCCAAGCATGCCGGCCTCGAGGCCAGGATCGTCGAAGAAAGCCAGCGTCCCCAGCCGGACACCACCATCCTCGCCCGGCTCAAGAAGGAAAAGTTGCAGATCAAAGAGGAACTGGCGGGCCTCAACACCCCGCATTAGCGCTGTCTCCAGCGCCCGCCCCGACGAGGGCAAGCCGCCGCCCCGGATGAACCGGGGCGGCGTTTTTATTTAACCCACCCGCTCAGTCGTCGCGGGAGATGCGTTCGTTCTTTTCGTGGCGCTCCTGGGCCTCGACGGTCATCGTCGCGATCGGCCGGGCCTCGAGACGGGCGAGGCTGATCGGCTCGCCGCTCACTTCGCAGAAGCCGTATTCGCCGGTCTCGATACGGTGCAGCGCCGAATCGATCTTGGAGATGAGCTTGCGCTGCCGGTCGCGGGTGCGAAGATGGATCCCCCAATCCGTCTCGCTCGACGCGCGGTCGGTCAGGTCGGCTTCCTGAATAGGGCCGCTGGCCAGCTGGGTCATCGTCTCGCGCGATTCGCGAACGATGGAGTCCTTCCAGGCGAGCAATTTCTGGCGGAAATAAGCCAGCTGCTCAGGGTTCATGAATTCTTCGTTGGCGCTGGGTTGGTAGCCGCCCCCGAATTGCGGATTCAACGCGTCACTATGTAGCGTAGCCATTACCCCTCCACTCCATTCCTTCCCGGCATGCCGGGGGGCCGTACCTGGGGTGGAGGGCGCACTTATGGCCCGAATCTAAACCGCCCACCCCATCGCGCCTATACTCATGGCGGGTAGCCAGCACAAGTCACTCTAAGAGGGTGAAAAAAGAGGAGCGCCCTAGGTGAAAGTTGTGAGGGTGCGGGCGGCCAGGAAATTGTGCGGCGCGCCATGGGGAAGACTTTGAATCATTGGTGGTCGCTGAGTCAGGGCCGCCTTGGGGACTAAACCCCAGCGGCCGGGCAGGACAGCCAGGGCGGCCTGGCTGTCGACGTCGGGTGCCCCGCCGGCCGGCCCTGCGCCGGCTCCGGCCACAAGCCGGGCTTGTGGCCGGGGCGGCTCGGCCGCGAATCGGGCGCCTCGACCTCGAATCGCCGCACCATTAACCACCCCGCCCAAAAATCTCGCGCCGTGCCCCGTTCACGCCTCCAAAGAAGCTGTTCAGCAATGGGACGGAAGGCCGCCGGGAGGGCCGAATCCGGGGCATTTCAGGCAAGAAGAGGGTTAACGCGCTTGCGCTTAAACCCCGCGTTTGCATTCGGTCCTTATTGCCACGCCGGCGATGAACATTGGTCAGCCATTCCAAGCAGGCCATTCGACATCCAACCGGTCGGTCAGAAAACGGGGTGTCTTATGTCGGTAAGAATGGCTTTGGCGAAACTCTGTGCCTGCACGTGCGGCGGTGCGATCATCGGCGGCGGCGCGGTTGCGGTCACAGAAAATCCCGTGGCTCGCCCACATATCGTTCGCACGGCCCATGCGGGAACGCATGTGCGCCGGGTGGTGAGGTCCGGCCATCGCCGCGTTGTCAGGCGCACGGTTCGGCGGATCTCCTGCGCGACGCCGACCCAGACCGTGACGCGGACGATCATTCCGCCGATGTTCGCCCCCCCGCCCCCGCCCCCCGTGGCGGTGGCCAGCACCGGCGGCGGCGGCGTTCCGATCATGGTCGGCGGCTCCAGCGGCGGCTTCGGCTTCGGCGGCGGCTTCTTCAGCGGTGGCTTCTTCGGCGGCAGCTCCAGCTCCGGCGGCAACATCGTCATTTCGAGTTCGTCCACCGGCTCGACCTCGACGTCGACCGGCGGCAGCACCGGCAGCTCGACCTCGACCTCCGGCGGCTCGACTTCGACCTCGGGCGGCTCGACCTCGACGTCGAGCGGCGGCTCTTCGGCCTCGAGCGCATCGAGCGCCTCGAGCGCCAGCTCGGCCTCGAGCAGCAGCTCGGGTTCGAGCGGCTCCAGCTCCAGCGGCGGCAAGAGCAGCTCGGGCGGCCACGGCAGCTCGGGTGGGCACGGCTCCTCCGGCGGTCACGGCAGCTCGGGCGGGCATGGTTCCTCGGGTGGCCACGGCTCGACTGGCGGCTACGGCTCCTCGGGCGGACATGGTTCGTCGGGCGGCCACGGTTCGTCGGGCGGTCACGGGTCCAGCGGCAGCTCGGGTTCGAGCGGCTCCAGCGGCAGCTCCGGCTCCAGCAGTTCGGGCAGCTCGGGCAGCAGCGCCTCGTCGGGCAGCAGCGCGTCGTCCTCGGCCTCGTCCGCTTCCTCGGCGAGCAGCGGCTCGACCAGCAGCAGCTCGTCGGGCGCGACCGGTGGCTCAAGCAGCTTCGGCGGTTCGACCAGCGGCTCGACGAGCGGCTCCACCAGCGGTTCGACCAGCGGCAGCACCAGCTCCTCGTCGGGCGGCCACGGCTCGTCGTCGTCGACCGGCGGAACCCCGGTTCCGGCACCGCCGATGATCCTGCTGTTCGGCGCCGCCGCTGCGACCCTCGTCGCCCGCAAGCGGCTCGGCAAGAAAGCCGCCGCCGAAGCCTGAGCTCAGCCAGAGGGGAGAGCAAAGGGCCCCGTCCGGTTCGTCCGGGCGGGGCCTTTTTCATGTATTTCCTCCCCATCGCTACACAACAGATTTTGGAGCGCTTGCCCGGCTTCACCTGCGCGGCCATAGCGCGCCCATGCGCATTCTCCTGACCAACGACGACGGCATCCGTGCCCCGGGACTTGAGGTCCTCGAACGGATAGCGCGGGCATTCTCCGACGATATCTGGATCGTCGCGCCGGCGGAGGAGCAGTCGGGGGCCGGGCATTCGCTGACGCTGACCGTGCCGGTGCGCCTGCGGAAGCTCGGCGAGCGGCGGTTCGCGGTGACGGGCACGCCGACCGACGCGGTGATGATGGGGCTCGCCAACATCATGAAGGAAGCTGGGCCGGACCTGATCCTGTCGGGCGTCAACCGCGGCGCCAATCTGGGGGAGGACGTCACCTATTCCGGCACGGTGTCGGCGGCGATGGAAGGGGCGCTGGCCGGCATTCCCTCGATCGCGCTCAGCCAATGCTATCCGCGCGAGGGCATGGGCGACACGGTGCCCTTTGCCGCCGCCGAGGCCTGGGCGGAGCGGGTGCTGCGGCCACTGATCGAAACGCCCATGGCCAACCGCACCCTGGTCAACGTCAACTTCCCGGCTTTACCGCCCGGCGAGGTGAAGGGCGTGCGCGTCGTCCGCCAGGGGCTGCGCGATTACGGGCGGCTCAGGATCGACCGCCGCACCGATCCGCGCGGCTATGCCTATTACTGGTTCGGCCTGGGGCCGATGATCCAGACTCCCGGCCACGACACCGACCTGGAGGCGATCGACGACGGCTACGTCGCGGTGACGCCGCTGCACCTCGATCTGACCCACGAAGAATCGCTGGCCCGGCTGGGCGAACTCTACGACTGAGGCGCAAATCCGGCGGGTGCTTTCAAAATCGCCCGTCTGCCCCTATGTGGCGCACTCCCATGGAACTCGAACTCCCCTCCCCGCCCAAGGTCGGCATGGTTTCGCTCGGCTGTCCCAAGGCCCTGGTCGATTCCGAACGGATCCTGACCAAGCTGCGCGCTGACGGCTACCAGATGTCGCCCGATTATGCCGGCGCCGACGTCGTCCTGGTCAACACCTGCGGCTTCCTCGATTCGGCCAAGGCGGAGAGCCTGGACGCGATCGGCGAGGCGATCGCCGAGAACGGCCGGGTGATCGTCACCGGCTGCCTGGGCAAGGAAGCGGAGATGATCCGGGCGCGCTTCCCGGACGTCCTCGCCATCACCGGCGCCGCCCAATATGAGGACGTGGTCGGCGCCGTCCACGTCGCCGCGCCGATCCCGCCTTCGGCCTATCTCAACCTGGTGCCCGACGCCGGGCTGAAGCTCACCCCGCGCCACTACTCCTATTTGAAGATCTCCGAAGGCTGCAACCACCGCTGTGCTTTCTGCATCATCCCCAGCCTGCGCGGCGACCTGGTCAGCCGCCGTCCCGACGCGATCCTGCGCGAGGCCGAGAAACTGGTCGCGGCGGGGACCAGGGAATTACTGGTCATCAGCCAGGATACGTCGGCCTACGGGCTCGACCTCAAGCACGCCTCCTGGCCCTGGAAGGGTGGCGAAGTCCGGGCGCATATGACCGACCTCGCCCGCGAGCTCGGCAAACTCGGCGCCTGGGTGCGGCTCCATTATGTCTACCCCTATCCGCACGTCGACCGGGTGATCCCGCTGATGGCCGAGGGGCTGGTCCTCCCCTATCTCGACATCCCCTTCCAGCATGCCAGCCCGAGCGTGCTGAAGGCGATGAAGCGGCCGGCCAACGAGGCCCGGGTGCTCGAGCGGATCCGCGCCTGGCGCGCCATCTGCCCCGACATCGCCATCCGCTCGACCTTCATCGTCGGCTTCCCCGGCGAGACCGAGGCCGATTTCGACTATCTGCTGCAATGGCTGGAAGAGGCCCAGCTCGACCGGGTCGGCGCCTTCAAGTTCGAGCCGGTCAGCGGCGCCGCCGCCAACAGCCTGCCGGGTGTGGTCCCCGAAGCGGTCAAGGAAGAGCGCTATGCCCGCTTCATGGAGAAGACCGCCGCCATCTCGGCCGCCCGGCTGGCCGCAAAAATCGGCCGCGACCTCGACGTGATCGTCGATGTCGTGGACGAGGAAGGCGGCGCCAGCGGCCGTTCCAAGGCCGACGCGCCGGAGATCGACGGCGAGGTCCATCTGCGCGACGCCGGCCATCTGGCGCCCGGCGACATCGTCAAGGTCCGCATCGAGGACGCCGACGAGCACGATCTCTACGGGGTGCCAGCCGCGAGGTGACGAGCAGGGGCAAAATACCCAAGCTCCGGACTCGTGACCGGCTTCTCCGGACGACCCCGGAAGGGGCGGACGGCATTTGACGCCGGGCGGCGTCGCTCGTCGGTCACTGCTCGCTTCTGGCCCTGCGCCAAAATCCACTCCGACACGTCCGTTGCCGGTCATGAGTCCGGATCCTAGGATAAGGGCGATGCAACGCCCGCCACGCCCCCGTCTCGCCGCGCTCGACAGCTTTCGCGGGTTGACCGTCGCGGGCATGATCATCGTCAACACGCCGGGGTCGGGCGAGCATGTCTGGTGGCCGCTCGATCATGCCGAATGGCATGGCTTCACGCCGACCGACCTCGTTTTCCCCGCCTTTCTCTGCGCGATGGGCCTCGCTCTCGGCCTGTCCTTCCCACGCGCCATCAGCAATTTGCTCTGGCGGCGCATCGCGTGGCGGGTCTTCGGACTGATCGCGATCGGCTGGGCGTGGCAGATGCTCGCGCGGCCGAGCATCGAGATGTTTCGGGTCTTTGGCGTGCTGCCCCGCCTCGGCCTCTGCTTCGGGCTCGCTGCGAGCTTCGCGATTCTTACCGCGCACCGCGCACCCGATGGCAAGGCGCGCCTCAACCCCGCCGCGATCCTCATTGCCATCATCGTCCTGCTGCTCGGCTATTGGGTGGCGATGGCGCTCGGCGGGGATTTCACGCCCGAAGGCAATCTCGCCGGTCAGGTCGACCGCGCGATCGTGGGCGCAGGGCATATGTGGCGGCTGGGCACGGACAATGCCGGCAATGTCGTCTACGATCCCGAGGGGCTTTTCTCCACGCTGCCGGCCACCGCCAACGTGCTGTTCGGCCTGCTCGCCGCGCTCGCCTGGCAACGCGCGCGCGATCGCTCGACCTTGTGGCGCGCGACCTTGTGGACCGCGCTGGCCGGACTCGCGCTCGCTCTGCTCGGCCTCGCGCTCGCACCCTATTTTCCGATCAACAAGAGGATCTGGACGAGCAGCTTCGTTCTGCTCTCGACGGGCCTGTCCGCCCTTCTCTTTGCCGGCTGCATCGTCGCGACGAGGAGTGCAGCGGTCCGCCGCCTGCTTCTGCCCTTTGATTTGTTCGGGATGAACGCGATCCTCGCTTATGTCGTCTCGCTGCTCATCGGTCTGGCGGGGATGAGGCTGGGCTTCCAGGCGGCCGGCTTCGCGGCGGTCGACGGGCTGCTCCACGCCCCCTATCTCTCGTCGTTTCTCTACGCGCTGGCGGTGCTGCTCGTGGTGCTGGCGCTTTTGATCCCGCTGCACCGGCGCGGCATCCATTTGCGCCTGTAACTCAGCGCCGCCATTTCCGCCGCCAGGCTCGCTGCCAAGGTCGGCCGCGATCTCGACGTGATCGTCGACCTGGTCGATCCGGGAGGAAGGCGACATCGTCAAGGTCCGGATCGAGGACGCCGGCGAGCACGATCTAACGGAGAGCCGCTCAGCGCCTGAGTGCGTTTCGAACTGCTCGCGGTCAGCCCAAGGCGGGCCGCGGCGGCGGGGAGCCGGCGGCGATGCCGGCGACAAAGCGGTCGAGGACGGCCGGGTGGAGCGGACGGAGGAATTCGACACCGCCGCGCCCGTCCTCCCACCATTTGATGGTGGCGGCCCACGGCTCCAGGCCGGGCAGATAAAGCAAAGCCATCATCGCCTCGCGGAACGGCCAGCGCGATTCGAAGCCGCAGCCATGGGTCGAGATATCGATGATGCGGATCGGCTCGGTACCGCTTCGGAAGGGCCGCATCTTGGCATCGGTCGACGTCCCGAACCGCTCGGCGCGGCGCGGCTCGCCCTCTTCCTCGATCTTTATCGCAACGATCACGCACTTTCTCCAACGAAGTCCATATCGGACTATCGATACCGTAATACTACGAGGTTTCCAAAAAAGAGGTTAACGGGCGCACAATTACCTTCCCGCGGACGCACAGCCGCGACGGCGAAAGCGCTTCTACCTGCGGCGTTCAGGCCCTAAATGCCGGCCATGACCGATCTCAAAGCCCTGCTGAAGCCCGACAAGGGCCAGGCCGCCGTCGCACTACACCTCGTCGACAAGAAGGGCTTCGAGGCCTGGCAGAAGGACGCGCCGGCGCGCAGCCGCCTCGCCGCCGAGGCCCAGGGCTTCAAGGGCGACGGCTTCCAGCTCGCGATCCTGCCCGGCGAGCGGGACGAATGGTCGGCGCTGCTCGGGGTCGCCAATGTCGAGGAACTGAGCCCCTGGTGCCTGGCCAAGGCGGCGGAAAGCCTGCCCGAGGGCGTATACCGCGTCGCCGGCCGGGGTCCCGGCCCCGCGATCCTAGGCTGGCTGCTCGGCCAGTATCGGTTCGACCGCTACAAGAAGGAGAAGGCCGGCAAGGGCAAATGCGTGCTGCTGACCGACGAGCCGGCGCGGATCGACGAAACGGTGGCGATCGCCGAATCGACCTTCCTGGTCCGCGACCTTGTCAACATTCCCGCAGGCGATCTCGGCCCCGCCGAACTGCAGGCAGCGGCCGAGGCGGTCGCGGCGGAGTGCGGCGCCAAGGTCGCGATCACCGCCGGCAAGGCGCTGGACGAAGGTTATCCGATGGTGGCGGCGGTCGGCCGCGCGGCGAGCGAGGACCGTGCGCCGAGGATGATCGAATTGACGTGGGGCGACCAGCGCCATCCCCGGCTCGCTTTGGTCGGCAAGGGCGTCTGCTTCGATTCCGGCGGGCTCGACCTCAAGCCGTCCTCGGGCATGCGGCTGATGAAGAAGGACATGGGCGGCGCCGCCCACGCGCTCGCGCTCGCCCGGCTGGTGATGAAGGCGAACCTTCCTGTCCGCCTGCACCTGCTCATCCCGGCGGTGGAGAATGCCGTCTCCGGCGCGGCCTTCCGGCCCGGCGACATATTGAAGAGCCGCGGCGGCCTCAGCGTCGAAATCGGCAATACCGACGCGGAAGGGCGGCTGGTCCTGGGCGACGCGCTTGCGCGGGCGGGCGAGGAGAAGCCCGAGCTGATCCTCGATTTCGCCACCCTGACCGGCGCGGCGCGAGTCGCGCTCGGCCCCGATCTCCCCGCTCTGTTCGCCAATGACGACGATCTCGCCGAATCGATGCTCGCCTGCGGCACGCGCGAGTCCGATCCCCTGTGGCGGATGCCGCTGTGGAAACCCTATGACGAAATGTTGAAATCCGACGTCGCCGACCTCGGCAATATGTCGGAAGCGCCGATGGCCGGGGCGGTGACCGCAGCCCTGTTCCTGCAGAATTTCGTCCCCGCCGGCACGCCCTGGGCGCATCTCGACACCTTCGCCTGGCGGCCCGCCGCCAAACCCGGACGCCCCAAGGGCGGCGACGCTTTGGGCCTGAGGGCGGCATGGGAAATGCTTCGGAGCCGCTACCAGGGCCGCTGATCATCGCCCCCGGCGTGACGCGCCGACCGGCGAATGCGACGAACCGAAGAAAATCGGCAACGAAATCAGTCCTTGTTGGTTATACCCCCGTAACGTCGATCCAGTTAGGAGCAGGACCCTTGGCGGACCAAGCCCTTACGAGTTGGATGCGGACTCTGATCAGTTACGTGCGTTCGGGCGAGCCCGATCTCACCAACCGTCAGATGGCGCTTATGCTTCTCGTCTACCTCACCCCCGGCCCGCACACCGTGCGCGGCCTTGCCCTTTCATTGGGCGTTTCGAAGCCCGTCATCACGCGCGCCTTGAACACGCTCGGCTCGCTCGGCTATCTGCGGCGCGTTCGCGACGAGAACGATCGGCGCAACGTCTTCGTCGCCAAGACGAGCACAGGACAGGATTTTCTTGAAGGCTTCGAACGGAACGTCGAGCAGAATTGCTCCGCGCGCAAAGCGCCAAGCAGCGAACGGGGATTCATACTCCAGGGCGGATGACCGTTTTCATCTGACCGGCGCGTCGCTGAACCTCGACGCCCGCGTCCACGCCTATCGCAAGGACATCGCCGATATCGGCCTGGCCGGCCTGATCTTCGCGCCGCATTACGCGCGGCCGCTGGTGCGCGGCTGCGGCGCCAGCCCGGCTCTGGTACGGTCGGGACCGACCGAGGATTCGGGCGCCGTCTCGGAACTGCTTCCCGGCGAGGATTTCGCGGTGCTCGAATATGCCGGCGGGCGGGCCTGGGGCTATTGCCGCGGCGACCACGTCACCGGCTATGTCGAAGCGATCGCACTCACCGATCCGGAGGAAGCGACCCATATCGTCTGCGAAAAATCGGCGCCGGTCACCGCCGAGCCGGCGCTGGGTGCGACGATCCTCGCTTTTCTGCCGATGGGCTCGCGCCTCCAGGGGCATGAGCAGGGCGCCTTTCTCGCCACCGAATATGGCCTGGTGCCCCTGTGCCACGTCCGCGGTCTCGACGAACCGGAGAGCGACCCGGTCCTCGTCGCCGAGCGGCTGCTCGGCGCGCCCTTCCTGGCCGGCGGCCGCGGCGGCGAAGGGATCGACGCCACCGGCCTCGTCCAGCTGGCGCTCGGCCTTTGCGGCATCAAGGCGCCGCGCCTCGCCGACCAGCAGCGCCTGCTCGGCACGCCGGTTGCGCCGGGAACTCCGCTGCGCCGCGGCGACGTCGTATCGTTTGGGTACGGCGTCGGCCTGATGGTCGACGATCTCCTCCTGATCCATGCCAGCGCCGAGGCCGGAAAGGTGGTCGTCGAGCCCCTGATCAGCATCGACGCCGCAATGGAGTATCGGCGGGTTTAGACCCTCTGGATTTCCCGTCGGCACTGGCGCAACCTTGCCTGTCTGTCAGGGAGGTGCGACGATGAACGAATTGATCGGCGCGAAGGCGCCCGGCTGGTTCCGCCTGGCCGCGTTGCTGGGGCTGGCGTGGAACGCGATCGGCGTGTTCATGTATCTGAGGAAGGTCGGCTTGTTCGGCGATCCTTTGGCCGGAATGGGAGAGGCCGAGCGGGCTCTGGCCGGAAGCGTCCCGGCTTGGGTGACCGGCGCCTTCGCCATCGCAGTCTTCTCCGGCCTGCTCGGCGCGCTCGGCCTTGTCTTGCTCAAACGCTGGTCGAACCCTTTGCTCCTGGTCTCGGTGATCGCAATCGTCGCGCAGCAGGTCTGGATCCTTGGCATGAGCGATGCCCTTGCGGTCCACGGCAACGTGGCGTTGATGATGGGCGCGGTGATCCTGGTCATCGCCGCCTTGCTGGTCTGGCTCGGCAATGTCGCGGCCCGCAAGGGTTGGCTCGGTTAGGGGGACTAGTCGAATTGAGGCGCAATTAACCGGCTTGCGATACGGATACGAAACGAGCAGTCTCCCGCCCAGTTCAACAGGGAGGGGAACCATGAACGCAATCGCATCGCCTGCGCCGGCCTGGCTTCGCATCGTCGCCTTGCTCGGTCTCTTGTGGAATGCCTTCGGCTGCTATGCCTATCTTCAGACCGTCGGCGTGCTTAGCGGCGGCGAGGCGGCGATGACCGTCATGCCGGCCTGGGTGACCGGGGCTTTCGCCATCGCCGTGTTCGGCGGCGTGCTCGGCTGCCTCGGCCTGCTCATGCTCAAAAGCTGGTCGCGGCTGCTGCTGATCCTGTCGCTGCTCGCCGTCATCGCCCAGACCGTCTGGCTGTTCGGAATGAGCGGTGCGGCTCCGAGCGGGAGCGCGCTCGGCCTGCCGATCGCGGTGATCCTGATCTCGCTGGTGCTGGCCTGGCTGGCGCATGACGGCGCCAAGAAGGGCTGGCTTTCGTAAGACTAACAGGGGTCCGCGGAAACGCGGACCCCTACATCTCGCCGCGGGCGCGGCGGATGGCGAACCAGCGCTGCACATTGGCCTGGTGCTGGGGCAGCGTGTCCGCGAAGACGTGGCCGCCGCTGCCGTCGGCGACGAAATAGAGGGCGTTGGTCGGCGCCGGGTTGAGCACGGCGGCGATCGACGCGCGCCCGGGATTGGCGATGGGACCGATCGGCAGGCCGGCGCGGGCATAGGTATTGTAGCCGTTATTGGCGCGCAGCTCCGACGCCAGGATCCGCCGCCCGAGCGGCCGCCCCTGCGTAACCGGATAGATGACGGTGGGATCGGCCTGGAGGGGCATCGAACGGCGCAGCCGGTTCGAATAGACGCCCGCCACCATCCGCCGTTCGCTTGGCTTGCCGGTTTCCTTCTCGACGATCGAGGCGAGGATGATCGCCTGCTCAGGACTGGCGACCGCGACGTCCGGACGCCGGGCGGCCCAGAGCCGCGCCAGCTCCCGGCGCATCGCCACCTGCATTCGGGCGAGCACGGCCGCGCGCGCCTCGCCGCGCCGGTAGGAATAGCTGTTCGGCAACACCGAGCCCTCCGCCGGCACGGCGACTTGGCCGGTGAGGAAGGGGATGGCCGCCAGCCGGTCCCGGACCAGCACCGACGGCATGCCTTCGGGGATGGTCACCAGCCGCTGCACCGGCCGGCCGTGCTGGAGGAGGTCGAGGATGCCGTCGGCGCTGAGCCCCGGCGGAATCAGGAATTCGCCGGCCTGGACCGGATCGGACGAGCCGAAGATGCGGGCGAAGCCGCGGAACGTTCCCGCGCCTCCGCGAATCGCGCCGGCCTGCTCCAGCTGACCCGCAACGCGCGCCAGGCTCGATCCCTGGGCGACGATCAGGGTCCTGGGCTCGGAGGTCGGCCCCGGCCCCGCCCAGAACAGCCAGAAGGCGATCCCGGCCGCGAGCACCGCGAGGCCGGGAACCAGGATCAGCAGCAGCCGCTTCATCTCGAAGCGGGGAAGCCCACTCATTGGATCTGATCCTTAAACGGCCTTCATCACCAAGCTGGCATTGGTGCCGCCGAAGCCGAAGCTGTTGTTGAGCACGGCCTTTACCTCGCGCTGCCGCGCCTTGTGTGGCACGAGATCGACGCCTTCGGTGCCCTCATCCGGATTGTCGAGGTTCAGGGTGGGCGGCACGATCTGGTCGCGGATCGCCAGGATGCAGAAGATCGCCTCGACCGCGCCCGCACCACCGAGCAAATGGCCGATCGCCGACTTGGTCGAACTCATCGACACCTTGCCGATCGCATTGCCGAACAGACGCTTCACGGCGCTAAGTTCGATCGTATCGGCCATGGTCGAGGTGCCGTGCGCGTTGATATAATCGATGTCGCTCGGCGTCATACCCGCCTTCTTCAGAGCCATCTCCATGGACCGAAAGGCGCCATAGCCGTCGGGATGAGGCGCGGTGACGTGATAGGCGTCGCCCGACAGGCCATAGCCCACCACTTCGGCATAGATTTTCGCGCCACGCGCCTTGGCATGTTCGAATTCCTCGAGAACGACGACGCCGGCGCCTTCGC
This sequence comes from Allosphingosinicella sp., assembly GCA_036525215.1. GTDB lineage: Bacteria > Pseudomonadota > Alphaproteobacteria > Sphingomonadales > Sphingomonadaceae > Allosphingosinicella. Next base: position 12,861 of record DATDAU010000106.1, read on the forward strand.
CCATGACGAAACCTTCGCGATCCTTGTCGTAGGGCCGGCTCGCCTGCTCCGGCCGGTCATTGTAGCTCGTATTGAGCGCACGGGCCTGAGCGAAGCCGGCGATTCCGATTGGGCAGACCGTCGCTTCCGCCCCGCCGGCCAGCATGATGTCGGCATCGTCGTCACGGATCATCCGGGCGGCGTCGCCAATGGAATGCGCGCCGGTCGAGCAAGCCGTGACGACCGCATGGTTCGGTCCCATCAGGCCGTACTTTATGCTCACCTGACCCGAGATCAGGTTGATCAGTCGCCCGTGCACGAAGTGCGGGGAAACCCGTCCCGGTCCCTTTTCGGCCAGCAACAGGCTTTCGCTCTCAATTCCCGGGAGGCCGCCAATCCCCGAGCCTATCGACACGCCCGCGCGTAGCCGCGTCGCCTCGTCCATCTCGGTCAGGCCCGCATCCTCCAGCGCCTGTCCGGCGGCGTCGAGGCCGTAGACGATGAACGGATCGACCTGCCTCTGAACCTTGTGATCGACCCGCTTGCCAGGGTCGAAGCCAAATTCGTGGTCGGCAGGCTTCACCTCGCAGGCGATCGTGCATTTCTGGTCGCTGGCGTCGAACTTGGTAATCGGCCCGGCGCCGCTCTTCCCGGCGATCAGGTTCCGCCAGCTGGTCTCCACATCGCCGCCCAACGGCGTGACAAGACCCAGTCCGGTGACGACGACACGGCGCATAGCCATACTCCTCAGAAATCGGTCGGCTCCCCGCTTGGGGGAGCCCCTAACAGCAAACGGCTCCCCGACCTAGGGCGGGGAGCCGCTGTTTCAATGACTCGGCTCGCTCACCGCCAGGCGGGGCGGACAGCCAAACCCGGCTTACGCCTTGTTCTGGTCGATATAGTCGATGGCGTCCTTGACGGTCGTGATCTTCTCGGCGGCGTCGTCCGGGATCTCGACCCCGAATTCCTCCTCGAAAGCCATGACCAGTTCGACGATGTCGAGGCTGTCCGCGCCGAGATCGTCGATGAAGCTGGCTTCCTCGGTGACCTTGTCCGCTTCGACACCCAGATGTTCGACAACGATCTTCTTAACGCGGTCGGAAGTCTCGCTCATAGTCCACCTTTCCCTAGAGGCTTATTCGTTGGCCCCTGCCCTAGCCGTTCCCAAGTGCAAAAGGCAAGTGGATCGGCACGAGGGTTCCCGGCACCGCCGGCGGCCCTCTCACCGTCGATCAGATCATCGCCATGCCGCCGTTGACGTGCAGCGTCTGTCCGGTGACGTAGCCGGCCTCGCGGCTGGCGAGGTAGACGGCCGCCGCGGCGATGTCCTCGCCGGTGCCGAGATCGCCGATCGGGATCCGGCCGAGCAGAGCCACCTTCTGCGCCTCGGGCAGGGTGTCGGTCATCGCCGAGCGGATGAAGCCGGGGGCGATGCAGTTGACGGTGATGCCGCGGCTGGCGACTTCCTGGGCGAGCGCCTTCGACATGCCGATGATCCCCGCCTTGGAGGCGGCGTAATTGGCCTGGCCGGGATTGCCGGTGACGCCGACCACCGAAGTGACCGAAACGATCCGGCCGAAGCGGGCGCGCATCATCGGCTTCAAGGCGGCGCGGGCGAGGCGGAAGGCGGCCTCGAGGTTGACGCGGATGACGTCGGACCATTCCTCGTCCTTCATCCGCATGGCGAGATTGTCGCGGGTGACGCCGGCATTGTTCACCAATATGTCGATCTGCCCGAGCGCCTCGACCGTCCTCGGCACCAGCGCATCGACCGCCGCCCCGTCCGAAAGGTCGCATTGCAGGGCGACATGGTTGCCGCCGAGGCCGGCGCGAAACGCCTCGAGCTTGTCGGCATTCGAGCCCGACAGCGCCAGCCGCGCGCCCTGCGCGGCGAGGCCATTGGCGATCGCCGAACCGATCCCGCCCGAGGCGCCGGTGACCAGAGCGGTCATGCCTGTGAGGTCGAACATGTTCAAATCTCCTTCACCAGGGCGCCGATGTCGTCCATCGAAATCACGCTGGTCACCGTGGCGTCGGGTGCGATGCGCTTGACCATCGGACCGAGAACCTTGCCACCGAACTCGACGAAATGGGTGACGCCGGCCGCGGCCATGTTGGCGACGCTTTCGCGCCAGCGGACCATGCCGGTCACTTGCTCGACGAGCAGGTCGCGGATCGAATCGGGGCTGTCGACCGGTCCGGCGGTGACGTTGGCGTAGAGCGAGACGGAAGGCGGCGCCATCGCGGCGCCGGCGAGCGCCTCGGCCATGGCGTCCGCGGCGGGCTGCATCAGCACACAGTGAAAGGGGGCGGAGACGGGCAGGAGGATGGCGCGCTTGGCGCCTTTCTCCTTGGCGATCTCGAGGGCGCGGTCGATCGCGCCCTTGTGACCGGAGATGACGACCTGCGACGGATCGTTGTCGTTGGCGACCGCGCAGATTTCGCCCTCGGCCGCCTCTTTGGCGACCGCCTGGGCGATGGCGATGTCGGCGCCGAGCAAGGCGGCCATCGCCCCCTGTCCCACCGGCACCGCCGCCTGCATCGCCCTGCCGCGCAATTTGAGGAGCCGCGCGGTGGTTGCGAGATCGAAGGTGCCCGCGGCGCACAGGGCCGAATATTCGCCGAGGCTGTGTCCGGCGACGAAATCGGCCTTGTCGGCGAGGTCGATGCCCGAGGCGCGAAGGGTGGCGATGGCGTTGGCCATGATCGCCGGCTGGGCGTTTTCGGTGAGAATGAGCTCCTCGGCCGGGCCGTCGGCCATCAGCCTCGAGAGGTTCTGCTGGAGCGCCTCGTCCACTTCCTGGAAGACGGAGCGGGCCTCGCGGCTCGCCTCGGCGAGCGCCTTGCCCATGCCGACCGCCTGGCTGCCCTGCCCCGGAAAAATGAATGCGCGCATGTCTCGATCCCCTGTGCCGGCCGTCCGGGCCCTGGCGTCGCCTAGTCAGCGCTTCGGCGAAGAGCAAGGCGGCTTGCAAAATCGGCGGGATCCTCTATGTGACCGGCCATCCGGGGCGGAGGCCATGCCTTCCGCCCCCGGTTTTTTTACGACGACAGCCGGAGGGGCGTCCGCATTGGGCGGCGTCAGCGATCGGCCAAGACAAGGATATGCGCACCATGCCGCTTTACGAGCATGTGTTTCTGGCGCGTCAGGACCTGGCCCAGGCCCAGGTGGACACGCTGGCGGAAACCGCCACCAAGATCATCGAGGACAATGGCGGAAAGGTCGTCAGGACCGAGACCTGGGGCCTCCGCAACATCGCCTACCGGATCGCCAAGAACCGCAAGGCCCATTATGTCGCTCTCGACTTCGACGCGCCCGCCCCGGTGGTCGCCGAGCTGGAGCGCCAGACCCAGATCAACGAAGACGTGATCCGTTACATGACCATCAAGGTCGACGAGCACGAGCAGGGCCCGTCCGCGATGATGCGGCGCGGCGAGCGCGACAAGCGCCGCGGCGACGACGACCGCGGCGACCGTGGCGGCCGTGACCGGGATCGCGGCGACCGTGGCGGCCGCGGCCGCGACGATTTCGACCTCTAAAGGGAAAGGACAGACACGATGGCACGCCCATTTTTCCGCCGCCGCAAATCCTGCCCCTTCTCCGGCAAGGATGCGCCGCGCATCGACTATAAGGACGTCCGCCTGCTCCAGGGCTTCGTCTCCGAGCGGGGCAAGATCGTCCCCAGCCGCATCACCGCGGTTTCGACCAAGAAGCAGCGCGAGCTGGCCAAGGCGATCAAGCGCGCCCGCCACCTCGGCCTTCTCCCCTATGTCGTGAAATAAGGAGCGAGAGCGATGGACGTGATATTGCTCGAGCGCATCGAGAAGCTTGGTTCGATCGGCGACGTGGTCAAGGTGAAGAACGGCTATGCCCGCAACTTCCTCCTGCCCAACGGCAAGGCGCTGCGCGCCAACGAATCGAACCGCAAGGTCTTCGAAGCCAATCGCGAGAAGATCGAAGCGACCAACGCCGAACGCCGCGGCGCGGCCGAGGGTGAAGCCAAGAAGGTCGACGGCGCCCGGATCCAGCTGATCCGCCAGGCCTCGAACACCGGCCAGCTTTACGGATCGGTTTCCGCCCGCGACCTCGCCGAGGCGCTGGAAGCCACCGGCCACAAGGTCGCCAAGAACCAGATCGTGCTCGACCGCCCGATCAAGGCGATCGGTCTGCAGGACGTGAAGGTCCAGCTCCATCCCGAGGTTTCGGTGATGATCAGCGTCAACATCGCCCGCTCGCCCGAAGAGGCCGAGCTGCAACTGCAGGGCAAGGACGTGATGGCCGAGATGTTCGAGAAGGACGTTTCGGGCTTTATCGAGGAGCGCGACGAGACGCTGGAACCGGGCGAAATCGTCGCGGAGCCGGCTGCTGAAGCGGCTCCGGCTCCGGAGGCCCCGGCCGCCGAGGCCGAAGCCGAAGTCGAGAGCGGTGAGGAAGGCGAGTCGGCCGACCAGGCCTGACCCGCTTACCTCTGAATCAAGAAAAAGGCCGCCGGCTCCGAGGAGCCGGCGGCCTTTTTCATTGGGGTTGCGCCTGGCGCCGGTCAGCAGCTTAGCAGCGCGGACCGTTGCCACTGGGGTCGCAGAAGGTCGCACCCTGATTCTGGACGCGCTGGACCGTATTGCGCACCTCGGCATGATAGGCCCGCCATTCGGCGGCGGTGCGGCAGGTACGGGTTCCGCCGAGGCGACTACCCACCTCACGGGTGACCCGGCAGGTGACCTTGTTGGCATCGTCGGCGCCCTGCGCCGCGGTGGTCGGCTCCGTGGCCGAGACGGCGATCGGGGCGGCGATAACGGCGAGCGCCGCGGCAATCATATGAAACTTCATGGCTTCCTCCCGCTTTGGGCCGAAACGAACGTCGCGGCGAAGGCTATCATCGTGCTCTCAGCCCGGCAAGCCAGTCGGACGCAAATCATTTTATCGCGTCCAGCTCCACGCCTTTGGTCTCCCGCGCCAGCAGGGCGCTGACGCCGCTGATCGCGCAGGCGACGGCGACATAGATCGCCACCGGCAGCGCCGAATGTTCGCGGTGGTAAAGCCACAAGGCGACGATCGGAGCCAGCGATCCGGCAAAGATCGAGGTCAGCTGATAGGCGATCGAGGCGCCCGAATAGCGGGTCCGGGTCGGGAAGAGCTCGGCGATCATCGCCGCCTGCGGCCCGTACATCGCGCCGTGCAGCACCAGGGCGATCGTGATTGCTGCGAAAATGGCGAACCGGTCGCCGCTGGAGAGCATCGGAAAGAAGACGAAGACGAAGGCGGCGAGGCCGAAGCCGCCGAAAGCATAGACCGCGCGCCGTCCGATCCGGTCCGACAGGCGGGCGAGCAGGGGAATGGCGCAGAAATGGACGGCTGCGGCGAGAGAAAGCGCCTTGAGCGCCAGCCCCCGACTCTCGGCCGCGACCTCGGTGAGGTAGGTGAGCGAGAAGACCGTGATGATGTAATAGGAGATGTTCTCGCCGACGCGCAGCCCCGAGCCGGTGAGGATCGCCAGCGGGTTTTCGCGCAGGACCAGGATCGCCGGCAGTTTCGGCGGCGCCTCGGCCGCCTCCATCTCGGCCTCGAACGCGGGGCTTTCGGCCACCGCGGTGCGGACCCACCAGCCGATCGCGACCAGAATTGCGGAAAGAAGGAACGGCACCCGCCAGCCCCAGCGCATGAACTCGGCGTCGCTCATCACCCCGCTCATCAGCGCCAGCATCGCAGTGGCCATCAGGCTTCCCGCCGGTACGCCGGCCTGCGGCCAGCTCGCCCAGAAGCCGCGGCGGGCGGCGTCGCCATGTTCGGCCGCGAGCAGCACCGCCCCGCCCCATTCGCCGCCGACGGCGAA
>DATDAU010000107.1:0-5709 GCA_036525215.1 Allosphingosinicella sp.
AGCGGCTCGAGCCCGAGACGGTCCTGTCCTACACCTCGTTGCGCGTCGGCGAGCCCTACGACAACGAGAAGCTCGACCAGGCGCTGCGCGACCTGCTCGCCACCGAATTGTTCGCCGACGTCACCATCGCCGGCGCCGACACCGGCAACCTCGTCATCAACGTGCGCGAGAATCCGGTGATCAACCGCATCGTCCTGGAGGGCAACCGCCGGATCAAGGACGACAAGATCACGCCGGAAATCCGGCTGGCGCCGCGCCAGATCTTCACCCGCTCGCGCGCCCGCGCCGACGTCGCCCGGATCATCGAGCTCTATCGCCGCCAAGGCCGCTATGCCGCCAGCGTCGAGCCGCAGATCGTCCAGCTCGACCAGAACCGCGTCGACGTCGTCTTCGAGATCAACGAGGGCCCCAAGAGCCGCGTCCGCCGCATCAACATCATCGGCAACGAGCAGTTCAGCGACGGCACGCTCATCTCGCAAATGGCGACCCGCGAGCACACCTGGTACAATATCTTCAGCTCGCGCGACACTTACGACCCGGATCGACTGGCCTTCGACCAGCAGAAGATGCGGCAATATTATTTGACCCAGGGCTATGCCGATTTCCGCGTCGTCTCGGCAGTCGCGGAGCTGACGCCCGACCGGCGCGACTTCATTATCACCTATGTGATCGAGGAGGGCCAGCGCTACCGCTTCGGCGAGGTCGCCGTGCAAAGCGACATTCGCGACTTCGACGCCGCGCGCCTGCAGGCCCAGCTGCCGATGCGGTCCGGCCAGTGGTACAACGCCCAGCAGGTCGAGGACAGCGTCACCCGCCTGAACGAACTGGCCGGCCTGTTCGGCTATGCCTTTTCCGACGTTCGCCCGTCCTTCAGCCGCAGTCAGGAAAATCTGACCATGGGCGTCACCTTCCGGGTGGCGGAAACCCCGCGCGTCTATGTCGAGCGGATCGACATTTCCGGCAACACCACCACCAACGACAAGGTGATCCGCCGCGAATTCCGCCTGGCCGAAGGCGATCCGTTCAACAACGTCCGCGTCCGCCGCTCGCGCGACCGCATCCAGTCGCTGGGCTTCTTCCAGGACAATCTCGAAATCCAGCAGAACCAGGGCTCGGCGCCGGACCGGGTCGTCCTCGGCGTCGAGGTCCAGGAGCGCGCCACCGGCCAGCTCCAGCTTTCCGCCGGCTATTCGAGCCTCGAGCACTTCATCGGCAACGTCTCCATCCAGCAGCGCAATTTCCGCGGCCAGGGCCAGGAGCTGCGCGCCGCGCTCAATTACTCGACCTATTCCAAGTCGCTCGAGCTGGGCTTCACCGAGCCCTATCTGTTCGATCGCAACATCGCCATCGGCTTCGATCTGTTCCGGCGCGACTATAACAGCTTCAACTTCCTCGGCGACGGCAGCCGGTCGACCACCTACCAGCAGGTCAGCACCGGCGGGCAGATCCGCAGCGGCGTGCCGCTCACCGACCAGCTCTCTTTGGCGCTGCGCTACGGCCTCAGCTACGAGCAGATCTCGCTTTCCGAGGATCTCTACTTCACCGATCCCGACGGCATCCTCGGGCCGTTGCCGCCGGTCTGCGACCCGCTCAAGGCCAGCCGCTATCTGTGTGACACGATCGGCAACCGCTGGAACAGCCAGATCGGCTATTCCTTGGTCTGGGACACGCTCAACAACCGGCTGCGGCCGAGCTCGGGCGAGCGCATCGTCCTCGGCCAGGATTTCGCCGGCCTTGGCGGCGACGTTCGCTATCTGAGAACGCGGCTCAGCGGCGCCAAATATTGGAACGTCTTCCGCAACTTCATCCTCTCGATCCAGCTCGAGGGCGGTTATATCCACGGCTTCGAGAACACCGCGCCGGACGTGGATCCGGTGCGCCTCAACGACCGCTTCTTCCTCGGCAGCCCGCAGATTCGCGGCTTCGACATCCGCGGCGTCGGGCCGCGCATCCAGCGCACGCCCTATCTGTTCGATCAGGCCGCGGACGGCACGATCACCAACGTCACGCTGTCGACCGACCGCAACACCATCCAGGACGACGCGATCGGCGGCCACGCTTACTATCTCGGCCGCCTGGAACTTGAGATCCCGCTCGGCCAGAGCGTGCGCGAGCTGGGCGTGCGGCCCTCGATCTACGTCGACGTCGGCGCTTTGTGGAACGTTCGCCAGCCGCAGCTGATCGACATCGCCCCGGGCAGCCCGCTCCACTCGATCGACTGCACGCTCGTCGCCGACGGCACGGTGCGCACGCTTCCCGCCAACGGCGTCTGCCTGCCGACCGAGGTCCAGACCCGAGCAGCGACCGTACCGTTCCGCGAAATCTTCCTCGGTGACACGCCCAGCCCCCGCGTTTCGGTGGGCTTCGGCGTCAACTGGAACTCGCCCTTCGGGCCTTTCAGAATCGATATCGCAAGAGCGCTCATCTCAGAGCCGGGCGACGATACCAAACTCTTCAGCTTTAACGTAGGGACTGCTTTCTAATGAAAAAACTCATCCTGAGCGCGACTGTTGCCGCGCTAGCCATGCCCGCCGCCGTACAGGCCCAGCCGGTTCCGCCCGCGCAGGTCATCGTCGTCGACTCCGAGCAGATCGCGCGCACGTGCACGGCCTGCGCCGCCGCCGCCACCCAGCTCACTGCCCAGGGCCAAGCGATCCAGGCCCGCGTGGCCCAGATGAGAACGCAGCTTGAGACCGAGCGGACGGGGATCCAGACCGCGGTCGGCGCGCTGCCGGCGGGCACGCAGCCCGACGCGGCGCTGCAGGCCCGCATCACGGCCTATGAGCAGCGCCAGCAGGCCTTCTCAACTGAAATCCAGGGCCGCCAGCAGACGTACGAGCGTAACCAGCGCTACGTGCTGCAGCAGATCGGCGAGCGCGTCCGTCCCGCCGTGAACGCGGTGATGACCCAGCGCGGCGCCAATCTCGCGGTCGACGCCGGCCAGATCATCAACACGGCGGCCGCGCTCGACGTGACGGCGGCGGTGCTTGCCATCGTCAACCAGAACGCCGCTCCGCTGAACGTCAACGCCCCGGCCCAGGCCGCTACGCCGGCGACGACCCCGGCGACGACGCCGCCCCGGCCGCGCCCGACGGGCCGCTAAGGGAAGCGCGAGATGAGCGACGCCGCCATCGGCCCGTTTGACGTCAGACGGGTGATGGCGGCGTTGCCACATCGCTTCCCGATGCTCCTCGTCGACCGCGTCGAGGAGCTGATCCCCGATCAGCGCATCATCGCCACCAAGGCGGTAACGATCAACGAGCCCTTCTTCGCCGGCCATTTCCCGGATCGGCCGATCATGCCCGGCGTCCTGATCGTCGAGGCGCTTGCCCAGGCGGCGGGCGTGCTGGCGGTGGAATCGCTCGGCCTGACTGGTTCCGGCAAGCTGGTTTATTTCATGGCGATCGACGGCGCCAAATTCCGCACCCCCGTCGAGCCTGGCGTGCTGCTGCGGCTCGAGGTCGAATTCGTCCAGAAGCGCGCCACCGTCTGCAAGTTCGCCGGCCGGGCGATGGTCGGCGACAAGCTGGCCGCCGAGGCCAATTTCACGGCGATGATCGCGGATCCTCCCGCGGCCTGACCGGCCGCCATTCACCCGACACCCGTTCGATCCCGAACACGGCGGCGAGATGCGGCCCGTCGAGCATTTCTCGCGGCGCGCCCTCGGCGACGATCCGGCCGCCGTCCATCAGCACGATCCGGTCGGCGAAGCGCGCCGCGGCGTCGAGGTCGTGGATGGCGACCAGCGCCGCCCGCTCACCGTCGCCGACCTCGGCGCGGATCAGCTCCATCAGCCTGATCTGCCAGAGCGGGTCGAGATTGGCGGTCGGCTCGTCGAGCAGCAGCACCTTGGGCCGCGGCGCCAAGGCGCGTGCGATCAGCACCCGGCTGCGCTCGCCGGTGGAGAGCGTGTCCACGCGCCGGTCGAGCACCTTCTCCAGCTCCAGCGCCGGGTGGGGCGCTCCGCCGCCGCCGAGGGCGACCAGGTCGCGTCCGGCCAGCGGCCAGGCGACGTCGCGCGAGGCGGGAAGGAAGGTGAGGGCGGCGGGCCGCCGCGCCGGTCCGAGGCGGCGTGGATCGACGCCGTCGAGGTCGACGCTGCCGCCCGGTGCGCCGATCCCCGCCAGGGCGTGGAGCAGGCTGGTCTTGCCGCTGCCGTTCGGCCCGACCAGGCAGACCAGCTCGCCCGCGGCAAGGACGATCGAGGCGCCGAACAGGCGGCCGGGAAGCGACAGGTCGCGGCCCTGGAGCAAGATGGTCATGCCCGGAGCCGCCAGCGCATGTGCGCGACCAGCCACAGGAAGAAGGGCGCGCCGAGCAAGGCGGTGACCACGCCGATCGGCAGGGTGCGGCCGAGCGGCGCCAGTCGGACGACGAGATCGGCGGCGATCAGCAGCAGCGCGCCGATCATCGCCGCGGGCAGGATCGCACGCCCGGGATGGCCTGCGGTCAGCCGCCTGGCGAAGATCGGCGCGACAAGGCCGACGAAGCCGATCGCCCCGCAGATGGCGACGCAGGCGCCGACCCCGAAGGCGGTGAGGCATACCACCTCCAGCCGCAGCCGGGCGACGCGATGGCCGAGCGATTCGGCGACCTCCTCGCCAAGCGCGAGCCGGTCGAGGCTCGGACCGAGGCGCAGCAGCAGGAGGATGGTCAGCAGAGCGGGGAGAGCGGCGAAAGCGGATTGATCGAGGCTACGATCGATCAGCGAGCCCATCAGCCAGTCATAGGCGTCATAGAAGGCGAAAGGGGAGGGCGCCAATGCAAGGGCGAGCGTCGTCAGCGCCCCGGCCAGCGCGCTGATCGCGAGGCCCGACAGCAGCAGTGTCGCCGTCTCCGCCCGCGGCCCGGCCAGCGCCAGCAGCAGCGCCAGCGCGCCGAGCGCGCCCGCGACCGCTCCGACCGACAAAGCGATCGGCGCCGCGAAGCCGAACAGATAGGCGGTCACCACCGCGCCCAAAGCCGCGCCGCTGGTCGTGCCTGTGAGGTCGGGCGAAGCGAGGGGGTTGCCAAACAGGGCCTGGATCGCCGCGCCGGCCGCGCCCAGGGTCGCACCGTAGGCGAGCGCCAGCAAGGCGCGGGGCAGGCGCAAATCGACGATCAGCGCGATGCCGAGCGCGCGGTCGCGATCGAGCAGGTCGTGCAGCACCGGCCAGGGCAGCAGCACCGCCGCCGTAAAGGCGAGCGTCAGCGCCAGGACCAGGAAGGCGGCGACCCGTACGGTCATCGGGCCAGGCTCCCGCGCAAACGATGGATTTCGTCGACCAGCAGGGGCCCCATGCAGGTCCAGCGGCGACCGTCGGTCGCGACGACGCGCGCGCCGAGCGGGCGGCGGGCGAGGGGGTGGGCGAGCCAGCGCTGGCCGTTCGAATATTGCCCGGCGCGATAGTCGCTGCGCAGCAGCACTGCCGGCGGCGCGGTCAGCAGGGTTTCGAGCGACACCCGGTCGCCCTGCATGGCCCGCTGGCGCATACCCGCAAGCGCCATCCACTGCGCCTCGAGCCCGCTGGCAGCGACGGTGCGCCCGCCGCCGCCGAGCCAGATCGTGTCCGCGGCCGACCGCGGCCGGCTCTGTTCCAGCGCGGCGATGCGGCGGAGCAAGGCCGCGCCCGCTGCCGACCGACCGAGCGCGGCCGCCAGCCGGGCGATTCCGGTCTTCACGTCGTCGAGATTCTGCGCGAACGGGAGGTCGATGGTGGGAATGCCGAG
>DATDAU010000108.1:0-57492 GCA_036525215.1 Allosphingosinicella sp.
ATCGTGCCGGGCCCCAGATCCAGGCCTGGCTGGCGCGGGCGCCGATGGTGCCGCTCGACCAGCGCCTCGACGCGGCCGCAACCGCCGCCTCGCTCGGCGTCTTCTCTTCCCATTCCCTGGTCGAGATCTACAGCCTGATGCTCGACCAGACCGATCCGGCCGATCTGCAGGGGTCGGTCCAGGCCCGCCTGCGCACAGCCTGGGTCGAGCGCGACCCGGCGCAGCGCATGACCGCGCTGCGCAGCCTGTGGGGCGAGGGCGAAACCCCCCGCGCCCGCTTCGCCCGCTTGATCCTCACCGCCGGCGCCGCGGCGCGGATCGACCCTTCCGATGCCTATGTCGGCGATTCGTCCAATCTGATCGCGGCGATGTTGAGCGCGGGCCGAGACCGCGAGGCGGCCCGCTGGGCGCCTTTGGTCGAGGCCGGCGGCGAGGCGGATCGCGCCTGGGCCATGCTCGCCGTCGCCGCGCCGCAGCCTATGGTCAGCGTCGACGCCGGCCGGCTCGGGGCCTTCGCCGCCGCCGACGACAGCCCGGGGCACAAGCGCAGCGACCTGCTCGTCGCCGCACTGGCCGGCCTCGGCCGGATCAGCCCCGCCCAGGCGGCCGGCGCCGGTTTCCGGCTCGACAATGGCGACGTGTGGACGGCGGCGCTCGACCGGGCGACGCAGGAGCGCGCGCCGGGCACGGTCGCGCTCCTCGCCGGAATCGGCATGCAGACCGCCGACTGGTCGGGCGTGCCACCGCCCTATCTGTTTCGGATCGTGCGCGCGCTCAGGACAGTCGGCATGGACTATGAAGCCCGGATGATCGCCGCCGAGGCGCTGGCCCGGCTGTGACGGCCCCGGGCGAGGACCGCCAGCGCATCGCCGCCTTCCTAGAGATGATGGCGGCGGAGGCGGGCGCCGCCCGCAACACCCTGCTCGCCTACGGCCGCGATCTCCACGGCGCCTCCGAATTGCTCGAAGGGCGGCTGGCGACGGCGCGTCCGGCCGAGCTCCAGCGTCTCGCCGAGGCCTGGATGGAGTTGAAGCGCGCCACGGTCGCGCGCAAGGCGGCGGCGCTCCGCCGTTTCTTCGCCTTCCAGCAGGACGAGGGCATGCGCGCCGACGATCCTTCCGCGGCCCTGCCGCGGCCGGCGAGCGAGCGACCGCTGCCCAGGATCCTCGATCACCGGTCGGTCGACGCCCTGTTCGCCGAGATCGAGCGGCGCAAGCCCAAGGGCGGCGTGCCGGCGCTGCGCCTGGCGGCGCTGATCGAGCTGCTCTACGGATCGGGGCTGCGCGCCACCGAATTGGTGTCGCTGCCGCGCAACGCCGTCTCGCCCGACAAGCCCTTCCTGATCCTGAAGGGGAAGGGGGGACGCGAGCGGCTGGTGCCGATTTCCGACCGCGCCCGCGCCGCCGTCGCCGACTATGCCGCGCACGTGCCGCGCGACGCCCTCTTCCTTTTCCCCTCGGGCAAGGCGCACCTCAGCCGCGTGCGGCTCCACCAACTGGTCAAGGAGCTTGCCGCCGGCGCCGGCATCCCGCCCGAGCGGATCAGTCCGCACGTCCTGCGCCACGCCTTCGCCACCCATCTTCTCGAAGGCGGCGCGGACCTGCGCGCGGTGCAGATGCTGCTCGGCCATGCCGACATCGCCACCACCCAGATCTACACTCATGTAGATTCACGCCGGCTGATCGAGCTGGTCAACGCCCGCCATCCGCTGGCCGAAGCCCGGGCCCGCGTTGACGCGGCGCGCAACCGCGCTTAACCCCTCGCGCCGCATGGCAACCTATCTTGATTTCGAAAAACCGGTCGCGGAGATTGAGGCGAGAATCGCCGAGCTCCGCGAAACCGCGTCGGCGGCGGAACCCAATATCGAAGCGGAAATCGGCCGCCTCGGCGAGAAGGCCGAGCGGCTGCTGCGCGACACCTACGCCAAGCTGACGCCGTGGCAGAAGGCGCAGGTCGCCCGCCATCCCGAGCGGCCGCATTTCAAGGATTATGTCGCCGGGCTGATCGAGGATTTCGTGCCGCTCGCCGGTGACCGCAATTTCGCCGACGACAGCGCCATCATCGGCGGTCTCGGCCGCCTCGCCGGGCGCAAGATCGTCCTGATCGGCCACGAAAAGGGCGACGACACGACCAGCCGCCTCAAGCACAATTTCGGCATGGCCCGGCCCGAAGGCTATCGCAAGGCGATCCGGCTGATGCAGCTCGCCGACCGATTCGGCCTGCCGGTGGTCACCTTGGTCGATACGCCGGGCGCCTTTCCCGGCGTCCAGGCCGAAGAGCGCGGCCAGGCCGAGGCCATCGCCCGCTCCACCGAACAATGCCTCGCGCTCGGCGTGCCCCTGGTGGCCGCGATCGTCGGGGAAGGGGGCTCGGGCGGCGCGATCGCCATCGCTGCCGCCAACAAGGTGCTGATGCTCGAGCACAGCGTCTATTCGGTGATTTCACCCGAAGGCTGCGCGTCGATCCTGTGGCGCACCGCCGAGAAAGCCGGCGAAGCCGCCGAGGCGATGAAGATCACCGCCGCCGACCTCCAGTCATTGGGGGTCATCGAGCGAATCGTGCCCGAGCCGATGGGGGGTGCCCACCGCCATCCCGAAGTTATGATCGTCAGCCTGGGCGAGGCGATCGGCGACGAGCTCGATGCGCTCGGCACCCTGTCGCGCGACCAGGTGCGCCGCGCCCGCCGCGAGAAATTCCTCAAGCTGGCTTAAGACTCCGGGGGCCGCACATACGATAAGGGCGGCGGAATTGCTTCCGCCGCCCGTCTCGCAACGTACGAAGAGAACGGGATTAGCCGTTCATCGCGGTCGAAACGTTGGTGAAGGTCGACTTCAGGCTGGTGCCGAGACCCTGCATGGCAGTGATGGCGGCAACGGCGATGAGGGCGGCGATCAGGCCATATTCGATGGCGGTGGCGCCCTTTTTGTCTTTGATCAGCTTACGAATGAACATTTCCGGTCTCCTTGGTTCCAAGTCCCTTAGGGAAGTCCACACTTCCTGCCGCCCTTGTCTGTGGTGGGTCGGCCAGGCTGTGTTTAAGCGAGGGAGGTTTCCAAACATTTAATGCGAGTTGCTGACCTGGTCCGACACGTTGGTCCACATGTCGATCGTGGTAGTCGCAACCAGGCCCAACGCCCCGCACATCGCCAGGAAGATCATGGCGAGGATCAGGCCGTATTCGACGGCGGTTGCTGCCCGCTCGTCCTTGAATATCGAAAAGAAAGGCCGCATCGGATTGTCCCTGGTCCAACGGGCAGACGCGCCCGTGCGACGAGAATAACCTAGATGTCGTTAATGAAGTCCTACCGAAGGCGCTGCTTTTGCAAGAAATTCCGACAATGACTGTGGTGGCGGCGGCGCTGGTGGACGAACAAGGCCGGATCCTGCTGCAGGAACGGGCGCCCGATCGGGCAATGGCGGGCCTGTGGGAATTCCCCGGCGGCAAGGTGGAAAAAGGCGAATTGCCGGAAGCCGCTTTGGTGCGCGAGCTCGAGGAAGAGCTCGGCATAGGCATCGACGTAGCCGACCTCAGTCCGGCCTGCTTCGCCAGCGCCATGGTCGGCGAGCGGCATATGATCTTGCTCCTCTACATTTGCAGGATCTGGAACGGCACGCCGGCGCCGCTCGACGCCACCGCGCTCAAATGGTTGCGCCCTGCGGAGATGGAGGCGGCCGAGATGCCGCCGGCCGACCAGCCGCTGATCGCCCTCCTCGACGCCTTGCTCTAATCCTTCTGCTTCAGCGCCTCGGCCAGCGAGGCGGTGGCGCTGCCGCGGCGGGCGGGCCTTGGCTGGGTCGGGGCCGGCGCCCAGCCGCTCAGGTGGATGATCTCGATCGCCTCGTCGGTGCGGCCGTCGGGGCCGGCGCCGTCGCCGAAATCGGCGATTGCGGCGGCGAGGCCGAGGCGGCCCAACGACCTGATCGGGCCGGCCAGGATGTTGGTTGCGCCCATCGCCCGCAAATCCCGGACCAGCCGCGCCAGTGAGGAAAAGCGGACATTGACTGGCTCGCGGTCGACCACCGGCAAGGCGAAACCGGCGCGGGTGAGGAGGTCGCCGGCAGCGCGGACATCTATCTGCGGGTGGATGCGGGCCGACGCGCCTTTCTCCTCGGCGGCGTCTGCGGCCTGCATCGCCCGCTTGAGGCGCGGCAGGCTGCCGGCGCCGGCGATGGCGGCGAGGAACAGGCCGTCGGGCCTCAGCGCCCGCCGCGCGAGGACAAGCGCGCCGGGCAGGTCGTTGACGCTGTCGAGGACACCGACGGAAGTAACCAGGTCGAACGTGGCGGCGGGGAAGGGAAGGTGGTCCTCGTCGCACTGGACGCCGCCGGCCGCGGCCGCGAACGCCGCGCCGGCGTCAACCGCCATTACCTCCAGACCCCGCTCGCGCAGGCGGCCGGTGAGGTATCCGCGGCCGCAGCCGAGATCGAGGACGTCGCGAAAGTCGCGCTGGACCGCGTCGAGCCGGTCGATCAGCTCGTCGGCGGCGCGCCGGATCAGATAATCGGCGCCATCGCCGGCCGAGGCGGCCCGGTCGCGCCGCAGACGGCGCAGGCGCCGGTCGAACGGGCGATCCTCGAGGCTGTCCTTGTTCACCGCCGTCGCTATAGCAAAGCCGGCGGGGCCTCCAAGCATGTCCGGTGCCGGACAGGCATGCTGTCCGGAATCGGACAGACGTGGGGCGGCCGCCACGATATTTCCGTGTCGCAAGCGCTGGCACGGCTCTTGCTGCATGCGGTTCGACGATTGGAAGCGGCGTTCGGCACTCTATGCTTGGCCTATCCGGGCCTTGCCGATAAAAGCCGCAGGGACGAACAGGTGTATTGCATTACTAAAACAGTTGTGCGAGTAAGAACGGCAGGATGAGCGAACAGAATTTCGAGCCGATGCGCCGCGCCATGGTGGCGAGCCAGCTGCGTACCACCGGGGTCAACGATCCCCGCGTGATCGCCGCGATGGGCGTCATTGCGCGCGAGCGCTTCGTTCCTGAAGATCGCCGCGCCCTTGCTTATGCCGACGCCGGGATTCCGCTCAGCCAGGGCCGTTCGCTCAGCCCGCCGATGGTGCTCGGCCGCCTGCTCACCGAGGCCCGGCTCAGCGGATCGGAACGTGCACTCGTCGTCGGTGCAGCGACCGGCTATTCGGCGGCGGTGCTGGCGCAGCTGGTCAGGTCCGTGGTCGCGCTCGAGGAGGATACCGATCTCGTCGCCCTCGCCAGGAAGGCGATCGACGATGCCAATGTCGAGGTCGTGAAAGGGCCGCTCGCCAAAGGCCATGCCAAAGGCGCGCCTTACGATTTCGTGCTTATCGACGGCGCGGTCGAGCATGTGCCCCAAGCGATTGTCGACCAGGTCGTCGACGGCGGGCGGGTCGCCCTGGTTTCGCTCGATCGGGGCGTGACCCGCCTCTGCATCGGCCGGGTGGTCGGCGGCGCCCTTGGCCATAATGCTGTCGCCGACGCGGCGGCGGCGATCTTGCCGGGCTTCGAGAAGCCTCGGACCTTCAGCTTTTGAGAAATGGAGTGCGGTTGATGCGGGCTGGTTTACTGGCGGCAGTCGGGGTGGCGGCCATCGCCTGGGGTGGGACGGTCGGCGCCCAGGCGCCGGGCCGCGCCCGAACGCCGGCGCCGGTCACGGTCCCGGCGCCTCCGCCGGTTCCGTCGGGGCCGCCGCAGACTTTGCGCGATGCCCTGGTCTCGACCTACGGGACCAATCCGACCATCATGGCCCAGCGCCAGTCACTGCGCGCGACCGATGAAGGCAGCGCCATTGCGCGGGCCGCCGGTCGGCCGCAAATAGCGGCGACCGCCGGGGTCAATCAGGACGTCCTGACCGACAATACGGCCGGCCTGGGGCGCGGCCGTCTGGGCCGGGACTTCAGCGTCGGTGCCACCATCGCCATGCCGCTTTATGCCGGGGGCACGATTCGCAATTCGGTCCGCGCCGCCGATACGCGGGTCGAGGCCGGCCGCGCCGACTTGAGGGCGACCGAAGGCGATACGTTCACCGAGGCGGTCGCAGCTTACATGGACGTGATTCGCGACCGCGTGAGCGTCCAGCTGAACCAGAATCAGGTCCGCGTCCTCGAAACCAACCTCCAGGCCACGCGCGACCGCTTCGAGGTCGGCGACCTCACCCGCACCGACGTCGCCCAGTCGGATGCCCGTCTTGCCCTCGCCCGCAGCCTGCTTTCCAATTCGCAGGGACGGCTTGAGTCGAGCGAGGAGAATTTCCGCCGGGTCATCGGTTTTGAGCCGGGCGACCTGCAGCCGCCGCCGCCGCTGCCGACCCTTCCCGGCACGGCCGACCAGGCGGTCGGCATCGCGCTCGGCAATAATGCCGATCTGGCGGCGATCGCGTCGCGCGCCCGCGCCGCCGGCTATGACGTGCGCGTCGCCCGCGGCGAGCGGCTGCCGACCATCTCCGCCGTCGGCAACGGCAGCTATTTCAACCAGCTGCATCGCGCCGACGAGGCCGCCGAACTCCCGGAAGGCACGCTCCCCAACAGCGTCAGCCAGGCAACGGTCGGGCTGTCGCTTCGCATGCCTCTCTATCAGGGCGGCGCCGCCGGCGCGCGCGTCCGCCAGGCCCAGGCGATCCGCACCCAGTTGCTGGAGCAGGCGGTCGGCGTCGAGCGCCTGGTCATTTCCAGCACCAATTCGGCTTTCGCAGGATACCAGGCCGCGCTCGCGGTGATCGCCTCCCAGGAGATCGCGGTCGCCGCCAACCAACTCGCGCTCGAGGGCACCCGGGCCGAGCAGTCGGTCGGCACCCGCAACATCCTCGACGTGCTCAACGCCGAGCAGGAATTGCTGACCAGCCAGCAGCTGCTGGTGGCGGCGCGGCGCGACGCCTATGTCTCCGGCTTCCAACTGCTCAACGTCATGGGTCAGGCCGAGGCCGAGGACCTCAATCTCGACGGCGGGCCGCTCTACGATCCGCTGGTCAACTACAACCGCTACGCGCGCAGCTGGTCGGATTGGGACGACGGGCCGCCGGCGGTTCCGGTTTCGACGCGCACCGCGCCGGCGGGCTCGAACAGCCCGGTCACACAACCCCCCGTGACAGCGGCGCCGCAATAAACCATAAGACGCTCGTTATGGGCGAGATTCAGCAAGATCCCTCGATGGAAGAGATCCTCGCTTCCATCAAGCGCGTGATCGCCGAGGACGGGCGGGTCGCGTCGACCGTGGCGCGTCCGGCGCGGCGCATGCCGCGCGACGAGCCGCCGGCCGAGGACGACGTGCTCGAGCTGGACGATCCCGTGCCCGACGGGCCGAGCCTGCTCTCCGACAATGCCGCCGCCGCCAGCCGCGAACGGCTGGCTTCGCTTTCGGCGCTCCGCCATCGCAGCGATGCGCCCGCCGACAACGGCGCACTGGAGGCGGTAGTCCGCGACATGCTGCGGCCGATGCTGAAGGACTGGCTCGACCAGCGCCTCCCCGAGATCGTCGAGGATCTTGTCACCCGCGAAATCTCGCGAATCACCGGCCGCGACCGCTAGGGTTAATAGGCCCGCTTGCTAGACCGGCTGGCGCTGGGCTAGTCCCCACAGCCATGAAAAAGCTCATGGCCGCCGGCCTCGCCGCGCTCGCTCTCGCCCAGGCGCCCGCCGCCTTCGCCCGCCCGATCACCGCCACCGATCTCGCCTCGATGCGGCGGCTGGGCGCGCCCGACGTCTCGCCGGACGGCAATTGGGCGGTCTACCAATTGCGCGAGACCGATCTCGCCGCCAACCGCGGGCGAATCGATCTCTATCTCCTCGATCTGCGCCGCGCCGGTGCTGCCCCGGTGCGCATCGCCTCGACGCCCGAGCATAACGAGCACGATCCGAGCTTCTCGGCCGACGGCCGCTGGCTCTATTATCTCAGCAACGCCTCGGGCACCGACCAATTGTGGCGGGTGTCGCTGCCCGCCGGCACCCCGGAGAAAATCTCCGACCTCGGCGCCGACGTCGCCGGCTTCGCCCTCGCCCCGAGCGGCGACCGGATCGCGATCTGGGCCGACCGCAACATAGCCTGCGCCGACGTCAATTGCGCCAACGTTCCCGCCGCGGCCACGGGCCGGGGCAGCGGCCGGGTCTTTGACCAGACCTTCGTCCGCCACTGGGACGCCTGGGTCGAGCCGGGCGTGCGCTCGCGCATCTTCACCTTCGCCCTGGTCGACGGCAGGCCGCAGGGCGCGGGGACGCCGGTGGCGCCGAACCTTGTCGGCGATTCGCCGTCCAAGCCGATGGGCGGCGGCGAGGAGATCGCCTGGAGCACCGACGGCCGCACGCTTTATTTCGCGCTGCGCGAGGCCGGCCGCCACGAGCCGAATTCGACCAATCTCGACATCTTCGCCGTGCCCGCCGACGGCAGCGGCGCCCCGGTCAACCTCACCGCAGCCAATCGCGGCACCGACACCACGCCCGCCATTTCACCCGACGGGCGCTGGCTCGCCTACACGGCCATGGCGCGCGCGACCTACGAAGCGGACCGCCAGGTGGTCCAGCTCCGCAACCTCGCCACTGGCGAAACCCGCGCCCTCACCCAGGCCTGGGACCGCTCGGTCGGATCGATCGCCTGGGCGCCCGACGGCCGCAGCCTGCTGGTCACCGCCCTCGACACGCTCGACGATCCAGTCTTCCGCGTCGACATCGCCAGCGGCCGCGTCACCAGACTGACGCAAGGCGGCGTCGCCGGCAACGTCGTGCCATTGCCCGACGGGTCCTTCCTCTACACCTTGAACAGCCTGCAATCGCCCGACGATCTCTACCGGATGAACCGGCGCGGCGTCTCGAACCGGCTGACCAATGTGAACGCCGACAAGCTCGCCGATCTCGATCTGGTCAACGTCCAGCGCTTCCACTTCACCGGCGCCCATGGCGACACGGTGTGGGGCCAGATCGTCAAGCCCGCCGGCGCCACCGGCCGGCTGCCCGTCGCCTTGCTGATCCATGGCGGCCCGCAAAGCTCGTTCGCCAACGGTTGGTCCTATCGCTGGAATCCGTGGGTGTTCGCCGCGCCGGGCTATGCCGCGGTCACCGTCGATTTCCATGGCAGCAGCGGCTACGGCCAGGCCTTCACCGATTCGATCAACCGCGACTGGGGCGGCGCGCCGCTCGAGGACCTGCGCCTCGGCCTCGCCGCCGCCGGGCAGCAGGATACGCAGCTGGACACCGCCAATGCCTGCGCGCTCGGCGGTTCCTATGGCGGTTTCATGGTCGACTGGATCGCCGGCAACTGGCCGGAAGGCTTCAAATGCCTGGTCAGCCATTCCGGCGTCTTCGACCAGCGCTCGATGGCTTATGAGACCGAGGAATTGTGGTTCAACGAGTGGGAATTCGGCGGCCCCTATTTCGAGCCGGCCGCAGCCGCCATTTACGAGCGCAATAATCCGGTCAATTTCGTCCAGAACTGGCGGACGCCGATGCTGGTTATCCACGGCGAGCGCGACTTCCGCATTCCCTATTCACAGTCGCTCGGGGTGTTCAACGCGCTCCAGCGCCGCGACATCCCGTCGCGCCTGGTCGTCTTCCCGGACGAGAATCACTGGATCCTGAAGCCGCAAAACTCGATCCAATGGTATCGCGAGGTCCACCGCTGGCTCGATCAATGGCTGCGGGGGGGTGCCGGAGACGCTCCGGCGCGTTAATAGCGCCCGGATGAGCGAACTGCCCAAGACCTTCGACCCGGCCGCGATCGAGGCGCGCTGGTACCAGCATTGGGAGGAACAGGGTCTGTTCCGCCCCGAGCGCGACGACGCTGTGCCGTGGACGATCGTCATGCCGCCGCCCAACGTCACCGGCTCGCTCCATATCGGCCACGCCCTCGACATCACCTTGCAGGACGTGCTGACCCGCCACGCCCGGCTGCAGGGCAAGGACGCCCTGTGGGTGGTCGGCACCGACCATGCCGGCATTGCCACCCAGATGGTGGTCGAGCGCCAGCTCAACGAGCGCCAGCAGAAACGCACCGATTTCTCGCGCGACGAATTCGTCGCCAAGGTCTGGGAGTGGAAGGCGGAAAGCGGCGGCGCCATCACCGGCCAGTTGCGACGGCTCGGCGCCAGCTGCGACTGGGCGAACGAGCGCTTCACCATGGACGAGGGCTTCAGCCGCGCCGTCCTCAAGGTGTTCGTCGACCTGCACGAGCGCGGCCTGCTTTACCGGGACAAGCGCCTGGTCAATTGGGATCCGGGCCTCAAGACAGCCATTTCGGACCTCGAGGTCGAAACCACCGAGGTCAATGGCAAGTTCTGGCACCTTTCCTATCCGCTGGCGGAAGGGGAGGGCCGCATTTCCGTGGTCACCACCCGGCCCGAGACGATGCTCGCCGACATGGCGGTGGCGGTGAACGCCGAGGATGCGCGCTATACCGCCCTGATCGGCAAAAACGTCCGTCACCCCATTACCGGCCGGCTGATCCCAATCGTCGCCGACGAGCATGCCGATCCCGAGCTCGGGTCGGGCGCGGTCAAGATCACGCCTGGGCACGATTTCAACGATTTCGAGGTTGGCAAGCGCGCCGGCTTCAAGCCCGCCGACATGCTCAACATGTTCGACCAGGAGGCGCGGGTCGTCCAGACCGCCGACGGCCTGATCCCGGAAGAGCTGGTCGGCATGGACCGCTTCGACGCCCGCAAGCGGGTGGTCGAAATGCTCGAGGCCGAGGGGCTGCTCGAGAAGGTCGAGGACCGAGTCATCCAGATTCCCTATGGCGACCGCTCCGGTGTGGTGATCGAGCCCTGGCTGACCGATCAATGGTATGTCGATGCCGAGACGCTCTCGAAGCCGGCGATTGCGGCCGTCCGCTCCGGCGACATCCGCGTCGTCCCCGAGACCTGGAAGAAGACCTGGTACAATTGGCTGGAGAACATCCAGCCCTGGTGCGTGTCGCGCCAGCTCTGGTGGGGTCACCAGATCCCCGCCTGGTACGACGAGGCGGGCAATGTCTTCGTCGCCGAGACCGAAGCCGAGGCGCAGGCCAAAGCGGGCGGAGGCGTCGCCCTGCGCCGTGACCCCGACGTGCTCGACACGTGGTTCTCTTCGGCGCTGTGGCCGTTCGCGACCTTGGGCTGGCCCGAAGACAGTGAAACCCTGCGCCGCCACTATCCCAACGACGTGCTGATCTCGGGCTTCGACATCATCTTCTTCTGGGACGCCCGGATGGCGATGCAGGGCTTCGAGTTCATGAAGGAGCGGCCGTGGAAGACGCTCTACCTCCATGGCCTGGTCCGCGACGCCAAGGGCCAGAAGATGTCCAAGTCCAAGGGCAACACCGTCGATCCGCTCGGCCTGATCGACCGCTACGGCGCCGATGCGCTGCGCTTCACCCTGGCGGCGATGGAAAGCCAGGGCCGCGACATCAAGCTCGATGAGAAACGCGTCGAGGGCTATCGCAACTTCGCCACCAAATTGTGGAACGCCGCCCGTTTCTGCCAGGCCAACGGCATCGGCGCCTCGAAGGCGATCGAGCCGCCGGCTGCGACTCTCCCGGTCAACCGCTGGATCGTCGGCGAGACGGTGAAGACCGTCCAGGCGCTCGACATCGCGCTCGCCGAGCTGCGCTACGACGAGGGCGCCAACGCCATCTATCACTTCGTCTGGGCGACCTTCTGCGACTGGTATCTGGAGCTGATCAAGCCGGTCGCGGTCGGCGATGAACGCGGCGCGATCGATCCTGAATCGCGCGACGTCGCCGCCTGGGCGCTCGACCAGATCCTGGTCATGCTCCATCCGTTCATGCCCTACGTGACCGAGGAATTGTGGAACGCGATGGGCGAGCGGCCCTATCCTCTGATCGTCGCCCGATGGCCGGTGCCCGACGCGCGGCGGCTCGACGCCGAGGCGGGCCCCGAGATCGAATGGCTTATCCGACTGGTCGGGGCGATCCGCACCGCGCGCTCCGACCTCAACGTGCCGCCCGGCGCCCGGCTGGCGCTCCACGTCCGCGACGCCGGTGAGGCGACGACGGCGCGGCTCGCGCGCAACGAAGCGGCGATCCGGCGCATGGCGCGGCTCGATTCGATCAGCGACGGCGTCCCCGCGGGCGGCGCGGCCCAGTTGGTTGTCGACGAGGCGACCTTCATCCTGCCGCTGGAAGGCGTGATCGATCTGCAAGCAGAGCGCGCGCGCCTGCTCAAGGCCGCCGAGGCCGCGGAGAAGGAGCGCGATGCGCTCGCCGGCCGCCTCGCCAACCCCAGCTTCGTCGAGCGCGCCAAGCCCGAGGCGGTAGAGAAGGCGCGCGCCGACTACGCCGAAAAGGCGTCGGACGCCGAAAAATACCGGGCAGCGTTGCAAAGGCTGGGCTGATGGCGTCGCGCCCGGGCCAGCGCGACCTCACGGTCGGGCCGATCGGCCCGACCTTGCTCGCCTTCGCGGTTCCAACCCTGGCGTCGTCGATGCTGCAGTCGCTCAACGGCTCGATCAATGCCATCTGGGTCGGCCGCTTCCTCGGCGAAGGCGCGCTTGCCGCCACTTCGAACGCCAATATGGTCATGTTCCTGCTGATGGCTTTCGTCTTCGGGTTCGGCATGGCCGCGACGGTGCTGATCGGCCAGGCCTTCGGCCGCCGTGACATCGACGGCGTGCGCCGCGTGATCGGCACCGCGATCGGCGCCTTCGTGCCCTTCGCCGCCGCGATCGGGCTGCTCGGCTGGATCTTCGCGCCGGCCCTGCTGCATCTGCTCGCCACGCCGCCCGAATCGGCTCCGTTGGCGCTCGCCTATCTTCGGGTGATCTTCCTCGCCATGCCGCCGATCATGATCGTGATCATCCTCACCATGGGCCTGCGCGGCACCGGCGACGCGACGACTCCACTCTGGTTCATGATCGTCGCCGTCGTCCTCGACAGCTGCCTCAACCCGGTCTTCATCCTCGGCCTCGGGCCGGCGCCCGAAATGGGGATCGCGGGCTCGGCGACCGCGACGGTGATCGCCAATTATGCGGCGCTGACCGGAATCCTCATCTATGTTTACGCCCGCGACCTGCCGATCCGGCTGCGCGGCAAGGAGTTGCGCTATCTGCGCCCGCAGCGGGAATTGCTGAAGACGATCGTCGGCAAGGGCCTGCCCATCGGTCTGCAGATGATCGTCATCTCGGGTTCGGCGCTGGCGACGATGGGCCTGGTCAATCGCGAGGGCGTCGACACCACCGCCGGCTTTGGCGTCGCCCTGCAATTGTGGACCTATATCCAGATGCCGGCGATGGCGCTGGGCGCGGCGGCGAGCGCCATGGCCGCCCAGAATATCGGCGCCGGCCGATGGGACCGAGTAAGCGCGATCACCCGCTCGGGCATAATCTACAATCTGGTCATCACGGGCTTGCTGGTAGCCCTGCTCGCCATCGCCGACCGGCCGGCTCTGGCGTTGTTCCTCGGCGGCGACAGCCCGGCGCTGCCGATCGCGCGGCACATCCAGATCCTCGCCACCTGGAGCTTCCTCCTGTTCGGTGTCACCATGATCCTGTTCGGGACGGTGCGGGCCAACGGCGCGGTGCTCGGGCCGCTGATCATCCTCGCCATCGGGCTCGTGCCTGTCCGCCTGGGCTTCGCGCTCGGCGCCTATCCCTGGCTCGGCGCCGACGCCTTGTGGCTCAGCTTCCCGGTCAGCTCCGCCGTCAACATGGTGCTGGCGGCCGCCTTCTACCTGCACGGCGGCTGGCGGAAGATCCGCATGGACATCCCGCCGCCCCGGGCCGAGCTGGCCGAGGAAGCCCAGGCCGATTGCGAGCCGGGCGGGCGATTGAACCCGTCCGGCTGAGCTTCGGCAATTACATTACGGTGTCGGCGAGGTTCGACCGATATTTGGTGTTGGTCTGGCGGTCGTTGATCTCGATATAGATATAGCTCGGCGGAATCTGGCCTTCCGGCAGGCCGAACCAGATCTGGTTGAGGTCGTTGGGGTTGCCGAGCGCGCAAAAGCCGTAGAGGCGCCGGCCGCGGCTATCGAAGAAGTCCACCCAGGAGCGCGAGGAATTGGCGTTGGCCCCGCAGGGTGGCAATTGCGGCGCGGCGGCGAACATGGCCGCGGGATAGGAGCCCGAATTGAGAACACCGTAGCGGTACCGGATGAAGCTCTGTCCGCCCGCCGTATATGGTTCGACGCTGGACAGGTAGAGAATCGGGTTGGGTTCCACCGCGGCGGCAGGAGCGGCGCCTAAGCCTGCCATCATCAATCCGGCCGAAACCATCGCAACTGTCTTCAAGAAATTCATGTCAAAGTCCTTTCATCTCGAAGTGAAGGACGCACACGATCTGGTTAGACCCCCGGCCAAGCGAATATTGGCGAAGTGAAGGTGCCATCAACGAGGGTTGCTTTCAAGCGAAACCGGGAGCGGCTGTGGTACCACGCGCCTCTGCAATCCAACTTCCCGAACCGCCTGGCTCGCGCTAAGCCCTGCCGCGAGATGACTTCCGCCTCCTTTCCCGCCTTGCGCATGCGCCGCACCCGTTCCACCGCCTGGAGCCGGGCGCTGGTCGCCGAGACCATCCTTACGCCCGCGGACCTGATCTGGCCCTTGTTCGTGACCGAAGGGGAGGGGCTGGAGGAACCGATCCCGACCCTCCCCGGCGTGTCGCGCTGGTCGGTCGACCGGATCGGCGCCCAGGCGCGGCTGGCGCGCGATCTCGGCATCCCCTGCATCGCCCTCTTTCCCAACACGCCGCCGGGCCTGCGCACCGACGATGCCCGCGAGGCGCTCAACGCCGACAATCTGATCTGCAGCGCGGTCAAGGCGGCGAAGGACGCCGCGCCCGAGGTCGGCGTGCTCACCGACGTCGCGCTCGATCCCTATACCGCCCACGGCCATGACGGGATCACCGACGCCGCCGGCTATGTGCTCAACGACACGACCTGCATGATTCTCGCCGACCAGGCCCTGGTCCAGGCCGCGGCGGGCGCCGACATCGTCGCGCCGTCGGACATGATGGACGGCCGCGTCGCCCTGATCCGCCAGGCGCTGGAGGGCGCCGGCCACGTCAACGTCCAGATCATGGCCTATGCCGCCAAATATGCGTCGGCCTTCTATGGCCCGTTCCGCGACGCGGTCGGCTCGCGCGGCCTGCTCAAGGGTGACAAGAAGACCTACCAGATGGATCCGGCCAACAGCGACGAGGCGCTGCGCGAGGTCGCCCTCGATCTCGCCGAGGGCGCGGACAGTGTGATGGTCAAGCCGGGCCTGCCTTATCTGGACATCGTCCGCCGGGTGAAGGACCGGTTCGAGGTCCCGGTCTTCGCCTACCAGGTGTCCGGCGAGTATGCGATGATCGAGGCCGCGGCGGCGGCCGGGGCCGGGGAGCGCGACGCGCTCGTCCTCGAGACCTTGATGGCGTTCAAGCGGGCCGGCTGCTCGGGCGTGCTCAGCTATCATGCGCCGGTCGCGGCCCGGCTGCTCGCGCGCTGATGATCGAGGCGCTGCGCAGGGAGATCGAAGCGCTGGCGCCGGCGACGGCGCCGCTCGAGCCCGGCGCGGACGAACGGGCGCGGCTGATGGACCTCGCCTTCGGTCATGCCCAGGCCTTTCTCGCCGACTTGGCCGACGGCCCCTCCTATCGCGCCGCGGACGAGCCCTTCGCGTCGCCGCTCGATCCCGAATTCGCTGAAGCCGGACGCGATCCCGCCGAATTGCTCGCCTGGCTCGGGCGTAGCGTCGATGGACCGGGCATCACCACGGCCTCGCCGCGCTTCACGGGCTATATTCCCGGCGGCGGCCTGTTCCATTCGGCGCTCGGCGATTTCCTCGCCGCGACTTCCAACAAATATTCCGGCTTCGCGCCGGCCGCGCCCGGCGCCGCGCGCATGGAAAATGCGCTCGCGTCCTGGCTGGCGCGGACGATCGGCCTTCCGAACAGCGCCGCCGGCACGCTCACCTCCGGCGGCAGCATGGCCAATCTCACCGCCATCGTCACCGCGCGCGAGGCCCGCGACGCCGAGGGCGGCGGCGCCGTCTATGTCAGCCGCACCGCCCATCATTGCATCGACAAGGCACTTCGCATCGCCGACCGCGCCCGCGCGCCGCGCCGGCTGATCCCGACCGACGCGCGCCACCGGATGCGCGCCGACGCGCTCGCCGAGGCGTTGGCACGCGACGCCGCCGACGGCGTCAGGCCCTGGCTGGTCGTCGCTTCGGCCGGGACCGTCGACACCGGCTCGGTCGATCCGCTGGCCGAGATCGCCGAGCTTTGCGAACGGCACGGCGCCTGGTTCCATGTCGACGGCGCCTATGGCGGCCTGTTCATGCTGTGCGAGGAGGGGCGGGCTATGCTCGGCGGCATCGAACGCGCCGACACCGTCGCGCTCGATCCGCACAAGACCCTGTTCCTGCCCTACGGCACCGGGGCGGTCGTGGCCCGCGAGGGCCGCCACCTGTTCGATGCGTTCAGCGCCAGCGCCGATTATATCCGGCCGCTCGACGACAGCGAGGTCGGGCTGTCGCCGGCCGATCTTTCGCCCGAGCTGACCCGGCATTTTCGCGCCTTGCGCCTGTGGATGCCGCTGCAGATCGCCGGCATAGCCGCTTTCCGCGCCGCCCAGTCGGAAAAGATCAAGCTCGCCCGCTATTTCCACGCCAGCCTTGCCGAATTGCCCGACTGGGAAGTGGGGCATGGTCCGGATCTTTCCGTCGTCGCCTTCCGGTACCGCGCGCCCGGCGGTACCGACGCGGACGAATTTAACGACCGTTTGCTGCGCCGGGTGCAGGAAGGGGGAAGGGTGTTCCTCAGCGGGACGAGGATCGACGGTGCGTCCTGGCTGCGCTGCGCGGTGCTGTCCTTCCGAACCCATCTTGCGCATATCGACGAGACCATGAATGTGCTGGTGCGTGAAGCGGCCGCGCTGCGATCGGAGTTTTAGGGAATGACAGTGCAAAGCGAAGCCGCCGCCGGGAGCCGGGTGCACGAGCGATATGCTCGTCCGCTCTTCCTGCTCACCATCGTCACCGGCTCGTTCCTGCTCTTCCTCACCCAGCCGATGATCGCGCGCATGGCGCTGCCGCGGGTCGGCGGCTCGCCCAGCATCTGGAACAGCGCGATGCTGGTCTACCAGTTCCTGCTGCTGGCCGGTTACGCCTACGCCCATTGGGTGGCGCGCCTCAGGCCGCGCCGTCAGGTCGGCATCCATCTCGTCCTGCTCGGGCTCGCCGCGCTCTGGCTGCCGATCGGGTTGACCGCGGCGATTCCGCCTTTGGGCAGCGAGCCCGCTCTATGGGTGCCCTGGTTCCTGCTCTCCTCGATCGGGCCAGTCTTCTTCATCGTCTCTGCCCAGGCGCCGCTGATGCAGCGCTGGTACGCCCTCGAATCGAGCCGCGGCGACCCCTATCCGCTTTACGCTGCGTCCAACCTCGGCAGCTTCGCTGGCCTCATTTCCTATCCCCTCCTGGTCGAACCGCTGACCAGCTTACAGCAGCAGAGCCTGGTCTGGACGGGAATCTACGCCTTTCTCGTCCTGCTCGTCGCCGCGTGCGCACTGACCGTGCCGGCGCAGGCGGTCGAGGAGGTCCCCGAGGAGACCGAAGCGGCGCCGACTGGTCGCCAGATGCTGCGTTGGATCGTGATCGCGGCGGTGCCGTCGGGGCTGATGCTGTCGACGACCACCCACCTCACCACCGATATCGTCGCGGTGCCCCTGCTCTGGGTGCTGCCGCTCGGCCTCTATCTTCTCAGCTTCGTCATCGCCTTCGCCGAGCGCCGCGGCATCGCCAATTTCTTCACCGTGATCGCGCCGCTGATCATCCTGATCGCCGGCGGCCTCGCTTTTTCGAAGGGGTTTTACAGCCCGCTGCTGACGGCGACGCTTGGCCTGCTGCTGCTGTTCGTCACCGCCGTCGCGCTCCATTCCGAGCTGTTCCGCACCCGCCCGGCGGTCGGCCATCTCACCCAATTCTATCTGGCGATGTCGTTCGGCGGCATGCTCGGCGGCCTGTTCTGCGCGATCGTCGCGCCGCTCCTGTTCGACTGGGCCTATGAGCATCCGATCCTGATCCTCGCCGCAGCGGTGCTGGTGCCGCAGATGCCGCTCATCTCCTGGCCGAAGCGATGGACCATGCTGCTCTCGATCGCCGTGCCGGCGCTCGCCTTCATCCTGTCCTTCGGAACCGAGCGCATCCTCTTCCTCTATGGCGGAACCTGGCCGATGGTAGGCAGCGTCGTCGTCTCGCTGCTCGCGCTCGCCTGCCTCGGCCGGCGCTGGCCCTTCGCCGCCGGGCTCGCCGCCCTGATGCTGAGCTATGGCGGCTGGTCGACCCTCGTCCAGTCGACCGAGGGCGTGCGCACGCGCTCCTATTTCGGGATTTACGAGGTTTCGGAACGGGGCGACCACAGCGCCCGGGTGCTGACCCACGGCACCACCCTCCACGGCATCCAGAATCTGCGTCCCGGGCTCGAGCGTATCCCGACCTCTTATTATGCGCGGCGCTCCGGCGTCGGCCTGACCATGACCAACGCCGACGCGCTTTACGGCGCCCATCCCCGGATCGGCGTCGTCGGCCTCGGGTCGGGCACGCTCGCCTGCTACGCCCGGCCGAATCAGGCCTGGACCTTCTTCGAGATCGACCCGGCCATGGTCCAGGTCGCCCGCACCCGCTTCTCCTTCCTCTCGCGCTGCGCGCCGCAGGCCCAGATGGTGCTCGGCGACGCGCGTCTCAGCCTCGCCCGCCAGCCGCGCGGCTCGCTCGATATTTTGGCCGTCGACGCCTTCTCGTCGGATTCGGTGCCGATGCACCTGCTCACCCGCGAGGCGCTGGCCGTCTACGGCCAGGCGGTGCAGCGCAACGGCATCGTCCTCTTCCACATCTCCAACCGCTATCTCGATTTGAAGCCGGTCGTCGCCGACATCGCCGCCCGCGAGGGCTGGACCGCGACCATGCTTCAATATGTGCCGGACGAGGACGAGGAGTCGCTGAACGCCACCATCTCGGTGTGGATCGCCATGTCGCGCGATCCGGCGGCGATCGACAGGCTGGTCGGCCTCAGCGGCGACGATTCGATTTATTGGGAGATGGTCGAGCCGCGGCCCGGCTTCACCGGCTGGACCGACGACCACGCCTCGATCCTGTCGATCATCAATTTCCGATCGATGTGGCCGGGCAGATGAGGCGTCGGTGACAATTGAGACGGCAAGACTGATCCTGCGCCGCTGGCGCGACGACGATATCGAGCCCTTCATCCGCCACACCCACACGCCGGCGGTGATGCGCTGGCTGGGCGGGATGTGGACCGACGAGAAGATGCGGGAATCGATCGCCCGGATCATGCGCTGGCAGGACGAGCGCGGCTACACTTTCTGGATCCTCGAACGGAAGGCCGACCGGGAGATCCTTGGTTTCTGCGGGATCAAGATCGCCGACAATCCGGGCAGCCCGATCGAGGGCCTGTACGAAGTCGGCTGGCGGCTGCGCGAGGATGCGTGGGGGCTGGGCTATGCCAAAGAGGCGGCGATCGCCGCGCTCGACTTCGCCTTCGAATCGCTCGGTGCGCCCCGGGTCGTCGCCATCACCTTCGGCGGCAACAGGCCGAGCTGGGGCCTGATGGAGCGGCTGGGCATGACCCGCCGGCCCGAGCTCGACTATGACGACACGCGGTTCCCGGATCTCAATCCGACGATCGTCTACGACATCAGGCCGGGAGAGCTCAGGCGATGAATATAATTCCCTTCCACGGCAAGAGCCCGCGCATCGACCCTGCCGCCTTCGTCGCCCCGGGCGCGCAACTGATCGGCGACGTCGAGATAGGCCCCGAGGCGAGCGTCTGGTATAATTGCGTGTTGCGCGGCGACATGAATTTGATCCGCATCGGCGCCCGCAGCAACGTTCAGGACGGAAGCGTCATCCATGTCGATCCGGCCCGTCCGGGCGGCCCGCCCGAGGGCTATCCCTGCCTGATCGGCGAGGAGGTGCTGATCGGCCATCTGGCGATGGTCCACGGCTGCACCCTCCAGGATCGCGCCTTCGTCGGCCTCGGCGCGATCGTGATGGACGGCTGCGTCATCGAGAGCGACGCCATGCTCGCCGCCGGCGCGATGCTGACCCAGGGCAAGCGCATCCCCTCCGGCCAGCTCTGGGCCGGCCGCCCCGCCAAACATGTCCGCGACCTCAGCGAATCAGACATTGCCGGGATGCGCATGGGCGTGGCGCATTATGTGGCGCTGGCGAAGCGCCACGCCGAGGCACTCAGCCCTCGATAAGTGCCGTCACCTGTCGGATTCGAGCCTGCTGTTCGGCGGCCAGCCGGTCGACGTCGGCGATGGCGGCGTCGATCGCCGCCTGGTCCCCGGCGCTGGTCGGCAGATCGGCGCGCGCCCGGTTGAGCTGGTCGAGCTCGGACGCGGTGCCGGTGGTTTCGCCACGCGACGCCTCGAGCCGCGACAGCGCCTGTTGCGCCTCGACCCAGGAGTCGGAACCGGAGGCGCCGGCATTGCGGGCCATCCGTTCGGCCGGGCCATAAGCGTCGTTGAATGCCGCCATGCCCTGGCGCGCCTGGCCGACCAGCTCGGCGAGCCGCGCCCGCAGCGATGCGTCGTCCGCCACAACCGGCGCCGTCCGCACCGGCTCCTCGATCGGCTCGTTCTCGCCGGGCCTCTGGGCCAAAGAGGGGAAGGGGCCGGGGCTGATGCACCCGGCAAGCAGGCCCGTTAGGGGTAGGAGAAGAAGCAAGGAGCGCCGCATGTCGATGCTCTCCCTAAGGAACCGGGCGGAGTCGGGCAACTACGGCTGCCAGGGTTAGAACCGGGGTTGCGCCCCATGGCCCTTGCCCCTATGTCGCTCGCTCCCGCGCGCCCGTAGCTCAGCTGGATAGAGCACCAGACTACGAATCTGGGGGCCGGAGGTTCGAATCCTTCCGGGCGCGCCATTTTTCCCAACTCTATGCGAACGAACCGCCTGGCTCGTTTGACTGCCGGCATCCCGCCGGTCGGCCGTTCGCATTCCACCGAAATAACATTCACACTCGCGATAGTGAGTATTGACAGACCACGTCCGCGGGCGCAGCTTCCTGGTCGAGCGCCGGCGAAAATGATCGGCGCCGATGGGAGGGATACGCATGAAGCCAGCTCTTCTCGCGTCGGCCTGCGCCGCCGCCATTTCCGCCGCCACGCCCGCTTATGCACAGCCGGCCATCGACACCCAGGATCAGCAGGAACCGGCCGAGTCGGGTGCGACCCGACCGGCCGACCAGCCGGCAACGCGCGAAGGCGACATCATCGTCACCGCCACCCGCCGCGCCGAGCGCCTGCAGGACGTTCCGCTCAGCGTCACCGCCTACGATCAGGAGCGGCTGAACGATCTCGGCGTCGTCGGTTTCGAGGGGATAGCCCAGAATACGCCGGGCATCGTCCTCAACCGGCCGACCCAGAATTTCAACAATTTCACCAGCCGCGGCATCAACACCAACGGCTACAGTGCCGGCCTGCAGAGCGCGGTCGCCATTTATGTCGACGAACTGCCGATCTCGGCGAACGGCAATTCGACCATCCTCGATCCGAATCTCTATGATGTCGAACGCGTCGAGTTCCTGCGCGGGCCGCAGGGGACCCTGTTCGGATCGAGCTCGCTGGCAGGCGCCATGCGCATCTTGACCCGCAGCCCGGATCTCGACGATTTCGAAGCGTCCGGGCGCGTCGATTTCGGCCTGACCGGCTCCGATTCCATCCGCCAGCGCTACGACGCCATGATCAACATTCCGATCATCGCCGACGGCATCGCCTTTCGCGCAGCCGGCTATTACCGGAACGAAGACGGCTGGGTCGACAATATCGGCACCGGCATCGCGGATTCGAACTCGCTCGAGGCCTATGGGATCCGCACCATATTGCTGATGCGCGCGAACGACCGGCTTTCGGTCCGGCTGCTCGCTTCCTACGAAAACAGCGCGCCGGCGGATTCGGCGCTCACCAACCCGAACCTGGGCGAATATGTCCGACGCTCCGACCGGCCCGACCTGTTTCAGGGCGAGCTCACCAACTTCAACGTGACGGTCAATTACGACATGGATTTCGCCGAGTTCATCAGCTCGACGACCATCTCCACCTACGACGCGTCCTTCTATGTCGACCTGGCGGGCACGTTCGGCCAGGCTTTCCCCTTCGCGCTAGATGCCTTTGGCTATGACGACCTCTTCGTCGAGGAAGCGCGGCTCGTTTCCAGGCCGGGCGGAAGGTTCGACTGGACCGTCGGCTTCTTCTATTTCGACAAGAGGCGGAGCGTGGATTTCCGCTACCGCTCGTCGCCCGAATTCCTCGCGGCGCGTAACCTTACCGGGCTGCCCAACGAATATTATCAGGTGTTCAACGCCTATACCGACATCAGCGAGATTGCGGGTTTCGGCGAGCTGACCTTCCGCTTTAACGACGATCTGTGGGTGACCGGCGGGCTCCGCTACGGCAGCACCGCCGTTCAGTCCTTCACCAGGGCCGGCGGCTATAACAGCAATTATCTGACCCTGGCCTTCTTCGGACTGTCCAACTTCCCGATAACGATCACGCCGATCCCGCCCGCCACCGGTCTCAGGGTCGAGGACGACCCGCTTTCCTGGAAGGCGAGCATATCGTGGCGGCCGACCCCCGAGATCACGACCTATGCCACCGTTTCGACCGGCTTCCGCCCGCCCGTCGTCAATGCCAATGCGGGCCGCGTCAGCACGATCGATCCGACCGACATCGTCATTCCCTTCGGCGCGACATCGGACAAGCTCACCAATTACGAGGTGGGGCTGAAGGGGCGCTGGCTGAACGGCAATCTCACCGCCAATCTCGCGGCCTATTATATCGACTGGAGCAACATCCAGGTCCAGGCGAACCGCGTCTCGGATACGCTCCAGTTCGCCACCAATATCGGCGGGGCGGAGAGCTACGGCCTGGAGTTCGAGCTGCTCGCGCGGCCGTTCGCGGGTCTCAGCCTCTCGTTCAACGGATCGATCAACCAGGCCAAGGTCACCGATCTCACGGCCAGCGAGGCGGCGATTTCGGGCGCAACGGTCGGGACGCGCCTCGCGTCGCCGCACTTCCAGGGCGCCGCCACGGCCCGTTACGATTTCGCTTTGAGCGGCCGTGCCAACGGGTGGGCGGCGGTGAACGTTTCCCACGTCGGCTCCTTCCCGAACCAGTTCCCGAACGTCCCGGGCCGGCCCACCCAGGTCAGCCCGACCTACGATTTCACCGACGCATGGACCAATGTGAACCTCTATGCCGGCGCCATCGTCGGCGACCTCAACATCACCGCTTATGTGGAGAATCTGTTCAACGATTCTTCCGTCACCTACGTCCACCCCGAGGCGTTCCTCGACAGCCGCTACGCCAGGCTGCGGCCTTTCACGGCGGGCGTGCGCGTGGGTTACGCCTTCTAGGAAGATGGCGACACAAGCCGCCACCGTCGCCGTCGCCGCCGCGCGTCCCGCCAGGGGCGCGTGGCTGGTGCTGGCGATCCTGTGCTTCGTCTATGTCCTGAACTTCCTGGACCGGCAGCTGCTGTCGATCCTCGCCAAGCCGATCCAGGACGAACTCGGCGTCACCGACGGCCAGCTCGGCCTGATCGGCGGGCTCTACTTCGCGCTCTTCTATTGCATCCTCGCCATTCCGGTCGGCTGGCTGGCCGACCGGACCAACCGGGTGAAGGTGCTCGCCATCGCGTGCGCACTGTGGAGCGCGGCCACCGCCGCCTGCGGGATGGCGAGCAATTATCCGCAGCTCGTGCTGGCGCGGATGACGGTGGGGATCGGCGAAGCGGGCGGCGTGCCGCCCTCCTATGCGATCATTTCCGACTATTTCCCGCCCAGCCGGCGCGGCACCGCGCTCGGCCTGTTCAATCTTGGACCACCGATCGGCCAGGCCCTGGGCGTCGCCTTCGGCGCCTCGATCGCGGCCGCCTATAGCTGGCGGGACGCGTTCCTCTCGATTGGCATTCTCGGCGTCGCCGCGGCGCTGATCGTCTATCTGTTCGTCCGCGAGCCGGCGCGGGGAAGGCTCGACGCAGCCCCGGCAGCGGCCGAGCCGGCCCGCTTCTGGGTGACCTGCCGGATGTTCTTCTCCCGGCCGATCCTGACCCTGATCGCGCTGGCCAGCGGCATCACCCAGATCGTCACCTATGCGACGCTCAACTTCACCACGCTCTTCCTGATGCGGGAGAAGGGGATGACCCTGAACGAGGTGGCGATCTGGTACGCCCTGCTGGTCGGCATCGGCTGCGGCGGCGGAATCTATCTTTCGGGCCGCCTGGTCGACCGGTTCGCGCCGCGCTCGAAGCGCGCCTACGCCTTCATCCCCGCTGTCGGACTGACGCTCGCCATCCCGTTCTTCGTCGGATTCGTCGCGGCGCCGGACTGGCCGCTGGCACTTGCCTTCCTCGCGGGCCCCATGTGCCTCAACTATTTCTACCTGTCCCCGGCCGTGGCGCTGGTCCAGCAGGAAGTGGCGCCCAACCAGCGCGTGCTCTCGGGCGCGCTCCTGCTACTGGTGATGAACCTGATCGGCCTCGGTCTCGGCCCCACCTATCTCGGCGCGATGAGCGACTGGTTCCGGACCGATTATCCGACCCATTCGCTGCAAATGGCCTTTTACACCCTCATCCCCTTTTACGTTCTTGCGATCCTTCTCTTCCTTGCGCTCGCGCGGGCGCTGGGGCGGGAGCAAGCGGAAGGAGCCCGTCCCTGATGTTCCGGCTTTCCAGGATCCTGTTGTCCATGTTCGCCTTGTACCTGTCGGCGCCCGCTTTCGCGCAGCCGGTCGTGCAGGCTCCGGCGGGGGCGCTGCGCGGCGAGACGCGAGACGGCACCAACATTTTCCGCGGCATCCCCTTCGCGCTTCCGCCGGCCGGCGAGCGCCGCTGGCGTCCGCCGGCGGAGATGGGCCGGTGGGGCGGGACGCGGGACGCGACCGAGTTCGGAGCGATCTGCCATCAGCCGGCGTCGCGGCCGGGCAGCATCTACAGCGAAGAGCAGCCGGCGATGAGCGAGGATTGCCTCACGCTCAACATCTGGGCACCGGCCGATGCGCGCAATGCGCCGGTCTTCGTCTGGATCCACGGCGGCTCGCTGACCGGCGGCTCGGGCCGCCAGATCATGTATGACGGCGCGGCGATGGCCCGGCGGGGCGTGATCGTGGTGACGATCAACTACCGGCTCGGTATCCTCGGCTATCTCGCCCATCCCGGCCTCAGTGCGGAATCGCCCGACCGCGTTTCGGGGAATTACGGCCTGCTCGACCAGATCGCCGCCCTGCGCTGGATCAACCGCAACATCTCCGCCTTCGGCGGCGATCCCGCCAATGTCACCATCGCGGGCGAATCGGCGGGCGGTCTCAGCGTCATGTACCTGATGGCCGCGCCCGAGGCGCGCGGGCTGTTCGCCAGGGCGATCATGCAGAGTGCATATATGGTCAACGCGCCGGAGCTGAGGAGCGCCCGTTATGGCGGCTTTTCCGCGGAAGACGTCGGCACCTGGCTGATGGGCCAGCTCGGCGCGTCCGACCTCGCCGCGCTGCGCGCGATGAGCGCCGAGGCGCTGGTCACCCGCGCGGCGCCGACCGGCTATTTCCCCTTCCTGACCATCGACGGCCG
The DNA here is from genome assembly GCA_036525215.1 of Allosphingosinicella sp. Taxonomy (GTDB): domain Bacteria; phylum Pseudomonadota; class Alphaproteobacteria; order Sphingomonadales; family Sphingomonadaceae; genus Allosphingosinicella. The sequence continues at coordinate 25,520 of DATDAU010000108.1, forward strand.
CGTCCTGCCTGAGCAGCTGGTGACGACCTTCGACCGCGGCGAGCAGGCGCGCGTGCCGATACTCGCCGGCTTCAACAGCGGCGAGATTCGCTCGCTGCGTTTCCTCGCGCCCCCGCCGCCGGCGGACGCGACCGCCTATGAGGCCGCGATCCGCGAGCGTTATGGCGACCTCGCCGGCGAATTCCTCCGCCTCTATCCGGCCGGCAACCTGGCCGAGACAATCCTGCTGCCGCCGCGGGACGCGCTCTACGGCTGGACCGCGGAGCGGCTCGTGCGCAAGCAGACGGCGGCGGGCGCACCGGCCTTCCTCTATTATTTCGATCACCTCTATCCGGCCGCCGAAGCGCTCGGCCTGCGCGGCTTCCACGCCGCCGAAATTCCCTATGCCTTCGGGACGATACACGGGACGCCGCCCGCCTGGCCGCAGGTACCCGACACGCCGCGGGAGAATGCGCTTTCGGCGGCGATGCTTGGCTATTGGACGAGCTTCGCCCGGAGCGGCGTGCCCCGCGCCGAGGGGCAGCCGCGATGGCGGCCCTACGGCACGACGCGCGCCTACATGGCCTTCGCCGGTGCACCGCGGCCGGGCGCCCATCTCCTGCCCGGCATGTACGAGTTCAACGAGCAGGTCATGTGCCGCCGCCGCGTGGCCGGTGGCATTGCCTGGAACTGGAATGTCGGCATCGTCGCGCCGCCGCTCCCCGCCGGAGTTCCGGAATGCCGATAGAAGACGGGGAAATGCAGTCCTACCCGCTTACCCTCGACAAATTCCTCCGTCACGCCGCCCGCTGGCATCCGCGCGCGGAGGTGGTGACCGGAGGCGAGGGCGGCCGGATCGACCGGATCGGTTATGCGGCACTGCTGGAGCGCTGCCTCAAGGTATCGGCGGTGCTCGAGGATCTCGGCGTCCGGCAGGGCGACCGCGTCGCGACCCTTGCCTGGAATACGCAGGCCCATGTCGAGGCCTGGTATGCGATCATGGGCATGGGCGCAGTCTGCCACACGCTCAACCCACGCCTCATGGCCGCCCAGCTCGCCGCGATGGCGGTCCAGTCCGAAGCGCGCATTCTCATCGCCAGCGCCGATCTTGCTTCACTCGCTCTGGAGATCATGGCCGAGGCGTCCGGCATCGAACACCTGCTGATGATCGATACTGCCGACGACGTAGCCGGGCTCGAGATCTTGCTCGCGGAGGCGCACGGCAATGTCGCCTGGGGCGAATTCGAGGAGACGGCGCCGTCGGGCCTCTGCTTCACATCGGGCACCACCGGCGCTCCAAAGGGTGTGACCTACACGCACCGCGCGAGCTTCCTTCATACCATGCGGGTGCTCCAGGCCGACGTGATGGCCTTCCGGGGAACGGACAGCGTGCTTGCCATGGTGCCAATGTTCCACGCCAATGCCTGGGGCCTGCCCTTCGCCGTGCCGGCGGTGGGGGCGAAGCTGGTCCTGCCCGGCCGCCATGCCGACGGCGCGAGCCTCGCGCGGTTGATCAATGCCGAAGCGGTGACGGTCGCGGTGGGCGTGCCGACCGTATGGCTCGGCCTTGTCGAGCATCTGGAGGAGGTCGGCGGCGACGTGCCGAGCCTTGAAAGAGTCGTCGTCGGCGGCATGCCGATCGCGCCCGCCCTGATGGCGCGGATCGAGCGCCGGCTGGGCGTGACGGTCCAGACGAGTTGGGGAATGACCGAGCTCTCGCCGTCGGGAACGGTCGCTCCGCCTGGCGATCCTTCACGGGCGGCGGAGCTGTCCGGCCGCGTGGCCATTGGCGTCGACCTTCTGCTGAAAGACGCGGCCGGCAAGCCGCTTGCCCGCCAGCGCGGCGTCGAGGGGCATTTGAGCGTTCGGGGCGCCGCGGTGGTCGAACGCTATTTCGGTCATGAGGCGAATGCGACCGACGCGGACGGCTGGTTTCCCACCGGGGACCTCGCCCGGATCGACGCGGACGGCAATCTGATCATCACAGGACGGGCCAAGGATCTGATCAAGTCGGGCGGCGAGTGGATCAACCCGGCCGAGATCGAGGCGTTGGTCGGGGCGATACCGGAGGTCGCGCTCGCCGCGGTCATCGGTCGGCCCGATCCCAAATGGGGCGAGAGGCCGATCCTGCTGGTCGAGATGCGCGGCGGCCCTACGGTCAGCGACGAGGCGCTGCTCGGGCCCCTGGAGGGGCGGGTCGCGCCCTGGTGGATCCCCGACGAAGTGTTCCGCCTTTCCAATATGCCACTGGCGCCGACGGGCAAGATCGACAAGATACGGCTTCGATCCGAATACGGTAATGGTTGAACAGGGGTCGCCCGCAGGAAGGAAAGGTCGTTTTCTTGCCCGATAGTCTGAAAACCCGCCGGCGCCCGACCAAAGCCGAGCAACGGGCGGAAACGATGGAGCAGATCCTCGACGCCGCCGAATTTCTCTTCTCGAGGCACGGTATGCATGGCGTGGCGCTCAAGGATGTCGCCAAACGCGTCGGCGTCCACCACACGCTGGTGAACTATTATTTCGACGACAAGAAGAAGCTCTTCGATGCCGTCTCGGGCCGCCGCGCGGGCGTGACGGTCGAGAGGCGGATGAAGGCGCTCGACGAATATGACGCCGCCACCAAAGGCAAGCCCACGGTCGAGGGGGCCCTTCGCGCCTTTCTCGACACCGACCTCGATCTCTATGTCGAAGGCGGCGAGGGCTGGATGAACTATGCTGCTCTCGGCGCCCTGATGTCCAACTCGGCCGAAGGCGGCGCGGAGCTGATGAACAAGCATTTCGATCCGGTCGTGCTTCGCCTGATCGAGCTGCTGCGCAAGGCGCTGCCCGACTGTCCCGACGAGGATCTGTTCTGGGGCTATCATTTCGTCACCGGCGCGCTGATGCTGACCCTCGGCCGCACGGGGCGCATCGACAGGTTGTCCGGGGGCCTCTGCAAATCGAACGATTTCGAGGCGATCAAGCAACGCATGGCGAGCTTCATGGCGGCGGGCTTCATCGAGATCTGCGGGAAGAAGGCGGCCGAGAGAGACTGAAACTTCCTCTGCACCTTTCAATTGGGACAGATAGCCGGCGCATCTATGGCAATACGCCGCCCGGCCTCTCAGGGTTATGACGGATAGGCCCTGGCCCTTCCAAATGACAATCACTGGCCTGAAGCCGCAGCAGGACGTGCTGCATCCAAAGGTGCCGCCGCCAATACCGCGCAACGGAAGCGAGAATGCATGGGATCAGGCCTGGTGCTGATCTGCGATGACGACCCGCTGCTGACCGAACTGCTGGAGCACCGCCTCTCCCAGCGAGGTTATCAGACTGTGGTGGCGCACGATGGCGGTGAGGCGCTCTCACTTCTCGCGGAGAAGCTGCCCGACGCCGTCATCATGGAGTCGATGCTCCCGGTTTGCGACGGCCATGAAGTGCTTCGGCAGATTCGTGAAAGCGATCGTCTGAAGAGCCTGCCTGTGATCATGTTGAGTTCCCGCAAGCAGGATCACGACATCGTTGCGGCGCTCGAGCTGGGCGCCAGCGACTATGTAACCAAACCGTTCATACCGGACGAGCTGGTTGCTCGCCTTGCGCGCCTGATGAGGAGCCATAGCGAATGAAGCTGACCGGCGTGGCTTTGCCGCTGTCTGTCCTTGCCTTGGCAGTGCCGGCCGCCGCCCAGACGGCGGCGCAGGATTACGAGGCCGGCGTGGCCGCCCGACAGGCTGGAAACCCGGACGAGGCATTGAGAACGCTGAATCGCGCGGCGCTTGTGGACCCCGACAATGCCGACATTCGCCTCCAGATCGGCCTCGCTTGTCTCGCCGCCGGCCGATTGGACGAAGCCGAAGCCGCTTTCCGGAGAACGCTGGAACTCTCGCCGGATTATGACGACGCGAGGCTCGGCCTGGCGCGCGTCGCGCTTCGCCGAGGAGAGTACGATGTTGCGCGCGTTGAGTTGGACGGCATCCGACAGCCTCATGCCGAAGCCGACGCGCTGCGCACCCAGATCGAGGCCGCGATCGCGGAGGTACCGTGGCGGTGGCGCATCGACCTCGTCGGGAGCTACAGTTGGGTCGACAGGCTGGCCGATTGGCAGTCAGCGACCCTGGTCGTGCAGCACCGGTTCGATGAGAGAACGACTGTTGGGGCGACGGCCGACGCGACGCGCCGATTCGACCGGGCCGACATATATTTGGAAGCGAGAGTCGATCACCGCTTCGCGCCTGGCGCGTACGTCCACTTTTTGGTGGGAGGGACTCCGGACGCCGAATATCGGCCGCAGCGGCAATTTGGGGTGGGTGCGGCGATCCGCGCCCATGGCGGCCCCTATGCGACGGTTCTGCGGCTGGACGTGCTTCAGGCCCAATATCGCTCGGGCGATGTGCAGACCGTCACCCCCGGCATCGAGCAATATATCGACAGCCTCGCCTGGATCACCGTCCAATGGATCAACATCTGGGGTCGATTCCGGCATGAGTCGGGCTGGCAGGTCAGGGGCGACGTCATGCCGACCGACAGGCTTCGCCTGTTCGCTGGCGCGTCGGACGCTCCCGACCTCGATGTTGGCTTCGCCATCGAGACGTTCAGCCTGTTCGGCGGCGTGTCGCTCGACGTCGGCAATCACCTCACGCTTCGGCTCAGCTTCGCTCACGAAGACCCGCGCGGGCCGGCGGATCGGGACACGCTCGGGATCGGGATCGGATACCGGTTTTGAGTTTGGTCACCCTCTTCTGGCTCGTGTCGTGGTCGGTCTGTGGCGTCTCCCTGGCGATCCTGATCGGTCTGGTCGCCTGGCGCGCATTCGCCAACCGTCGCGCCGATGCCCGCCGCCTCGAGCGCGCGGGTCAGATCGAACTTCTAAAGGCGCGCGCCGAGCGGCCGACCGATGCTGTAGGGGTGGCCGCAAGCGAAGTCCTGACCGACCTCGCGGTCGAGATTCTGGAGCTCGTTCGCGGCGACGAGAAGGCAAGATTCGCCGAGCGCGTGGCAAGGGCGGGAGCGGCAGGGCGACTTCACGCGCGCCTGGACCGTGGCGGTACGCGGACCCGGATCCTGGCGGCGGCTGCGCTCGCGAATTTCAAGGACGAAGGGTCACGGGCGGCGCTCACCTGTGCACTCGACGACCGCAACCCGGAAGTGCGGCTCACCGCGGCGTTGTCGCTGGCCGCGAACGGCCAGGCGCCGCCGCCGGAGGATGTGATCAGGCGGCTTGGGATCGGCGATCACGAGTCATCTTTGCTGACCGTCATGCTGTTGGCCGAAATGGCGCAAACCGATCTCGAGAACGTGCGCTCGCTGCTGCTGGATGCGTCGACTGCGCCTACGGTAAGGGCGGCGGCGGCCGAGGCTCTTGCGCTATGCGACGACTTTGCGGCGGTACCGGTCATCACGGCGCTGGCGATCGAAGCCGACCCCTGGGCGAGCGAGCTTCCGCGTTATCTGGCCGCGTTGGCCGAAATCGAGCATCCGATGGGCTCCCCCGCTATTCTGCATTGCCTGGAATCGCCCTCGGCCGAAGTTCGCGCAGCCGCGGCGCGAGCAGCCGGTCGGATCGGGGTCGAGCACGCATTGGAGAGGCTAGATCGCTTGCTCGGTGACCCCGACTGGTGGGTCCGGTTTCAGGCTGCCCACGCCTTGCTTCTGCTTGGCGAGAAAGGCGTGGCAAGGCTTCGGCGGAGCGCGAGGCGGAACCAGGAGCCTGCACGAGAAACCGCGGCACTTGTCCTCGCCGAACAGGCGGATGCCGCATGACGGATTGGGAAATGCTTGGCGAAGCGGCGGAGATCACCGATCTTGTGGTGGTGGGCCTGCTCACGATCCAGTTCATGCTTTTCCTGCTCGTCTTCGTCGCCGCGTGCGTCGCGCTTCTAAAACGGCCGCCATTTGCGAGCCCGGCCCTGCTCTGGCGACGCTATGCCCAGGTGGCGCCGCCGATCACGATCATCTCTCCAGCCTACAACGAGGGCTTTACGATCGTGGAGAGCGTCGAAGCGCTGCTCGCGCTCGAATATCCGGCGTTCGAGGTGGTCGTGGTCAATGACGGTTCGAGCGACGATACGCTGGAAAGGCTTGTAAGCCGCTTTGGGCTGCTTCCGGCGGCTCGGCTGTGCGAATGGTCCGCGCCGCACGCGCCGATACGAGGCTTTTACGCTTCCCCGCGCGTGCCGAGGCTGCTGGTCGTCGACAAAGACAATGGCGGCGGAAAGGCCGACGCGGTCAATGCTGGAATTAACGCGTCGCGAACTCCCATCATTTGCATCACGGATGCCGATACGCTGATCGAGCCCGATGCTCTGCTGAGGGCGGTCTGGCCCTTCGTCGACGAGCCGCTGACTATAGCCGTCGGCGGGACGATCTGCATCGCAAACGGGTCGAAAGTACATCGGGGGCGGGTCGTCGAGCCTCGGCTGCCGCGTAACTTCCTCGCGCTGGTCCAGACGCTCGAATATGAGCGCGCCTTCATGTTGGCGCGGCTCGGGCTAAGCTGTCTCGGTGCGCTGATGATCGTCTCCGGCGCGTTCGGCCTGTTCCGCCGCGACGCGGTTATGGAGGTGGGCGGCTACAGCCTTGGCACGGTAGGTGAGGATCTCGAGCTTGTTGTGAAGCTCCATCGGCATTTCCGCACGAGCGGCCAGCCTTACGCGATCAGATTCCTGGCCGAGCCGGTGGTATGGACCCAGGCCCCGGAATCACTGGGTGACCTCGGTCGGCAGCGCGCGCGTTGGGAACGGGGCTCACTCGAGACTTTCAGGAAGCACCGGTCGATGGCGCTCAATCCGCGCTTCGGCGCGATCGGACTGATCGGCTTCGGCCAGCTTCTCATCGTCGATGTCGTTGGGCCACTGGTCTCAGTGATGGGCTATGTGCTGGTGCCTACCTGCTGGGCGATCGGCCTGCTGTCGCGCGAGCATTTCCTGGCCTTTGTGGCTGCGGTGTTCAGCTTTGGGATTCTGATGAGCGTCCTGAGCCTGATCCTCGAACAGGTCTTCCTTGCCAAGATCGACCGCGCGCGCGACCTCGCGACGCTGGCGGCGATCGCGGTGGTTGAGAATTTCGGTTATCGGCAGTTGTGCAACCTGTGGCGCGTTTGGGGATGGTACCAGTATCTGCGGAAGCAAGAGGGCTGGGGTCCGATGACCCGGCAGGAATTCAAGCGGGTCTGAGCCCGTTGCAGTGAGGGCGGTGCGGGATATCGGTTAAGATCAGCCACGCTCGAAAAAGGCAGTGGAATCGTTTGCGCCGCCTCGCAGCAAACCGTGCGAGGATTTGCCGTCCATCGACGGCGAAGCGTTGGCGACGGTCGTCTGAGTAACGCCGGACCCCTAATTGATATTTCCCATCCGCCTTCCTCCGGGTTTTCCCTCGAATGTTTGAGGGCCCTGCCCGATGGGCCGACCCGGGGGAACATGGTCAAGTCGGCGCCACATGAAGCATGGGAGATTGGTCTGATGCGTCTGGTTCCGATCGCACCCGCTTTCGTTGCCCTCCTTGTCATGGCCGGCCAGGCCAGCGCCCAGCCACCGAATTCCGGCTCTTCCGCCCGCGCGACGGCGCCGGCGGAGCAGCGCGATCCGGAGGCGATCGCTGCGCTGGAGCGTATGGGTGGCCACCTCCGCTCGGTGATGACCTTCGGCATCAATGCCGACATCACGTCCGAGGAGGTGCTCGAGACCGGCCAGACAATCCAATATACCGGCGCTATCGACCTGGTCGCGCAGCGGCCAGGCCATCTGCGCGCCAATTTCGATTCGACGCGCAAGCGCCGTCAATATTTCTACGACGGGCACACGCTGACGATCTGGGCGCCCCGGCAGGGCTTTTATGCTACCGTAGCCGCGCCGCCGAGCATCAAGGAGATGCTCCAGGTTGCGAACGATCGGCTCAACGTTGTTATTCCGTTCGCCGACCTGTTCGAGTTCGGCGTCAATCCGGAGCTGACGAGCCGCCTGACGTCCGCCACGGTGATCGGCGTCGAGGCGGTCGAGGACCAGACCTGCACGCATTATGCGTTCCGCCAGCCGAACGTCGACTGGGAGATCTGGATCCGCACCGGCGAACAGCCCCTGGTCTGCATGTACCGGATCACAGACCTGCGCGATCCGGCCCGCCCCGATTATGTGGCGCGGCTGACCTGGGACCTCAACCCGACGATCACGCCTGAAACCTTCACCTTCGTCGCGCCCCCGGGCGCCGAATCCATCCCCGTGGCGAGGTTGCGAGCCGCGGCCCAGGGAGCCCGGCCATGAGCAAGTTGTCCAGCCTCTTCATCGCGACGTGCGGCGTCATTGCGATCGTCGCCGCGACCACGGCCGAGGCGCAGCGGCGGGGCGGCGGCGGCGGCTTTCGCGGTGGCGGCGGCGGCTTCAGCCGCGGCGGCGGCGGCATGGGCGGCGCCAGGATGGGCGGCGGCTATGGCGGCGGCGGCTCGAGGGGAGGATATTCCGGCTCGTCGCGCGGAATGAACTCCGGCGTGCGCGGCGGATCGCGCAGCAGCGTCAATTACGGTGGGCGCGGCGACAGGGCCGGGGGGTCGCGTCCTTCGGCCGCCGATCGCAGTTACGGGGCGAGCCGGGGCGACTTCGGCAACCGTCCTGGCAATGGCGGCCCGACCACCGGCGGAGGCCGCGGCCCGGGGGCGAGCCAGCTACCCGCCGGCGGTGTTGGCGGTCCGGGCCGCCCAGGTGGCGGTGGCGCCGGCGGGGTTGGCGGAGGCCAAGGCGGGAGCACACTTCCCGTCGGAGGCGCCGGTCGCCCCGGTGGAGTTGGCGGCGTCGGCGGTCCCGGCCGCCCGGGCGGCGTCGGTGGCGTCGGTGGCGTCGGTGGTGTCGGTGGAGTTGGCGGTGTTGGTGGCGTCGGCGGTGTTGGCGGTGTTGGCGGTGTTGGTGGTGCCAACCGCCCCAACCGGCCTGACAACAGCCTCCCCGGCAATGACTGGGACAACAATTGGGGCTGGAACGATAATTGGTACCCGGGCTACGGATTCGGGGCAGGTCTGGTGGCCGGTGCGGTCATCGGCTCCTACGCCTATGGGCTGCCCTACGGTTGCAACAGTTATTATTATGGCGGCTTTCCCTATTACGGCTGCGGCGGCGCCTGGTATCAACCCTATTATGAAGGCGACGATATTACTTACGTCGTCGTCGAGCAGCCGCAGGGCGAACCTGATGCGGGACCGCCCGCCGTCGCTCCGCCGCCACAGCCGCTCCCTCCGCCGCCGCAATAAAGTGAGCGGGTCACGGGGCACGAAAAAGGCGGCGGAATCGCTTCCGCCGCCCCTTGCGTAATCCTCTGGAGGATTAGCCGTTCATCGACGTCGAAACGTTGGTGAAGGTCGAGGTCAGGCTGGTGCCGAGGCCCTGCATCGCGGTGATGGCGGCGACGGCGATCAGGGCGGCGATCAGGCCATATTCGATGGCGGTGGCGCCCTTCTTGTCCTTGATCAGCTTACGAATGAACATGATATTGTCCCCCGGTTCCAAATAGGGTTGTGGAAGTCCACGCAAGTCACCGCCCAATTTTGTCACCAGGGTCGGCCAGTCCCCTGATGGAGGATCGAGGTTGCCGAACTCTTAAGTTACGGCCCCGTAATGTTGCCTTTCGCACGTTAGGACCGCGGTCATTCAGCCTTCCTTCATTGCTGATGCGAAATGTCCTCGCCGCTTTGCCTGTGCTAGGAAAGGCAACCAGTTTTGGAGGACGGAATGAACGCGTTTCGTGTTTTTTGCCTGCTTGCCGGCGCCGCCTTGTTCGGCGCCCCCTCGGCGATGGGCCAGAATGCCCAGGGCCAGGCCGCGAGTTCGATCGCCCTTGGCCGGCCGGTCGCCGGCGATCTCAGCACCAACGACACCCAGCGGCCGTCCGGCAAATTTGAGGACGTCTACATGCTGCAGGGCCGACGCGGCGACCGCGTCCAGCTCAGCCTCAGCTCCACCGCCTTCGATACCTATCTGGTGATGACCGGCCCGGACGGCTTCTTCATGTCCAACGACGACGCCGAGGGCAGCGGCGGCGCGACCGACAGCCGCCTGGTCGTCCAGCTTCCCGCCGACGGCGCCTACCGGGTGTCGGCGACTACCTTCCGCCCCGGCGAGACCGGTGCCTATCAACTCCAGGCCTCGACGCCGCCCGCCAACGTCGCGGTGAGCGCCCCGGTCGCGGCCCAGCCGATCGCCATCGGCGCCGCCGTCACCGGAAATCTGAGCCCGTCGGACGGCCGCGCCGCCGACGGCTCGTTCACCGACACTTATCGCTTCACCGCCCGCCGCGGCCAGCGGGTGACCGTCTCCATGTCGTCGACCGACTTCGACACGTATCTGATGCTCGGCCGCCCCGACGGCAGCCAGGACGCCAACGACGACACCAGGGCCAACGGCCAGACCCAGACCGACAGCCGGATCGACACCGTGCTTGCCGAGGACGGCCAATATGTCATCACCGCCAGCTCCTACCGGCCCGGCGTCTCCGGCAAATACCGGCTGACCCTGGCGCCGAGCGCCGGCGATCCCCGCCAGGTCCGGGTTCCCGGCGGCCCGCGCGTCGTCGCCCTTCTGGTCGGCGTCTCGGATTATGGCGGGCGGACGTCGAATCTCCCCAATACCGACGAGGATGCCCGCCAGCTCTACGACAGCCTGCGCGGCGCCGGCTTGCTCCACCCCGCCAGCCGGCTGCTGACCAACGCCGAAGCCACCACCAAGAACGTCGCCTCCGCTTTCGCCCAGGCGGCGGCCGCCGCCGGGCCGAACGACGTTTTCCTCTTCTTCTATTCCGGCCACGGCAACCAGGTCGACGTCGCCCGCACCGCCCGCGAGCTGGACGGCCGCGCCGAGACGATCGAATTGTTCGACGCGGCGATGACCGACGCCGAGCTCCAGCCCCTGTTCGATCGGGTCAATCCGCGCCTCGCGGTGGTCGCGCTCGATTCCTGCTTCTCGGGGGGCTTCCGCAACCTGATCAACCGGCCCAACGTCATGGGCCTGTTCAGCTCGGAGGAGGATCTGACCAGCCTCGTCGCCAGCCAGTTCAAGGCCGGCGGCTATCTCTCCTACTTCCTGCGCGCCGGCCTTTCTGGCGAGGCGGATTTCGACGGCGACCGGATCGTCACCGCCGGCGAGCTTTCGACCTATGTCCGCCGCCGCTTCCGCCGCGAAGGCGACATTCCCGCCACCACCCGCGAGGACGACCGCAACTTCCAGAACATCCTGGTCGAGCGCGGCGGCCTCACCGTCGACGATGTCGTCGTCCGCCTGGCCTCGGCCGACAGCCGCGTCGCCGCCCCGCTGCGGCGGCCGGCGGCGACCATGCGGCCGATGCCGGTCAGCGACGCGAAGGGCGAGGGCAGGGTCCGCTAGGGGAAGCCATCAGCTGCGGTGCTGGGTGAGCGCCGCGAGTTGGCAGTCGAGGCCGCTGAGCAGGTCTTCGCGAACCGCGCCGGCGTTGAACGCGCCGCGCAGCGCGGGGTCCGACACCGGCGCGGCGCCCTCTCCCTGCGGCAAGGCGCGCCAGGCCGCCAGCGCGAGGCCAGCGCCGTTCAGATAGGCACCGATCGCCCGAGCTTGGCGCAGCGCTTCGCGCCGGGGAATGCCGAGTTCGCCGATCCGCGCCAGCGTCTCCCCAGCCAGGGCCGACGCGGCGGGGGTGCGCCAGCGTCGGGTGGCGACCAGCACGAAGGCGTGCGGATGCCGCTCCGCCAACTCCAGATAGTGCCGCGCCATCGCGGAAAGGGCACGGCGCGGTTCGTCCCCGGCATCGCGGATCGCCGGTAGGACCCCCGCCAGCACCCGGTCGACGATCAGGTCCAGCACGGCATTCATGCCGTCGACATGATTGTAGAGCGACATGGCCTCGCAGCCGAGCGCGGCCGCGAGCCGGCGCGCGCTGAGGCCGATAGGCCCGTCTCGGTCAAGCAGGTCAAGCGCGGCCGCGGCGATCCGGTCGGCGTTGAGGCCCTGGGTCGCCCGCTTGGTGGGATTCTTCTGCACATTGCTCATATTGACGACTTACGCTGTAAGTCATATACGTGCAAGGAATACTTACACTGTGCGTCAAAAGGAACTCGCCATGATTCCCCTCCGCTGCTTCGCTTTGCTTCTGGCCGCCTGCACGGCCGCGCCCGCCGCCGCGCAGCCCCGTCCCGAGAACAGGGAGATCGGTCGTATCGTCCTGGAGGAGGTGCTCGGCCGCGGCCGCATCGCGCAGAACGAGCATCTCTATGCTCGCGATTTCGTCGCGCATGGCGCCACGCGGGACGCGACCCGCGCCGAGGACCGGGCGATGACGGAAGGGTGGCGCGCTGCCTTCCCCGACATGGAAATCCGGGTCGAACGGATCGTCGCCGAGGGCGATTTCGTCGCTGTCCATTTCACCGCGCGCGGCACCAACAGCGGCAGCGGCAATGGCCTGTCGCCGACGGGTGTCCGCGTCGAAGCCGGCGGGATCACCATCTTTCGCATCACGGACGGGAGGATCCGCGAGGAATGGAGCTATACCAACTTCAACGACGCCTATGCGCGCGCGCTCGCGGCGCGGCCCTGATCCAAAGGGTGGACTGGTTCAGTCGCCGACATGCTCGGGCTTGCCCTTGCGCTTCGTGTGGGCGAACTCCTCGAGCTGCTTTTCGGTCATCGACTCGACCATCTGGCGTGAGGCGCCCTTGAGCTTGCTCTTGGGCGTGTCGCCGCGCTTGGCGGACAAAGCGGCGCCGGCGGCTTTCTGCTGGGCTGCTGATTTGGCGGGCATGGGGTTTCTCCTTCGCGCGGAAAAACCCTTTCCACTCAACGCAGTTCCCTAGATCAGCACGTCCAGATCAAGCAATTCGATCAGTTCCCTCCGCGCCGCGCCGACCTGCTCTGCCAGCGCCGGATTGGCGAGGTCCGTGGGGGCGATCTGCTCCGGCCAGGCGGTCGCAACGCACTCCGCGATCCGGTCGAGCTTTGCCTCGTCGACCAGGAAACGGGGATCGACCGTCGCCGGGTCGGCGACGACGCGCAGCCTTAGGCAGGCCGGGCCGCCGCCATTGGCCATGGACTGGCGGACGTCGACCAGCTCGAGGGAGCGGATCGGACCATTGCCGGCCGCCACCGACTGAAGCCAGGCCCAGACCCGCTCGGTCTCGCGCGCTTCCTCGGGCAAGATCAGCGCCATTCCGCCTGCGGGGAGAGTTACGAGCTGGGCGTTGAACAGATAGGACTTCACCGCATCGGCGAGGCTGACCAGGCTCGCCGGCACTTCGACGATCTCGATTTCGGCGAACAGCCGCCGCAGTGCCGTGTAGAACGCCTCCTTGTCGTCGAACGCCTGCTCGTGGGCGAACAGCACATGCTCGTTGGCGACCGCGACCACGTCGTTGTGGAAGGCGCCGGCGGCAATCGCTTCTTCGGACTGGCGGACGAACAGGGTGCGTTCGGGATCGAGCCGGTTCAGCCGGGCGATCGCGCGCGACGCCTCCTCATGCTGGCGCGCCGGAAAGGCGCCGCCGCGCTCGCCATAGACGAAGATCTCGACCCCGGGCGCGTCGTGGCGCGGACAGAGCCGCATATGGTTGGCGGCGCCCTCGTCGCCGAACGTGCCGGGCACCGGCCCATGGACCGCGAAATGACCCTCATCGGCGAAGGCGAGGCGGAGTTGGGCCAGGGTCTCGGGCCATTCGTGGCTGCGGTGGGCCATCGTCCTCAGATTGGCGATCGTGAGATGGCAGCGGCCGTCGGCGGTGTCGGGCGCGGGCGAAACGCTCGCCGCATTCGCGGCCCACATCGCCGAGGCCGACCAGGCGGCGGCGCGCAGCGTCTCGGGCGCGGTCCCAAGGTCAGAGCCGAGCTCGGCCAGCCAGGATTCATTGGGCCGCTTGTGGGGCGGGAGCAGGCCCTGGGCGAGGCCGAGCCTCACGTTCCGGCGCATCTTCTCGATGCCCTGCAGCGCCGCGGCGCGCGGGAAGGCGGTGGCGCCCTTGCTGGCCGTGGCGGCGAGGTTGCCGAAGCTCAGGCCTGCATAATTGTGGCTGGGCCCGACGATTCCGTCGAAGTTGATCTCGACCAGGGCCATGTTTCAGCGGCCCACGGTCAGGAAATGGTCTCCGATTTCGATGCCGAGCCGGGCCGCGCTTTCCGAGTCGAGAGTCGCCTGGCCGTCCGCCCCGGGCGTGACCCGGCCATAGCCGGCGGCGAAATCGAGGCGGTCGCCGGAAGCGATCATCATCCGCGTTCCGCCTTCGCCGTCGTCGGTTCCGCTCAGCACATAGTCCTTCGCCTCGCGGACGGTGCGGATCTGGTCGGTCGCTACCGCCATGGTCGGTCCGCCGTCGAAAATGTCGACATAGCCGTCGCTGGTGAAGCCTTCCTGTTCGAGCATCCGCATCGCGGCGCGGCCGGACGGGTGGGGGACGCTCATGATCGCGCGGGCGCTCTCCGGCAGCATCGCGGTGTAGATCGGCGTCTTGGGCATCAAATCGGCGATGAACTGGGTGCCGTGGGCGCCGTTGAAGGCGTCGGCCTCCTGGAAGTTCATGCCGAAGAAGCGGCCCGCGATCGCGTCCCAGAAGGGCGAGCCGCCGGCCTCGTCGATCACCCCGCGCAATTCCGCCATCACCTTGTTGGCGAAGCGCGCGCGGTGGAGCTTGATGAATAGATAGCGGCTGCGGGCGAGCAGCACGCCGAGGCCGCCGGCCCGTTCATTGGGGTGGAGGAACAGCCCGCCGACCTCTGAGCTTCCCTCGAAATCAGTGCACAGGGTCAGCATCTCGGCGCGGAAGGTGCGGTCCAGCTCCTGGGAATGCTGGGTCAGCGTACTGATCCGGTAGGAATAGAAAGGCTGGCGAAGGCCGACCCGGCTGAACACTTGGCAGGTGCCGCGAATCTGGCCGGTTTCGATATTTTCCAGCACGAAGACAAACAGATCGCCTTCGGGGTCACCGGTCTCGCTGGCGAAGGCCTCGCCGGAGCGGGCGAGCTTGGCCACCAATGTGCCCTTGTCGGCGGGCAGGTTGGTGAAGCCGCCGCCGGTCAGCTTGGCCATCTCGTAGATCGCCTGGAAATCCCGGTCCCGTGCCGGACGCACCCTGAAGCTCACAGTTCTTCTCCTTGCGCGAGCCGCACGATGGTCAGCGCCGACAGGCGGGCGCGTTCGATCAGGCTGTCGACGATCAGATATTCCTGGTCGCTATGGATGGCGCCGCCGCGCGCGCCCATCGTATCGACCACCGGCACGCCGCAGGCGGCGATATTGTTGCCGTCGCACACCCCGCCGCTGTCGCGCCAGCCGATCTCCAGTCCGAGGTCGGCGCCGCTGCGTCTGACCAGTTCGAACAGCTTGGCGGTCTTGGTATCGATCGGCTTGGGCGGCCGGGCGAAGCCGCCATGGACGCGGATGGAAACGTCGTGGGCCGCGGCCACCGCCGCCACCGTCTCGTTAAGGATCGCCTGCGCGCGCGCCTGGTCGGCGGACGAAAGCGGCCGCATGTTGACCCGCAAGATCGCCGTGTCGGGCACGACATTGTTGGGCCCGCCGCCATCGATCTTTGCCGGATTGACGTTGAGCCCCGCACCCTTCGCCGCGGCCAGCCGCAAAGCGAGGTCGGCGGCGGCGAGCAAGGCATTGCGGCCTTCCTCCGGATTGCGCCCGGCATGGGCGCTGCGCCCCTCCACCAGGATCGAGAAATTGCCGCTGCCCGGCCGCGCGCCGGCCAGGGTGCCGTCGGGCAAGGCCGAAGGCTCGTAAGTGAGGGCCGCCTTCTTGCCGCGCGCCGCTTCGGCGATCTGGGCCGCCGATCCCAGCGAGCCGACCTCCTCGTCGCTGTTGATCACGACCTCGTAGCCCAGGCCCGAAAGCCCCGCCGCCTCGACCGCTTTCAGCGCGGCGAGCAGCACGGCGATGCCGCTCTTCATGTCGGCGACGCCGGGCCCGCCGAGGACGCCCTCCTCGCGCCAGAACACCTTCTGGAAATCGTGATCGGCGGCGAAGACGGTGTCCATATGGCCGGTGAAGAGCAATTGCACCGGTGCCTGTGGCCGGACCGCCAGGCGCAGGTTGCGGCCGTGTTCCAGCCCGGCGAGAACGCCGTCCGCGCCCATCGCCTCGACCGGCGCCGCTTCCTCGAGCCGTACGTCGCCCGGCAGGTCCGAAAAGGCATCGGCCAGCAGCCCGGCGACCGTCGCCAAGCCGGCAAGATTGCGCGAGCCGCTGTTCACCGCCGCCCAGGCCGTCACCTGGTCGAGCATGGGCGCGTCCGCGCAAGCCTCGACGACGGCAGCTTCAATTCCGGAAAGGGCCCGCATCAGGAGCCTCTAGCCCGGCCTTGCGGCTAAAGCCACTCCGCGAAGGCGGCGAGCAGATCCTCGTAGAGCTTCTTCTTGAAGGGCACGATCAGGGCCGGAAGTTCGGCCGGGTCGGCCCATTTCCAGGCCCGGAATTCGGGCTCTTCGGTGTCGAGATTGACGTCTTTGTCCTCGCCCAGGAAGCGCATCAGGAACCAGGTCTGGCGCTGGCCGCGCCACTTGCCCTTCCACATCTTGCCGACCAGGTCGTCGGGGAGGTCGTAGGTGAGCTCGATCGGGCAACGGGCGACGATCTTGACCTTGTCGCGTGGGATGCCGGTCTCCTCCTCGAGTTCGCGATAGGCGCCGGCCTCCGGGTCCTCGCCCGGATCGAGGCCGCCCTGCGGCATCTGCCAGGCTTCGAGCGTCGAATCGATCCGCTGGGCGACGAAGACCCTGCCGTCGCGGTTGAGCAGCATCACGCCGGCGCCGGGGCGATAGGGAAGGGCGGCGGGATCGGTCATGGCCGGCCCGCCTCGCTGAGCAACAGCTTCAGGGCGGCAACGCAGCCGCGCAGATCCTCGTCCGAAGAGGGGATCGCCCGCCTGAGGTTGAGGAAGCCGTGGATATTGCCCTCGGCCTCGCGAAAGATGGTGGGGACGCCGGCCTGGATGCAGGCGGCGGCATAGGCCCGGCCCTGGTCGCGGATCGGGTCGAGGCTGGCGGTGACGACCAGCGTCGGCGGCATGCCTTTCTGGCTCTTCAGCAGCGGTGAATAGCGCCAGTCCTTCGAGTCCGCTCTGTAGCAATCCTCGAACCAGTCCATGCCGTCCCGAGTCAGCAAATGGCCCTCGCAGAAATCGTCATAGCTCGGATAGCCCTTGGCCGGGTCCGCTGCCGGATACATCGGCCATTGCGCCAGCACCGGCACAGCCGCCGGCTCGTCGCGCAAAGCCAGGCTGACGACGATGGTGAAATTGCCGCCGGCGCTGTCGCCGCCGACGACCAGGCCGGTCACTTCCCGCCCGAGCGCCTCCGGGCTCGCCGCCGCCCAGCGCGCCGCCGCGATCGCATCCTCGACGCCCGCCGGCCAGGGATGTTCGGGCGCCAACCGATAGTCGACGGCCAGCACCGGCATGTCGAGTTCGCGCGCCAGCTCGGCGCAGAGCGGCTCGTGGGTGTCGAGGTCGCCGAGCACGAAGCCGCCGCCATGGATGAACAGGAAGAGCGGCCCGGCCTCGCGCGTCTCGCGGGCGTCGTATAGCCTGAGGCCGATCTCGCCGCGTGGGCCGGGGCAGGAGAGGTCGCGAATCAGCGCCACTTCGCCGGCCGGCGCGTCGGCGACGTGGCGCGACGCGACCATCATGTTGCGCGCTTCGGCCGGCCCCGCTTCATGGCTCTTCGGGCCGGGCAGCTTGTTGAGATAGTCGAGGAACTGGCGAACGTCGGGCCGAACGTAGAATTCCATCATCCAAAAAAACTCCGTTCGGGGCGAATCGTCTCGCTTGTTCATGCGTTCCATAAGCGAACCCGTTGAGAGCGCCACAGGTTGTCGCCACGGGTCCGGGCCGCTAGGATGGCCGCAATTCATAAGTTAGGAAGTTACGTTGGCCACGGCCAGACACCTCACCACCCCCGAAGAAGCCCGATCCGACGCCCCGCTGGAAGCAGTGGTGGTCCGTTTCGCGGGCGATTCCGGCGACGGCATGCAGCTTACCGGCGGCCAGTTCACCCTCTCGACCGCGCTCGCCGGCAACGATCTCGCCACCTTCCCGGATTTCCCTGCCGAAATCCGCGCGCCGCAGGGCACGACCTTCGGAGTATCCGCCTTCCAGATCAATTTCGGGTCGGCGGCGATCGAGACGGCGGGCGACGCGCCCGACGTGCTGATCGCGATGAACCCGGCGGCGCTCAAGACCAACGTCGCCGATCTCAAGCCCGGCGGCCTGGTCATCGCCGACGAAGGCGAGTTCGGCGCCCGAAACCTCGCCAAGGCGGGCTATGAGACCAACCCGCTCGACGACGACACGCTCGCCAAATGGCAGGTGATCCGGCTCAACATGTCGCAGCTCACCCTCGACGCGGTGAAGCCGTTCGGCCTGGGCAACAAGGAAGCCCTGCGCTGCAAGAACATGTGGACGCTGGGCCTGGCGCTTTGGATGTTCGACCGCGACCGCGCGCCGATCGTCGACTGGCTCAAAACCAAATTCGCCAAGGCGCCCGAGCTCGCCGAGGCCAATATCGCCGCGCTGAACGCCGGCCACGCCTATGGCGAGACCGCCGAAATGGGCGGGCAGGTGACCCAGCACCATATCGCCGCCGCGCCCGCCGAGCCCGGCCTCTACCGCACCGTCACCGGCGCCGAAGCGATTTCGCTGGGCCTGGTCGCCGGCGCCAAGCTGGCCGGCCTGCCGATGTTCTTCGGCGGCTATCCGATCACGCCCGCTTCCGCGATCCTCCACCATCTCTCGCGGCTCAAGGAATATGGCGTCACCACCTTCCAGGCCGAGGACGAGATCGCCGCGATCGCCGCCTCGATCGGCGCCAGCTTTGCCGGCTCGATCGGAGTCACCTCCTCGTCGGGTCCCGGCATCGCGCTCAAGACCGAGGCGATGGGCCTGGCGATCATGACCGAGCTGCCCTTGGTCATCGTCAATTCGCAGCGCGGCGGGCCGTCGACCGGCCTTCCCACCAAGACCGAGCAGTCCGACCTCTACCAGGCCGTCTACGGCCGCAACGGCGACGCGCCGATGCCGGTGATCGCCGCCCGCTCGCCGGCCGACGCCTTCGATTGCGCGATCGAGGCGGTGCGCATCGCCGTCCAGTACATGACCCCGGTAATGCTGCTCACCGACGGCTATATCGCCAACGCTGCCGAGCCCTGGAAGGTGCCGGACATGAGCGCTTATGCGCCGTTCCCCGTCGCTTTCCACGACGAGCCGGTGGCGGATGGAGAGGCGGTCAATCCCTACAGGCGCGACGCCAAGCTCGCCCGGGTCTGGATCAAGCCCGGCACCGAGGGGCTGATGCACCGGATCGGCGGCATCGAGAAGAATGTCGGCTCGGGCCATATCGATTACGCGCCGGAGAACCACCAGGCGATGACCGACATCCGCGCCCAGAAGGTGCTCGGCGTCGCCGATAGCTGCCCCGATCAGGACGTCTGCCTCGGCAGGGAAGGCGGCGCCCTCGCCGTCGTCGGCTGGGGCTCGACCTTCGGACCGGTCCACCAGGCGGTGCGCCGCGCCCGCGCCGCCGGCAAGGACGTCTCCCACGTCCACATCCGCCACATCTGGCCGCTGCCTAACAATCTGGGCGAACTTCTAAAGTCCTACGACCGGATCATCGTTCCGGAAATGAACACCGGCCAGTTGAAGACCTTGCTGCGCGATCAGTATCTGGTGGACGCCCGGCCGGTCACCAAGACGTCCGGTCAGCCGTTCAAGATCGCCGAGATCGAAGCGGCGATCGACGAGGCCCTGGGATGAACCGCCGCGTCGCGACGGCGGCGGAAGAGGGAGTGAACGCCCGTGGATCCGAAACCGCCCCGCCTTCTGCCGCTGGTGCTGATGCTCGTCGTCGTGCTGGCGCTGATCTATTACATCTATCGAGGATGATGCCATGACCGAGATGGTCAAGCTGACGGCCAAGGATTTCGCCACCGACCAGGAAGTGCGCTGGTGCCCGGGCTGCGGCGACTATGCGGTGCTGAAGGCGGTCCAGCGGACCATGCCCGATCTCGGCGCCGACCCTTCGAAGACGGTGTTCATCTCCGGCATCGGCTGCTCGAGCCGATTTCCTTATTATATGGAAACCTACGGCTTCCACACCATCCACGGCCGCGCGCCGGCGGTGGCGACGGGGGTGAAGCTCGCCAATCCCGACCTCGACGTGTGGATTGTCACCGGCGACGGCGACGCATTGTCGATCGGCGGCAACCACACGATGCACATCTTGCGCCGCAACCTCGATTGCCAGATATTGCTTTTCAACAATGAGATCTATGGCCTTACGAAGGGCCAATATTCCCCAACCAGCCGGGTCGGCACGCGCAGCCCGTCGACGCCCTTCGGCTCGGTCGACCGGCCGGTCCGCCCTTGCGCCTTCGCGCTTGGGTCGGGCGGCCGCTTCGTCGCCCGCGGCATCGACGTCAGCAAGTTCCTGCCCGACGTCCTCAAGGCCGCCCATGCCCACAAGGGCGCCGCGTTCGTCGAGATCTTCCAGAACTGCATCGTCTACAATGACGACGTGTTCGCGCCCTTCACCGCCAAGGACAATAGCGGCAAGCAATTGTGGCTGAAGGCGGGCGAGCCGATGCTGTTCGACAACGGCACCAAGGGCCTGACCCTCGACCGCCAGGCGCTCAACCTCAAGGTCGTCGAAGTGACCGAGGGCGACTGGCAGGCGGCCGACGTCATCGTCCACGACCCCACCAACAAGGCGGTCGCCCACATGCTGATCGACATGCCGATCGGCACCTTCCCGATGGCGCTGGGCGTGATCTACGACGATCCGCGCCCGACCTTCGAAAGCGCGGTCCGCCGCCAGAACGAGGAAGCCGCCGCCGGCAAGCCCGCCGATCTCCAGGCGCTCGTTTCCAAGGGCCAGACCTGGCAGGTCGAGAAGGAACCGCGCGAGGCCTAGGCAAAGCTTGGGACGTCCTGCTCTGGATTAGTCCGACTCCGCTTGCGCCGCGCGCCGCTTCCCATCATCTAGACGGCAATGCTTCAGAGGGGGAAACATCTGGTCGCGGCGGATCGCGCCTTCGCCACCGGCGGGGGCCTGGTCGCGCATTTGTTCGCCGGCGGCTTTCGCACTCTGATCGATCGGATCGACCGCGGCATTGAAGCGGGCCGGATCGAGGCGACCCTGCCCGACGGAGCCTTCCTCATCCTCGGCGACCGCGGCGAAGGACCGGTGGCGACCGTCCACCTCAACAGCTGGCGCGGCCTGGTGCGCCTTGCCAGCTCCGGTTCGGTCGGCTGGTACAAGGCCTGGGCGCGGGGCGAATGGGACAGCCCCGATCCGGTCGCCTTGTTCGAGCTGTTCAGCATCAATGCCGCCTCGCTCGGCGACACAGCCCGGGCCAAGGGGCCGTGGCGGGTGCTCAACTGGCTGGCCCATCGCCTCCGCGCCAACGATCGCAGCCGCGCGCGGCGCAACATCGCCCACCATTACGACCTCGGGAACGATTTCTACGCCGCCTGGCTGGACCACGGCATGACCTATTCTTCCGCGATCTTCGCGGAGCCCATCGGCGCGCAAGAGACTCTGGAAGCGGCGCAGGAGCGCAAGGTCCACCTGCTGCTCGACCGGCTGGACCTGAAACCCGGGCAAGCCTTGCTCGAAATCGGCTGCGGCTGGGGCGGCCTCGCCGAGATCGCCGCCCGCGATTACGGCGTCCATGTCACCGGGCTGACCCTTTCGTCGGAGCAGAAGGCCTATGCCGACGGCCGCCTCGCCAATGCCGGTCTCGACGGCCTCACCCATATCGCGCTCACCGACTATCGCGATGTCGCCGGCCGGTTCGACGCGGTCGCCAGCGTCGAGATGGTGGAGGCGGTGGGCGAGGAATATTGGCCATCCTACCTCCACACCATCGCCCGCGTGCTCAAGCCCGGCGGCCGCGCGGCGCTGCAGCTCATCTCGATCCGCGAAGACCTGTTCGATCTTTACGCCGCCAATGCCGATTTCATCCAGACCTACGTCTTCCCCGGCGGCATGCTGATCGGCGAGTCCCGCTTCCGCGCCATCGCCGAGGCGGCCGGCCTCGAATGGCGGGACCGCGCCGGTTACGGCCTTCACTACGCCGAAACCCTCCACCGCTGGCGCGCCCGCTACGATGCGGCGGTCACGCAAGGCAAGCTCCCCGACGGTTTCGACACCGCCTTCCACAATCTGTGGCGCTATTATCTGATGTATTGCGAAGGCGGTTTCCGCGGAGGCGGCATTGATGTCGCGCAGGTGACTCTGGTCAAGCGCGCCGATTAGGGCGCGGTAGTTTTACTGTAGTGGCCTTACGGGCCTGAATCCTTACCGACCGAGTTCAAGCAAAAGCAGCGAACTGCATTTCGGCCGGGTGTCCGAGTCGGTCATCTAATTGCAACGAATCTCTCGGTTTTCTGTAGTCTTTCGGCTGCTTGTAAACAAAAGCATGTCGTGCAAAGATCAGATACAATTACCGGGGCAAGGGAACAAGACAATTTGAATTGAGTCCCACGATTCCCGTCGCCAAAGCAACAAGATAAGTGCAGGAGATCGCGCCGTGGAGACTTTCCGCATTCATCCCGCCGTCGGCATCGCGCGGGTCGGCAACAGCAATGAATATGTGATCGCGCCGGAAACGATGGCGGGCACGAATCTCGGCGACGCCAGGGCGCCAAGCGGGGGGCTGCCCATCCGCGCCGGCACCGAAAGCGAGCCGGTGCGCAGCGGCGACATGCGCGACGCCGTGGGGGCATTGAAGCGCCATGCCGCGCGATTCCGCGTCTTTGCCTATCCCGAAGCCGCGGTGGAGCAATGGCCGCGGGGCGACGGCGTCGAAATCGTGATCGGCGGCAAGATCGGCGATCGCACGGTCGCCGACATAATCTGGACGGTGCATCTCGCCAACAAGAAGGCGAACTGTTTCCAGCTCACCGAGGCCGGGCTTCAGGGCATTGCCAGCTATGCCGACGGCAATCTGCCGCCGATCCGCAATCCCGGCCTCGACAGCCCCGGCGCGCCGCAGCCGGCCGACAAGATCAAGGCGATCAACGAGCCGGCCCGCGTACTCAAGCTCACCATCGATCCAGGTCCACGCGTCGTCAGGGGCGCGAAGGCCGCGCGGGTTCAGTTCGACAAGCCGACTTCGGCCCAATATTGCGACGCCGCGACCGGCGAGGTGGTCACGCTCGCCGACTATCCCAAGTCCTTCCCGGGCGACAGCTTCCCCCAGATGGACTCGCCGTCGGGCGCGATCGACACACTCGGCGAGATCCTCACCGACGACAAGGGCCGGCTGCTGGTGACCGGCGGCTACGGCAAGGCGGCCGGATGGCGGGTCAAGGGCGCGCCGCCGCCGCTGACGGACAACGTCAACAACGACCAGTGGTTCGACGACACGTCCGACGGCCCGGTTTCCGCGATCCTCGTCTTCGCGGACGGCACGCGCAGCGAGGTGGGCGGCGCCTGGGTCACCGCCACGGATCCCTCCGTTGCGCCGCAGATCCTCAACGTGGTCTCCTTGTGGGACGACATTTACGATTGCTGGGTGCGCGACATCGAGCTCGCGCCCGATCTCTACGATTCCGGCAAGGGCGGCTGGCAGCTCAATTACAAGCCGACCTTCGACGATCAGCTGAAGCCGATCTTCGCCAGCGCGGCGCTACAGCAATGGGTGGTGAATCTCAGCCAGCGCGGCTGGGCCGCGCATAATTCACTGGCGACGATCAAGGCGACCGACGATCCGGCGACGACACCGCTCGCCGGCATCTCCGCGATCTTCCGCGATCCCAACGATCCCGCCCAGCAGAGCAACGCCGCGCTGATGCCCCTGCATCTCGGCGACGCCCAATCCTTCCTGACCTTGAGGAAGACCCAATATTTCCTGTTGCAGCGCTGGAACCAGGGCAAGGGCCACTACCGGCCGGGTCCGGGCCCGAAGCTCGGGCCGGGTGAGTTCCTCGACAAGGCGACGTTCGTCAACTGCCTCGGCGGGCGATTCAGCCCCGGCATCGATCTCACCTTCGTGATGCGCGAATCCGCGCTTTACCAGCAGCCCTGGCAGGCGCCCGGCGTCGGTCCGTTCCGGGTGCACGCGAAACGCCTCGCTTATGCGACGGCGACCGCGGCCGACCGGCCACTGTTGACCGGCGGCTACGTGCCCCGCCACGTCCAGGCCGACGGGCTCGAGCCCGGGGATCTCGGCAAGTTCCTGGCGCTGCCCTGGCACACCGATTACAACAGCTGCGCCACCCATCTGCCGTCGCCCAATCCTCCCGGCAACCGAACCGTCTTTTGGTCATGGCCGGCGCAGCGGCCGGTGGCGGTCTATGCCGCCGACGACATCCAGTGGGGATCGGACGATCCGCCCGACGGCACCGGGCCCTGGACCGAGACCTGGCAGCTCGGCAAGCAGCGCTGGTCGGTGCGTGGACCCGGGACGGATTCGCCCGAGGCGATGAACTGGGGCCGCTTCCAGGACCGTCGCGACATGCTCGACAACTGGAGCCGGATCGGCGTGGTGATGCAGGCGACCCAGGTCGCCGCGCCGGCGCTCAAGGCCGGCAAGGGCAAGCAGGCCCAGGCCAAGCTGAAGGCCGCCGCGCTCAAGGCCAAGTCCGTCCCCTTGCCGCGAAACTGGTATGTCGAGGTGCAAAGCCAGCTTCGCGACACCGGCCTGACGCCGGTCGTGCCCTATCCGAACATCGCCACCGGCATCGATCCGGATCCGACGGTCGGGCTCAACCCGCGCGATCTCTTTTTCAAATTGTTCAACGTCGACAAATATCCGGAGGTTCGCCGCGACGCCCGTCTCTATGTCGACGCCTGGCTGAACTGGGCCGAGAATTTCTCGAACGACCGGAAATCGCCCTCGGACCGCCGCTTCTTCCCCTATACCGAGCAGGCGTTCCAGGACCGGCTCGAGGAAATCTACCAGCAGCTGGTCGACGAGGCCGCCACCTTCGACCCGGGGGCCGACGGCCAGTTCAAGACCTACGAGCAGATGTGCACCTATACGATCCAGTGGGCGCCGTTCAATCTGGTCGACGGCGCCTGGCTGCGCAACGTCGGCAGCACCGGTCCGATGGATGAGGTTCAGTCGCTCCTCTATTCGGTGGCGATGGACGAGCGCGGCGAAGGCGTCGCCTCGATGAACCACTGCAACATCTACCGCGATCTGTGCCATTCGATCGGCTATTATCCGCCGCCGATCGAATCGCGCGAATTCGCCTTCGATCCGAACTTCCTCGACAGCGCCTTCACCGTGCCGGCTTTCCAGCTCGCCATTTCGGAAGCGACCGAGGAATATTATCCGGAAATCATCGGCATGACGCTGCAGCTCGAATGGGAGGTGGTGCAGCTCAAGCAGACCCGGGATTCGATGATCTATACCGGGCTCGATCCGCATTTCTACATCATGCACATCGCCATCGACAACGCGTCCAACGGCCACGGTCAGCGCGCCGCCGACGCGGTCCGCCTCTATCTGCAGACCATCCGCCAGACCGGCGGCGAAAAGGCCGTGCAGCGCGCCTGGCGGCGGATCTGGAACGGCTTCGTCGCCTTCGCCACCATCGGCACGTTCGGCAACGATCTGCTCGATCTGGTCAATTCCAGGCCCAACCTGCGCGACCAGATGATCGCGATGATCAAGCGCAAGGCCAACTTCGGCAGCCGCAACCATCAGCATCACATGGTCGGGCCGAGCCGGATCGACAATTGGTTCGCCAATCCGGAAGGCTTCCTCGATGCGCTGCTGGCCCACGGCTACATCACCCCCGGCGACTGGCCCAACAGCCGCATGCATGGCCTGTTGAATTTCGAGACCGGGCCGATGTTCCGGGTGTTCACCGACGACGAGATCCAGCTTTGGGCCGATTACACCAACTGGCTGGCCCATCCCGCGCCGCCACCGCCGCCGCCGCCGGTCTCGCCGGCGAGGGCGATGTCCGCCTTGATCGATCAGCTGCGCCCGATCCAGCAGGGCAAGGCCGGGCACGTCATCAACTTCATGGCCGACGAGGACGGGGTCCAGCACAATATGGACTGGTGGTTCCAGCAGCCGTCGCGCAGCCTGATGGCGGCGCTGGCTTCGCCGGTGAACAAGCTGGTGAAGCCCGGCGAACCGGAGAACAGCCGCTTCTTCAAGGAACTGATCGCGCCGTCGGGGCCGATGGGTTCGGTGTTCGGCATGGCCGCCGCGCCGCCCAACAGCGGCGCCTGCCGCGACGTCGTCCACGCCTGGATCCTCGCCGGCTGTCCTTTGGTCGATGAGCAGGCCTTCACCCTCAGGCTCAACACCCCGCGGACCCGGCGCGACAGCCATCCCACCGGCCGCATCCACGGCATGGGGAACGTGCATTGAGCCGGGACGGCCACGTAGTCTGCAACGTCGCCATCCTCGGCGCGGGGCCCGCCGGCTCGTCCTGTGCTGTGGCGCTCAAACAGGCGGGAATAGCCTCGGTCGTGCTCGTCGACGGCGGCCCGCCGGCCGGCGCGGCGATCGGCGAGACGATTCCGCCCGACGCGCGGCTGCTGCTCGACCGGCTTGGCCTGTGGCAGGCCTTCCTGGACGAGGGTCACGAGCCCTGCCTCGGCAGCGCTTCCGCCTGGGGCAATGCCGTACTCGGCCACAACGACTTCCTGCTCAATCCGCAGGGCAGCGGCTGGCATCTCGACCGCGCGCGCTTCGACGATTTTCTCCGCCGCCACGCCGTCGAAGCCGGCGCGTCGAGGATCGAAGCGCGTTTCGTCGACGCCGAGGATCGCGGCGATGGCTGGCGGCTGCGCCTGACCGGGGAGCGCACTCTGGACGCGCGTTTCGTCGTCGACGCCGGCGGCCGCGCCTCGGCCTTCGCGCGCGCAGTCGGCGCGCGCCGCATGGCGCTTGACCGGCTGAGCTTCGTCTACGGCTTCTTCGACGCCGCGGACGCCCGCTCGCGCTCCCGGCTCACCCTGCTCGAGGCGGTGGCCGAGGGCTGGTGGTATGCGGCCGCCTTGCCCGGCGAAATGCTCGCCGTCGCCTTCGCCGGCGATGCCGAAAGCGTGCGCGCCGACGGGCTGGGGCAGGAGGGGCGCTGGCTCGAGGCGGCGCTCGCCACCCGCCATCTCGCCTCGCGCCTCGCGGGTTGCCTGTTCCTCCCCGGCAGCCTGGCGCCGCGGGTGGCGGCGAGCTTCCTTCTCGATCGGGTCCAGGGGCCGCGCTGGCTGGCCGTCGGCGACGCCGCCGCCTGCTTCGATCCGCTGGCGGCCCAGGGCATCTACAAGGCGCTCGAGGACGGGCTGAACGGCGCCGCTTCGATCGCGGCCGCGCTTCGCGCTGGCGGCGATCTCGCGGGCGACTATGCCGAAACGGCGCGGGCGCGCTTCGACGAATATCTGGTCAACCGCAATCATTTCTACGGGCTGGAACGCCGCTGGCCGGATTCGGCGTTCTGGCGGCGCCGGCAGGGGCGCACCGATCTGTCGGCGGCGGCCTGAGGGCAGGAAAGGGGAGGGCATCATGGTGCACAAGCTGACTCACAGTCTCGGCAACTGGATGCCGCGCAACCGCAACCTGGTCGAAAACTGGCTGTCGGGGCTGATCGAGCAGGTCTCCAGCAATCCCAGGCCGCTTCACCCGATCATCGAGGATTTCAAGGACCTGATCGAGGGCGACCCCGAAGTCTACATGCTCTTCCACCTGATGTTCGACCAGGTGCCGGAAAAGTACAAGGACGACCCGACCGGCCAACCGCAGGTGCGCGACTATCATCTGATGCTCGGCCTGTTCAACGCGATCATGACCCGGGCGCCGGAGTATATGGACAATGCCCTGGTCGGCTTCCCGATCAACGCCATCCTCGACTGGCCGATGGGCACGCCGGCCGGCTTCGCCGCCTTCCTGAACCCCAAGGTGAACGCGCAGTTCGAGGCCATGCTCGGCGAGTGGGCGCGTTTCCTGGATTCGCCCGATTCGCTCTACGTGCTGAGCGACGATCCGAAGAAGGGCTGGTTCGGCACGGCGGCGATGAAGAAGATGCCGGGCTTTGACCAGCTCTTCGTCTGCGACCCCAAGGCGCCCTATCGCGGCTTCCGGTCGTGGGACGATTTCTTCACCCGCGAGTTCCGGCCCGGCGCGCGGCCGGTGGCAGCGCCCGACGACGACAGCGTCATCGTCAACGCCTGCGAATCCGGCCCCTACTGCCTCGCCACCGGCGTCAAGCCGCGCGATCAATTCTGGCTCAAGAACCAGCCTTACTCGCTCGAGCACATGCTGGCCGGCGACAGCCTCACCCCGGAATTCATCGGCGGCACGGTCTATCAGGCCTTCCTCGACGCGCTGAGCTACCATCGGTGGCACAGCCCGGTCGGCGGCACCGTGGTGAAGACCTGCGTCGAGCCCGGTACTTATTATTCCGAGGCGCAGTCCGAGGAATTCGATCCCGCCGGGCCGAACAATTCACAAGGCTACATCACCCAGGTGGCGACGCGGGCGATGATCTTCATCGAGGCCGACAATCCCGCCATCGGCCTAATGTGCTTCATGGCCGTTGGGATGGCCGAAGTCTCGACCTGCGACATCCGCGTCTACGAGGGCCAGCATGTCGCCAAGGGCGACCAGATCGGCATGTTCCATTTCGGCGGATCGACCCATTGCCTGATCCTCCGCCCGGGCGTGCATCTGGAGTTCGACTTTCACGGCCAGCAGCCCAACGTCAACGCCAAGCCCATCCCCGTCAACGAACGCATCGCCACGGTGGTGAAGCGTTAGGCCTCCACCTTAAGCCTGAACCCGCTCTCGAAATCGCCCTTGAGCAACGCCACGATTGCGCTTGCCACCGCGTCGGGCGATTTCAGCGTCGCCTGGTCCTCGCCGGGAAAGGCGAGGCGGCGCATCTCGGTGGCGGTGGAGCCCGGGTCGATGATCGCGACCTTGATGTCGGTGACGTTGCCGACCTCCTGGCCATAAGCGGAGACCAGGGCCTCAAGCGCCGCCTTGGAGGCGCCGTAGGCGCCCCAATAGGCGCGCGGCGCGGCGCCGACGCTGGAGGTCAGCGCCACCAGCCGCGCGCCGTCGCTGGCCCGCAGCATCGGATCGAAGGCGGCGATCAGCGCCTGCTGGGCGAGGACGTTCAAGGTGAGGAGCCGGTTGAATTCCTTGCCCTCGATCTGGGCGGTCGGGCCGAGCGTGCCGAGCATGGCGGCGTTGAGCACCAGCACGTCGAGCGCCTGCCAGCGGCCGCCGATCGCCTGCGCCAGTTTGGCGATGCCGTCGGGCTCGGTGAGGTCGAGCGGCGCGATCGTCGCCGAGCCGCCCGCGCCGTGAATCCGTTCCTCCACCGCCTCGAGATCCCGCGCGGTTCGCGCCACCAGCACGACATGGGCGCCCTCGGCGGCCAGCGCCTCGGCGGTGGCGGCGCCGATGCCGCGGCTCGCGCCCGTCACCAGGGCGAGCTTGTCCTGCAACGCGCCCGGCATCAGGCGACGCGTTCCTCGTGGAGCCCGAGCTGGTTCTTGCGCTCCAGCTCCTCCTGGTCGGTCAGGTGGGTCGGATAATCGCCGGTGAAGCAGGCGTCGCAATGCTGCGGCTCGCCCTCGTCGCGCCGTTCCTCGCCCAGTGCCCGATAGAGGCCGTCGATCGAGACGAAGGCCAGGCTGTCGGCCTGGATATAGTGGTTCATCTCGGCGACGTTCATCTGCGCCGCCAGCAATTTCGCCCGCTCGGGCGTATCGACGCCGTAGAAGCAGCTGTGCCGGGTGGGCGGGCTGGCGATCCGCATGTGGACCTCGCGGGCGCCGGCCTCGCGCATCATCTGCACGATCTTGAGGCTGGTGGTGCCGCGCACGATCGAATCGTCGACCAGGACGATGCTCTTGCCCCGGATCAGCGCCGAATTGGCGTTATGCTTCAATTTGACGCCAAGGTGGCGAACCTGGTCTCCTGGCTGGATGAAGGTTCGGCCGACATAGTGAGAGCGAATGATGCCGAGCTCGAACGGAATCCCGCTCTGCTGGGCGAAACCGAGCGCCGCCGGCACGCCCGAATCGGGGACCGGGACGATATAGTCCGCCTCGACCGGGCTCTCGATCGCCAGCTGGGCGCCGATCCGTTTGCGGACGTTGTAGACGCTGTGGCCGTCGATCACGCTGTCCGGCCGCGAGAAATAAATATGCTCGAAAATGCATGGCCGCGGTCGCTGCGGCGCGAACGGGCGCAAGGTCCGCACGCCCTGGTCCGAAACCTCGACGATCTCGCCGGGCTCGATCGAACGGATATAGGTCGCGCCGACCACGTCGAGCGCCACCGTCTCCGACGCAAAGATGTAGGCGTCGCCGAGCCGGCCCATGACCAGGGGCCGGATGCCGAGCGGATCGCGGCAGGCGATTAGCCCTTCCTTGGTCAGGCAGACCAGGGAATAGGCGCCCTCGACCTGCTTCAGCGCGTCGATGAAGCGGTCGAGCAGGGTGCGGTAGGACGAGGTCGCGATCAGGTGGATGATCACCTCGGTGTCGCTGGTCGACTGGAAGATCGATCCGCGGCGGTTCAGCTCGTTGCGCAGGCGCATCGCATTGGAGATGTTGCCGTTATGGGCGACCGCGAAGCCGCCGCTGGAAAGGTCGGCATAGAGGGGCTGGACGTTGCGCAAGGCGGTCTCGCCGGTAGTCGAATAGCGGACATGGCCGACGGCAGCACGCCCGGCGAGACGGCGGATCAGATCGTCCTTGTCGAAATTGCCGGCGACATGGCCCATCGCCCGGTGGCTGTGGAAGGCGTTGCCGTCGAAGGAGGTGATTCCGGCCGCCTCCTGGCCGCGATGCTGCAGGGCGTGGAGGCCGAGCGCGGTGATCGCGGAGGCGGTGTCCGCGCTCCACAGGCCGAAAATGCCGCATTCCTCACGCAGCTTGTCGTCGTCAAAGGGGTTTGTGGTCAGCATCCTGCCCGTCTTGGCCGTTGTGGCCGCGCATATAGGCAGGCCCGGCGCCTTTGTCGCCCCCTGTTCCGGCACCGCGCCATCGGCGGACGAGGTTGACGTTTACGTAAAGCTGAAATAATCCGCGATCCATGTCCGAGACCGCGCTCCACTCCGATTACCGCCAGCCGCGCCAGGTCCGCACCTATACGATCACCCAATTGTGCGAGGAATTCGGGGTCACCGCCCGGGCGCTTCGCTTCTACGAGGACGAGGGGTTGATCTCGCCGCAGCGCATCGGCCTGTCGCGGGTCTACTCCTGGCGCGACCGCGCCCGGCTCGCCTGGATCCTGCGCGGCAAGAGGGTGGGCTTCAGCCTCTCCGACATCCGCGAGATGATCGACCTATACGACGTCGACGACGACCGCGTGTCGCAGCGCCGTCTCACTCTCGAAAAATGCCGCGCCCGCGTTGACCAGCTCAAGAAGCAGAAGATCGACATCGACGCCACGATCGACGAGCTTGACCGCTTCATCGCCATGGTCGAGGCCAGCGATTCCAGCCTTACCGCCTGACCCTTTTTCCCGCACGAGGAACGATAAGATGCCCAGTTACACCGCCCCCGTCGCCGATACGCTTTATGTGCTTGGAGACGTGCTTGGCATCGAGCGCTATTCGAACCTGCCCGGCTTCGAGAATGCGACGCCCGACCTCGTCGAGGCGATCCTCAGCGAGGGCGGCCGCTTCGCCTCCGAGGTGCTGGCGCCGCTCAACCGGGTCGGCGACGAGGAGGGCTGCACCCGCCATCCCGACGGGTCGGTGACCACGCCGAAGGGCTTCAAGGAGGCGTACGACCAGTTCGTCGCCGGCGGCTGGACCACCTTGTCGGCGCCCGAGGAATATGGCGGGCAGGGCCTGCCGACCGTCGTCGCCACCGCGGTCAGCGAATATCTGCTGTCGGCCAACCAGGCGTTCGAAATGTATAACGGCCTCACCCAGGGCGCGATGGCGTCGATCCTGGTCAAGGGATCGGACGAGCAGAAGACCAAATATCTGCCCAACATGGTCGCGGGCAAATGGACCGGGACGATGAACCTCACCGAGCCGCATTGCGGCACCGATCTCGGCCTGCTCAAGACCAAGGCGGAGCCGCAGGCCGACGGCA
>DATDAU010000109.1:0-43162 GCA_036525215.1 Allosphingosinicella sp.
TCCGGACGGCGGCGCCTCGGCCCCCCCCTGCCCGCCGGCGCCCCGCGAACCGTCGCCGCGCCGTCGGCCCTCGCCGCGCCCTACTCCGCCCCGGCCGCCACGGTCTCCGAACTGACGGCGCAACGCCTCGACACCGCCCGCCGCCTGAAAGGCGGCGAGCAGCCGCGCCCGCTGGGCGGCGGAGGCGCGCAGCGGCACCGACAGGTTGACGCCCCAGCGCAGCTGCTCGCGATTCTCGCGGGCGAAATTGACCGGCCGATTGTCGAGCGCGACCAGGTCGCCGTCGGCGTCGCGCAGGAAGCGGTCGGGAAAGGCGGCCTCGATGTCCGCCGTCGCCGCCGGCAGGCTGGCGATGGCATCGTCGGTGCGGGTGCGGACGTAATTGGCGGTGAAGTTGAGCTGGGGCTCGCGCAACAGGGTGGCATTGAGGCCGATGCTGAACACCCGCCGCCGGTCCCCCGCAAGGTCGGGATTGCCGCCGTCGCGGCGCGTGACCAGCACCGTCTCGCCGGTGACATAGTCGAAGACCGGCACGCCCGGCGTCAGGATCTGGGGATTGCCGAGCTGCTGGACGCTCGGCGCATTGTAATCGTCGCTCATCGACCAGAGCAGGGTGATGCCGTCGCGCGGCCGCCAGGTCAGGCCGTAGCCGAGCGTGGTGATCGTCCCGAAATCGGAAAGCTCACGCGCGGTGAAATTGAAATTGGCGCTGAGGTCGCCGATCGCCGCGCCGAAATGGCGGCGGCGGCTGGTGATCGGCAGATTCAGGGTGACCTGGCCGTTGACGTCCTCGCGCGCCAGTTCGGCGCTGCTGGTCAGGCCGGCGCGAATGGTCTCGGTGTCGAAGCCGAGCGCGGCGGCGCCGAGCTTGAAGGTCGCCGCCAGCGCGCCACCTGGGAGATCGAACAGATTGCCATTGGCGATCGCCTGGAAGTTGCCGCTGTTGGAGAGCGAGCGGGCGCGATCGACCAGAAGCGGGCCGTACAAATAGGCCGGGATCGGGCCGAACGGATCGAGCGACGGATCGCCGGCGCCGATCCGCAACTGGACCGGGAACGGATCGACGCCGCGTTCGGTGGTGGTCCGGCTTTCGACCCGGTCGTAATTGGCGGTCAGATTCCAGTGCCAGCCGGCATGGTCGCCGTTCAGGGTCACCCCGGCATGGCCGGTCTCGCCGGCGGCGCGCTGGCTCAGCCCCTGCTCCGCGACGTAGCGGTTGAGCGCGACCTCGGTGCCGAACGGCGAAAAAGGATTGGCGGCCGGCAGGAGCAGCGAGACGCCGGCCGGGCCACTCAGCGCCTCACTGCCATTGGCCTGGAGGCTGGCGTTCAGGGTGGCAGTGAAATTGCCGAAGACCGGACGGGCGTAGACCGCGTTGATCGCGAGCTGGTCGGTCGCGGGCCGCAAGGTGCGGTAGCGCGAAATGTCGCTGACATTGGCGATATTGGCGGTGCCGGCGAAATCGGCGAGCACCGGCGCCGCGCCGGCGAAGGGGGGCACGCCGGCGACGGTCACGATCTCGCCCGCCAGCGCGCTCAGCGCCGGGTCGATCTCGGTGCCGGGGCCGCCGGCGCCGGTGACGTTGCCGATGAAATCGAACGGCAGGCGCGGCTGGCTGGGGATGATGTCGCGCTGGCTTTCGAGCAGGGAAGCGCTGCGCTGATAGCGGACGTCGAAATTGAGCCGGCTGGGCCCGCGGATCCGCAGCAGGTTGAGATCCGC
Organism: Allosphingosinicella sp.; assembly: GCA_036525215.1. GTDB lineage: Bacteria > Pseudomonadota > Alphaproteobacteria > Sphingomonadales > Sphingomonadaceae > Allosphingosinicella. The sequence continues at coordinate 1,723 of DATDAU010000109.1, forward strand.
GCTGCCGCTTTCGCCGCCACCGGCGGTCGAGACGCCGGCCGCGCCTTCCGCCGTGATCGAGCGGAAACGGCGCCGAAGGACGATGTTTACCACCTTCTGGTCGGCCGGATAGCCGTAGCTCAGCGCCACTTCCTCGGGGAGGATCTCGACCCGCTGGATCGCCTCGGTGGGGACGTCGGCGATCTCGCGAAGGGAGGAGATGCGGCGGCCGTTCAAGAGCACCACCGGCGCCCCGGCGCCGCGACCGCTGCCGGTCTGCGGCGCCAGCTCGGCGAGCAGCTGGCTGACCGAATTGACGCCATAGGACCGGACGTCGGTGGGCCCGAGCGTGACCTCGGGCGCGATGTCGACGATCACCGATCCCGGCAGCGCGCGGCGCGATCCGGTGACGGTGATGGCATTCTCATCCTCTTCGTCCTCCGCGGCCGGCGGCGGCGCCTGGCGCGGCGGGGCCTGAGGCGCGGGCGCGGCACGCGGCGGCTGGGACGGCGCCGGCTGGGGCGCCGGCGTCGCCTGCGCCAACAGCGCGGCCGGGGATACGCCGAGCAACAGCGCGGCAAGAAACCTTTTCATCCAATCACTTCCAATTCGTCCGGGCAGCGCCCTTTGTCCCGGCGTCCATGAACGACGAGTGTCTTGAAACTACGTCGGCGATGCGGCGGCCGTGTCGCAATTTGTATCGGGTGGCGAATTTGACTTTCGGGCGAAATCCTCTAGATGCCCGCCTTCGCCCGCTTAGGCTTGCCTGCGCGGGCATCCGTCCGAGACAGTTGGTGAGGGCATTTGGCCCTCTTAATTTCCAGCCTAGACGGGGAAGAGTTTTAACCGATGCGGCGTGCGATGCCGGATTCGGATCTGCCGAAGTCTTCGGCTTGAACCCTCTCCCCTCGGACATAAGCGCGCGTGGTTCGCCACGCGCTTGTACCCGCGCGGCGGATGGTCCGCCGCGCGACACGTGGAGAGAAGCATGGATCGATCTCAGAAAAGAGAAACGGTCGCGGCGCTGAAGCAGACGTTCAACGAGACCAGCGTGGTGGTCGTCACCCGCAATCTCGGCCTCACGGTGGCCCAGTCCACCGATTTGAGGAACCGGATGCGCAATGCCGGGGCCGCTTACAAGGTCACCAAGAACACGCTCGCTCTCATCGCGCTGGAAGGCACGACGTACGCTCCGCTCAGCGACATGCTGACCGGGCCGACGGCGCTTGCCACCTCGTCCGATCCTGTCGCGGCCGCCAAGGCCGCGGTGGATTTCGCCAAGACCAACGATCGTCTCGAGATTGTCGGCGGGGCGATGGGCGAGACCATGCTCGACGTCAACGGCGTCAAGGCCCTGGCCGAACTGCCGTCGCTCGACGAACTGCGTGCGAGGATCGTGGGCCTCATCCAGGCGCCCGCGACCAAGATCGCCCGCACGATCAGCGAGCCCGGCGCTCAGCTGGCCCGCGTCATCGGCGCCTATGCCGCCAAAGAAGCAGCCTGACCTTTTTCGAACTGAACTTTGGGCCCCATCGGCCCGACATGAACCCAACGGAGACTTAAAATGGCAGACATCAACACCCTGGTCGAAAAGCTCAGCGAGCTGACCGTCCTCGAAGCCGCCGACCTGGCGAAAGCCCTTGAAGAAAAGTGGGGCGTTTCGGCCGCCGCGGCCGTCGCCGCCCCCGCGGCCGCCGGCCCGGCCGCCCCGGCCGCCGAAGAGCAGACCGAGTTCGACGTGATCCTCACCGGCGACGGTGGCAAGAAGATCAACGTGATCAAGGAAGTTCGCGCCATCACCCAGCTCGGCCTCGGCGAAGCCAAGGCGCTGGTCGAGAGCGCGCCGAAGGCGATCAAGGAAGGCGTCTCCAAGGCCGAGGCCGAGGAGATCAAGAAGAAGATCGAGGAAGCCGGCGGCACCGTCGAGCTTAAGTAGATCTCTTCTCTTTGAAGATGCCGGCTTCGCGCCGGCCTGTAACCGGAAGGGCGGCCCCGCAAGGAGCCGCCCTTTTTGTATGCCGGCGCTTGCACGGCCCTCGGAGGCGTCTAGATAGGCTCCGCTCTCCGATCGAAGGATAATCCATGCCCGTCGCTCACGGTTATGCCGCCCAGTCCGCCGAGACGCCGCTCCTGCCCTTCAGCTTCGAGCGCCGCGCGCTTCGGCCGAACGACGTCCGAATCGAGATCCTCTATTGCGGGGTCTGCCATTCGGACCTGCACACCGTGCGCAGCGAATGGCCGGGCACGATCTATCCGTGCATTCCCGGCCACGAGATCGTCGGCCGGGTGGTCTCGGCCGGCGCGGACGTCACCCGTTTTTCCGAAGGCGAGCTGGTCGCGGTCGGCTGCCTGGTCGATTCCTGCCTCCATTGCTCGTCCTGCGCCGAGGGGCTGGAGCAATATTGCGAGAACGGCCTCACCGGGACCTACAATTCGCCCGACCGGATCAGCGGCGAGAACACGCTTGGCGGTTATTCCGACAGCATCGTCGTGCGCGAGGAGTTCGTGCTCAAGGTCCGCCACCCCGAGGCCGATCTCGCCGCCGTCGCGCCCCTGCTCTGCGCCGGCATCACCACCTGGTCGCCGCTCCGCCATTGGAAGGTCGGCCCCGGCCACAGGGTCGGCGTGGTCGGCATCGGCGGCCTTGGCCATATGGGCATCAAGCTCGCCCGCGCCCTCGGCGCCCATGTCGTCGCCTTCACCCATTCGCGCGGCAAGGAGGAAGCGGCGCTGTCGCTCGGCGCCCACGACGTCGTCGTCTCCAGCGACCGCGGCGAGATGAAGGCCTATTCGGGCAGCCTCGATCTGATCCTCAACACCGTCGCGGTGCCGCTCAATCTCGACACCTATCTGGCGCTGCTCAAGCGCGACGCGACAATGGTGATGGTCGGCGTCCCAGCCGAGCCTCACCCTTCGCCTTCGGTCGGCAACCTCATTTTCCGCCGCCGCAGTCTCGCCGGCTCATTGATCGGCGGCATCGCCGAGACCCAGGAGATGCTCGATTTCTGCGCCGAGCGGGGCATCGTCTCGGACATCGAGATGATCGCGATCGCCGATATCGAGACCGCCTATGAGCGAATGCTGAAGAGCGACGTCAAATACCGCTTCGTGATCGACATGGCGACGCTCGCGCCGGCCGGCTGATCCTCAGACGAAGCCCAAATTCCACGTGCTGGGATTGTAATTGACGATGTTGGGCAGGACGCTCGACATGTTGCCGGTCGTCACCCCGAACCAGCTCGCCAGCGTGGCGGCATATTGATCGACCGAGATGGCGGGGAGCAGCCGTCCCTGGCCGACGTCGTCGGGGCCGTTATTGGCGATGGCCGGCGGCGTTCCGTAATAATCGCGGCCATTGACGGCGCCGCCCATGACGAAGTGCATCGACCCCCAGCCATGGTCCGACCCGTCGGCGTTCGAGGTCAGGGTGCGGCCAAAGTCCGAGGCGGTGAAGGCGGTCACCCGGTCGGCGACGCCGAGCTCGACGGTCGCGTCGTGGAAGGCGCGCATCGCCGCGCCCAGCCTGGTCATCAGGGTCGGGTGGGTGCCGAGCACGTCGTCATGGGTGTCGAAGCCGCCCAGCGAGGCGAAGAAGACCTGGCGCTTGGCGCCGAGCTGCTGCGACACCGAAATCAGACGGGCGATGATCCTCAACTGGTCGCCCAGGCTGTTGCCGGCGGGGAACGGCGTCGCCAGCGCCGGCGCCGCGGCAAGGGCGGCGCTGACCTGCGCCTGCAGGTCGAGCGACCTCTTGGTTACCCGCGCCTGCTCATCCTCGAACAGGTTGGACCTTGGGCCGGTCATCAGCGCCCGGAGGGTGCTGAGCCCGGTCGACGAGCCGTAGACCGCGGCCGCGTTGTTGAGCAGGGGCACCGGCCCGTTGGTGGTGACACCGTACTGGACGGCGGTCCGACCCGACAGGAAGACGGCGTTGCCGGCGGCGTTGATGCAGGTCAGCGTCGAGGTGCCGTTGCCCGACTGGAACAGGTCGCCGATCCGGCCGCCCCAGCCCGAAGTCGCGCCTTCCGGGTTGGACGCCTGGAAATAGCTTTGCTGGTCGTTGTGCGAGAAGAGCTTGGGCGGCAGCGGGACGCTCTTGTTGGTGTAGGCGGTCTTGCTGGTCGGCTGGATCAGGGTGCCGACGTTGAGGACGACCGCCAGGTCACCGCCGTCGAACAGGGGAATGAGCGGCAGCAGGTTCGGCGCCAGCGCATATTGCCGCCCGCCGGGCAGCGCCGTGTTGGGGACGAGGAAGGTTCCGGCCAGCGACGGCCGCGACAGCGCGATCGTGCCGCGAAGCGAGGCATAGAGATCGTAGGAAGGCTGGTCGTAGGGCGGCAGGGTGTTGGCGTAGTCGTTGCCGCCGAACAGGAAGATGCAGACCAGCGCCTTGTAGTCGGCGGCGGTCGAGGCCGCAGCCTCGCCGATCGCCGCGAGGTTGAGCGCGAAGGGGGCGGCGCCGCCGACCAGGCCGAGCGCGGCCGCCCTTTCGAGGAAGGCGCGGCGGGAAAGATCGCTGGACATCGGCCGCCTCCTATTTCTGGACCAGATATTCGGGCGAGGCGAGGGTCAGCAGCACCGCGGTATAGACCCGGTTCTGCGGTCCGCCGGCCGATCCCGCCGAGATCGAATCGACCGCCGTTCTTATGCTCGTCTTGGTCGCAGCGCTGAGCCGGGCGCCGAGCAATATGTCGACCTCGTCGACCAGAGCGGTGGAATCGGCGAGCGCCAGCATGTCGGCATAATTGGCCTGGACGTCGCCCGAACCGGTCGCGACCAGGACGGCCATGTAGTTCACATAGGCGATCACCGACGGCTCGTTGCAGACCTGGAATTCGGGGGCGACCAGGCCGGCCGCGGCGATCGCGGTGTTGGGCGGGGTGTAACCGGGCCGGAAGAAATTGAAGACGCTCGGGCTTCGTCCCGGGCTCTGGCCGAGCCGGGTGGCAGTCGACGAAGTGTCGCCGATCGGCCAGGTCCCCGACGGCGAATTGGCGCCAAAGGCGCGCGCCCAGCCGGTCAGGCGCATGATCGGCTCGCGCAGCTTGCCGAAATTATTGCCCGCGGCGAGCGTCTCGTCGCGCGCCTCGGTGTCGAGCAGGATGGCGCGGACGACCGCCTTCAGATCTCCGCGGACGCCGGAGCCGTTATTCTCGAAGACCGCCGACATGCGCGCGACATAGGCCGGAGTCGGGTTCGAGGTGACCAGCCGCTGGATCAGCTGCTTGCAGATGAATGGCGGGACATTGGCATGGGCGAAGATCGCGTCGAGGGCGAGCCTGAGGCTGTTCACCCCGTCGGTGCCGGCCGGAATGGTGGTGCCGAGGAAGGCCTTGGCCCCGGTCTCGTGTTGCGAGGGAATGTTGATCATCGGCCGGCGCAGCCGGTCGGGCGTGCTGTTGTCGGCGCTGTCGAGGCTCCAGCCGGTGAACACCCTAGCGAGGCCGGTAATGTCGTCCTGGGTATAGGTTTCCACGGGCACGCCGGCGTTGGTCTGGACGCTGCCGTCGGGATTCAGCTTCAGCAGGCCGATGGTGAAGAGCTGCATCAGCTCGCGGGCATAATTCTCGTCGGGGACCGAGCCGGTCGCGGGATTGGCCTTCCGGTTGCCGGCGAAGGTCAGATAATAGCCCATCGCGACATTGTTCGAGATCGCGGTCAGAAGGCTGCGGAAATTGCCGAAGGCGTTGTCGTAGAGCACGTCGACATAGGCGGCGACCGCGAATTGCCGCCAGGGCAGGTTTACTCCGTCGATCCCGACCACCAGGAAATCGAGCAGGGCCATGGCTACCCGCTGGCGCAGAGTGTCGCCGCCGGCGATCAGCTGGCGCCACATCACCGGATCGAAACCCTGCTGGTTGTTCTGGGTCGCCACCGTCGCGAAACCGGCGCCGACCAGCCAGTCCCAATGGCTGACCGCTCGCGGCATGGCGACCTGGGCGTCGAGCCAGGCGGCATAGCCGCTCGCCGCGATCTGCTCGATATGCGCCTTGGTGGCGCCGACCGACGCCTGGTCGAGGAAGCGCGCCGCCTGGGCGCGGCTCGGCTGGATGACCGGGGTCGGCGTCGGCCCGGTGGTCGTGCCGCCGCCACCGCCACCCCCGCCGCAGGCGGCGAGCGCCAGCGCGGCGCTTGAGAGCGCAAGGCCCGCGGCCGGCGTCGATTCCTGCACGGCGCGCGCGTCGGCGGGGCTTTCGATGATTTCGGGTGCTGCGTCCGTCGGTTCAGCCATGGCATCCCCCCGATGCGGCCAGATCAGACTTCACTCGTGTCTATTGCCCGAGTTTCTACGGGAAAGATGAATCGCCTGTAAGGGTGGATTACATCCGGATACAATTTTCCGCCGTGGCGCGACAAAGAACGGGCGGCCCCGAAGGGCCGCCCGCGAAGGTTTGAGACAATGTCGGGCCTTTAGACCCGTTCGGGTACTCCGTGCAGCCGGGCCTCGGCATTTTCGCGCAGACCCGAGGCACGATCGGTCGGGAAGGGCGTCAGCTCGTCGCCGTCGGGCAGGCCGATGGCGAAGGAAGCGGACGTCCGGCCCTCGCTGCCGTCGGGAAGCCGGTAGCGGGCGTCGGCCACGACCACCGGCAGGACCGTGTCGCTGAGACCGGCGGTCGGCAGCATGATCTCGGCCTCGACTTTGGCGCCTTCGCCGGCGTCGATGTCGACGTTCGACACCGTCGCGTCGGCGGGCGGCGAGATCAGCATGCGTTCCATCTCCGACTCACGTGCCGATCCGGCGGCGAACATCCAGGTCGAGATGCGGACGTCCTTGGCGTCGACCGAACCGGTGTTGCCGACGGTGAGCTCGAACTGGACGATGGCGTCGTCCGGGCTGGTGCCCGCTCGGACCGGCTTCATCAAGAGTTCGATCCACGGCCGATTGGCCGGCGCCTCCGAACCCTCGGCCAGCGCTTCCATCTCGGTTGAATCCGAGTCCGTTACCGATACCGCGTCGGGATCGGGCGCGGCTTCGGCCATTGCGGCGACGGCAACCGGCGCGGCCGCCTCGGCAGGGCCGGTGCGGGCGATGATCGGCTGCGGCGCGACGATCGCCGGCTGATAATCACGCGCGGCCGGCTCGGTCCTCTCGATCACCGGCTCCTCGTACACCGACTCCTCATAGATTTCCTCCTCGTCGCGGCGGCGGCGCATGAACAGGAGCAGGCCGATCGCGGCGATCAGCACCGCGGCGCCGGCGAGCAACCACGTCATGATCGGCCGGCTCGCCTCCGGAACGGGCGCGGGCGCCGCGTCAGCGACGGGAGCCGGTGCCGGGGCCAAAGCGGGCGGCACCGGAACTTCGGCGACGGGCGGCGGCGCGGACACGGGCGCCGGAGCAGGCTGGACCTGGGCCGGAGCCGGTGCAGTGGCCGCGCGGGCCGGAGCGGCCTGGCGGACGGGCGCCGCCTGCCGGGTCCGGACCGTAGTTGACCGGGTCACCGAGCGGGTCGCCGGCGCGGAAGTAGTGGCGCGCACCGGTGCCGGCGTGGCGGCCGGCGGGGCAGTGCTGACCACCGGCGGCGGTGCGGGCGCCGGAGTTGGCGCCGGCGCCGGTGAAAGCGCCGGAGGCGGCGGCGTGACGGTCACCACTGGCGGCGGCGTCGTGACCGTCGTCGTGTCTTGCGCGAATACAGGCGCGGCTGAAAAAACGGCGGCAGCGAAAAGCGCGGCGGCCGCGGGGCGATGCGTGCGGATCTGTTTCATATCAGGGGAGGAACGACTTGGACGGGCGCTCGGGCTCGCTCCGCCGCCGACTCTGCGTCGGACGGTTGGCTGGCAGCGGCGAGGCGATGGTCGTTCCGGGGCCGACACCGAGCGCGCCGATTGCGGCTTTGGAGACGTCCTCACGATCGTCTTTCGCAGTGTCCGCAGCGCCGGAATCTATCCTATGTTAGTGCGATTGGGACGTTCGTCGCGTCTCGGTGTCGTTGGTCGAGCCCGCATGGCGGACTCCACCGACAGACGCCTAATCCTCTCCTTGGTCCGAAAAGGAAGGGTTGGAGTTTGGCGTCGATCCCGCCGAAGGCGCGCGAAGCGATCGAACTGGCCCGGCGGGGCGAGTTCGCCCGCGCCATCCTGTCCGGCGAAGCGGCGCTGCGCGACGCCCCCGATGACGGTCCCCTGGAGCTGTTCCTCGGTCTGCTCCACGCCCGCCGGCTCGATCTCCACGAGGCACTGCCCCACTTGCGGCGGGCCGTCGCCCTGCTCCCGGGCGACATCCTGCCCCGCATCGAGCTCGCCCGCGCCCTGATCGGCATCGAGCGACTCGACGAGGCCGAGGTGGCGATCCGCGATATCGCCAGCCATGGCCCGCACGCGACCCAGTTGCTGAAGACACGGGCGCTGATCCATCAGCGCCGCGGCGCCCATCGCGAGGCAGCGGAGCTGTTCGAAATCGCGGTCGCGCGCGACGGCCGCGATTTCGAAAGCTGGGGCCATCTCGGCGCGTCCCGGCTCGCGCTTGGCGACGCCGACGGCGCGGTCCATGCGCTCGGCCGGTCGCTGGCGCTAAAGCCCGATCAGCCGCTAATCCGCGCCCGCCTGGCCGAGGCGCAGGCCGCCGCCGGCCAGGCCGACGAAGGGCTGCGGAGCGCCCGCGCCCAGGCCAGATCCTTGCCCTACGATCCGATGGTCCGCGTCACCATCGCCCGGCTGGAGGATCTGCTTGGCCGGCCCGAAGCGGCGGAGGCCGCGCTCGCCGAAGCGCTCGCGCTCGACCCGAAGTGCCGGCCGGCCTTGTTCGCCATGGCCGACCTGCTTGAGCGGGACAACCGGCTCGACGCCCTCGAGGACGTCATCGGCCGGATCGAGGCGAGCGGCCTGCCGCCCGGCGAAACCGCCTTGCTCCGCGCTCAACTGCTCTACCGCCGCGGTGATCTTCGCGGCGCGCTGACCGCCGCCATGCTGGCGCCCGAGACGCTCGGCGGCGGCGGCAAGGCGCTGCTGGTCGGCCAGATCCGCGACCGTCTCGGCGAGCACGCCGCGGCCTTCGACGCCTTCGTCGAGATGAACCGGGCCTGCGCCGCCCAGGTCGACGGCGCCGCGCGGATGGCGCGCGACTATCGGGCGATGGTCGCCCGGCGGACCGGGCTGACGACGACCGCAGGGGCCCGGAACTGGTCGCCGGCGCGCCCCTTCCACGCGCGGCCGGCGCCCATTTTCCTGTTCGGCTTCCCCCGGTCGGGCACCACCCTGATCGACACGATGCTGATGGGCCATTCCGGGGCGCTGGTGCTCGAGGAGCGTCCGGTGCTCCACGCCGTCGCCGAGAAAATCGGCCGCTTCGAGCGGCTGGCGGGCCTCGACCAGGCGGCCGTCGACGGGCTCAGGAACCTCTATTTCGAGACGCTCGACGCCATCGCCCCCGAAGGGGCTGGCCGGCTGGTGATCGACAAATTGCCTTTGGGCATCGTCGACACCGCTCTCGTCCACCGCGTCTTTCCCGACGCCAGGTTCGTTTTCGTCGAGCGCCATCCCTGCGACGTCGTCCTCAGCTGCTTCATGACCCGCTTCGACCCCAAGGGCGGCATGGCGAACTTCCTCGACCTCGGCGACGCCGCCGCGCTCTACGACGCGGTGATGGCGCACTGGCGGCAATGTCGCGCGGTCTTCCCGCTCGACGTCCACACGATCCGCTACGAGGCGACGATCGCGGACGCGGAGGGGGAATTGCGGTCGCTGGCGACCTTCCTCGGCCTCGACTGGGATGAGCGACTGCTCGACCATCGCCGCACCGCCGCCGAACGCAGCTTTATCGCCACGCCGAGCTACGCCCAGGTCGCCGAGCCGCTCTACACCCGCGCCCGCGGCCGCTGGGAGAAGTATCGCGAGCAGATGGCGCCGGTTCTGCCAATCCTCGCCCCCTGGGCCGAGGAAATGGGCTACGAGGTCTAGCCCCGGACACGGCCGCCGCCTCCCCTTAGAAGGATTGTGCGCCGCAGCGAAAATCTGCCCGAGCGGGGTTTACATCCCTCTCTCACGACCCTATATCGCGCACCTCACCACAGCCTCTCGGAACAGGATGCGTCGTCGCGCAACGCATTCCACGCATTGATTGGCTGAGGTTTCATAGACGCTGAAGCTGCAAATTTCCGACCGGAAATTCGCGGCTTTTTGCGTCTGGGGCGCTCCCAATTTGGTCCCGGCGGCGCCGGGACGGCGAACGAAGCGAGAAACACCTCCATGGCGACCAAGGCAGCTCCGGCCCCCGACAGCGGGCTCACCGCGAAGAAGCGCATCCGCAAGATCTTCGGCAACATCCACGAAGTCTCGGAAATGCCGAACCTGATCGAGGTTCAGCGCGAGAGCTATGAGCAATTCCTGCGTTCGCGTCCCCAGGACGGCTACGTCTCCGGTCTCGAGAAGACCCTGCGCTCGGTCTTCCCGATCCGCGACTTCGCCGGCACCGCCGAGCTCGACTTCGTCCATTACGAGCTGGAAGAGCCCAAATACGACACCGACGAATGCCGCCAGCGGGGCATGACCTATGCCGCGCCGATGCGCGTCACCCTTCGCCTGATCGTGTTCGAGGTCGATCCCGATACGGAAACCCGCTCCGTCCTCGATATCAAGGAGCAGGACGTCTACATGGGCGACATGCCGTTGATGACGAAGAACGGCACGTTCATCGTCAACGGCACCGAGCGCGTCATCGTCAGCCAGATGCACCGTTCGCCGGGCGTCCTGTTCGACCATGACCGCGGCAAGACCCATGCCTCGGGCAAGTATCTCTTCGCCGCGCGGGTCATCCCCTATCGCGGCTCGTGGCTCGACTTCGAGTTCGACGCCAAGGACATCGTCAACGTCCGCATCGACCGCAAGCGCAAACTGCCGGTCACCGCCCTCCTCCACGCGCTCGGCCTGTCGAGCGAGGAGATCCTCAACACCTTTTATTCGCGCGTCACTTATGTCCGCGGCCCGAACGGCTGGCAGGTTCCCTTCGTCGCCGAGCAATGGCGCGGCCAGAAGCCGAGCTTCGACATCGTCAACGGCGACAGCGGCGAGGTCGTCTTCCCGGCGGGCCAGAAGATCAGCCCGCGTGCCGCCAACAAGGCGTCGAAGGACGGCCTGACCTCGCTGCTGATCCCGACCGAGGAGATTTTCGGCCGCTATTCGGCGTTCGATCTGGTCAACGATTCGACCGGCGAGATCTACATCGAGGCGGGCGACGAGGTCTCTCCGGAGAATCTCGAAAAGCTCGACAAGGCCGGGATCGACAGGCTCGAGCTGCTCGACATCGATCACGTCAACACCGGCGCCTGGATGCGCAACACGCTGAAGGCCGACAAGGCCGAGGACCGCGACCAGGCCCTCTCCGACATCTACCGGGTGATGCGCCCGGGCGAGCCGCCGACCCGCGAGACCGCGGAGTCGCTGTTCGCCGGCCTGTTCTTCGATCCCGAGCGCTACGACCTTTCGGCCGTCGGGCGGGTGAAATTGAACATGCGCCTCGACCTCGACGTCGACGACACGGTGACGACGCTCCGCAAGGAAGACATCGTTGCGGTGGTGAAGACTCTGGTCGACCTCAAGGACGGCAAGGGCGAGATCGACGACATCGACAATCTCGGCAACCGCCGGGTGCGTTCGGTCGGCGAGCTGCTCGAGAACCAGTATCGCGTCGGCCTGCTGCGCATGGAGCGCGCAGTGAAAGAGCGGATGTCGTCGGTCGACGTGTCGACGGTGATGCCCAACGACCTGATCAACGCCAAGCCGGCGGTCGCCGCGGTGCGCGAATTCTTCGGCTCGTCGCAGCTGTCGCAGTTCATGGACCAAACCAACCCGCTGTCGGAAGTCACCCACAAGCGCCGCGTTTCGGCGCTCGGGCCGGGCGGTCTCACCCGCGAGCGCGCCGGCTTTGAGGTCCGCGACGTTCACCCGACCCATTATGGCCGAATCTGCCCGATCGAGACTCCGGAAGGCCCGAATATCGGCCTGATCAACAGCCTCGCCTCGTTCAGCCGGGTCAACAAATACGGCTTCATCGAGACGCCGTACCGCCGGGTCAACGACCACAAGGTGACCAAGGACGTCGTCTACCTCTCCGCCATGGAAGAGGCGAAGCACACCATCGCCCAGGCCAATGCCGAACTGAACAAGGACGGCAGCTTCGGCGAAGAGATCGTTTCGTCCCGCCGGGCCGGCGACTTCCTGATGGCGCCGCGCGACCAGATCACACTGATGGACGTCAGCCCCAAGCAGCTGGTGTCGGTCGCGGCTTCGCTCATTCCCTTCCTCGAGAATGATGACGCCAATCGCGCGCTGATGGGCTCGAACATGCAGCGCCAAGCGGTGCCGCTGATCCGCGCCGAGGCGCCGTTCGTCGGCACCGGCATGGAAGAGACGGTCGCCCGCGATTCCGGCGCCGCCATCGCCGCCCGCCGCACCGGCATCGTCGACCAGGTCGACGCCGCCCGCATCGTCGTGCGCGCCACCGACGAGGTCGCCGCCGGCAAGTCGGGCGTCGACATCTACACGCTGATGAAGTTCCAGCGCTCCAACCAGAACACCTGCATCAACCAGCGTCCGCTGGTGAAGAAGGGCGATCTGGTCCGGGCCGGCGACGTCATCGCCGACGGTCCTTCGACCGACCTCGGCGAGCTCGCTCTTGGCCGCAACGTGCTCGTCGCGTTCATGCCCTGGAACGGCTATAATTTCGAGGATTCGATCCTGATCTCCGAGCGGATCGTGAAGGACGACGTCTTCACCTCGATCCACATCGAGGAATTCGAGGTGATGGCCCGCGACACCAAGCTCGGGCCGGAAGACATCACCCGCGACATCCCCAATGTCGGCGAGGAGGCACTTCGCAACCTCGACGAGGCGGGCATCGTCTATATCGGCGCCGAAGTGGAGCCGGGCGACATCCTTTGCGGCAAGATCACGCCGAAAGGCGAAAGCCCGATGACGCCGGAGGAGAAACTGCTCCGCGCCATCTTCGGGGAGAAGGCGTCCGACGTGCGCGACACGTCGCTGCGCCTGCCGCCGGGCGTTTCCGGCACGGTGGTCGAGGTCCGGGTGTTCAACCGCCACGGCATCGACATCGACGACCGCACGCGCGCCATCCAGACCGAGGAGAAGGACCGGCTTCGCAAGGACGCCGAGGACGAGCGCGCCATTCTGAAGCGCTCTTCCTATGCGCGCCTGCGCGAAATGCTGCTCCGCCAGACCGCCACCGCCGCGCCCAAGGGCGTCAAGAAGGGCGGGACGATCAACGCCGAGGTGCTGGATTCGGTCGAGCCCCACGAATGGTGGAAGTTCGCGGTCAAGGACGACAAGCGCCAGGCCGACCTGGAAGCGGTCCGCGCCCAGTATGAAGAAGCCGAAGGCGTCATCAAGGCGAAGCTCGACGACCGCATCGAGAAGCTCGAGCGCGGCGACGAGCTGCCCCCGGGCGTGCTCAAGATGGTCAAGGTGTTCGTCGCGGTGAAGCGCAAGCTGCAGCCGGGCGACAAGATGGCCGGCCGTCACGGCAACAAGGGCGTGATCAGCCGCATCCTGCCGGAAGAGGACATGCCCTTCCTGGAGGACGGCACCCCGGCCGACATCGTGCTCAATCCGCTCGGCGTGCCGAGCCGGATGAACGTTGGCCAGATCTTCGAGACCCACCTCGGCTGGGCCGCGCGCGGCCTCGGCAAGCAGGTCTCGGCCTTGCTCGAAGAGATCCATGCCCGCGGCAAGGGTTTCGACACGTCCGACGCCAAGCAGGTCCGCACCAAGCTCAAGGACATCTACGGCAAGAACTACCATGCCGAGATCGACGCCCGTGACGAGGAGCAGGTTTTCGAGCTGGCCTCCAACCTCACCGGCGGCATCCCGATGGGCACGCCGGTGTTCGACGGCGCCAAGGAAGCCGACGTGGCCGACATGCTGGAGAAGGCCGGGCTCGACGTTTCGGGCCAGGTGACCCTGTTCGACGGCCGCACCGGCGACACGTTCGACCGCAAGGTGACCGTTGGCTACATCTACATGCTGAAGCTGCACCACCTCGTGGACGACAAGATCCACGCCCGCTCGATCGGCCCGTACAGCCTGGTCACCCAGCAGCCGCTGGGCGGCAAGGCCCAGTTCGGCGGCCAGAGGTTCGGCGAAATGGAGGTCTGGGCGCTCCAGGCCTACGGCGCCGCCTACACGCTGCAGGAAATGCTGACGGTGAAATCGGACGACGTGATCGGCCGCACCAAGGTCTACGAGGCGATCGTCAAGGGCGACGACACGTTCGAAGCCGGCATTCCGGAGAGCTTCAACGTGCTCGTCAAGGAAATGCGCTCGCTCGGCCTCAACGTCGAACTGAACAGCATCATCGACGAGAGCGACGAGTTCGCCGAGGCGGCGGAGTAAGCAGGCGGGGCGCCCCGACCGGCGCCGCTCCCCTGCCGCTCACAGACAATTTCCCCGGGAAGGGACGACAAAATGAACGAGATGACCAACTTCGCAAATCCGGTGGCCAAGCCGGAGACGTTCGACCAGATCAAGATCGGCATCGCCTCGCCGGAGCGGATCCGTTCCTGGTCGTTCGGCGAGATCAAGAAGCCCGAGACGATCAACTACCGCACGTTCAAGCCCGAGCGCGACGGCCTGTTCTGCGCGCGCATCTTCGGTCCGATCAAGGACTATGAGTGCCTGTGCGGCAAGTACAAGCGCATGAAATACAAGGGCATCGTCTGCGAGAAATGCGGCGTCGAGGTCACCGTCTCGAAGGTCCGCCGCGAGCGGATGGGCCATATCGAGCTGGCCGCGCCGGTCGCCCACATCTGGTTCCTGAAGTCGCTGCCGAGCCGCATCGGCCTCCTGCTCGACATGCAGCTGAAGCAGCTCGAGCGCGTCCTCTATTTCGAATCCTACATCGTCACTGAGCCCGGCCTCACCCCGCTCGAGAAGTTCCAGCTCCTCACCGAGGACGAGCTGCTCGACGCCCAGGACGAGCATGGCGAGGACGCCTTCACTGCCGGCATCGGCGCCGAAGCGGTCAAGCAGATGCTGATCGACCTCGACCTCGAGGGCGAGCGCGAGGCGCTCCTGAAGGAGCTGGCCGAGACCAAGTCGGAGCTGAAGCCCAAGAAGATCATCAAGCGGCTGAAGGTCGTCGAGTCCTTCCTCGAATCCGGCAACCGTCCGGAATGGATGATCCTCGACGTCGTTCCGGTCATCCCGCCCGAGCTTCGCCCGCTGGTGCCGCTCGACGGCGGCCGCTTCGCGACCTCGGATCTCAACGATCTCTACCGCCGCGTGATCAACCGCAACAACCGCCTGAAAAGGCTGATGGAGCTGCGCGCGCCGGACATCATCGTCCGCAACGAAAAGCGCATGCTGCAGGAAGCGGTCGACGCTTTGTTCGACAACGGCCGCCGCGGCCGCACCATCACCGGCGCCAACAAACGCCCGCTGAAGTCGCTCTCCGACATGCTGAAGGGCAAGCAGGGCCGCTTCCGCCAGAATCTGCTCGGCAAGCGCGTCGACTATTCGGGCCGTTCGGTCATCGTCACCGGTCCGGAACTGAAGCTCCACCAGTGCGGCCTCCCGAAGAAGATGGCGCTCGAGCTGTTCAAGCCGTTCATCTACTCGCGGCTCGACGCCAAGGGTCTTTCGATGACCCTGAAGCAGGCCAAGAAGTGGGTCGAGAAGGAGCGTAAGGAAGTCTGGGACATCCTCGACGAGGTGATCCGCGAGCATCCGGTGCTCCTGAACCGCGCGCCGACGCTCCACCGCCTTGGCATCCAGGCGTTCGAGCCGGTGCTGATCGAGGGCAAGGCGATCCAGCTTCATCCTTTGGTCTGCGCCGCCTTCAATGCCGACTTCGACGGCGACCAGATGGCCGTTCACGTGCCGCTGAGCCTCGAGGCCCAGCTGGAAGCGCGCGTCCTGATGATGTCGACCAACAACATCCTCTCGCCCGCCAACGGCAAGCCGATCATCGTGCCCTCGCAGGACATGGTGCTCGGGCTCTATTATCTGTCGCTGGAGCGTGACGGTGAGCCGGGCGAAGGCACGCTGATCACCGACATGGCCGAGGTCCACCAGGCGCTGCAGGTCGGCGCCGTGACCCTCCACACCAAGGTGGTGAGCCGCGTCCCCCAGACCGACGAGGACGGCAACGTCTACATGAAGCGCTTCGACACGACGCCGGGCCGGCTTCTGCTCGGCGAGACGCTGCCGAAGAGCCACAAGGTACCGTTCGAGACCGTCAACCGCCTCCTCACCAAGAAGGAAATCGCCGACGTCATCGACATCGTCTACCGCCACACCGGCCAGAAGGAGACGGTGCTGTTCGCCGATGCCATCATGGGCCTCGGCTTTCGCCACGCCTTCAAGGCCGGCATCAGCTTCGGCAAGGACGACATGATCATCCCGCACGAGAAGGTGGCGATGGTCGACGAGACCCGCGCACTGGTGAAGGATTACGAGCAGCAGTACCAGGACGGCCTGATCACCCAGCAGGAAAAGTACAACAAGGTGATCGACGCCTGGAGCCGCTGCGGCGACCAGGTCGCCAACGCGATGATGGAGAAGATCAAGGCGCAGCCGATCGGCGAAGACGGCCGGATGGCGCAGATCAACTCGATCTACATGATGGCCCACTCCGGCGCCCGCGGCTCGCAGGCCCAGATGAAGCAGCTCGCCGGCATGCGCGGCCTGATGGCCAAGCCGTCGGGCGAGATCATCGAGACTCCGATCATCTCGAACTTCAAGGAAGGTCTGACCGTTCTTGAATACTTCAACTCGACCCACGGCGCCCGCAAGGGTCTCGCCGACACCGCGCTCAAAACGGCCAATTCGGGTTATCTGACCCGCCGTCTGGTCGACGTCAGCCAGGATTGCGTCGTCGTCGAGGAGGATTGCCACACCGAGAACAGCCTCGACATGCGCGCAATCGTCCAGGGCGGCGCGATGATCGCGTCGCTCGGCGAGCGCATCCTCGGCCGCACCCCGGCCGAAGACGTGGTCGATTCCAAGACCGGCGACGTCATCGTCAAGGAAGGCGTGCTGATCGACGAGGCCGCGGCGCTGCGGATCGACGAGATCGGCATCCAGTCGGTCCACATCCGCTCGCCGCTGGTCTGCGAGAGCGAGCACGGCGTCTGCGGCAAGTGCTACGGGCGCGATCTTGCCCGCGGCACGCCGGTCAATATCGGCGAGGCGGTCGGCGTGATCGCCGCCCAGTCGATCGGCGAGCCGGGCACCCAGCTGACGATGCGGACCTTCCACATCGGCGGCGCCGCCCAGCTCAACGAGACGTCGAGCCTCGACGCAGTGGCGGACGGCACGGTCGAATTCCGCGACCTGCCGGCGATCATTGATGCGCGCGGCCGCCGGGTGGCGATGGCGCGCAACGGCGAGCTCGCCATTGTCGACATGGACGGCCGCGAGCGCTCCTCGCACCGCATCCCCTATGGCGCGCACCTGATGTGCGACAACGGCCATATCGTGACCAAGGGCGACCGAATCGCCGAGTGGGATCCCTTCATGATGCCGGTGATCACCGAAAAGGGCGGCGTCGTGAAGTTCCAGGACATGATCGAGGGCAAGACGCTCACCGAGCAGACCGACGAAGCGACGGGCATCGCCCAGCGCGTCGTCACCGAGTTTCGCGGCACGGCCCGGAGCAAGGAGGATTTGCGTCCCCGCATCACCCTGCTCGACGAGAAGAGCGGCGAGGCGGCGCGCTACATGCTCTCGCCCGGCGCGATGCTCTCGGTCGAGGACGGCCAGCGGGTCGAGGCCGGCGAGGTTCTCGCCCGCGTCAGCCGCGAGGCTGCCAAGACCCGCGACATCACCGGCGGTCTGCCGCGGGTGGCGGAGCTGTTCGAGGCGCGCAAGCCCAAGGAGAATGCGATCATCGCCAAGGTCTCCGGCCGGATCGCCTTCGGCAAGGACTACAAGGCCAAGCGCAAGATCGCCATCATCCCCGAGGAGGGCGGCGAGCCGGTCGAATATCTGGTGCCGAAGTCCAAGGTGATCGACGTCCAAGAAGGCGACTTCGTCAAGCGCGGCGACAATCTGATCGGCGGCTCGCCCGATCCGCACGACATCCTGGAAGTGCTCGGCGTCAAGGCGCTGGCCGAATATCTCGTCAGCGAGATCCAGGAGGTCTACCGGCTGCAGGGCGTGAAGATCAACGACAAGCATATCGAGGTGATCGTCCGCCAGATGCTGCAGAAGGTCGAGATCACCGAGAGCGGAGATTCCACCTTCCTGGTCGGCGAGCAGATCGACCGTCAGGAGATGAACGAGGCCAACGTCAAGCTGAAGGCGGCGAAGAAGAAGCTCGCCGAAGGCAAGCCGGTTCTGCTCGGCATCACCAAGGCGAGCCTGCAGACCCGCAGCTTCATCTCGGCGGCCAGCTTCCAGGAAACGACCCGCGTCCTCACCGAGGCTTCGGTGCAGGGCAAGGTCGACGACCTGGAAGGGCTCAAGGAGAATGTCATCGTCGGCCGCCTGATCCCGGCGGGAACCGGCGCCGGCATGAAGCGCCTGCGCGTCACCGCCTCGTCGCGCGACGCGGCGCTCCGTGCCCAGCACCGCGCGCTGCAGGAATCGATGATCGCCGCCAATTCGGCGATCGCGGCCAACAGCGCGGCGGAAGAGCATGCGGCCGAGCTCGCCCAGGGCCCGGAAGCGGCGTTCAACGCCGATCCGCTGGCTGAGGTGACGGTCAGCGGCCACGGCACCGACGCCGACGCCGGCGACTATCTCGAAGCCGGAGCGGGCGAGGGCGAGGCCGAGGTCTCCTAAGCGACACGAGCAAAAGACGCCCCGCCGGTTCCGGCCGGCGGGGCGTTTTTGCGTTCAGGGACCTTTATGCCTATCCGGTCACCAATGCTCACGTCCGACCTTCGCGTCGCCATCTTCAGCGGCAATTACAATTATGTCCGCGACGGAGCGAACCAGGCGCTGAACCGGCTCGCCGATACGATGCTGCGCGGCGGCGCGGCGGTCCGCGTCTATGCGCCGACGGTGAAGGTGCCCGCCTTCGAGCCCATTGGCGACCTCGTCCGCGTGCCGGCCCTGCCCTTCCCCGGCCGCTCCGAATACAAGGTCGGCATCGGCATGCCGCCGCGGGTCAGGAACGACCTGCGCGCTTTCAGGCCCAACATCTTCCATGTCGCCAGCCCCGACATCGTCGGCCACCGCGCCGTGACCCTGGCGCGCAAATGGGACCTGCCGGTCATCGCCTCGGTCCACACCCGCTTCGAGACCTATCCGCGCTATTACGGCATGGCCTTCATGGAGCCGGTGCTGCTGGCCGCGCTGCGCCGCTTCTACCGCCGTTGCGACGCCATCTTCGCGCCGTCCGATTCGATGGCGCAGCTGCTCCGCGACCAGAGGATGAATTACGACGTCGGCATCTGGACGCGCGGCATCGACCGCGAGATCTTCAATCCCGGCCGCCGCGACATGGCCTGGCGCCGCTCGCTCGGCATCGGCGACGACGAGCCGGTGGTCGGCTTCGTCGGCCGGCTGGTGATGGAAAAGGGGCTCGACGTCTTTTCGGACACGATCGACCGCCTCGCCCGCCGCCAGGTCCGGCACAAGGTGCTGGTGGTCGGCGACGGTCCCGCCCGCGGCTGGTTCGAGAAAAGGCTGCCGGAGGCGATCTTCACCGGTTTCCAGGGCGGCGCAGATCTCGGCCGGGCCGTGGCCTCGATGGACATGCTGTTCAACCCTTCGGTCACCGAGACCTTCGGCAACGTTACGCTCGAAGCGATGGCCACCGGCCTGCCGGTGGTCGCGGCGATCGCGACCGGCAGCGAGTGCCTGGTCAACGACGGCGTCACCGGCCGCCTCGTCCGCCCCGGCGCCCGCGACCGCTTCTGCGACGCGCTCGCTTATTACTGCCAGGTCGAGGAAGCCCGCGCCGCCGCCGGCCAGGCGGGCGAGATGGCGAGCCGGCACTTCGGCTGGGACGAGGTCAACCAGGAGCTGATCGACGCCTATATCCGCATCATCCGCCAGCACAGCGAAGGCGGCAGGCAGATGGCGAGCGGGGTGCCGTGAGTTTGCCGCGCGCGTGACCGCGAAGTGGGCCTCGGAGGCCTACCGCGCGGAACCCTGAAGCCGGCCCGCTCCCCCTCCATGGGACGGGGCCCTCGGCTGGGTCCGGGGGACCCAGCCCCCGTCTCATCTCCCACGAGGTTACCATGTCGGAAGGTTGGGAGGGGGAGCGGGCTGGTACCGACTCCGCGTATGACCGTTTGGGCCAGGTTACGACCCTGAGCGAGCGGCCCACTCAAAAGTAAGCGGCGCTTCCCTGAACGCAAAGCGGTCGAGGTGTTTGGCCAACGCGCCTTTCAATCCCTCAAGCTGCCCTTCCGCGCTCGCCTCGATGCGGCATTCCAGCATTTCCGGGTGGGCGATCATCGTGACTACGCCATCACCGGGCCAGTCGGCCCCGCGCGCGTCACGGGGGAAGACAATTTTCCCCCGCTCCGCGTCAAACTCTACCGCCAGATTGTGCGACCAATGCTTGCAAAGCTGCTGGAGATAGCGGCTGGCGCTCGCCGTCGGCACCATGGCGGTGGCGCCGACGGTCTGGATCGCGGACCCGCTCAAAGCCGCTCGATCTTCTGCGCGGCCTCGTCGAGGATGGCGGCGATCTTGTGCAGCGTTCCTTCGTCGCTGTCCTCGCGGGTGGCGCGGTGCCAGAGCGCGGAGAGGAGGTTGCCCACCGCGCGGCGGATCGGGGCGCCGCCGGCCTTGCGCTCGTCGCTGCCCAGATCCTTCAGCCGCTCGAGCAGCGAGTCGACCTCTTCCTCCTTCTCGCCGAGATGCTCCTTGCCCTCGGGCGTGAGGGTGAAGATCTTGCGCGATCCCTCGCCCTTGGCCTCCTCGATCAGGCCCATGTCCTGGAGCATGGTGAGGGTCGGATAGACGATGCCCGGGCTCGGCGCGTAGGTGCCGTGGGTCATCTCCTCGATCGCGCGGATGAGGTCGTAGCCGTGGCGCGGCTCGTCGGCGATCAGCTTCAGCAGCACCAGCCGCAATTCGCCCGATTCGAACACCCGCCGGCGCCCGCGCTTGCCGCCGCGCCCGCCTCCGCCCCAGTCGGAGCCCCAGCCCTCGCCCCAGCCGCGGCCCCAGCCGTGACGGCCGCCAAGGCCCATGGCGATGATGCCGGGAATATGGATCCCGCCCTCGCCGCAATCGCCTATCCTGAATCGCATGCCCATGGTCTATCCTCCAATCAAGATAGCATAAGATATATCTTTGAAAGCCACAGCGTCAAGATATATCTCGGACAGTCTTTTGCACCCCTGCTGGTGTCAGGGCCGCGCCACCACCGTGCGGTTGAGGAAATTCTCGATCGTGCGCCACAGGTGCAGCTGGCGTGCCTCGCCGCTAACACCGTGGGTGGCGCCGGGGTAGACCATCATCTCGAACGGCCGGCTGCGCGCCTGGAGCGCGCCGATCAGCACGGTCGAATTCTCGAACACGACATTGTCGTCGGCCATGCCGTGGATCAGCAGCAGGGGATCGGCGATCCGCCCGGCATTGGGGATCACCCCGGCCGCGACATAGGGCGCGGGGTCGGTCGCCGGGTTGCCGAGATAGCGCTCGGTATAATGGGTGTCGTACAGCTCCCAGCGGGTCACCGGGGCGCCGGCGACGCCGGCCGCGAAGGTGCCGGGCGCGGCCTCGAGCAGCCGGTTCACCATATAGCCGCCATAGGACCAGCCGTAGACCGCGATCCGGCGCGGATCGACATAGTCCTGCCGCCCCAGCCAGGCGACGCCCGCAAGCTGGTCCTGGACCTCGACCGTGCCCATCGCATGGTAGATGGCGTCCTCGAACGCCTTGCCGCGCTCGGGCGATCCGCGATTGTCGATCGAGAAGACGATCCAGCCATGGGCGACCAGATATTGGTGGAGTGGATTGCCCCAGGACCGGGTCGCCTGCCGGCCCGTGCCGGGTCCGCCATAGACCTGGACGAAGACCGGGTAGCGCCGGCCCGGTACGCGCGGCGGCGAGGTCATGCGGTAGTAAAGCTCGGTGCCGTCGGCGGCGCGCAGCATCCCGAAGGTCGGCGCGACGTGGCCGGCGAGGAACGGCGCATAGGGATGAGACGCGTCGAGCCGGTTCTCCTCGATCCAGGCCAGGCGCTGGCCGGCGTTGTCGGCGAGATAGACCTGGCTGGGCTGGGTCGGGTTCGAGCGGGTGACGAGGAAGCGGCGCCCGGCATCGTCCATCGCGGCGTCATTCCACCAGCCCGCCTCGCTCAGCCGGTGCGGCGGCCGGGCGCGGTTGATGTCGGTCCAGTAGACCTGCCGCTCGAGCGGGGTCTCGCGATTGCCGGTGAAATAGATCCGGCCGGCGGCCTCGTCGACGCCGATCACGGCGTTGACCGACCAGTTGCCGCTGGTCAGCCGGGTCCAGCGCCCGGCGCGCCAGCGGTAGATGTGCGAATAGCCCGACCGTTCCGAGGTCCAGATCAGGCTGCCGTCGCGAAGCGTGCGGAGGTTGTCGTGGAGGTTGATCCAGGTCCGTGACGTCTCGCTGAACAGGATCGTCGCCGCGCCGGTGACGGGATCGACGCGCAGCATGTCGAGCCTTTTCTGGTCGCGGCTCTCGCGCTGGACGAGCAGCGCGCTGCCGTCCCGCGTCCAGTTGACCCGGGCGAGGTAGATGTCCGGGTCGGGGCCGAGATCGACCTTGACCCGGCCGCTGCCGTCCGGCGCCATCACGTAGAGCTCGACCCGGGCGTTGGGGGTGCCGGCAGCGGGGTAGCGCTGCTGGTAGACGCGGGTGCCGTCGGTGCCGATGGCGGTGCGGGTGACCTCGCGGACCGGCGCCTCGTCGACCCGGGCGACGGCGACAAAGCGGTCGTCGGGCGACCACCAATGGCCGGTGTCGCGGTCCATTTCCTCCTGGGCGACGAACTCGGCCGAGCCCCAGCTCACCGTGCCGCCGCCGTCCTGCGTCAGCCGGCGCTCGTTCTGGCCGGTGGCGTCGACCACGTAGAGATTCTGGTCGCGGACGAAGGAGAGGTAGCGGCCGGTATGGGAGACGCGGGCGTCGAGCTCGGTCTGCGGCGTATTGGTGATCCGCCGCGCGCTGCCGTCGCGGCCGGCGAGGTAGAGATCACCGTCCAGGGGCACCAGGATCGACTGGCCGTCGGGCGACCAAGCGTAGTTGACGATGCCGCGCACTCCGGAGAGCCGGGCCCGCTCGCGCCGCATCAGTTCCGCTTCCGACAGAGCAGCGCCGGAACCGAGGCGCAGGCTGTCGACCAGCATCCGCGCTTGGCCGGTGGCGGTGTCGACCGCCCACAGATCGTAGCGCTCGCGGTCGTCGGGCCGGCTGCGGAGCAGGGTGGCGAGGCTGCCGTCGGGCGACAGCCTGAGCGCGCGCGGGACCGGCCCGGAAAGCGACGGGCTGGCGAAGATTCGCTCCAGGGTCAGCGCCTGGGCCGGCGCCGTCGCCGCGGGATGAGTGGCCGGGGCTTGGTTCTGGGCGAGAGCAGGGGCGGAAAGGCCGATCAGGGCGGCCAGGATCAGGAATCGCATGGCGCGCACCCTAGTGAAGCGCGCGGCAAAGAAAAGGGCGCGCTCCAGACGCGGATCGGGCGGGGAAAGCTGGTGCCTTCCCCGCCCGATCATAGGCCCGGCGCTAGAGCGCCTCGGCTCAGCTGTCGGCCTTCTCGGCCGCGGCGGCGGCCGCCTTGGCGGCCTTGGCGGCGTCGAGGTGGCGGGTGTCGCGGCGCTCGGCGATACGGGCCGACTTGCCGGTGCGGCCGCGCAGATAATAGAGCTTGGCGCGGCGGACGGCGCCGCGGCGGACGACCTCGATCGATTCCACGTTCGGAGAGTAGAGCGGGAAGACGCGCTCGACGCCTTCGCCGAAGCTGATCTTGCGGACGGTGAAGGAGCTGCCGAGGCCGCGATTGGCACGGGCGATGCAGACGCCTTCGAAATTCTGGATGCGGGTGCGCTCGCCCTCGACGACCTTGACGCCGACGCGCAGCGTATCGCCCGGGCGGAATTCGGGGATGGTCTTGGACTGGCTGAACTGCTCGATGGCCTCGGCCTCGAGCTGCTGGATGAGATTCATGACTTCTTGCCTTCGTTTTCGCGCCGCGCGCCAGAGGGCGATGGCCTTCGTGCGTCCCCGTGACGCTCGATCAGGTCCGGCCGCCTTAGCCGTGTCTCGTCTTCCGCCTTGAGCTTTCGCCAGGCGGCGATTTTCGCATGATCCCCCGATCGCAGCACTTCGGGGATCCTGCGCCCTTCCCATTCAATAGGCCGGGTATAATGAGGGTATTCGAGAAGGCCGCTCTCAAAGCTCTCCTCCTCACCGCTCGAAGGGGCGCCCATTACCCCGGGAAGCAGCCGAACGCAAGCGTCGAGCAACGTCATCGCCGCCACCTCGCCCCCGGACAGCACATAGTCGCCGACCGAGACGGGAACGATCGGCCGCGCCTCGAACAGTCTCTCGTCGATCCCCTCGAACCGGCCGCAAAGAACCGACACGCCCGGGCCGGCGGCGAGGTCGCGGACCAGGCTCTGCGTGAGCGGCGCGCCGCGGGGCGACATGGCCAGAAGCGGCGCCTCGGGCCTGGCCGCCAGGACATGGTCGACCGCCCGCGCCAGCACGTCGGCGCGCATCACCATCCCCGCCCCGCCCCCGGCCGGCGTGTCGTCGACCGAACGGTGCCTGTCGGTGGCGAAGTCGCGGATCTGGACGGTGTCGAGCGACCAGATCCCCTCACCCAACGCCCGCCCGGCGAGGCTGAGGCCGAGCGGCCCGGGAAACATCTCCGGGTAAAGGGTGAGAACAGTGGCGGCCCAGCTCATTGGGCGGGCACGACGCGAAGGCGCAGGGACTGGATGGCGGGGGGATCGGTCGGCGCGAGCAGCAGCTGGCCCTGGATCCTGCCGCGTTCGCAGGTCCAGGCGAAATTGCCGGCGAGCGCGCCGGTGGCGGTGAGCGGGGCGCCAGTCTCGCATTCGCCGGTCTGTGCCTTGAGACGCGCGAACTCGGCCGCCCAATTTTCGGCGCTGCGATCCATCAGGAAGTTCATCGCCAGCCGGTTCCGGCCCGGCTCCAGGGTCCCGGCCCGCCACATCGCGCCGGCGGCGGCGTAGGTGTCGGCCAGCGCCGAGCTGACCGGCAGGGACCGCGCCGGCAACAGCCCCTGGCGGTGCAGCTCGAGCGCCGCGGCCCAGACCGGCGGCGACGGGCCGGCATAGGTGCGGTTGGCGAAGGCGAAGATGGCGACGCCGCGCTCGGGCAGGAGCAGCAGGTAGGAGCCGTAGCCGGGATAGCCGCCGCCATGGGCGAGCGTCAGGCCGAGGTCGCAATCCTGCGCCAGGCGGAAACCCATGCCGTAGGCGCCGGCCTGGGGGCAGGAATCGGGCTGGCCCGGGCGGTTGGCGACGGCGGGAAAGTTGAGCCCTTGGGAAAGCTCGCGCACGCTCGACCGGCGCACCGGCCCCGCCTCCGGCCCGTCGCGGGCCGGCCAGGCGGAGAGCAGGAAGGCGACCCAGCGGGCATAGTCGCGGGCGCTGGTCTGCACCCCGCCCATCGCCCCGAACGCGCCGTGCGCCATGTCCGGCTCGAGTGCGAAGGCGTCATTCTCCCAGCGATAGCCGAGGGCGCGGCGCTCGCGGGGGCTCGCGGAGATGTCGTAGCCGGTCGAGGCCATGCCGAGCGGGCCCATGATCTCCTGCTCGATATAGTCCTTGTAGGGCCGCCCCGAGACGTTGGTGACGATCCGCCCGAGCAGGGCATAGCCGAAGTTCGAATATTCATACTGGCTCTGCGGCGCGCGGGTGAAGGGCACGCCGTGGCTCAGCATCGCGGTGAACGCCGCGTCGGAGAGCGGGGTCTGGCGGTCGCCCCAGGGATCGTCAGTGACGAAGCCGCCGACATGGGAGAGCAGGTCGCGGACGCGGATGCGGGGGCTGTCGCTGGTCGGATAATGCCAGTTGCGCAGCTCCGGCACATAGGTCTCTGCGAGCGCGTCGAGCTGCAGCCGCCCCTGGTCGCGCAGCTTCAATATGGCGAGCGCGGTGAAGGCCTTGGACATGGAGGCGATGCGGAACAGGCTGTCGGGAGTCACCGTCCGGGCGGGATCCTGAGTCAGGCTTCCCATTCCCCGGACGTAGACGAGGCGCCCGTCGGCGACGATTCCCCAGACCATGCCCGGAACATGCTGCTCGGTCCGGTAGCGCTCGAAGAGAGGATCGAGCGACGGCCCTATCCGGGCGATCCGGTCGGCCACGGAGGCCGACGCGGTCACCGCCGGCGCCTGGGACAGAGTTCCGGCCGGGAGGCTGGCCAAAAGCAGGGCGGCAATCCATGGTCGCATCATCTTCGTTCCTCTCCCGCGGGCGGCTCCGGAATAGGCGCGCGCGGCAGGCGGAACAATCGCCATGACGCGGCGCTGGAGGCGGATGAGCGAACCCGAACTCGATTGCCTGATCGTCGGCGCCGGCCCGGCGGGGCTGACCGCGGCCATCTACCTGGCGCGCTTTCACCTGAAGCTGCGCGTGATCGACGCCGGCAGCAGCCGCGCGTCGCTCATCCCCTGCACCCGCAACCATGCCGGCTTCCCCGAAGGCATTTCCGGCGCCGACCTGATCGAGCGGATGAAGGCGCAGGCCCAGAAATATGGCGCGGCCATCGAGAACGCGCGGGTGACCCGGCTCGACAGGGTCGATGGCGGGTTCGCCGCCGAATGGGGATCGGGAAAGGCGATTGCCCGGACCGTCCTCCTCGCCACCGGGGTGATGAACCGCCGCCCGCCGATGGACGAGAGCCTGCACGACGAGGCACTGGCGCGCGGCCTGATCCGCTATTGCCCGATCTGCGACGGCTATGAAGTCACCGACCGCAAGGTCGGCGTGATCGGCAGCGGCGCGCACGGCGTCGCCGAGGCGGTGTTTCTGCGCGGATTCACCGAGGAGATCACCCTGATCGCGCCCGACCGCGCCCACGGCATTGCCTCCGAAGACCGGGCCAGGCTCGAGGAATTTGGCATCAAGACGGTGGACGGGCCCTGCCACGCCGTAGCAGCGCTCGACGAGGCGATCGTGGTCGAGACCCCGCACGGCCATTACACGTTCGACAGCGTCTATCCGGCCCTGGGCTCGGACGTGCACTGCGAGCTCGCCGGCCAGATCGGCGCCGCCCTGGTCGAGGAAACGGGCTGCATCCTCGTCGACGCCCACCAGCGCACCAACGTCCCCGGTGCCTACGCCGCCGGCGACGTCGTCCTCGGCCTCGACCAGATCAGCCACGCCATGGGCGAAGGCGGGGTCGCGGCAACGACGATCCGGAACGACCTGGCCAAGGAGCGGCCGATCAAGCGCTGACCCCCTAAGCCGTCATTCCAGCGAAAGCTGGAATCTCTTTGCCTTCCGGCACTGCTTCAAAGGGGAAGTGAGATTCCAGCTTTCGCTGGAATGACGAGTGGAGTTGGAAAGCCGTCAGGCGAGGAAGGCCGGGTCCGCGATCACCTTGCCGTCGGCCAGGTCGGCGATGCCGGGGCGGAAAGGGACGAGGGCGCGCTTGCCGCCGGGCTTCTCGATTTCGAGCAGGTCGCCCGCGCCGAAATTCTCGACGGCGACCACCGTGCCAAGCGCCTCGCCCTCGGCGCTCTCGCAGGGAAGGCCGATCAGGTCGGCGTGGTAATATTCGCCCGCTTCGAGCGGCGGCAAAGCCGAGCGGGGGACGCTCAGCAGGGTGCCGCGCAGCGCCTCGGCGGCGGCGCGGTCGCCGATTTCGGCGAAGCGGGCGATGGCGCCCACGCTCCCCGGCTTGACCGAGACAAGCGTGAGCGGCCGATCGCCCGCTTTGTATTCCTTGTGCCGCCTGAGGCTTTCCACCCCTTCGGCGAACAATTTCAGGCGCACCTCGCCGCCGATGCCGTGCGCGCCGGCAATGGCGGCGAGGGTGACCTGGGCCTCGGCCAAGCTTACTCGGCCTTTTCGGCGGCCTCGTCGGCGCCTTCGGCCGGCGCGTCGGCGGATTCGCCGTCATTGGCCGATTCCTCGGCGGCGCCCTCTTCGGCGCCCTCGACCGGGGCATTGGCGGACTCGCCTTCATTGGCGGCCTGCTCGACGCCGGCTTCCTCGGCGGGAGCCTCGGCGGCTTCCTCGGCCACCGCTTCGGTTTCGCCGGCCTCTTCGGCTTCGGCGGCAGGAGCCTCCTCAGCGGAAGCTTCCTCAAGAGCGGCTTCCTCAGCGGCCGGAGCCTCCTCAGCGGCAGCCTCCTCAGCCGGAGCCTCCTCGGCGGCGGCTTCCGGAGCCGCCTCTTCGACGGCTTCGGCGGTCACTTCGACCGTCTCTTCCTCGGCGGCGGGCTCTTCGGCGGGTGCCGGAGCGGCGGCTGCTTCGACAGCGGCGGCTTCCTTGCCGGCACGCTCCTCGACGCGCTCCTTGGCCTTCTCGCCCGGCTCACCCTTCTGGGGGTTGTTGCGCGCCGGACGCTCGAGGATACCGGCGGCGTCGAGGAAGCGATGGACGCGATCGGAAGGCTGGGCGCCGACCGACAGCCAGTGGCGGACGCGATCGGCGTCGATCTTCACCCGGTCCTCATTGTCCTTGGGGAGCAGCGGATTGTAGCTGCCGACCCGCTCGATGAACTTTCCGTCGCGCGCATTGCGGGCGTCGGCGACGACGATCTTGTAATAGGGCCGCTTCTTCGCGCCGCCCCGGGAAAGCCTGATTGCAACTGCCATTTTGTAGTCCTTTCTGTGATGCCTATTTCTTGAAATTCTTGGGTAGGTTGAACGGGGCGCCGCCGGGTCCGCCGAGCCCGGGAAGGCCGCCGGGGGGAAGCCCCTGGGAAAGATCGGGCATGCCGCCGGCGCCGCCCATTCCGCCGAGGCCGCCGCCTCCGCCGCCGAACAGGGCGCCGAGCTTGCCGAGCCCGCCCATTTTCTTGATCTTCTTCATCGCCGTCGCCATTTCCTGGTGCATCTTGAGCAGGCGGTTCACCTCCTGGACGGTGGTGCCCGAGCCCTTGGCGACGCGGATCTTGCGCTTGGCGTTCATCAGCTCGGGCTTACCCCGCTCCTTAGGAGTCATCGAGCCGATGATCGCGTCGAGCCGGCCGAGCACATTGCCCTCGAGCACGCCCGAGGCGTTGATCTGGTTCTTGATCTTGCCCATGCCCGGCATCATCCCGGCGAGCGCGCCGAGGCCGCCCATCCGCTGCATCTGGCGAAGCTGGTTGCGCAGGTCGTTGAGGTCGAACTGGCCCTTGGCCATCTTCCGGGCCATGGCCTCGGCTTCTTCGACCTGGATCGTCTCCTGCGCGCGCTCGACGAGGCTGACGACGTCGCCCATGCCGAGGATGCGCCCCGCCACCCGCTCGGGGTGAAAGGGCTCAAGTCTGTCGATCGCCTCGCCGGTGCCGGCGAACTTGATCGGCTTGCCGGTGACGGCGCGCATCGACAAAGCCGCGCCGCCGCGGGCGTCGCCGTCCATGCGGGTGAGGATGACGCCGGTGAGGTCGATCTGGTCGGTGAAGCTCTTGGCGACGTTGACCGCGTCCTGGCCGGTCATCGAATCGGCGACGAGCAGCACCTCATGCGGGCTGGACTCGCCGGCCACCGCCTTCATCTCGTCCATCAGCGCCTGATCGACATGGAGCCGGCCGGCGGTGTCGAGCATCAGCACGTCATAGCCCTGGAGCCGAGCGGCGTTGAGCGCGCGCCGGGCGATCTCGACCGGCCCCTGGCCGGGGACGATCGGCAGGGTGGCGACGTCGGCCTGGCGGCCGAGGACGGCGAGCTGCTCCTGCGCGGCCGGGCGGGCGACGTCGAGCGACGCCATCAGCACCTTCTTGCGGTCTTTCTCGGTCAGCCGCTTGGCGAGCTTGGCGGTGGTCGTGGTCTTGCCCGAGCCCTGCAGGCCGACCATCATGATCACCGCGGGCGGGGTGACCGCGATGTCGAGCTCGGCCTGCTCGGCACCGAGCATCTCGACCAAAGCGTCGTGGACGATCTTGACGACCTGCTGGCCGGGGGTGACCGATTTCAGGACCTGCTGGCCGACCGCCTGCTCGGTGGCGCGGTCGACGAACTCGCGGACGACGGCGAGGGCGACGTCGGCCTCGAGCAGGGCGATGCGGACCTCGCGCATTGCGCCGCGCACGTCCGCCTCGTTCAAGGCTCCGCGCCCGCGCAGCCGGTCGAACACTCCGCCGAGGCGGTCGCTCAGACTTTCGAACATGCCTTCTCGCCTTTTCAGTCCACGCCAACGAAAAATCGCCGGCGGGCGAAAACTCGCCGGCCAGCGCGCGTCGATGACGCTTCGAAACTCACCCGTCTTCGGGATGACGCGCAGATAGAAGCGACTCGGCGAAAAGGCAAGGGTGGTGGAGAGGGAAAGAGGCAGGCGCTCGAGCAGGCTAAAGTTGACCAAGTTTCCGCTTGCCATATTCAAGCTCAGCCTCGCTTCGCTCTAAACCATTGCCTCCACACCCCATCCGCCCCAGTTACAAAATGTGGCCGCCACCCCCTCCCCCTCCAACCTGCTCGCCGCCGCAAGGGCTTTCGCTCGCACCCGCTGGCTGCAATGGCGGCTGAGGAGCCCCGCCGACGTCGAGCGCCTGCATGAGCGCCGCCTGGCCCGGATGATGCGCGAGACGATCCTGCCATCGCCCTTCTACCGCGACCTCGGCGTCACCCGCTTCGCCGACCTCCCCGTCATGGACAAGGAAACCCTCCTCGCCAATTTCGAGCGCCTCAACCGGAGGGGGCTGAGCGCGGCCCAGGTGCGCGACGCCATCGCCCGCGGCGAGGACCGGATCGGCGATTTCGTGATTGGCCAGAGCACCGGCACCAGCGGCAATCGCGGCTATTATGTGATCTCGGACGCCGAACGCTTCGTCTGGCTGGGGACGATCCTCGCCAAGACCCTGCCCGACGCCCTGTGGCGGCGGCACCGGGTGGCGCTGGCCATGCCCGGCCTTTCCAGCCTCTACCGATCGGCCTCGACCGGCAGCCGCATCGCCCTCGGCTTCTTCGACCTCGCCGAGGGCGTCGACGCCTGGGCCGACCGGCTTGGCGAATTCGCGCCCGACACGATCGTCGCCCCGCCCAAGGTGCTCCGCCGCCTCGCCGAGCGCGGCCGATTGCCCGCCACCCACATCTTCAGCGGCGCCGAGGTGCTCGACCCGCTCGACCGCGCCGCGATCGAGGCGGCGACGGGAAAGCGGGTGCGCGAGATCTACATGGCGACCGAGGGCCTGTTCGGCGTCGGCTGCCCCCACGGCACGCTCCACCTCGCCGAGGACGCCGTCCATTTCGAATGGGAGCCGATCGGCGGCGGCCCGCTCGCTAGCCCGCTGGTTACCGATTTCACGCGGCGGGCGCAGGTCATGGCCCGCTACCGGATGAACGACCTGCTCGAGCTCAGCGACACTCCTTGCCCATGTGGCTCGCCGCTCCAGCCTGTGGAGCGGATCGAGGGGCGGCAGGACGACGTCTTCGAGCTGGCCGGGAGGATGGTGACCCCCGACGTGCTGCGCAACGCCGTGGTCGACGCCGATCGGACGATCGCCGACTTCCGGATCGTCCAGACCGGGCCGGCGGCGGTAGAGATCGCGCTCGATCCTGGGCTGGAAGCGGCGGTGGACGAAAGGGTGCGGGCCTCGGTCGGCGCGCTCTTCGAGCGGCTGGGCCTCGGCGGCATCGCCATCGCGGTGGAGCGCGGCCTCGACACGCCCTTCGACCGCAAGCTCAGGCAGGTGCGGAGGGACTGGCGGCTTTAAGGCAGGTCCAAGGACGCTTTGAACCCTCAGCTTCGTCACCTTTAGCCCGGCCCGGTCGCCCCATTGCCTGTGTCAACTTTGTCAATTTTACCCCCGGTATCCCGCCGGGGAGCCGTAACAGCCGTTACACTCGCCTTTCCCGGCCAGGGGCCGCCGGCTGGGTGAACGTGGTGTGAGATACCGAGAAGGACGAGACGCGGGAGCCTAGCCATGACCGCAGGCTAGCGAGTCCGGTGCCGGAATGAAGGGGTTGTTGCACGTGTCACCGAAATTACGGAATCGAAACTGGCACCGGAATCCGGAATTATCGCTAAACTGGCACCGAAATTATCATTGCAGCTTCTTGAGCGCTCGTTGGAGATAACTCGTGTCCGATAACGACTTTTTAGATCCAGGACGATCAAATGAATCGAGCCATCTACCATAGGCCCCAGATTCAATCAGCCCCCTTCCTCTCTCGCTAAGATCGGCCAGCCATATGACAACTTGGTCAATATCATTATCAACTGGCTTCTTTAGAAGCTTGTTCTCCTCAAGAAATAGTATAAATGCTCGATAAATCATTCGAATTTGATCATACCACGTCTCGTCACTAATCCAAGTTGTAATATCACGTGGATCCTGCTTAAGTACCTTCCTTTGCATCAAGGATGGCATATCAATGACTTTATAATTCTTAATCATTAGCGGACTCTTCTAATTTCACATACTCCAGCTACGCTGCACAGCTGTCCTGTTTGACGATCCCTAATGTATTGACCGCCAGCGTTAATAATTCTTTGTTCACGTTCACTTTGGCTGGTCTTCGGAGCCCTAAGACTAGTCGTCTCGACAGTTCTTGCCCTCCCGCTTTCAATTACAGCAAAGTCGACGCGCCGTCCTCGGCCAGTTTCAGGATCGCGCACTATCCTACCATTCCTATCCCGTAACATACTCTGATTTTGGACCCGCGCGCTAGGGTTTTCCCGGCGCAGAGCAGCAGCCACTTCTCTTTCTCGTCGACGCCCGCTTGCGGCGTTCTGAACCATTCGCTCCGCGCGTGTAAGGCGTGCAACTGGACCGGCTTCCGGAACCAAGCCGAGTCCGGCCACTGCGATATTCTCAAGACTTGGATTGCGTATCGCAGCTATCACATCCTCAACAACGTGGACGGTCATCGTTACCGGATTAAGTTCTCGCTCGATTAGCTGAACGAAAGAATGGACATCGCTTAAACTTTGCGCTCCTGTCGGATCCGTATGATTAACCGGATCATCCCCGACATATTCATACAGATTGAACTGATCGTCATACCCGATCGGATCGACCTGCAGGAACCGCCCGAGCGTCGGCGAGTAGATCCTGGCCTTGTAGTGGTACATGCCGAGCTCGGGGATCCACGCCTGGCCGGTATATTGGAAACGGCCCTGGTTGGCCGGGCCGGGAATGCCGTATTCGTCGTAGGTGTTGATCGAGGTGAGGATACCATAGCCGTCCGCGATGCCGACGATCGAGCCCTGATGGTCGGCAAAAAGCTGCCGCACATTGGCCATGGTGTTTCCTACATAGTCGAATAACGGCACGTCGGCGCCCACGCTGTGGACGTAGCGGTGGTTAATCTGTCCCCCCACATATTCCGCGACCAGCGCATCGCCGTCATAGAGGAACTGCGTGGTCCCGGATCCGCTTGAAACCTGGAACAGCCGGCCGAGCGGGTCATAGGTCAGGACGGTCCCGTTCGGCGCTCCGACCAGGCGGTTCTCGATGTCGTAGAGGTAGGCGTGACTGCCATCGGAGGTCAGGTTACCGTTGGCGTCGTAGGTCATGTTGGACGGGGTGTAGCCGACCGATGTGACCTGGGTGTACTGGTTGAGCCCGTTAGTCGTGTAGCCGCGAACGGCGGCCCGATGATCGGTCCACGCGAAAGCATCATTGTCTCGGGTGATCGAGCTTAGTCCCGACGCCGGATTGTAACCAAAAGTCCAGGTCGCCGATCCCTGCGCATCGACATTGAGGAGCATGGAAGGGCGCTGGATGCCATCATAGTTGCGATACACTCCGCCGCCATTTCGCCCGAGGACAGCAGGCAGACCGGCCGGATTATATTGCAAAATGCCGATGAGCATGACGCCGTTCTGGTAGAGCGGTCCGAGGCGATTCAGGCCGTCATAACCGTAGGAAAAATAGTTGAAATCCGGATGCGTAATCCGCGTACGGTTACCGTTGGAGTCGTATTGGTAAGCCAAAGTGCGCGTGGCGCCGCCCATGTTGGTGGTCGTCGAGCTCAGCCGCCCGAAGCCGTCATAGTCGTTGGTGATGCCTTCGCCCGACTGGCTGTCGAAACGCGCCCCGGTCTGAAGGTTGCGAAGATCGTAAGCGTAATAGACGTCACGCGTGTGGGTCGCCGCGAGGCCGGAGCGCTCCGGCACCTGCTTCACGATCATCCGGTTCAGGGCGTCATATTGGTAGGCGATGACCGAGCCGTCGCGCTTCCTCAAGGAGATCCGGTTACCGGCCGCGTCATAGCCATATTCCTCATAGTCCGCGGCGTTGACGCTGCCCGCCGTGGCCGAAGCGGTCGCCGGTGTCGTGTCGTCGAACGCGCTGACGCGGGTGGTTGAGGGGAAGGTCCAGCGGTCCTGCCGGCCATGGCCGTCATAGCGAAGATCGGCCCGATTCCCGTTGCCGTCGATCACGGTCGCGACCTGGCCATTGCCGTTGTACGCCCACGTCGCCTCCGTGCCCTCATCGGCCGTACCGACTCCCTCGCGAAGCTGGAGCCGCTGGCCGGCTGCGTCGTAGACGGTCCTCATGATCCTGTCGGGCCCGTCGCTTCCGGCCGTGCCGAGCGTGCAGGCGCTGGCCGGCAGCGATCCGTAGATCGCCGGGTTCATACGGATGGCGGTGCATTCGAGCCGGCCGTTCGCGTCATAGCTGTACTGCGTCAGAGACCGGATCGCCCCCGCCCCTTCCTCGCGCACGCTCTCGCGGATCTTGCGGCCGTTGGCGTCATAAGCGGTTTCGGTTGTGCGGAAGATGGTAAAGCCGGTCCAGCTCGCCGGCGGCGTCGTTGCCTGAAGCGTGGCTAGCGACCCGGTCTCGACCGTGATCAGCCGGTCGGCCGGGTCATAGTTGTTACGCACTGCGAGCCTTGGCAGCGCCTCCGCTCCGTCCGGATCGGGCGAGATCGTCCCGGTCAGCCGGCCGTGGACGTCATAAAGGTTGTAGCTTGTGTCCTCGGCGCCGTTCATCGGTCCGTCGGTCGACAGCAGCCGGCCGGCGCGGTCATAGGCGTAGGATGTAGTTAGAGTTGTCGCGGTCGCCGGATCGATCTGGCGCATGGCACTCGGCAGTGGGGTTTCGCCCCAATAATCATATTCGGTCTGGATCGGGGCGCTCGTTCCGCAACTGGCACCGGTATTGGCGCAAGTCCTGATCGCAGTGCGGCGACTGATGCCGTTGATAGGCGATGGCGTGTAGACCATCGAAGTCCGGCGCCTGCCCCCATTACTGTCGGCGGGATCGATCTGCTCCGTGAGCTGGCCGATGGAATTGTAGGCGTAATCGGTCTGGCGATTGAGGCCGTCGCGGGTCCAGGTCGGCCGGTAGCACATCACCCCAAGGCAGGTGTCGGTCAGGAATTCAGCGGTCTGAGTGATGTCGGCCAGGCCGGAGCCCGGCTTCGCCCTGGACCGGTGCCAATTGATATTGCCGAAGCTGTCATAGGCCACCTCGACCTCGTTCAGCTCCGGCGACACAATGCGGATCGGGCGCTCGAATTCGTCGTAATAATAACTGGTCGCCCGATTGAGCGAATCCGTGACCCTGCTGATCAGGTTTGCGTGATTGGCCGGCCGGGGAGGAGATGCCGGCGACGATATGTACTGCATGATGTCGTAGACGTTGTGCAGCCCGTTCGGCCCAGTCACGGTGAGATGGTCATAAAGGTTGGTGTTCGACCAGCCTTCGAGGTGAAGATTGTCATAGGCGTAGGTCGTTGCCAGGCCGTCGCGCGTCGCCGAGGCAATGACTGTGAATCCGGACGCCGGCGTGACCGTGATATTGGGCGAGGAATCGCCGGGCCGCTGGGCATTGCCGGTCGGCGTTTCGAGGTTGATCCCCATCGCACTGGTGCAGTTCTGGCAGGTGAAGATCCGTCCGCCGAGGTCGGTGATGGTGGTGACGCCCCCGCTGGTCGCGTAGGTGAGCTGTCCCAGCACCGTCGTATCGCCGGTGCGGTAGAGGGTCGCCTGCGCGACGGTGCCCCAGGCGGTGGTGTCGGCGTTGAAGTCGCTGCCCTGATAGGTGAGCTGGATCTCGTAACCCGTGCTGCTGGCGATCTTGTTCGGGCGTCGGAAAACGCGACCGGGGATGAACTCGTTGGTCATGATCGCGTCATCGTAGGTGTAAGAGATCGTCTCCCCATTCGGATGGACGATGTTCGAAGCGTAATATTGCAGCGAGACGTTGGTCCCGGTGGTTTGATAATGGCTGACGTTGAAATGATAGACCGCGCCCGATCCCGCCTGCCGGTAGGTTCGGGAAAGGGCGATGAAGGTCGAGCCCGAACCGGCGACGCTGTGGCAGTCGAAATCCTCGCAGGAGAAGGAGTCGTTGCCCGCAGCGCCGAGATGGAGGGAGAAGCTTCTTCGATTGTAGCCCGGCTCCCAAGCCTGGTTGGAGATGCGGCCGACCACGTAAGGCGCGGCATTCTGGACGAGGTCGAACCTCAGATTCGGGGCGGCGGGTACGGACAGGTCGGGCACATCGAGCGTGATCTTGCCGGTGGTCACATTGACCCCGTTCACATCGGGTTCCACCCGCAGCGGCGAGATGACCTGCGGAATCTCGGGGATGTCTTCCGCGTAAGCGGCGGTGCCGGCGCAAACGAACGAGACAAGGCCCAGCACAGCCCTCCCGGTCGCCACACAAAGCGCTTTTGACCAAGTCATGGCTGGTTCGGCGAGACGACGTTGACGTTGGTTCGGTTGTCCGCCTTGTCGTAGGTGTAGGTCGCGGAGACATTGTTGTTGACCGTGCCGCTGCGCACTACCTTGGTAAGGCGACCGCGCGAATCATAGCTATAGGTGATCGTTTCCGACGCGACTGCCGCCGCAGTTACGCCAAGCGCCGCCATGGCGAATATCGCCATTTCTATTCTTGTCATGATCTTGGTCTCCGGCGAGTGCGAACTTCGCGACTCGACACCCAAGGAAAACACTTGGATTCCTACTTTGCAACATCTTTTTGCGATCGACAGAATTCACGTTTGACACTCTAGACTTCTGAGTGCTTTTCCAGCTTTTATTGCAATGATTTGAGTGGGTGCGGCCGTCCTATAACCAAACCACCTCCTCCCTTTCCTCCACCTTCTGCTCCTTCCCATTGGTCAGCCGCCAGATCGCCGGCCCCAGGAAATCGAGCGGCCCGATCGCGTAATCCGCACCCCCGAACCGCGCGATGTTCGCGGCCTGCGCCGCCAGCGCCGCCTTGTCCTGGCGAAGCACGGGCAGGTGGAAGCCGATCAAAGCCAGCCGCTTGAACCAGCGCGGGAGCAGGCCGCGGGGCGTGGCGAAATGGGCGAAGGGGCGGGTGCGGCCGTGGTCCTCGGGCGAGAAGATGACGGTGATGGCGAGGGTCAGGCCCTTCGCGCCTTCGAACGCGACCTGGCCGATGGTCGGCGCGAAATAGCGGCCGATGCTCCTCAAGCGCCGCCCCTCCATGAGCCGCGGCATCAAAGCGCTGGCGCGGGCGTCCTCGTCGTAGATGGCCTCGCCGCCCTCGGGGCCGAGGCGGACGCGGACGCGGACCGGTCGCCGCTTCGAGGGCGAGCGGACGATCCAGGGGTGGAGATAATGGGGATGGGCGGGATCGAGATGGTTCTCGATCGCGTCGAGCAGGCGCGCGGCCGCGGCCGGCGGCGCCCACCAGAAGGTGTCGAGCGCCGCATCCTCCATTTCCGGCGCGAGGCGCGGGAAAGCCGCCGGCGGGTCGGCGAGCGAGGTCCAGACCAGCCCCGCCTCGACCCGTACCGGCAGCGCCCGGGCGGCGGCGGACGGCAGTGCGTCGGTCCCCGGCACGGCCAGGCAGCGCCCGCCCGCGCCGAAGCGCCAGCCATGATAAGGGCAGATGATCGCGCCGCCCTCCACCCGCCCCTTCGACAAGGGCATGGCCCGGTGCGGGCAGCGGTCGGCGAGGACCAC
This sequence comes from Allosphingosinicella sp., assembly GCA_036525215.1. Taxonomy (GTDB): domain Bacteria; phylum Pseudomonadota; class Alphaproteobacteria; order Sphingomonadales; family Sphingomonadaceae; genus Allosphingosinicella. The sequence continues at coordinate 39,609 of DATDAU010000109.1, forward strand.
CGGGCCGTTCTCGCCGGCAAAGACGGCCAGAGGCAGGCCCATCAGGGTCGCGGCAAGCGGGCGGGCGCCGAGCTCGGAGAGCAACGCCACCGGGTGCCAGCCCGCGGCGACCGCCCTCGGCCATTCCCCGCTCACAGGCCGCGCCTTTTCATCATCGGCGCCGCGACATGGTCGAGCAGGCCGGCGACCAGGACCAGAGCCAGCCGCCGCCAGAGCGAGAGATGGCGGATGTACATCGCGCTATATTCGATCACGCCATGGGCGCCGCGGCGGCGCTTGAAGTCGGCGGCGCCCGCCGATCCGTTGAGCCGCAGCCCCTCGCGCGCCGCCACCTCGCTGAACAGGAAGGCGGCGATCCGATAGAGCCCCTCCTTTTGCGGCCGGCCGGTGTCGTAGCCGACGATCGGCGGGGTCAGCACATTGCCGCGCACCAGCGATCCGGCCACCGCCATCAGCCGCCCGTCCGCCCCGCGCGCACCGCGATAGCGGAGGATGTCCTGCTCGTGGGTCATCGCGATCCAGGCCGGGGTGAAGACCGGGTTGAGGGGCGAATACTTGCCGACATAGAGCATGTGATAGAGCTCCGCGATCCGCGCCGCATCCTCCTCGCTCATCGTCTCGAGCTCCTCGACCGCCAGGCCGGAAGCGGCGAGCAGGCGGCGATCGTTCTGGACGCTGTTGCGCGGCCGCCAGTCGCGCAGCGTGTCGTCGGTCACCCAGATCTGGCGGCTGGCCAGCATCGTCCAGCCGTCGGCCGCGCAGGCGGCGAGCAGTTCGGGGCAGGACCAGCGGTCGAGCGAGCGGATGGCGACGATGTGATCGGGGTAGAGCCGGGCCAAAGCCGCGCGGATCGCCGGCACGTCCTCGCCCGCCCAATCGCCGTGGAGGTTGGTCGAAAGCAGCATGTTGTCGACATGGACGATGCGGTTGATGCCCGCGGCGAGCAGCACCCTGTCGAAGAGCGCGATCAGGGCGCGCAGCAGGGGCTTCAGCGCGCCGGTGTCGACCAGCTCCAGCTCCTGGCGCGCGTAGAGGATATAGGCGCTGTGGGGCAGGCAGACGTAGGAGTCGCCGGTCTCCCCGTCGTTGACGGTCAAGGGCAGGACGCGGTCGCCGGAGCGGAGCGCCAGCCAGCGCGTGCGCACGTTCGAGACCATCGCCTCGACGCCGCCTCGCGCGATCCCGAGGATGTAGCGGCGCGCCGGATCGTCGCCCTCGGGCCAGGCGCCGGCGGGCGGCGCGGCGGGATCGAAGATTGTCACGCTCATGCCAGCGGCTCGCCGTTCCACTCGATGTCGACCGTGGTCTGGCCGGTCGGGCCGTGGCGGCTGGCCAGCCCGGCGAGAGCGAAGCGGGCGGCGTCGAGCAGGGCGCCGAAGGCCGGGGCGCGGTCGCCCGGCCGGCCCAGCGAATCCGCGCCGCGGCGCCAGTCCGCGGCGAGCACCCGCCACCCCCCGGCCATCGGGCCGAGCAGGGCCATGGCGGGGGCGAGGTAGCGAAGGTCGGCGGACGGCCGGACCGGCGGCCCCTCCCCGGTCAGCGCCCGCGCGAGATCCGCGCCGCAATCGAACAGGTGGAGGCCGCTGACCGCGCGGGGGTTGCATTCGATCGGCACCGCCTCGCCTTCGGGGGTGACGATCAGGTCGAAGCTCAGATGGCCGGTCATGCCGGTCGCTTCGGCGACCCGCGCCGCCACCGCCTCGGCGGCGGGCAGGTCGACCCGTTCGAAGGCGAAGGCGGCGGCGCGGCGGTGGCGCCAGGCCGGCCGATAGGCGGCGGACGCGACAATCCGGCCATTCCGCGCCGCCGACCACAGGCAGATCTCCTCGCCGGCGACGAAGTTCTGGGCGACCCAATAACGGCCAGGCGCGGGGGCGAAGCGGCGGAGCGCCGCCGCGCTTGGGCGGACCAGGGTCTCGGTGCCGAAGCGCGAATATTCGGGCTTCAGCACCAGCTCGCCCGGCGCGCGGCCGAGCGCGTCGAGATCGGCGCGCGACCGGATCGGCCAGGTGTTGGGCGCGGCGAGCCCGATCGAGCGGGCGAAAGAGGCGAAGAGCAGTTTGGAATGGAGCGTGCGCAGGGTCTCGAGCGGCGGCGCGAAAACGCGGTCGGCAAAGCCGCCGCGCGCCGCCGCCGCGGCGACGTAGAAGACTTCCTCGCAGGTCGGCACGATAAAAGCCGGGTCGTGGCGCGCGACCCAGTGGGCGAGCGAAGCCGCATAGGCCGGGAAATCCTGGCGCGCCGGCGGCAGGCGGTGGATCCGACCGCGCGCCGCGCGCGACCAGCGCGCCGCCCAGGGCGTCACCGAATCGGCGAGATGGACCTCGTGGCCAGCGGCGGCGAAGGCGCGGGCCAGGTCGACCGCGACCGGGGCGCGGGCGCCGGTGATCAGGATCGGCCCGCTCATCCGCCCGCCACCGCCTCGGCGGCGCGTTCGGGGCAATGGCAGGGCGTGAGCCTCACCTCGGGATTGCGCCGCCACAAAGCGTGGAGCCGGGACAAAGTCTCGCGCACCCGCCTGGTGTCGCCGAGGAACCCGCTGGCGACGGCGGGCGGCGGGACGTTGCGGCGGATGGCGTCGCTCGACCAAGCGGCGTCGCCGACCATGAAATGCATGCCGTGGGCGGAATCCGCGACCGCCAGCCCCCAATGGCCTGGGCAATGGCCGGGCAGCTCGACGGCGAGCAGGGACCCGTCGCCGAACAGGTCGGCGCCGCTCTCGAACGGCGCCATGGCGGACGGCAAAGCGGCGCGCGGCGCGTCCTCGAAGAAACGCGCCCGGGCCTGGATATCGGCCGGGAACAGGGCGCGGAGGATGCCCTTGCGCACGCCGGCGAGGCGGCCGGCGCCGCAGGCGGCTTCCAGCCCCGCTCTGGCGCAGTGGATCGCGGCGCTGGGGAAGAGATGAAGCCCGGCCATGTGATCGGCGTGGAAATGGGAAAGGACGACGTGGCGGATATCGGCCAAGGCGATGCCGCGCGCCGCCAGCTGCGCGCCGAGCGCCTCCCCGGGCTCCAGGGTCACCGGCGTCAGCCAGCGGTAGAAGCGTTCGGGGAAAGGCCGGGTCGCTTCGAAGAAGGCGGGATCGTAGCCGGTGTCGAACAGGATCGGCCCTTCCTCCGGGTGGACGATCAGCATCGCCAAAGCGGGAAAGACGACGGGCCGCAGGCTGCCGTCCCGGATCGACATGATCTGGGGGTGACGGCAGTGGCCCACCCGGATCGCGCTGACCCCGACCTCACGCATCGGCGCGCTCTCCGGCGAGGGCGAAGGCGATCGCTTCCTCGGGGCTGAAGCGCGGCGACCAGCCGAGCCGCTCGCGCGCGGCGGTGAGGTCGAAGGTCTGGGAAAAGGCCAGCGCCATGATCGAATAGCGCGTCGCCGGCGGCTCGGGCCGTCCGGGCAGTAGCGCCGCGACCCTTTCGGCGAGCCGGGCCGCCGCCATGGCCGGGCCGGCGGGAAGGCTGACCAGCCGCGGCGCGGTCCCGAGCGCGGCGAAGATGAGCCCGAGCAGGTCGCGAAGCGCTCGCGGCTGGCCGCCGGAAATGTTGAAC
>DATDAU010000110.1:0-40178 GCA_036525215.1 Allosphingosinicella sp.
CTTCCTGCGCCGGCGGCGTCTGCGCAGGAGCCTCGGCCGCCGGCGCCGGCGCCGGGGTCGGCGGGGGCGCGGGCTGATCCAGCGCGGCGGGCGCGGGCGGGGGCTGAACGTCGGGCTGGGGCTCGTCGCTGAGCTGACTGACCGTGTCCTGCAGGCCGGAAAGGCCGGTCGTCGGCTCGGCCTTGGCCGGCGGTCCGGCGGGCGGCGCGGCGTCCTGCGCGGCGGCGGCAACGCCGATCAGGCCGGCGGTGGCGCAGGTCAGGAGCAGGCTGGCAAGACGCATGATGCTCAATTCCTTGTTCGTTTCCGCAGGCGGTGTGGACCGGCGCCGGGCGGCGATCAAGCGCCCGGAGGGTCACTCGGCTGGGTTCAGCCCCGCCTGAAAGCCTAAAGGGCGATGGCGACGGTCTTGAGCTCGGTATAGGCCTCGATGCCGTAGCGCCCGCTCTCGCGGCCAAAGCCCGATTGCTTGTAGCCGCCGAACGGAAGCGTGGTGTCGGCGAGCGCGGGAGCATTGCCCCAGACCATGCCCGCGCGCAGCCGGGCGGCGAGCTTGTGCATCGCCGAAACGTCCCGCGTCCAGATCGAGGCGGCGAGGCCGTAGGGCGTGTCGTTGGCGGCCTTGGCAACTTCGTCGAGATCGTCGTAGCGCTGGGCGGCGAGGACCGGCCCGAATATCTCCTCGCGGACCACCGACATTTCGGGCTTCACGTCGACCAGGATGGTGGGGTTGACGAAGTAACCGCCGTCGCCGGCCGGCGAATCGCCGCCGTGGAAGACCGAGGCGCCGGCTTTGCGGCCCTGGTCGATATAGGACATCACCCGTTCCTGCTGCTCGGTCGAGACCAAAGGCCCCATCACCGTGTCGGGAGCGAGGCTGGGGCCGACCTTGAACTGGCCCGCCGCCTTGGCGACGCCTTCCAGCAGCTGGTCGAAAATGTCGCGATGGGCGTAGAGCCGCGAGCCGGCGATGCAGACCTGTCCCGAATTGGCGAAGATCGAACGGGCGGCGCCGGCAGCGGCGTTGCCGACGTCGACGTCGGGAAGGACGATCACCGGCGACTTGCCGCCCAGCTCCAGCGTCACCCGCTTCAGCGTGTCGGTCGCCGCGCGGTTGATGATCTTGCCGACCTCGGTCGAGCCGGTGAAGGCCACCTTGTCGACGAGGGGCGAGCGCACCAGCCGGTCGCCGGCGGTCTCGCCCATGCCGGTGACGAGGTTGAACACGCCGGCCGGGAAGCCCGCTTCGGCGACGAGGTCGGCGAGGCGGAGCGCGGTCAGCGGCGTCTGCTCGGCGGGTTTCAGGATGACGGTGCAGCCGGCGGCGAGCGCCGGCGCAATCTTCTGCACCGCCATCATCAGCGGGAAGTTCCACGGCACGAGCTGGACGGCGACGCCGACCGGCTCGCGCCGGACGTAGGCGTGGACCATGCCGGCGGGGAAAGCGGACGGCTCGATCGTCTCCCCCGAAATCTTGGTCGCCCAGCCGGCCATGTAGCGCAGCGCCTCGACGCATTTGGGCAGGTCGTAGCCGGCCGACGCCATTTTCGGCTTGCCGTTGTCGATCGATTCGAGCTCGGCCAGCTCGTCGAGATTGGCCTCGATCAGGTCGGCGAGCCGCATGATCGTGCGCTCGCGCCGCGCGCTGGGCAGGCCCGACCAGCGGCCGTCGTCGAAGGCGGCGCGCGCGGCCTCGGCGGCGCGGTCGGCGTCGGCGTCCGACGCGTCGACGATCCGCGCGATCTCGCGCCCCGTCGACGGATCGTAGACCGCAACCGTGCGGTCATGGCTGGACGACACCCATTCGCCGTTGATGAACAGGGCGGGCGCGCGCTTCAGCAGCGCCTGCATCCGGTCCGAATAAGCGGGTTGGGCGGAAATGCGGGTCATCTCGTTCATCGCTCGAGTCTTTCTCGGAACATCCTCCCGCGTGCGGGAAGAATCGGGGCGGGGATCGAGGAGCTATACACTCGACCCGCGGGAATCCCCAGACCGGGCCAAGGGCCTAGACCAGCAGGCTGCGCGCCTTTTCGACCAGTACTTCGGTGTCGGTGGGGCGGGGCGGGATGAGCAGGCCGCGCTCGACCGCCGGGCGGGCGGCGATCGCATCCATCCAGCGAACCAGATTGTCGAGGCCCGATATGTCGATGCCCGGCCATTCGTGGATCCGTGCCCAGGCGAAATTGGCGATGTCGGCGATCGAATAGTCGCCGGCGAGATATTCATGGTCGGCGAGACGGCGGTCGAGCACTTCCAGCAGGCGCCGGCTTTCGCGCAGATAGCGGTCTATCGCGGGCTGGATATGCTCCGGAAAATAGCGGGTGAAGACGTTGGCCTGGCCCATCATCGGGCCGAGACCACCCATCTGGAACATCAGCCACTGGACGACCAGCGAGCGGCCCTTCTCGTCCGCCGGGATCAGCCGGCCGGCGCGCTCGGCGAGGTAGAGCATGATGGCGCCGCTCTCGAACACCGCGAAGTCGCCGTTGCCGCGATCGACGATCGCCGGGATGCGGCCATTCGGGTTGATCGCGGTGAACCAGGGTTCCTTCTGCGCCCCCGACGACAGGTCGATGGCGTGGACCTCATAAGGAAGGCCGAGCTCTTCGAGGGTGATCGTCACCTTGTACCCGTTGGGAGTCGGCGACGTGTAGAGATCGATCATGAAAGGCCCTCCTTCGCGATTGGTTGCGAAGTAGGACCTAAAGGAGCGCTTTCAATGGGCAGCCCTATTGGGCGCTGAGGATCATTTCGCAGCCGAAGTTCAGCCCGATGCGCCCGTCGCGGACCCAGCGCACGAAGGCGTGGATCGGGGTGCAGCCGTCGAAGCGGATGATCACACTCTCGCCGAGGCGCGGCTCGAGGTCGCTTTCGATCATGGTGCCGCGGCTCGAGATGTTGACCACGGGAACATTGTAGGCGGCGCCGCGGAAGTGGAGGATGCTGGTCTCGACGACCCCTTCATGCCGGGGTTCGCTCCGCTGTTCGACGATACAGGAGGGCACGGGCTGCACCCCCTCGAAAGAAAGCCGCTGCGCAAGTGTCGCCATGGTCCCGCCCTCCCAGACAGAAACACGACAATGCACGGAAAGGATTACCGAAAAGTGAGCGGCCACTGACGTCGTCGCGCAGGTCCTCAGTCGGGAATTTTAATCCTCGCCGTCCGCGCTGGTCTGCGTCGTCTGGCTGGCGCCGCCGCCCTGGCCCGCATTTTCCCAATAATAAGGCCGGCGCTGGCGGTTGCCGGTGACGACTTCGTTGAGGGTCGCGGCGTCGTAGAGGCGGCCGTTCAGCATCACCCGGTCGATCTTGTCGCTGTTGCGGATGTCCTGGGTCGGGTCGGCGTTGAGGATGACCAGGTCGGCGAGCTTGCCAGGCTCGAGCGAGCCGAGGTCGGCGAAACCGTAGATCCGGGCGCCGTCGACGGTGGCATGGTGCAGCGCCTCGACCGGCGACGCGCCGCCGCGGACGTGGCTCCACATTTCCCAATGTTCGGCCATGCCCGGCTGCTGGCCGTGGCCGCCGATCGCGATCGGCACGCCCCTGGCGAAGAGCCGGTGTGACTCGCGCGCGCTGTACTGGTCGACGAACTGGTCCTCCGGCGCGGTGGTGCCGCGCACCCGGCCGGCCAGGTTGGACGGCGGTGTGTGGCGGCTGAGCAAAGGGTGGTTCCACATTGGCGACGCCTGCGTCCAATAGGGGTCGCCGGCGAGGCCTCCATAGGTGACCACCAGGGTCGGGTTGTAGCCCACCCTTGTCTGGCTGAAGAGGCTGACCACGTCCTCGTAGAAGCGCCGCTGCGGGATATTGTGCTCGACGGTCGAATTGCCGTCCTGGATCAGGGTGATGTCCATCTGGAACAGCGACCCGCCCTCGGGCACGACCAGGATATTCTCGGCACGTGCGGCGGCCGCGACCTGCTGGCGCTGGTTGCGGCGAGGCTGGTTGTAGTTCTTGATCGAATGCGCGCCCTGGCGGACCAGCCGGCGGACGTGGCCGAGCGCGTCCTCATAGGAATCGATCAGGGCATAGGCACCGGGGCTGCGCGCGCCGTAGACGATTTCCGCCGAGGAGAAGGTGCGCGGGGCGAGCACCAGGCCGGCCCGCTGCATCTCGGCGGCGACGAAAATCTCGCTCGCCGTCGAGGACGGGTCATGGACGGTGGTGACCCCCATGGCGAGGTGTGACATCGCCGACCAGTTCTGCTGCGGGACCAGGTCGTCCTCGCCCTGCGAACCGTGGGCATGGCCGTCGACCAGGCCGGGTATGATGGTCTTGCCGGTGACGTCGACCTGGCGCGCGTTCGCCGGAATTGCGACTTCCCCGCGCCGGCCGACCGCGCGGATGCGGTTGCCGTCGATCAGGACGACGCCGTCGTCGATGATCCCGCCCTCGGCGTTGGCCATGGTCACGACCCGCGCCCCGACCAGGGCGACCAGGCCCGTGGGGACATCGGCGGGAACGCTGATCGACAGCGATGTGCCGGTGGTCGGCGCCGCGTAGGCGGGTCCGCCCGGCGCGTTGCGCAGCATCGCCGAGGCATCGGCGGTATAAAGGGTCGGCCCCAGGCTCCAGGCGAGCCGCTGGCCGCCCATCGTCCAGCTCGGATAGGTGCCGCCGGTGGCCGTCACCCGAGTCACCGGCAGCTGGCTGCCGCGTGCCGAGATGTCGAGAGAACGGGCGCCGCCGAAGAAGGGCGTGACGAACAGATTGTAATTCTCGCGGAAGGCCAGGGTCCTTCCGTCCGGCGAGACTTCATATTGGGTGACCATGTCGCCGGCCGCATGCTCGCGGCGGTTGCCGCCGTTCATGTCGACGCTGATCAACTTGTCCTTCTGCTGCTCGTTGAGCTCCAGGAAGACGCGGTCCGATGCGGCGCCGAATTGCGGATTGCCGCCTTCGCCGAGGATGCGGACCGAGGGGCCGCCGGCCGCCGGGACCCGGAAGATGCCGTTATTGGCCGACCACTGGTTGGAGGTCAGGCCCTGGCCGCCGCTCGCTTCGTAGACGATCGTCGTGCCGTCGGGCGAGAAGCGCGGGCGGCGATAATGGCCGGGCTCGCGGGTGACGGTGCGCAAATTGCTGCCGTCGGGCGAGACGGCGCGAATCTCGCCGAGTCTCTGGTCGTTCCACGACACGAAGGCGATGGTCCGGCCGTCGCGCGACCAGGTCGGGAAGAGCTGGAAATCGCCGTCCTGCGCGGTCAGCAGGCGGGGCGCGCCGCCGCCGGCGAGGTCGCGGACATAGAGCCGGCCCAGGGTCTCGAAGACGACCCGGCTTCCGTCGGGCGAAACGCTGCTGAAGCGCGGCATGGTGGTGGAGATGGTGGCCGGCGCGGCGGTGTCCGACGGGCGCGGCGGATCGATCACCGCGCGCGTGTCGCTGATCTGGAAGGGGATTTCGGCCTGGGCCGAACCGTCGCGGTTGACCCGCTGGATATGGCCGCCTGCCCAGAAGACGATGGTCTGGCTGTCGGGCGTCCACGCCATGTTGGGATAGACGCCGTGCACCGCCCAGGTCTCCTGCAAATCCTGGTCGAGCGCGTCATAGACCTGGCGCTCGTCGCCCGATTGCAGATCCTTGACGAACAGCCGGCTGTGGCCGCCGGTGCGGTGGACATAGGCGAGATAGCGGCCGTCGGGCGAGGGCGTCGGCCGCACCGCGCCGCCGGGGCCGCCGGTCACCGCCCGGCGTTCGCCGGTCGCCAGCTCGTAGCGCTCGATGTCGAACACTTCCTGGTTCGAATCCTGGGCGTAGATGAACTGGTTGCCGGGCGTGGTGTTGCGGCTGAAATAGATGAAGGCGCCGTCGTGGGAGAAGGCCGGCTCGCCCAGCTCCTTCTGGAGCTGGGGGCTGGCGCGTTCGACCAGCGGCACGCCGTCGCCGACGCCGGAGACGTGATAGAGCCAGATCTCGCCGGTGCCGAGCGAGCGCTGGGTGGTGAAGTGCTTGCGCGCGGCGATGTAGCGGCCGTCCGGGCTCCAGGTCGGCGCGTTGAGCAGGCGGAAGGTCTCACGGGTGATCGCCCGCGCCCCGCTGCCGTCGCTGTTCATCACCCAGATATTGTCGCCGCCGCCGCGGTCCGAGGTGAAGGCGATCATCCGCCCGTCGGGCGAGAAGCGCGGCTGCATGTCGAAGGCGAGGCCGGAAGTGATCCGGGTCGGCCGGCCGCCGGCGATGGGCATCGTATAGATGTCGCCGAGCAGGTCGAAGGAGATTGTCCGCCCGTCCGGGCTGACGTCGACGTTCATCCAGGTGCCTTCGGTCGTGTTGATCGGCACCTGCCGCAGCGGCGAGCCGGGGGGCGCGTTGACGTCCCAGGCCGGAGCGGCGCCGGCGCCGCTCCGCGGCGGGGCGGCGGCGATGGCGGTGGTCGAGACGAGCATAAGCGAAAGCGCGGCGAAGCGGCGGATCATGAGCGGAAAACCCCCTGGGACGTGCGTCGGGAAAGCGCGGACGGTGCACTATCCGAGCAAGACAGGCAAGCGGGAGCTGAGCCTGGCCGGGCCCGCCCGGCGCGAGCGGCCAAGTCCTTGAATGGCAGGCTTTCTTAGCGCCTGTGATTCACCGGCAAAGCTGATAGGCTGGCGATGGGGGCGATCTGAAAGGAGTGCCGATGAGCATTTTCGACCAGTTGATGGCCCAGGTGCCGAATCTGGATCTCGCCGCGATCGGCGCCCGGGTCGGCCTGACCCCCGAGCAGGTCGCCGCCGCGTCGCGCGACCTCCTTCCCCGCATCGCCGATCCAGCGGTCGACAACCAGGCGGCGACGGCCGAAGTGGCGGCAGGCCACGGCGTGGCCCAATCTCAGCTCCAGGAGCTGATACCCAACCTGGTCCAGCAGGCCGGCGCCGCAGGCGCTTCGGGCGGCGCCCTGCAAAGTGTGCTCGCCGGGCTTGGCGGCGGCGGGGCTGCGGGATCTCAGGGCTCGATACTCGGCGGCATCACCGGCGCGATCGACCGCGACGGCGACGGCAATCCGGTCAACGACATCCTCGGCATGCTCGGCGGCAACCGGACGAGCTGACGCTTTCCCGCCAAGGCGGGCAACACCCATTCCTAACCTGTGGAGAGAGACATGACCGACAATGGAAAAGGCCAGGACGACGGCGGCTATCCGGACAAGGGCGGCGGCGACCAGGGTTATGGCGACAAGGGCGGCGGCCAGGACCAGGGCTATCCCGACAAGGGTGGCGGCGATGAGGGCTATGGCGACAAAGGCGGCGGCGACGACCAGGGCTACCCGGACAAGGGTGGCGGCGACGACCAGGGCTATGGCGACAAGGGCGGCGGCGGCGACGATCAGGGCTACGGCGACAAAGGCGGCGGCGGCGACGACCAGGGTTATCCCGACAAGGGCGGCGGCGACGAAGGCTATGGCGACAAAGGCGGCGGCGACGACCAGGGCTACCCGGACAAGGGCGGCGGCGGAGACCAGAGCGGCGACGACCAGGGCGGCAAGCCTGGCGCCTGACCCGGATCACGCCTGAATATCAGGGGCCGCGGCCGAAAGGTTCGCGGCCCCTTTTTTGTGCGCCTGTTGCCGGCGTGCTCAGCCCCGCGACCGGGCCTGCGCGATCATCTGGCCGATCGCCCGGCGGTAATGGGTGCGCTGGGCGGCGATCACTCGGGGCGCGTTCTGGGCGCCGTAGATGCGCAGGATCTCGGCCCGGATCGGCGCCTCGCGGGAGGCGCAGACGGCGAGCACCTGGTTGGTGACCTGCGCCGGCGGCGCCGCGGTCCGGGCCAGCCGCTGCACGTTCTGGCGGTGGCAGGCGCCGAGCGCCTGGCCCAGGGCCGCCACATGCTGTCGCTGCGCGGGGGTCAGCTGCGGCGCCTGGGCGGCCGCCGATGTCGCCGCCAAAGCGGCGCCCAGGACCGCAACGACGCGGCCGATCTGTCGCGATGTCATGCTCTACTCCTCGAACGCCCGCTTCAGCTCCTCCAGCCACGGGCCGGCATTGCCGTCGCTCGGCGCGCGCCAGTCGCCGCGCGGGCTTAGCGCCCCGCCGCCCGAGACCTTGGGCGAATTGGGGATGGCGCTGCGCTTGTACTGGGAAAGCTGGAAGAAGCGGAACAGGAAGGTCTCCAGCCATTTGCGGATGGTCGGCAGATCGTAGCCGCGCTTCGCCTCATCGGGGTAAGACATCGGCCACAGGCCGGCCTCGGGGTCCTTCCACGCCTGCCAGGCGAGGAACGCCACCTTGGACGGTTTCTGGCCGGTCCTGAGGATGTGGTAGAGGAAGAAATCGTGCAGCTCATAGGGGCCGATCCGGTCCTCGGTGCTCTGCATGTTCCCCTTGTCGTCGGCTGGGACCAGTTCCGGCGAGATCCTGGTGTCGAGGATCGCCTGCAACACCCGGTCGGTCGCGGCGTCGAACTGGCTCGACGCGATCGCCCAGCGGATCAGATACTGAATCAGCGTCTTGGGCACGCCGGCGTTGACGCCATAATGGCTCATCTGGTCGCCGACGCCGTAGGTCGACCAGCCCAGCGCGATCTCGCTCAAATCGCCGGTGCCGACGACGAAGCCGCTGCGCTGGTTGGCCAGCCGGAACAGATAGTCGGTGCGAAGCCCCGCCTGCACGTTCTCGAAGGTGACGTCATAGACCTTCTCGCCTTTGGCGAAGGGGTGGTCCATATCGGCGAGCATCTGGCGGGCGGCGGGTTTGATGTCGATCTCGGCGCCGGTGACTCCGAGCGTCTCCATCAAGGCCCAGGCATTGGCTTTGGTCGCCTCGCCGGTGGCGAAACCGGGCATGGTGAAGCCCAGTATCGCGGTGCGGGGCAGGCCCAGCAGGTCGCAGGCCTTGGCGGCGACGATCAGGGCATGGGTGGAATCGAGCCCGCCCGAAACGCCGATCACCAGATGCTCGCCGCCGGTCGCCTGGAAGCGGCGGACCAGCCCCTGGACCTGGATGTTGAACGCCTCGTAGCAATCCTGATCGAGCTGCTCCGGGCGGTTGGGTACGTAGGGAAAGCGGCGCAGCCTGCGTTCCAGCCCCTTGTTGGCGAAATCGGGCTGGTGGGCGAAGGCGATGCGGCGGAATTTGGTCTCGGGATCGCCGGCGGCGCGGGCATTGTCGTTGAAGGTGCCGTTGCGCATCCGTTCGAGCCGCAGCCGCTGGAGGTCGATATCGGCGACCGCCATTTCCGAGGCGAGGTCGAACCGCCCGGTCTCGGCTAGCAGTTCGCCAAGCTCGAAGATCGAGCCCTGGCCGTCCCACGCCATGTCGGTCGTGCTTTCGCCCGGTCCGGAAGCGGAGAAGACATAGGCGGCGATGCAGCGGTTCGACTGGCTGGCGCAGAGCAATTTGCGCTCGTCGGCCTTGCCGATGGTGATGTTCGACGCCGACAGATTGGTGAGGATCAGGGCTCCGGCCAAAGCGCCGGCGATGGACGGGGGCTGCGGCGCCCAGAAGTCCTCGCAGATCTCGATATGGAAGATGAAGTCGTCGAGATCGTCGGCGGCAAAGACCAGGTCGGTGCCGAACGGCGCGTTCTGCCCGGCCACCTCCATCTTCAGCCCTTCCAGGCCCAGGCCCGAGGCGAACCAGCGCTTCTCGTAATATTCGCGGTAATTGGGCAAATAGGATTTGGGGACCACGCCCAGGATGGTGCCGCGGGCGATCGCCAGCGCGCAATTGTAGACGCGGCCGTTGCGGCGCAGCGGCGCGCCGACCAGCAGCACCGGTTTTAGCCCGGCGCTTTCTCCAGCGAGGCGGGCGATGCCCGCCTCGACCTGGTCGAGGAAGGCGTCCTGGAGATGGAGGTCGTCGACCGCGTAGGAGGAGAGGTTGAGCTCGGGGAAGACCGCAAGATCGACTCCGCGCGCATCCGCCTCGCGCGCCAGTTCCAGCACCTGGTCGACGTTGAAGGCGATGTCGCCGGTCGAGGCGCGCGGGCTCATCGCCGCGACCCGGACGAAGCCGTGGCGATGGATCGCGCCGAACGGCGGTCCCTTCGCTTTCGCCATCAATCCTTCCTCCCCGTCTTTCGCCCTGATCTCGGTCAAGGCGCGGAACCGGTCCCTAGCCCCGAATGTTCCTCAGCCGCAATCAGGACGCCGTAATCAGGAGAATATAATGACCACCGACGCCACCCCCAAGGACGGCCTCCAGCTGTTGACCGCCGACCACCGCAAGGTCGAGGGACTCTTCGCCGATTTCGAGAAAGCGAGCGGCGCCTCCGCCAAGGAAAAGCTGGCCAAAAAAATCTGTCTCGAACTGAAGGTCCACGCCCAGATCGAGGAAGAAATCTATTATCCCGCGATCCGCGGCAAGGTCGAGGAAGCCGATCTCGACGAGGCTTATGTCGAACATGACAGCGCCAAGTTGCTGATCAACGAGATCGAGGCGGCCGAGCCCGACGAGAGCTTCTACGACGCCAAGGTCAAGGTTCTGTCGGAATTGATCGAGCACCACGTCGAGGAGGAAGAGAAAATACGCGACAACCTCTTCCAGCAGACCCGCGCCGCCGACGTCGATCTGATCGCGCTTGGCGAAAAGCTCGCTGCCCGCAAGGCGGAGCTTCTGGCCGAGGCGGAAGCGGAAGGCCTGCCGCCCGCCGAAGCCGCCACCCTCCAGCACGAAGAGATCTGATCATGGCCTGGACTCGCAACCACACCATCATCGCCTCGATCGGCGCCGCCATCGCCGGCGTCGCCGCCGCCATCTTCACCCGCAAGCGCCTGGGCGGCGACCAGGAGGGGGAGGTCACCGCCGCCGCGCATAGCCGCGGCAAGACCGCGCCCGGCCCGGTCGGCCAGTCGGGCGCCTCGCGCTCCGCCGGTCCCGACGCGATGCGCGATCCGCCCAAGGAATGGGAATCGGTCGACCAGTCCTCCGACGAAAGCTTCCCCGCCAGCGATCCCGCGCCGGTAAGCCCGCACGTGGACTAGGCAAGACCTCCCCTGCCTGCAAGGGAGGGGATTGAGGGGTGGGTGCGCGCGTCCGCGCGCCCAAATTGACTCTACTGCTTCCAAAGCGAAAGGGCGGCATCGACCGCCCCTCCGCTCGACCCACCCCTTCCCCCTCCCTGGCCAGGGAGCGGCTTAATAAGGGGAGGGGAGATTAGTCGGGGCTCAGCTCCCCGATCGCCTCCGCCGCGCTCCACCCCCAGGCGACATGCGCGGCGAGGAGCGCGGCGCTGCGCGGCGCCGGGCCGGCGCCGGCGGGGCGGACGGCGATGTCGGGGAGCCAGTTCATCTCGCCGGCCAGCCACAGGCCCCCGCCGGCCAGCGCGCCCGTCAGCGAATTGGGCCGCGGATTGGCAGCGGCGAGAATCGCGCCGGCGAGCGCACCGAGGGCGAAGGGCGCCGCGACGGCAAGCGCGCCTGGGCTGGCCGCCGGCGTCGAATCGCGTTCCTTTCGCGTCTTCAGCTTTTTGACGGTCGAGGTGAAGGCGATGGTCGCGGTGATGCCGGCGATCGCCCCGATCACCAGCCGCGCGCCCAGAGGCGCCATGTCCTTCGCATCGCCCGCCATTCCGCCATCATAGATGGGCAAGCGTAAAGGTGAAATGAGGTCCTAGAGCTCGACGCCGCTGGCGATCGCCTCGAGCTTCTTCAGCCGCTCGCGCACCGCCGCCAGCTCGATGCGGACGCCGACATCGTCTTCGGCAGCCTCCTGGACGGCGTCGGACGGGGCACGGCGGGCGGCGAGCTCGAGCCGCTTCAGTTCCAGCCAGCCGCGCCAGGCGCGGGCGGCGGCGATGCAGACCATCGCCGTCACGGCGAGAATTGTCGCTGCGAGGATGAGGGTGCTGGTCATCTCATGTCTTCCTGTTGCTTTTGCGTGGCACGGCAACGTGACGGCGCCGTGTCAATTTCTGCGGAGCAGCCGAAAAGTTCGACGAACGCCATTGCTCCTGCCTCCTATTCGTACCGCAAGGCGTGGATCGGGTTGGCGCGCGCCACCTTGATCGCATGGCCGGCGATGGTGCCGATGGCGATCGCCAGGGCGAGCAGGCTGGCCAGGACGAAGGGCATCGGTCCGAGGTCGATGCGGGCATCGAAGCCGTTGAGCCAGTTGCGCATCACCAGCCAGGCGCCGATCCAGCCGAAGAGGCTGGCGACGATCACCGGTTTGGAGAATTGCCAGGCGAGCAGCCTCACGATGTCGCGGGTGCGCGCGCCCAGCACCTTGCGGATGCCAATCTCCTTGGTCCGCCGCTCGGCAGTGAAGGCGGCGAGGCCGAACAGGCCCAGGCAGGCGACGATCACGGCCAGGATGGCGAAGCCGGCGAACACCTTCGCCCGCGCCTGCTCGGCGGTGTAGAGCTCGGCAATCTTGTCCTCGCTGAACACGCCGTCATAGGGCACGTCGGGAACCAGCCGCTTCCACGCCCGCTCGACATTGTCGCGCGCCGCCGCCGCGTTGGCGGTGTCGTAGCGGACCAGCAGGGCATTGGCGTAAGTGCGGTCGAGCCGGAAAAGGATCGGGTCGATCGGCTCGCGGATCGAGCGGAAGCGCGAATCCTGGACGACGCCGATGATGTGGACCGGCACCAGCCCGTCCTCCGGGTCGAAATAGGCGACCCCGATCGTCTTGCCGACCGCCTGGGCGGGATCGGTGAAGCCCATGCGGCGGGCGGCGAGCTCGTTGATCACGACGTTGATGCCGCGCGCCACCATCGCCGTCTCGCGCTGGTTGGTGAGGGCGATGCTGTTGGGCCCGTCGGGCGCCATCGGGATGGTCGAATCGTCGCCGGGGCGGTTCGGATCGAACAGCCGGCCGGCGATGAGGCGGATCCCCATCGTCCGGAAGAAGTCGATGTCGACCGAATAATTGCCGATCGGGATCGGCTCGCTGTGGCCCGGCATCAGCACGCCGGTGTTGTTGTTGTTGTCGGTGGCGACGCCGATGCCGGAGCGGCCGACCGAGATCACGCCGGGGACGCGCGACATTTCGAGCGTGATCGAATCGGCCCGGTCGACGAGCTGGCGGCGGCCCAGATTCTCGATCTGGATCAGGCCGTCGCGCTGATAGCCGGGATCGACCGTGCGGGCGTAGACGGTCTGGGCGTAGACCACAGCCGTGCAGATGATCAGGCCGATCGACACCGAGAATTGGGCGACGACCAGCACGTTCCTGAGCAGCCCCGATCCTTCTGCCTCGGCCGACGACTTGTTGGCCTTGAGCACCTGGGCGGGCTGGAAGCGGCTAAGGTAGAAAGCCGGATAGACGCCGCCGGCGGCGCCGACCAGCAAGGTGAGGCCGACGATCGGCAGCAGCATTCCGTCCCAGCCGAGATAGCGCATGGCGAGATCGGCATCGAGGAAGCTGGACAAAGACGGCAGCAGCAGCTCGACCATCGCCAGCGCGAGCAGCATGGCGATCGCTGCGATCAGAACCGATTCCGCAAGGAACTGGGTGATCAATTGCTGGCGGTTGGCGCCCAGCACCTTGCGCAACGCCACTTCGCGGGCGCGCTGGCTGGCGCGGGCGGTGGCGAGGTTGGTGAAGTTGACGCAGGCCATGCCCAGGATCAGGAAGGCGATGATGGTGAAGGTGAGGATGGTCTGGCGGTCGTTGCCCGGCTTCATCGTCCCGTCCTGGGCCTCGCCGAGGTGGACGTCGCGGACGTTGACGACCTGCCAATCCTGGTCGTCGCCCGCATTGTAGCGGGTCTGGCCATATTGCTCGTTGGGGATGTTGCGCCGTTCCCAGGCCGGCAATTGCGCCTGGATCGCCGCCGGGTCGGCGCCCGGGCGCAGGGTGAAATAGACCCAGCCCGACTGGCAGCCCCAGCAGGTCAGGAAGGTGGGTTGGTCGGAGAACCAGCCGGCCATGTCGATGCGGGCGACGATGGTGAAGCGGGCATGGCTGTCGCGCGGCAAGTCGCGGACGACGCCGGCGACCCGATAGTCGATCGTCCGGCCCCGCGACACCATGGTCAGAGTCCGGCCGAGCACGTTCTCGGTGCCGAACACCCGCCGCGCCTCGCTCTGGGTCATCACGGCGGTGTTGGTCTGGCTGAGCGCGGTGCGCGGGTCGCCCTGGACGAAGGGGAATTGGAGAACGTCGAAGAAGAGATTGTCGACCAGCAGCACGTCCTCGGTCGAAAGGGACTCGGCGCCGCGGCGGATCACCGGCTCCGACGACAGCGCGTAGACCATGCGGTCGACCTGCGGGAAATCGGCCTTGAGCCGCTGGCCGGACACATAGGCGGTCATCTGCAGATGGCCTTCCTCGCCGGTCTGCCGGTTCCGATAATGGGCCTGGAACTGGTAGGTGTTCTCCGCATTGGGCAGGGTCTGGTCGTAGCTGGTCTCGTAGCGGACGTAGATCAGCAGCATCAGGCAGGCGGCGAGGCCGATGGCCAGGCCGAAGATGTTGATGAAGGCATAAGTGCGGTTCTTGATCAGCGCCCGGACGCCGACGATCATGTAGTTCCGCCACATCTCAACTTCCCCTTTTCCCAGTTCCCCGAGCCCCGGGAGGATTTACTATTCGTATCGCAGTGCGTGGATCGGATTGGCGCGCGCCACCTTGAAGGCGTGGCCGGCGATGGTGCCGATGGCGATGACCAGGGCCGCCCCCGCGGCCAGCACGAAGGGCAGCAGCCCAAGGTCGATGCGGGCGTCGAAGCCGTTGAGCCAGGTGCGCATCGCCCACCAGGCCGCCGGCCAGGCGATCAGATTGGCGACGATCACCGGCTTCGAGAATTGCCAGGCGAGCAGCCGCACGATGTCGCGTGTGCGCGCGCCCAGTACCTTGCGGATGCCGATCTCCTTGGTCCGCCGCTCGGCGGTGAAGGCGGCGAGGCCGAACAGGCCCAGGCAGGCGACGATCACGGCCAGGATGGCGAAGCCGGCGAACACCTTCGCCCGCGCCTGCTCGGCGGTGTAGATCTCGGCGACCTTGTCCTCGCTGAACACGCCGTCGAAGGGAACGTCGGGCGCCAACCTCTTCCAGGCTTGCTCGATCCGGTTGCGGGCGCCGATCGGATCGGAGGCGTCGTAGCGCAGCAGCAGGACATTGGCGAAGGTGCGGTCGAGCCGGAACATGATCGGATCGATCGGCTGGCGGATCGAACGGAAGCGCGAATTCTTGACCACGCCGATGATGTGGACCGGCACCAGCCCGTCCTCGGGATCGAAATAGCCGACCATCACGGTCTGGCCGACGGCACGGGCCGGGTCCTGGAAACCCATCCGCTGGGCCGCCAGTTCGTTGATCACGATGTTGACGCCGCGCGCCACCAGGCCGCGCTCGTGGGCGTCGTCGGAAGGGTAGGGGATGGTCGAATCGTCGCCCGGGCGGTTCGGGTCGAACAGCCGGCCGGCGACGAGTTGGATGCCCGCGGTCCGGAAGAAGTCGATGTCGACCGAATAGTCGCCGATGTTCACCGGCTCGGACTGGCCCGGCACCTGGACGCCGTTGTTGCGGTTGTTCGAGGTGGCGATGCCGATGCCCGAACGGCCGGCCGAGACCACGCCCGGAACGCGGGACATCTCAAGCGTGATCGCGTCGGTGCGGTCGTTGAGCTGGCGCCGGCCCAGATTCTCGATCTGGATCAGGCCGTCGCGGTGGAAGCCGGGATCGACGGTGCGGGCGTAGACGGTCTGGGCGTAGACCACCGCGGTGCAGATCATCAGGCCGATCGACACCGCGAACTGGCCGACGACCAGGACGTTGCGGAGCAGGCCGGTGCCTTCGGCCTCGGCCGACGACTTGTTGGCCTTGAGCACCTGGGCGGGCTGGAAGCGGCTGAGATAGAAAGCCGGGTAGACGCCGCCGGCCGCGCCGACCAGCAAGGTGAGGCCGATGATCGGCAGCAGCATGCCGTCCCAGCCGAAATAATGCATGCTCAGCGTCGCATCGAGGAAGCTGGAAAGCGCCGGCAGCAGCAGCTCGACCATGGCCAGAGCGAGCAGCATGGCGATCGCCGCGATCAGCACCGATTCCGCCAGGAACTGGGTGATCAATTGCTGGCGGTTCGCGCCGAGCACCTTGCGCAGCGCCACTTCGCGGGCGCGCTGGCTGGCGCGGGCGGTGGCGAGGTTGGTGAAATTGACGCAGGCCATGCCCAGGATCAGGAAGGCGATGACAGTGAAGGTGACGATCGTCTGCCGGTCGTTGCCCGGCGTCATCGTCGCTTCCTGCGCTTCGCCCAGGTGGATGTCGCGGATGTTGGCGACGTTCCAGTCCTGCTCGTCGCCCGCGTTGGTCGTCGTCTGGCCGAAGCTCTCGTCGGGAATGTTGCGCCGCTCCCAGGCCGGCATTTGCGCCTGGATCGCCGCGGGATCGCTGCCCGGGCGCAGGGTGAAATAATACCAGCCCGACTGCCAGCCCCACGAGGTCAGGAATTGCGGCTGGTCGGTGAACGAGCGGGCGAAGTCGATGCGCGCGACGATGGAAAAGCGGACGTGGCTGTCGTGCGGCAGGTCGCGGGCGACGCCGGTGATCCGGTAATCGGTCGTGGCGCCGCGGGTGACCATGGTCAGGGTCCGGCCGACCACGTTTTCGGTGCCGAAGATCCGCCGCGCCTCGCTCTGGGTCATCACCGCCGAATTGGTCTGCGACAGAGCGGTCGCCGGATTGCCGGCGACCAGCGGGAACTGGAGAACGTCGAAGAAGAGGTTGTCGACCAGCAGCACGTCCTCGGTCGACAGCGCCTCGCCGCCGCGCAGGATCACCGGGCCGCTCGACATGGCGTAGACGCTATGCTCGACCTGCGGGAAATCGGCCTTGAGCCGCTGCCCGGCGACATAGGCAGTCATCTGCAGATTCATGTCCTCGCCGGTCTGGCGGGAATGATAGTGGCTCTGGAATTGATAGGTGTTGTCGGCGTTCGGAAGCCACGCATCGTAGCTGGTCTCGTAGCGCACGTAGATGAGCAGCATCAGGCAGGCGGCGAGGCCGATGGCCAGGCCGAAAATGTTGATGAAGGCATAGGTCCGGTTCTTGACCAACGCCCTGACGCCCACCGTCATATAATTGCGCCACATAGTCCTGCTCACTCCAATTCGGGCCCCTCTCCCCTTTCGGGGAGAGGGGCTAATCGTTCACGCCGCGCGACGGTGTTCGACCAGGATTCTCCCGTCGAGCATGTTGACCACGCGGCCGGCATAATCGGCGTGGCTCGGCGAGTGGGTGACCATGACGATGGTCGACCCCTCGGCGTTCAGCGCCTGCAGCATCTTCATCACTTCCTCGCCATGGGCGGTGTCGAGATTGCCGGTCGGCTCGTCGGCGAGGATCAGGTTCGGCGATGCGACAAGGGCCCGGGCGACGGCGACACGCTGTTGCTGTCCGCCGGAGAGCTGGCTCGGACGGTGCTTGGCGCGGTGGGCGATACCCACCTTGTCCATCACCTCGTCGACCCGGGTGCGCCGCTCGCCCGCGGGGACGTTGTGGTAGAGCAGCGCAAGCTCGATATTCTCGCGGACGCTAAGCTCGTCGACGAGATTGAAGGACTGGAAGATGAAGCCGATGTTCCGCTTGCGGAAATCGGCCAACTTCGATTCGGAAAGGCCGGCGACCTCGGTGCCGTTGAAGACGTAGGAACCGCCGGTCGGGCTGTCGAGCATGCCGATCACGTTCAGGAGGGTCGACTTGCCGCAACCCGACGGCCCCATGATCGCGACGAACTCGCCGTCCGCGACATCGAGGAAGATGCCGTCGAGCGCCGTCGTTTCGACCGTGTCGGTGCGGTAGACCCGCGAGACTTCACGCATGTTCAACATCGGCTAATTCCCTTCTTTGCCCACTAAGTTCATTGCGAGAGGCTCAGCCGATCGCGTTCGGCGAAGCCGGTATATGGAGAGGTGATCACCCGCTCTCCCGGGTCGAGCCCTTCAAGCACTTCGATGAAATCGCTGTTGCGGCGCCCGAGCCGGACCTGGCGGCGGACCGCCGAGCGGCCGTCGGGGGCGACCACGAACACCCAGGAGCCGCCGGTCTCGTTGTAGAACGAGCCGTTGGGGATCAGCCGCGCCGGCGCCGGCGCGCCGAGCGTCAGGCGGATCTGGACGGTCTGGCCGCGCTGCAGGTCGGCCGGTTCCTGGCCGACGAACTGGAGATCGATCTCGAAGGCGCCGTTCCGCACCTGCGGATAGAGCTTGCTTACCCGCATCCGGTAAGTGCGGCCGTTGACCTCGGCATTGGCGACCTGGTTCTGGGTGACCCGGCCGAGATAGAATTCGTCGACCTGGGCGCGCAATTTGTTGCGCCCGGCGCTGTCGATCTGGCCGAGCCTCTGGCCGCGCTGCAGCGACTGGCCGATCTGGATGTCGAACGAGGTCAGCTGGCCGGCGACCGGCGCGCGAAGGTTCAGCGAATCGAGGCTGGACCGGGCAATCTGCAGGCTCTGGTTCATCGACGCCGTCGCCGCGCGGAGCTCGCTCAACTGGGCGGTCTGCAGCCGCTCGTCACTGGCCTGCTGGCGGCGGATCACCTCGGCGCGGCGGCGATTGGATTCATAAGTGTCGCGGCTGTCCATGAAGGTGCGGCCGGCGACGAAGCCGCGCTCGGCGAGCGGGCGCTGCATCTCATATTGGCGGCGGGCGGTGTCGGCCGCCAGCTCGGCCTCGATCCGGGCGCGCTCGTTCGAAAGGCGCGACTGGTTGAGCGCGAGCTCCTGGCTGCGCATCGAATTGATCTGCTGGGTGACCTCGGTCTGGCGGGCGAGGACGTTCAGCTGCAGCTCGGGGTTGGACAAAACGGCGAGCAGCTGGCCCGGCTGGACCATGGTCCCGTCCTCGACCACCACCCGTTCGACCCGGCCGCCCTCGACCGCGTCGAGGAAGACGGTGATCAGCGGCTCGACCCGCGCCCGCAAGGGCAGGAAATCGTCGAACCGGCCCTGGCTCACGTTGGAGATGGTCAGCCGCGAGACCGGCACGGTCTGGCTGTTGGCGCTCGGCGCGAAGAAATAGAAGAGGACGAGGAGGATGACCAGGCCGGTCGCGGCTAGGCCGATCTTGACGCGGGTGGAGAGGCGCCTCGATTCGACCACGCGGTCCATGCCGCCGCCGCTTTGCGGGCCTTCTGGTTTTGTCATCCGCAAGACGCTCATTCAAATCCTCGTCGGTGGCAATTCAATCTTGGCAGGCTGGCGGCGGAAGGATTGTCCGAAACCGGACACTTACTGTCCGCCGCCGTACACGCCCGTCCTCAAGCAAGCGGCAAGGCCACCATGGTGATGAAGGCGGTGGCGACGAAACCGAAGGCGAAGGCGAAACTCTCGAACTTATCCATGGTCTTGCTCCCTGAATGGGGTTGCTCCCTGTGCCGAACAATCAGCACGAGCCGTGCCAGGCTCCGAAAAGCCCGCAAATCCGCCATTTCCTGCGCCTGGGCCCGGCGTCCGGACCATGACGGCGGCGTTCGAAAGCGCGCAAAACTGTCCGCGAACGGACTCTGGCACGCTCCTTGATTGTCCATTATCGGACAGGCCGGGAGGGCAACGTGCCACAGACGAGACGCTTCGGACGCTGCATCATCATCGACGACGATCCCGACATCGGCCTGTCGGCGCGGCTGCTGCTGCGCGACCTGTTCGCCGAGGTCGCCGACTTCCAGACGCCCGACGACGCACTTGCCTCGATGGCCGAGGAGCTTCCCGACGTCATTCTGCTCGACGCCAATTTCGGCCGCGGCGCGACCAACGCCGCCGAGGGCTTTCACTGGCTCTCCGAGATATTGAAGCGCGACCCCCAGGCGGTGGTGGTGATGATCACCGCCCATGCCGGCGTGTCGGTGGCGGTCGAGGCGATGAAGCGCGGCGCCACCGATTTCGTCTCCAAGCCCTGGTCGAACGAGCGGCTGCTGGCCACCGTCCGCACCGCCGCCGCTTTGCGCACCTCGCGCGCGGAAGTGGTGACCGAGCGCAAGCGCGCCGTCGCCGTCACTGCCCCGGCCGCCGGCGGGGAGACGCCGCTGCTTGGCGAATCGCCGGGCATGGCGCGGGTCTGGTCGCTGATCGAGCGCGCCGGCCCGACCGACGCCAACGTCCTCATCCTCGGCGAGAACGGCACCGGCAAGGAGCTCGCCGCGCGCGAGCTGCACCGCCGCTCGCGCCGCGCCGACCAGGTCCTGGTCTCGGTCGATCTCGGCGCGGTCGCCGAGAATCTGTTCGAGAGCGAATTGTTCGGCCATGTGAAGGGCGCATTCACTGATGCCCGCGCCGACCGGATCGGCCGCATGCAGGCCGCCGACGGCGGCACCCTGTTCCTCGACGAGATCGGCAATCTGCCGCTCCACCTCCAGCCCAAATTGCTGACCGCGCTGGAGCAGCGCCAGATCGTGCCGGTCGGCGCCAACAAGCCGGTGAAGATCGACGTCCGCGTGATCGCCGCGACCAATTGCCCGCCCGAACAACTGGGCGACGAGACCCGCTTCCGCCAGGACCTCCTCTTCCGCCTCAACACGGTCGAAATCGATCTGCCCCCGTTGCGCGAACGCCGCGAGGACATCCTCCAGCTCGCCGACCATTTCATCCATTTCTACGCGAAGAAATACGGCAAGCCGGCGCGGGTCCTGCCGCCCGACGTGGTCCGCGCGCTCGAGGCCTATGACTGGCCGGGCAACGTCCGGGCGCTGCGCCACGCCGCCGAGCGGGCGGTGATCCTCGCCGACGGCGACGCCTTCACCGAAGCCGATTTCTCGCTGTCGCGCGGCGGTCCCGCAATTCGGCCCGGCGCGCCGGCGCCGGCGCCCGCGGCACTGGCCGGCGATCTCAACCTCGACCGCGCCGAAAAGCACATGGTCGAGGAGGCGCTGAAGAAGCACAGCTACAACATCTCCCTCGCCGCCGCCGAGCTCGGCCTAACCCGCGCCTCGCTCTATCGGCGGATGGAAAAGCATGGGCTTTGATGCGCTTTCGTAGCCGCTTCATTTTCGGCCTGGCCTGGCGCCTCGGCCTCCTTCTCGCGGTCGCCTTCGGCTTCGCCCAGGCGCTGACCGTCGAGGGGCTGGGCGCGGCGCGGG
Source organism: Allosphingosinicella sp. (assembly GCA_036525215.1). GTDB lineage: Bacteria > Pseudomonadota > Alphaproteobacteria > Sphingomonadales > Sphingomonadaceae > Allosphingosinicella. The sequence continues at coordinate 20,937 of DATDAU010000110.1, forward strand.
TGGTGGCGGGACTGGCCGTGCTCGGCGCCGCCGGCCTGCTCTGGCACTATATCCAGCGCACCAACATGGAGCTGGCCCGCTTCATCGACGCCATCCGCTTCGGCGATTTCAGCCAGGGCTTCTCGCACCGCGGCCAGGGCAGCGGCTTCGGCGAATTGAGCCTCGTCCTCGACGACGCCATCCGCAACCTGCGCGACGAGCGCCACAAATTGATCGACGCCAACCGCTTCTACGAGGCGGTGCTCGACGACGCGCCGACCGCTCTGCTCACCGTCGACGGCGAGGGCAAGGTCGAGCTCGCCAACAAGGCGGCGCGGCGCCTGCTCGTCCGTCACAAGGGGGTCCGGGTCGAGGATTTCCGCGAATATGGCGAAGCCTTCGCCAATGCGCTGGAGGGCGGCGCGGTCGGCCGGCCGCGGCTGGTGCCTTTGCTCAGCGACGGCGTGCCCCAGACCATGCTGGTCAGTGCCGCCATCGTCCACCGCCTCGGCGGCCTCGTAAGGGTGGTCGCCGTCCAGCCGATCCAGGGTGAATTGAACGCGATCGAGATCGCCGCCCAGAGCGACCTGATCCGCGTCCTCACCCACGAGATCATGAATTCGATGACGCCGGTCACCTCGCTTGCCCACAGCGCGGTCGATCTGATGCGCGCCGCCGACCATGGCGACAATGGCGATGTCGCCGACGCCCGCATCGCGGTCGAAACCCTGGCCCGCCGCGCCGACGGCGTCATGCATTTCGTCGAAAGCTACCGCCAGATCAGCCGCGCGCCCGAAATCCGCGCCCGCCCGATCGACGCCGCCGCCTGGGGCCGCGATCTCGAAGCCCTGTTCCGCGCCAGCGACCGCGCCGCCGGCATCGACCTCACCCTCGACGTCGACGAGAATCTGGCGCTCGAGGCCGACCCCGATCTGATGAACCAGGTGCTGATCAACCTGGTCCGCAACGCCGCCCAGGCCGCGCGCGCCCACAGCGACGCCCCCCATGTGTGGCTCGCCTTCTCGCGCACGCCCTCGGGCCGCACCCAGATCGAGGTCTCCGACAACGGCGCCGGCGTTCCCGAGGCGCTGCGCCAGGACGTGTTCCTGCCCTTCTTCACCACCAAGTCGGACGGCACCGGAGTCGGCCTCAGCCTCGCCCGCCAGGTCGTCCTCGCCCACCGCGGTACCATCAGCGTCGGCGACCGCAAGGGTGGCGGCGCCCTGTTCCGGATCGTGATTTAGGCTGTCTCCGCAATCATCCTCGCCACATCGCGCGCCTGGGTGGCGATGTCGCTGACGGCGATGCTTTCCCAGAAGGCGCCGCGGGTTATCGGACCGATGGCGAATAGGCTCGGCGAGGGCGCGCCGCCGGCGCCGATCGCGCGGCTTTCGCCGTCGACCTCGACGCCGAGCCGGCAGGGATCGGGGCGGATTCGGCCGGCGGCGAGGAGGGCGTCGAGCAAAGGCTCGCCGGCGCGGGCGATGTCGAGCTCGGGTCCCGAGCAATTGACCACCCGGCGCGCCCGGACCTGCTCGGTCCCGTCTTCGCTGCGCGGCCGCCAGGTGACCATTGCGCAATCGCCGTCGGGTTCGACCGAGACGATCCGCCCGGCGGCGAGGGCGAAGCGGCCTTCCTTCTCCATCGCTTCGATCCGCGCCGCGACGGCGGGGGCGATGCGGTGGCGGTGGACATCCCACCACGGCCGCAAATGGCGCAGGAAGCGCCGGCGCTCGCCGAGCGGCGCCGCGCCCCACAAAGCCTGGGTATGGGCGCGTAACTCGTGCACCGCCTCGCGCCAGCCGATCGCTTTGGCCCGCCGCCGAACCGCGCGGAGCAGGTTGATGGCGGTGTCGGGGAAGGGCGGCGGCGCATCGGCCACCGGCTCGCGCTTCAAATGCGGCCGCGACAACAGGCCGCGGCGCGATAGAGCGAGGATCGGTCCGCGAAAGCCGGTGGCGTCGAGGCTCAGGGCGGCGTCGACCGCAGTAAGGCCGGTGCCGATCAGCACCACCTGGTCGTCGTCGCCGAGGCCTTCCAGGAAGCCGCCATACCAGGGGTCATCGACGTAAAGCGGGCCGAGCCGCGCCGGGTCGATGCCGGGCAGGGTCGCGGGCCTCAGATTGCCGAGCGCCAGCACGACGGCGTCGGCCCGGATGGTCCGCCCGTCGCGAAGCACCACTTCCTCGCCGCCCTCCCCCGATCGCACGTCCACCGCGTCGCCCGAGACCAGGTCGACCCGGTCCACCACCTTGTCCATCTCGGCGCTGAGATAGTCGCCGAACAGCATGCGCGGCGCATAATCGTCGGCCGCGCCGCCGCGTCCCTCGAACCAGCTGGCGAAATGGCCGGGGTCGTCGGGATACGCGATCATCCTCAGCGCGGTGACGTTGAGCAGGTGTTCGGGCCGCCGCGTGCCGTAGGCGGTGCCGCGCCCCGGCTCGCGTTCGCGCTCGATCAATGTGACTCTATTCGCGCCTTCGCGCAGCGCATGGAGCGCCTGGAGGGCGCCCGAAGCGCCGGCGCCGATCACCGCGACGTGGCGCGGCTTCACGCCGCCTTGTGCTCCTCGACGTTCACCTTGTCGGCGAGGCTGAGGCCGTCGAGGATCCGCGCGGTCTCGTCGCGGACCATCAGCATTGCCCGGTGCAGCCGGCATTTGTCCTCGGTGATGCAGTTCTTGCACTGCTCATAGGCGAGGCGGCTGGCGCAGGGGAGGAGGCCCAGCGAGCCGCGGGTCAGCCGCACGATCTCGCCATAGCTGATCTCGTGCGGCTCGCGCGCCAGCCAGTATCCGCCTTCGCGACCGCGCATCGTGTCGACCAGGCCGGCCCGGCGCATCTGCGACAGGATGACGGTGAGGAACTTGGGCGGCAGGTTCTGCGCCTCGGCGATTTCGCCGAGCTGCACAGGCCCCTCGCCGTAGCGGTCCGCGAGGTGAAGCAGCGCCCGGATTGTATACCGCGTTCGTTGAGAAAGCATGGCGGCTCCATGAACCGCGACGCGCCGCTTGGCAATGATCCGAAATAAAGCGGCGCGCCCGGCAGTGAATCCCGGACGCCGAACTGCCTGCAGAAGCGAACCTTGCGCCTTACTCGGCCGCCAACGCCACCAGGTTCGAGGCCTCGATCATGGTCGCGCCGCGGGTCCGCGGCTCGGGAGCGCTTTCGCCCTCGTCGGCATAGGCCTGGAGCGCGGAGTCGAGCTCGCGCCGGGCCTCGGCCAAGGCCTCCTCGTCGTCGCGGCCGAGCGCCGAAACGCCGGGCAGATCGGGGAAGGTGGCGATGACCAGCCCGTCATAACGGGTCGCCAGCTGCACGGCATATCGCGCCATTCACTCCTCCTCAGGCTTCGGCTTCCGCGCGCCCTGAAGAATCGGGCAACTGGCGCGTTGCAAATATGTTACCGGTCGCGGCCCGGAGTCAACGAGCCGGGTCTTTCTCAACCATCATTGTTCGAATTTGATCCATGCGCGAGTGGGCGGGCCGCTAAATGGCGCACTGCGCCCTCGATTCGGCGCAATTTCAATGACCTGAACGGCAGATAACGAGGCCGTTCACCTTGCGCTCAAGCGAATCGAGGCAATGAGCCGGCGAGCCCGGACGGCGCCAGTCGCGCCCCGGGCTTTTGTAACTCAGTTCCTCTTCGACGATCGGAGTTTCGGTCTCGGAAATCCCCCGCGTTGCGTATCGGGGGAGGGGCCGGCGTCCCCCTGGACGCCGGCCCCGACTTTTTCAGGCCGGCTCGGCCAGGTCCGGCTCCTGCGGGAAGAAATGGGCATAGGGCTCCGCTTCCTTGAGCACCCGGGCGAAGGTGGGCCGCGCCTCGAGCCGCGCCAGATAATCGGCGACGACCGGGAAGCGCCCGGCCATCGGCTGGACCTTCTCGGCATAGTGAAGCGACGGCGCCGCCGCGCAGTCGGCCATGCTGAAATCGTTCCCCGCCGCCCAGTCGCGCCCGGCCAGCCTGGTTTCGAGCCAGCCATAGCTCTTGTCGAGCAGTTCCCGGTTCCGGGCGACGCCGTAGGGGTCGCGGGAGTCGGCGGGGCGGATCCGGTTGAACACGATCTGGGTCATCGGCGTCATCACATAATTGTCGAAGATCCGGTCCAGGAACCGGACTTCGAGCGCCGCCTCGCCGTCGGCCGGGATCAGCGGCTTCGGCCCGGAATGATGAAGCGTCAGATATTCGATGACGATCGAGGATTCGGCGATGGCGGGGCCGTCGTCCTCGACCAGCACGGGCATCTTCGCCAGCGGCCACAAGGCGGCGAACGCGGCCGCCGAGGCCTCGTCGCCGAAATCGATCTGGTGGAAGGCGAAGGGCAAATCATATTCGTAGAGCGCGATCAGCGCCTTCCAGCAATAGGAGGAAAGCGGGTGGGCATGGAGCGTCAGGGTCATCGGCTTCTCCTTCAACATCGGCGGCGGGATATCACGCGGCTTTCGACAGGACGACGTGCAGGGCGAGATCGGTCGCGACATGTTCGGTCACCGAAAAGCCCATGGCCGGCAGGTCGATGCCGGCGAGCAGAGGCTCGCCCGCGCCGAGCAGGATCGGCGAAAAAGCGAGGTGCATTTCATCCATAAGGCCGGCCTCGAGATACTCGCGGATGGTCGCCGCGCCGCCGCCGACCCTGACGTCGTTGCCGCCGGCCGCGTCCCGCGCGCGGTCGAGCGCCTCGCCGATGCCGCCGGTGACGAAATGGAAGGTCGTTCCGCCCTTCATTTCCAGCGGCGGGCGCGCATGGTGGGTGAGGACGAAGACCGGGACATGGTAAGGCGGCTCCTCGCCCCACCAGCCTTTCCAATTCTCGTCCGGCCAGGGGCCGCGCACCGGCCCGAACATGTTGCGGCCGAGGATCCAGGCGCCGACATTGTCGAAGCTCCGGCGGGCGAAATCGTCGTCGACCCCCGTCGTCCCGTTCCCGTCGCCGTACATGCGCTTGAACGTGCGGGTCGGGAAAACCCATTCGTGCAGCGCCTCCCCGCCCTTGCCGAGCGGATATTCCAGGCTCTGGTCGGGTCCGGCGCCATAGCCGTCCAGCGACAGGCTGAAGGCAGCGACTCGAAGCTTCGACATTTCGGGCTCCATCCGCTTGTGATATGCAACTGGTTGTATTTCTAACAAACCGATCCTATATTGCAAGCGGTTATTTTGAAAGCGAACCGATGACCGATCAGCGCTCGGGGTGCCCGATCAACCTCACGCTCGAAACGCTCGGCGATCGCTGGAGCCTGATCGTGATCCGCGACATCATGTTCGGCAACCGCCGTCATTTCCGCGTCCTGCTGAACGAATCGGAGGAGGGAATCGCCTCCAACATTCTCGCCGACCGGCTGAAGCGCCTCACCGCCGCCGGGCTGGTCGCCAAGACCGATGACCCCAGCCACAAGCAGAAAAGCATCTACAGCCTCACCGAAAAGGCGATCCAGCTCGTCCCCCTGCTCGTCCAGATGGGCGCCTGGGGCCGGCGCCATCTGCCGACCACGCCCGAGCTCGCGATTCGCGCCCAGCTGCTCGAGGAGGGCGGTCCGAAATTGTGGGACGACTTCATGGCCGAGCTCCGCCAGGTCCATCTCGGCACCCCGCTGCCGGCCGGCCACGAAAGCGTCGCCCGCCGGCTGCTGGCGGCGTTCGAGGCGGAATGCGCGCGGATGGCAGGAGCGAAGCAGGAGCGCGACTGAACGAGCCGCCGAACCGCCCCCTCCGACTCGATTCATCGCATGACAATTTTGCGACGAACCGAAGGGTTAAGGCCCATTTAGACTCTTGTGCCGGAATCCAGATGAGGCACAATGGTTAGTGGCGCTCAACAGGGGGAGCCGCTATAGGTTGTGGGAGCGCCCGCCGGTGGACATGATTCGCCGGACGGGGGGAAGTCTGTCCTGTGGATATCGGGGACAAGGCGAAATTAGCCCACTTTTCCCCCTTTGAATCGCCTAGACGGGACTTATGTCCTATGAGAACGTTATAAGAACAGAGGGTAGAGTGATGGACCTTTCCGGCAGCCATGAAGTGAGTTCGTCCGACACGACCGAGAGCGTCGCCGCGCCGCCGCCCCGCAAGGCCAAGGTCAAGGCGGCTGCCCCCGATTCGAAGTCGGTGAAGGAGCTGACCTTCGACGTCGTCGTCGATCGGTCGCGCGACGATCTGCTCACCGATTTCGGCAAGGACACGCTCCAGGACCGCTATCTGCTGCCCGGCGAATCCTACCAGGATCTGTTCGTCCGCGTCGCCTCGGCCTATGCCGACGACGCCGCCCACGCCCAGCGCCTCTACGACTATATCTCGAAGCTTTGGTTCATGCCGGCGACCCCGGTCTTGTCCAACGGCGGCACCGGCCGCGGCCTTCCCATCTCCTGCTACCTCAACAGCGTCAGCGACAGCCTCGAAGGCATCGTCGGCACCTGGAACGAGAATGTCTGGCTGGCCGCGCGCGGCGGCGGCATCGGCACCTATTGGGGCAATGTCCGCGGCATCGGCGAGGCGGTCGGCCTCAACGGCAAGACCAGCGGCATCATCCCCTTCGTGCGGGTGATGGACAGCCTCACCCTCGCCATCAGCCAGGGCTCGCTCCGCCGCGGCTCGGCCGCCTGCTATCTCGACATCTCCCATCCCGAGATCGAGGAGTTCCTCGAGATCCGCAAGCCGTCGGGTGACTTCAACCGCAAGGCGCTGAACCTCCACCACGGCGTCTTGATCACCGACGCCTTCATGGAAGCCGTCCGCGACGGCGCCGAATGGACCTTGCAGAGCCCCAAGGACGGTTCGGCCCGCGCCACGGTCGACGCCCGCTCGCTCTTCCAGAAGCTGGTCGAGACCCGTCTCGCCACCGGCGAGCCCTACATCATCTTCATCGACCAGGTGAACCGGTCGATGCCCAAGCATCACCGCGACCTCGGTCTCAAGGTCTCGACCTCGAACCTCTGCTCCGAGATCACCCTGCCGACCGGCACCGACCATCTCGGCGCCGAGCGCACCGCGGTCTGCTGCCTCTCCTCGCTGAACCTCGAAACCTGGGACGAGTGGAACGGCGACAAGATGTTCATCGAGGACGTCATGCGCTTCCTCGACAACGTGCTGACCGACTATATCGAGCGCGCCCCGGACGAGATGGCCCGCGCCCGCTATTCGGCCGAGCGCGAGCGCAGCGTCGGCCTCGGCGTGATGGGCTTCCACTCCTTCCTCCAGGCCCGCGGCGTGCCCTTCGAAGGGGCGATGGCCAAGAGCTATAACCTGCGCATCTTCAAGCATATCCACGCCCAGGTCAGCGAAGCCTCCTTGATGCTGGCCAACGAGCGCGGGCCCTGCCCGGACGCCGCCGACATGGGGGTGATGGAGCGCTTCAGTTGCAAGATGGCGATCGCGCCGACCGCCTCGATCTCGATCATCGCCGGCGGCACCTCGGCCTGCATCGAGCCGATCCCGGCCAACATCTACACCCACAAGACGCTGTCGGGCTCCTGGTCGATCCGCAACCCGCACCTCGAGAAATTGCTGATCGAGAAGTCGAAGAATTCCGACGGCATCTGGTCGACGATCCTCGAGCGCGGCGGCTCGGTCCAGCATCTCGATTTCCTCACGCCCGAGGAAAAGGACGTGTTCAAGACCAGCTTCGAGATCGACCAGCGCTGGCTGATCGAGCTGGCCGCCGATCGCACGCCCTTCATCGACCAGGCGACCTCGCTGAACCTGTTCATCCCGGCCGACGTCGATAAATGGGATCTGCTGATGCTCCACTACCGGGCCTGGGAGCTCGGCATCAAATCGCTTTATTATCTGCGTTCGAAGAGCGTCCAGCGCGCCGGTTTCGCCGGCGGCGTCGAGGCCGACAACACGCCCGACCTCAAGCAGATCGAGCTGCAGACGACGGACTATGATGAATGTCTGGCGTGCCAGTGATGGGTGTCACTGGCAAAGCCAGACATCTGGCCTGCCAGTAATCGGCCGGCAGCGCGCAAGGCGCCGAGACCGCGGATAAGGCGGCCGGCACGCGGGGGAAGGAAAGAGGATGCACATCGTCGACACCACCAAGTTCGCCATCGGCGCCATCTTCCTGGTCATCGGCCTGGTGATCCTGGTCCGCGCCCGCGGCGCGCGCGGCTTCAACCAGTCCAAGCAGGCGGGCGTCCTCTTCCTGGTCGGCGCGGCGGTGTTCGGCGCCATCGGCCTCGGCTATCTCGACCTCGGCGGCGGCCTGTTCAATTGATCCGCCCGCGCGCCCGTCTTGCCATTGCCCTGGCGTCGTTCGCGGCGCTCGCCGCCTGCGCAACCCAGAGCGCGGCGGGCGTCGCGCCGCAGGCGCCGGGCTTCCTCCTTGGCCTGTGGCACGGCTTCATCTTCCCGGTCGCCTGGGTCCTGTCGCTGTTCCTGCAGAACATCGCCGTCTACGCCGTGCCCAACAATGGCGGCTGGTACGATTTCGGCTATTTCCTCGGCATCGTCGTCTTCGGCGTCGGCGCCCGCAAGAGCCAGGTGGTCTACCGCGACCGTGTAATCCGCGAGCGCGTCGTCCCCGGCACCCACCGGGTCATTCGCGAGGAGGAGGAATGAGCCTTCCCCCCGCAACCCCCGCCCCCTTCTGGCCGATCGCGGCCTGGGGCGTGGCTTTCATCCTGATCGGCGCCACGATCCTGGTCTGGCCGCACCGCCTGATCCGCCTCTACGTCGCGATGCTGAGGCCGATGCGCCGCGTCTTCGGCCGCAATCTGATCGACTGGGAGATCGGCCTGCTCGAGGGCCGGGTCGCGCCCATCCTCGTCCGCCTGTTCGGCCTGTTCGTCGTCGTCGCCGGCGGCTCGATCTTCTTCTACCGTTTCAACGCTTAAGTACCTTGGAGTAATCGTCATGCCTCTTCTCGAAGCCCGCGCCCAGTACAAGCCCTTCGAATATCCCTGGGCCTATGATTTCTGGAAGCGCCAGCAGCAGATCCACTGGATGCCGGAGGAGGTGCCGCTCGGCGAGGATTGCCGCGACTGGGCGCAGAAGCTGACCGAGCACGAGACCAACCTGCTCACCCAGATTTTCCGCTTCTTCACCCAGGCGGATATCGAAGTGCAGGATTGCTACCACGACAAATATGGCCGGGTGTTCAAGCCGGTCGAGATCAAGATGATGCTCACCGCCTTCTCCAACATGGAGACGGTGCACATCGCCGCTTACTCGCACCTGCTCGACACGATCGGCATGCCCGAGAGCGAATATGGCATGTTCCTTCAGTACAAGGAGATGAAGGACAAGCACGATTATCTCGCCACCTTCGGCGTCGATACCGACGAGGATATCGCCCGCACCCTGGCCATGTTCGGCGGCTTCACCGAGGGGCTTCAGCTCTTCGCCAGCTTCGCCATGCTGATGAACTTCCCGCGCTTCAACAAGATGAAGGGCATGGGCCAGATCGTCAGCTGGTCGGTCCGCGACGAGAGCCTCCACTGCGAGGGCATCACCCGCCTGTTCCACGCCTTCGTCAAGGAGCGCGGCTGCCTCACCAAGGCGGTGCGCGACGACATCCTCGACGTCTGCCAGAAGACCGTCCGCCTCGAGGACGCCTTCATCGACCTCGCCTTCGAGCAGGGCCCGGTCCCCGGCATGACGCCCAAGGAGATCAAGAAGTACATCCGCTACATCGCCGACTGGCGCCTCGGCCAATTGGGCTTCCAGCCGATCTACATGATCGACGAGCACCCCTTGCCCTGGCTGGCACCTTTGCTGAACGGCGTCGAGCACGCCAACTTCTTCGAAACCCGTGCCACGGAATATTCCAAGGCCGCGACGCGGGGGAATTGGGGCGAGGTCTGGGACAATTTCGACCGGCGGAAGGACGCCAAGGCGGCCAACGACGGGGTTCAGCCTGGAGCGGACGCGAAGGCGGACGATACGGATATGTTCACGCGGGCAGGGGTGGCGGCGGAGTGAAGCCTAAGTCAATTCTCTAGTGGTCGTTGCGATATAGTTTGCCACGTCGGTGCATTTCCCAATCTCTTGACTATCAATATCCCCTGTGATTTCTCAATTTGATACTAGGGATATCTTCCCTTCAGTCAGATAGGCTAATCTAAATCAATATTTGGGAATGCCGAAATGCCAAAGACAAAGACCTGCTTCGTGATATCTCCGATCGGAGATATCGGCTCGCCCACGAGGGAGCGATCTGACTTGGTTTACGAGTTTGTTATCTCAGAGGCGCTCCGCCCGATGGGCTATGAAATTGAACGCGCAGACAAGCTTTCCGAACCAGGCATCATCACGAATCAGATTATCGATCGAGTCACGTCGGCTGATATCGTCATTGCTGACTTGTCAGAACGCAATCCCAATGTTTTCTACGAATTGGCGATTCGTCACGCCGCGCGAAAACCCTACGTTCACTTGATAGCTCATGACGAAGATATTCCGTTCGACAACGCAGCTGTTCGTGCAATCAAAGTGGACATACATGATTTGCGCAACGTCAAGGCCGCAAAGGAAGAGCTTGAGCGTCAAGTTACTGCGGCAATGGCTACCGATGCACGAGTTGAAAGTCCGGTCAGTATTGCATTGAGTATGCAAGATATGCGTACAAGCGGCGACGAAGAAAAACTTGCAATCAGTGCGCTCTCAGGCGACATATCACAGCTCAAGAGATCTATGAAAGATCTCGTATCTCTAGTGACGTCAGTGACTACACTGACGCGATCTAGAAACAGATTTGCAGATTTTCCCGACGTAACTTCCAGTCGTACTGGTCTCACGACTAATTGGTCTGAGGAAGATAAGATTTTATTTTTGAATAAATATGACAGCTATATAAACAATCGCCCAGCAGCTTCTGAGATTACGCACATATCGTCAGAAAAACCTTCCTCTCAGTCGTCACCTAGCTCGTCCAGCAATAAAAAGAAGTGATGAACTACGGTTATGGTGTGGACAGGGATTACGGTGACAGTGCACTAATCTCCGGCATCGCTTAGACCGTACGTGATCTGCACGCCCACGCGTTCCTCCAGCCGCTTGAAGATAGTGGCACTTCGCGGATAGCGGATGCGCAATTGGTTCGGCCCGAGCCACGCCACTTCGACGCCGGGCCCACGGGTCCGGCTGGGATCGGAGCCGGTGTCCGTCTCGGCGACGAAGACATTGCCGGCCTCGCTCGGGACTTCGCCGGCCGGCAGGATCGAGACCTGGGTCGAAGCCCGGGTCGTGGCGCCGCAATCACGTTCGAAGATCACGGCGGCCTGCCGCCAGTCCGGGGACGCAACGGTGTCGAGGACCCGGTTCCCGCACATGTCGTCGAGGCAACCGGTCAGCAGCGTCAAGACGGCAAGCAATATGGGTTGTCTGGTCATGTCTCCACGATAGAGGCGCGCAATGCAGATTTCATGGAGGGGCAATGGAATTGCAGAGCGGTCTGGAATTAGGCTGGCGGTTTAGCAGTTTAGGTGACAGCCCATTCCCTATCCCCGCAGGATTTTTTCCATGGCCTTGCCCTTGGCCAGTTCGTCGATGAGCTTGTCGAGGTAGCGGATTTCCCGCATCAGCGGCTCCTCGATCGTCTCGACACGAATGCCGCAGACGCTGCCGGTGATCAGTTCACGCGCGGGGTTCAGGCCGGGCGCCTGGGCGAAGAAGGCCTCGAAATCGGTCCGCGCCTCGATCTCGGCGTCCAGTCCCTGCTGGCTGTAGCCCGTCAGCCACCGAACGATGGTGTCCACCTCCGCCTTGCTCCGCCCTTTCCGCTCCGCCTTGGCCACATAGTGCGGATAGACGCTCGCGAAGCTGGTCCGGTAGATGCGATGCGCGGCCATGGCCGGATCATGGGTCGCGGCGGCGAGCCGGTCAACGCGCCCGCAGCAATGCCCCCGACGCGCCGACCTTCCGCCCTTCGGCAAACGCCCGCTGTCCGTTCACCATCACCAGGTCGAATCCCTCGGCCATATTGAGCGGATCGACATAGGAGGAGCGCGCCCTAATTCTGGCGGGATCGAATAGGACGAGGTCGGCTTTCGCGCCCGGGCGGACAATGCCGCGGTCGCGCAGGCGCAGGATCTCGGCGGGGAAGCCGGTCGCCTTGCGGACCATCTCCTGCAAGGTCAGCTTGCGGTCGCGAACGACATATTCCTCGATCAGCTTCGCATAGGTCCCGGTCGCGCGCGGGTGGCGCATGCCCGGGCCGCCGTCGGTCGAAAAGGCGACGTGGGGATCGACGAGCAAAGCGTCCTGCAGCGCCTGGTCCATGGTGAAATGCGCGCCGTAGCCGCCCTCGGGCCCGAGGGCGAGGAGGATCTCGACGAAGGGGCGGCCAGCTTCCTGCGCGACCTGGGCCAAGGTCTTTCCCGCGTGGGGCGGCGTTCCGAACAGCAGAGCGCCCGGCCCGCCGCGGCGAGTCATGCGCGCGACGAGATGGTCGGCCAGTTCCTGCCTTCGGTCCCGGACCACCGCCGCATAGTCGCTCGGCGGCAGCGCCCATTCCGGAAACAGCAGGCCGATCGTGGTGTAGCCGGCATTGTAGGGATATTCGTCCGCGGTCAGGCGGATCCCCCGCCGGCGCTTGGCGGCGATATAGTCGAGCAGCGCGCGGGCCCGCGCCTCGCCATGGCCGAACACCACCTTGAGGTGCGAGATATGCGCGCGGCCGTTGGGGACGGAGGCGACGAGCTCGTCGATCGAGGCCTCCACGGCGTCGTCATTTTCCGAACGCATGTGGCTCATGGCGACGCCCCCATGCCGGGCGACGACCCGCCCAAGCGCCGCCAGCTCTGACGTCTGCGAATAGATGCCCGGCACATATTCGAGGCCGAAGGAGAGGCCGAACGCGCCCGCCCGCAATTCGGCGTCGAGCCGCGCCGCCATTCGCGCGAGCTGCGCCGCGTCGGGCCGGCGCACCGAATCCGCGATCCCCGCCGCGTGCCGGATTGTGCCGTGCCCCACCAGGGCCGCGACATTGGTGTCGAGCGGCGCGGCGTCGACGGCCCGGCGCCAGGCTTCGGTGTCCGTATCCTGGCCTTGGGTCGGCCCGCCGCCGTCCTGCCCCAGCGTGACCGTGGTGACGCCCATCGCCAGGTAGGTCTCGTAGCTGCTCCGGAGCGGATCGCCGTGGGTGTGGAGATCGATGAAGCCTGGGGCGAGGACCCGCCCGCTGCCGTCGACCACCTGCGTGCCCGTCGGGCTTTCCCCGCGGGAAGGCCGTTGTATCCGGGCGATCCGGTCCCCGACGACCAGCACATTTGCCGGCCGCGGCGGCGCGCCGGTCCCGTCGACGAGGGTGACGTCGCGAAACAAAGTGGACGACGCGGCCGGACCCGTCGCGAGAAGCGGCAGGCTTGCAAGCCCGCCGCTCGCGATCGCTCCGGCGATCAGCTCCCGCCGCGAGAATTTGTGGTTCATGATCTCCCCCTGCCGCGCCCCGGCTTCACCGCCGCGGGCGAGGCGCTCCCGCCTCGATCTCCCGCAGCAGATATTCCATCCCGTAAGCGTGCCTCAGCGCAGCGGTCACCGCCGCGGTCGTCACCAGCACCGAGCGGTTGACCGCGGGGTCGTAGCCGAAGGCGTTGCGCTGGGTGAGGACCGTCGAGTCGAAATTGAGGCCGATGATCTCGCCGGCGGCGTTGACCGCGGGCGAGCCCGACGAGCCGCCGATCGTGTCGGTCGAGGCGGCGACGTCGAGAATGGTGTCGGCAGGAATGCGGCTGCGCGCGGCGGCGAGGCGCGGCGCCAGGTCGAACGGCACGGCGCCGGTGGCGCGGTCCCACAGGCCGGCGAAAGTGGTCGACGCGGCCACCGTGCGGCCCTCGTCCGTCCAACCCTCGATCCGCCCCCAGGTCAGCCGCAGCGTTCCGGTCGCGTCGGGATAGAGGCTGGTGCCGTAGGCGGCGAAGCGGGCGCGGGCGAGCGCCTCGCTGGCGCGGCTGGTCGGCGCCTCCACCCGGTCCTCATAGTCGGAGCGCGCCGTCCGCATCGCAGGCTGGGCGCGGAGCACCCATTGGATCAGCGGGTCCTGCGACGCCTCGACCGCGGGCAGGCCGCCTTCCCACAAAGCGCGCCGCACCGCCGGGTCGCCGAGCCGCGTGCCGGTGGCGAGCCGCTCGGCCAGCGCCTCGGGCGATTCATTGCCGAGCAGCGCCCGCACCCGTGGATCGTCGACGGTCAGCACTTCGCGCAGCTTCGATAGCCACCAGGCGAACTGGACCTCGTCGAGCCGGGAATAGGTCGGCCGCTCGGCGAGCACCCGCGTCTGCATGGCCCTCAGCCGCGCGTCTTGATAATCGGGCAGCCGCTCGGCGCTGGGCTTCGCGCGCTCCTGCGCGGCGCGGACGATCTGGTTGGCCCAGGTGAAGAGCTGCGATCCGCCGCCGGCGCGGGTCTCGAGCATGTAGAAGGCCGGATAGAGCCGCCTTTGCTCGGGCTGCACCCGCTCGAGCTGGCCCCACGGGTCGCCGATCTCGGCGGCGAGGCGCGGATCGGCGGCGACGCGGGCGCGGAATTCGCGCTCGGCCGCGCCGCGCGCCGCCATGAAGCGGGTGTCGATCAGCGCGCGCATCCGGCCGATCTGGCGCTTGTACGTATTCTCGACTCCGCTCAGCGCCTGGCCGGCGACGAAGCGGTTCTCGTCGCTCGCGTCCATGAACTGGATCAGCCGTCCGCGCAGCTCCGACCAGGTCAGCTGCTCGAGCGGCAGCACCACGTCCTGGACGGTCTCGAGCTGCGCCTGGGTCAGCAGCCGCTGGGTCGCGCCCGGGCTTCCCGACAGGAAGACCGGCTGGCCCTCGCGCGGCGGCGCCGGATTCCAGCGGAAATGATTGGGCGTCGCCACCGGCCGTCCGCCTTCGTAGATCCGCACCATCGCCGCATCGACCGCGAAGCGCGGGAAGGCGAAATTGTCGAGGTCGCCGCCGAAGGCCGCGGCGCGGTGCTCGGGCGCGAAGGCGAGCCGCACGTCAGTGTAGCGGCGGTAAGTGTAGAGCTTGAACTGGCCGCCGCGATAGAGCGTCACCACCTGGCAGCGCCGCGCCGCGTCGGCGCCGCACGCCTCGCTCTCGATCCGCCCCGCCTCGGCGTCGCGCGCCTGGACGAAGGCCTGGCCGCTGAGGCCCGTGCCGGCGGCCTGCATCCGCGCGGTGACGTCGCTTATGTCGGTCAATATCTCCGCGGTCATGCCCGGGCAGGCGCGCTCGCCGGCGCGGTCCGCCGGGGTGAAGCCGGTCTCGCCATATTGCTGCTGCTGGGTCGAGATATCCTCGACGCAGGCCGAGACGACATGCTCGTTGGTGACGATCAGCCCTTCGCCCGAGACCAGCCCGCCCGACGCGCCGCCGAGCTTCACCGACGCCATCCGCACCCGGTCCAGCCAGGCCTGGTCGATGCTCGTCCCGAGCTCGCGATTGGCCGTCGCGATCGGGAAATTGTCGAACGTCCACATGCCCTCGGAGGCAAGAGCGGTGCCCGCGAGGAACAGGGTGGCGAAGGAAGGAACGGCAAGGCGCAACATGGTCTTCTCCAGCATAAGCGGTGGCAGGAGTAGCGACTGGCAGGCTGGGGCGACAGCCCCCTGGTTGTGCGCCCTGGCTGGCTGGACGCACCCCGGCCTTGGCATTCCCCGCGCTAGCGGTCCCCTTTGGGGACGTAGCCCCGAAATGACACCATTCCGGCCGCAAGCAGGGACACTATCCCGAAAAAAACGCCGAGGAAGGCGACCACCTGAAGGAAGAGGCGGTCGTCGCCGACGAAGCGCGGCGACAGCATCAAGGCGCCGGCGCCGACCAGGCAAGCGGCCACGCCGAATCCCGCCCAGAGCCGGTTGGAGCGATGGAAGGCGCGCTCGTCCGCCGCTTCCTCGCCCAACTCGGCCACCGCCGCCGCCCGCGCCTCGGCGTCGCGGCGCCCCAGATAGACCAGGGCCGGCGCGCACAGCAAAGTGGCGGGAATGAGCGCCGTCGATCGCCCGAAATATCTGCCGAAGGTTTCGACCTGCATGTCCGCCAGCCACCGAAAGGCGCCGGCATGGGTGACCGTCGCCCACAGCCAGTAGGCGATGACCATGACGATCCACAGGCATGCGAGGGCCCGCCCAACCATGGCTTCGCGCGTCATGCCGCCCCTCCTCTTCGATGTGGCGGGATCCGATCTCCGCCTTGGCCCTCAGGCCCGCCGCAATATTGCCCTTCCCTGAAACGCCATCATCCCCGCCACCAGCACGCAGACGAAGCCGAAGAAGCCGGCGAGCGCGGCGACGATGTAATAGATGTCGATGCGCGCGCCCGGGCTGGTGCGCAAAAGATAATGGGGGCTGGCGAGGGGGATGGACTGCGCCGCGAACTCGCGCAGCGCCTGGTCGGGCAGGCCGTTCTCGATCAGGAAGCCGGTCTGCTCGGGCAGGAAGGCCTGGTTGACCGTCGGCGTGCCGCCGCCGGTCTCGCGCTCGACGATCAGGCGGATCGGCGCGTCCTTGCCGCCGGCCTCGCCTTCGGGGCGGAAGCCCGCATAGACTGCGCTCCTTGTGGTGATCGCGCGGGTTTCGACGACCGAGATGCCGGCGTCGGGAACGACCTCGCCGCGGATTGTCACCCGCTCCCGCGGCACCGGCCCGTTGCCCAGGGTGGCGGCGTCGAACGGCATGGCGGGCCCGGATCCGTCCGGCACGTTCAGCGACAGCAAATAGGCGCCGGCCCCGACCAGCATCGTGAAGACGCCGAAGATCGCCGACCACTTCACCTGCCGCCGCAGCCGCTGGCCCTCGGCGACCACGGGGCCAAGCTGGGCGTCCGCCTCGGCCTTCGCCACCGCCGCGCGGCGCTGCAGATATACGATCGCCGGGCCCGCGATCAGCAAGGCAGGCAGGATCGCCGTCGCCCGCTCGTAATAGCCGCCGAATTGCGCCGTCTGCCATTCGGCCAGCCAGCGATAGAGGCCGGAAAAGCTGATCGCGGCCCAGAGCCAGTAGCCGGAAACCAGCGTCACCCACAGGATCGACAGGATCAGCCAGACCGAGCCTTCGCGCTTCATCCGTCGTTCCTCCGCTGATGCAGCCCGATAGTGCGAGGCCGAGCCGGCGCAGGCAAACGAAATCCGCCGGCCCGGAAATGCAACGGCGCGAGCCCTTCCAGCGTTGAGTCCCCGCACGCTCATTCCTGAGGAGCCGTAAAGATGAAGAAGCTGATTCTCGCCGCCGCCACCCTGGCCGCCGTCCTGCCCGCGCCGACCTTCGCCGATCCGCCGCCCTGGGCGCCGGCGCACGGCCGCCGCGCCCACGACGCGGCGATGTACGACCGCAACGGGCGCTATACCGTTCCGCGCAAGCTGACCTCCCAGGACACGGTCTGGCGCGGCAGCAACGGCACTTATTATTGCCGGCGCAGCAACGGCACGACCGGGCTCATCGTCGGCGGCGCGGTCGGCGCCCTGATCGGGCGATCGCTCGACGGCGGCCGCCATCGCACGGTCGGCACCTTGATCGGCGCCGGCACCGGCGCCCTGCTCGGCCGGGAGATCGAGCGCGGCAGCCTGAGCTGCCACTAGGACAATGAAGGACCCGGCCGGCGCGTGCCCTGCGCCGGCCGGTGTCAATCGCGCCAATAATCCTTGCGCTCCGCGCCGTCGAAACCGGCCCGTCGCCATGCAGCAGCGCTTGAAATCTGTTCCCCGAACCGCAGGGGCAGGGATCGTTGCGGCCCAGCTTCTCGATCAGTTCCTTGTCGCCGTGGACCACGCGCAGCCCACGCTTGACCTGCGTCTCCGACGGGAAGCCGCTACGGCGCTTGGCGATCACCTCGAAAGCAGGGGAGGTCGTCGAATGTGTCGATCTTCTTCATGTCGGCCTCCTGCTTTCTTTGCCCCGCCCGCTTGCGGGGTCCGGTCGCGTAGCCGTGCTTTCTTCGCAGGTAAAGAGTCGAGCATCGACTGGTTGCGGTGCCATTTCTCGCGCATCTTCCACTTGTCGGCGATTGGCCGATCGCGGAGGTGGCGATTGCAGGCGTCGTGACAAAGGACGAGATTTTCGAGATCGTCCCCGCCCTTGTGGCTGCGCGCAATCAAATGTTCGATCGAGGCTCGCCGCCCGGGCCTCTTCGGCGTCGCGGGAATGGGACGGGCGCAAAGCCAACAAAGGGATCCGTCGCGCGCTTTCAGCTTCGTGATGCACGCGCGCTTCCATTTGGCGGTCTTTTTCCATCGCGGCATGAAAGCCAGTTCTATCGGCTGGCATTTGACGAAAGTTTAATCCCCTGCGGTAGAGTTTTCCGTGCCGGTCAGGCGCACCAGGTCAGTTTGTGGCCGACCCATGGGTGGGCGAGCCCTTCCGCGACCAGGATTTGGCCGAGCGAGCGGCCGCCGCGGCTGACGATGCGTAGCGTTCGGCCGTAACGGTCATATTCGCGGCCGTCGTCGCCGGGCTCGAGCCGGAAGGGGCCGGCGGCGATCAGCGCGCCCATCCGCGCCGTCGCCTGGGCGGCGAGCTCGCTCTCCCGGGCGCAGCGGCCGTGGACTTCGGGCGTGTCGATGTCGGCGATGCGGATGCGCTGCCCTCGATAGTCGAACGTGTCGCCATCGACCATGTGCACGCCCGCCGGATCGCCGGCTTCGGATCCGCCCGCGCGGGCCGGAGCCAGGCCGCCGGATCGCTCCACGGCGGGTTCCGGCGCCCCTTCCTGCGCCTCGAGGATTGCCCGCGACTGCCGCGATTCGGCATAGGGATCGACGATCTTGGGCGACGCTAGGTCGGCGCTCGTTTCGCGGTTCGTCCCCGGCCACGAAATCAGTCCGCCGGCCACGGAGGCATAAAGCAGGCCGGCGAACAGTCCGGCCGGGACGACCCAGATGTCGCGGGACGTGAAGGGATTGCGCGATCGCCAACTGCGACGACGGGGCCGAAAATGGACGGGGCGGCGTGGGGCTCCGGTGCGGGGATTCCAGTATTTCGACACCCACCTCGTCTATCCCGGCGGGTGCAAAGGAGAGTTTAACGCGAAGGCGCGGAAACGCGGAGGGTTATCGGCCGGCCTCCCGGCCCTTGGGCGCCGTCGCGGGGACATGAGGGTGGGGTAACCCGCTCCCGCGCCGGCGCCCGTGCTCCCTCCGCGCCTCCGCGCCAACCGGCCCTTACCGCGCGATCGCGGACTCGAACCGGCCGTTGTCGACGAACCCGAGCCGGGTGACTCCGGCGCGGCGGATCTGGGCGAGGATCACGTCGACCTGCTCGTATCGGGCCTCGCCGTCGGCATTGAGGTGAAGCTCGGGGTCGGCGGGATCGGCGGCGAGGGCGGCGAGGCGGCCGGTGAGGGCGGCCGGCGC
>DATDAU010000111.1:0-68909 GCA_036525215.1 Allosphingosinicella sp.
GTTCGGGTTCGGCGGCAACGACAGTTTGAACGGCGGCCCGGGCGCCGACATGTTCGTGTTCAACTCCGCGCTCGGCGCCGGCAATGTCGATGCCATCGCCGACTTCACCGTCGGCAGCGACAAGATCATGCTCGACGACGCGATCTTCACCGGCCTTGCTCTCGGCGCGCTCCCGGCCGGGGCGTTCCGAAGCGGCGCCTCCGCGGCCGATGCCGACGACCGGATCATCTACAATCCCGCGACCGGCGCCCTGTTCTTCGACCCCGACGGCAACGGCGGCGCCGTCGGCGTCCAGTTCGCGACCCTGGCGACGGGGCTCGCCATGACCGCGGGCGATTTCCTCGTCATCTAGCCACTCCGGGCCCTCCGCACGAAGGAGCAAAAGCCATGCCTCTCAACCTCGTCTTCACCCAGGCCGGCACCTTCACGATCGACGATAACGGCATTCCGGGCGACAGCATCTCGGTCATCCGCGATTCGAACGGGGTGGTGATCTTCACCTTCGCTCACCCGGCCGACGCACTGGGCCTCACGGTCAACGTGCCGGGGGTGAATTTGATCATCAATTTCACCGATTCGTTGGGCGCGGCCGACTTCACGATCGGCAGTCTGACCAACGCCGCCATCACTCCCGATTCGGTCGTGATGCAGAACGTTCAGACCACCGGCGACGTGACCATCGTCTCCAACACCAGCATCGTCGAAGGCAGCGATGCCGACGCGGCGCCCGACATCGTCTCCGGGACCCTGATCATGAGCGCGGTCAGCGGCATCGGCGCGCCTGGCGCGGCGATCGAGACCCAGACCAGCTTCATGGAGGCCGAGACCGTGACCGGCGGTCTCACCATCACCAATTTCGGCAGCGTCCAGATCGGCGGCATCACCGATTTCGTGAACGGCCTCGACGTGCTCACGTCGGGAGACCTAAATTTCGCCGCCATCGGTTCGATCTTCCTAAGCGATATCGATCTGGATGCCGGCACAAATCCGCCCAACCCACCCGCGCAAACCATCCACGGCGGAGATGTGTCGGGCAATGTGTCGCTGACGGCCAACGGCTTCCTTACCGACATCATCACCAATACCGACACCGACGCCATCTCGGCGCCCAGGGGCAATATCTCGCTGACAGCGGGACGCGACATCGCCTTCGGCACGATCGGGGTCGATTTCGACAATGATGTTCGCGCCAACGGCAGCGTGACGATCAATGCAGGCCGCGACTTCCTGCTCGACGGCTTTTCCGACCTGTCTTCGGACGACTTCTTCAACAATACCGGCGGCAGCGTCGTCATCAACACCGGCCGCAACGTCCATTTGCGCAACATCGCCGGTTCGGACGCCACCGTGACCGCTTCCGGCACCGCCGGCGCCGACGTCATCATCACCACCGGCTTCGGCGGCGCCCTCATTCTGGACGCGCCGTCGACGACAGCGCTCAACTCCAGTTCGGGCGACGTGATCGTCAATGCCGACCGGATGCTGATCAACGCGAGCTCGGGCATCACCGCCAATTCAGGGACGGTGACGCTAAACCCGGCGACCAGCGGCCGGGGCGTCATCCTCGGCAGCGCGTCGGATGCCGCATTTGCGGTGGAGCTATCCGACGCTGAACTTGACAGGGTCTTTACCGGTGATTTGATCATTGGCGGCAATAATGCCGGGCAGGTCAGGGTGATTGCGCCCGTCTCGTTCGCCGCGCTGGACCTTTTCATCCGGAGTGGGGCCAATATCAGCGTGGAGTCCAGCTTCAGCACGAACGTCCTGGGATCGATCACGCTGAGCGCGCTCGGCAGTATCTTTCAGCTTGCCGCGACGACGATTACCACCGGTGCCTTCCAGGCTTTCGTAGATGCTGTCGATACCGATCCAGGCATTGGCGGCGTCGCCGCCTTCAGCGGCAATGTTTCCGTGACCAGCTCTGTCATCAACGGGAACCTGGACGCCGACACCCTGAGCGGTAACGGCGCGGCGAACCTTATTCTGGGTTTCGGCGGCAATGACACCTTGCGGGGCTTCGGCGGCGGCGACACGCTGGATGGTGGAACCGGCGCCGACGCGATGTTCGGCGGGCTCGGAGACGACAACTTTGTCGTCGACAATGCCGGCGATACCGTGAACGAGTCGGTTGGAGAGGGCAACGACACGGTTTCGGCGGGAGTGAGCTACACGCTGACTGCCGGCGCGGAGATCGAGCTTTTGACCACCGGTTTCATCGTCGGTACCGCGGCGATCGATTTCACCGGCAACGAACTCGCCAATCAGATTTGGGGAAATAACGGCGCCAACAGCATCAACGGCGGCGGCGGCGTCGACGTCCTGTTGGGGTTCGGCGGCAACGACACGATCAACGGTGGCACGGGCGCGGACACGATGGTCGGCGGGACCGGCAACGACACTTATTTCGTGGACAATGTCGGCGACAGCATCGGCGAGGCGGCCGGCGAGGGGTTCGACATAGTCGCGGCGGGCGTCGACTACACGCTGGCCGCCGGCACCGAGATCGAGCTGATGACAACGGGGTTCATCGCCGGCACGGCGCCGATCAACTTCGGCGGCAACGAGCTGGCCAACCAGATCTGGGGAAATGACGGCGCCAATTCCATCAATGGCGGCGGCGGCAACGACGCGCTGTTCGGGTTCGGCGGCGCCGACACATTGAACGGCGGCACGGGTGACGACACCATGTTCGTCGACAATGTTGGCGACATCATCGTCGAAGCGGCAGGACAGGGAAATGACACCGTTGCCGCCGGAGTCGACTATACGCTGAGCGCCGGCGCCGAGATCGAGCTGATGACAACGGGGTTCATCGGCGGCACGGCGCCGATCAACTTCGGCGGCAACGAACTGGCCAACCAGATCTGGGGCAATAACGGCGCCAACTCCATCAATGGCGGCGGCGGCAATGATGCCCTGTTCGGGTTCGGCGGCAACGACACGTTGAACGGCGGCGTCGGAGCCGACCTTCTGGTCGGCGGCGACGGGGTCGACACCTTCGCCTTCACCACCGCTTTGGGTGCCGCCAACGTTGATGCGGTCAACGACATGGTCGCTGGTATCGACAAGATCGCACTGGACGATGCGATCTTCACCGGCCTGCCCTTAGGCCCGCTCGCTGCTGGGGCGTTCCGGAGCGGAGCCTCCGCGGCCGATGCCGACGACCGGATCATCTACAATCCCGCGACCGGCGCCCTCATCTTCGACGCCGACGGGAATGGTGGCGGCGTCGGGGTCCAGTTCGCGACGCTCGCAACGGGGCTGAGCCTCGCTGCGACTGACTTCACCGTGATCTGATCAACGGCTCACCACGATTTGCGAGTCATCGGATGACTTCATCCGACCTGGAATCGCTTTAGCGCATCGACAGCAGTTTCAGCGGGTTCTCGATCAGACCCTTCAGCGCCTGCATGAAATTGGCCGCGTCCCAGCCGTCGACGACCCGGTGATCGCAGGACAGCGACAGATTCATGATCTTGCGGACCTCGAGCTCGCCGTCGACGATCACCGGCATGTCCTTGACCTTGTTGACCGCGATGATCGCGACCTCGGGCCGGTTGATCACCGGCGTCGAGACGATCCCGCCCATCGGGCCGAGGCTGGAAATGGTGATGGTCGAACCGCTCAATTCCTCGCGCGCCGCCTTGCCGGAACGGGTGACGTCGGCCAGCCTCTTCACCTCGGCGGCGAGGTTCCACAGGTCGCGGCCCTCGGCGTCGCGGATGACCGCCACCGACAGGCCGTTATCCGTCTGGGTCGCCATCCCCATGTGGACCGCGCCCGAGCGGTGGATGACGTTCGCCTCGTCGTCGTAACGGGCGTTCAGTTGCGGATAGTCGGGCAGGGTCCGGCATAGCGCCGAGATGAGGAAGGGCAGCATCGTCAGCTTGGGATTGTCGCCGCGGTCGGCGTTCATCATCGCCCGAGTCGTCTCCAGCGCGGAGACGTCATATTCCTCGACCAAGGTGAAATGCGGGATCCGGCGCTTCGCCTCCTGCATGTTCTCGGCGATCTTGCGCCTCAGGCCGACGACCTTGATGTCCTCGTCCTGCCGCCGCGGGCCGGCGGCCCGGCCGGGAACGCCGGCGCCGTTGTAGAGCAGAAAGGCGTCGAGATCCGCGTGGCGGATGCGGTCGCCGGCATATTTCACCCCTCCGAGGTCGATGCCGAGATCGCGCGCGCGCAGGCGAACGGCCGGGGAGGCCAGAACCTTGGCCGGCGTTCCACTCCGCCCGGTGTCCGCGCGCCATTCGCCCTGGCGGCGGTCGGGCTCCTCCCGCTTCTCCTCGCGGCGGTCCTCGCCGGCGCGCCTTTCCTCGGTCTCGCGCCGTTCAGCAGGCGCCACGTCCTCGACCGGCACCAAAGGCTCGGGCGGCCCTCTGAGCTCGGCGTATCCATCGGCACGCGGCTCCTCCTGGCTGGCCCGGGCCTGAGCCGGCCCGTCGTCGGCAGCCGCGGCGCCTTCGGTCTCTATCACGACCAGCACCGATCCGATCGGAATCATGTCGCCGACCTCACCGGCCACTTCCAGGACCTTGCCGGCGACCGGCGATTCCATCTCCACCGTCGCCTTGTCGGTCATCATGTCGGCGAGTTGCTGGTCCTCGCCGACATTGTCGCCGACCTTGACGTGCCAGGCGACGATCTCGGCCTCGGCGATGCCTTCGCCGATGTCGGGCAGCTTGAATTCATAGCGCGCCATCTTGCGATCAGCCCTCCAATGCCTTCCTGAATGCGGTGCCCAGCCGGATCGGTCCGGGGAAATAGGCCCATTCCAGCGAGTGCGGATAGGGCGTGTCCCAGCCCGTCGCCCGCTGCACCGGCGCTTCCAGATGATAGAAGCAGCGCTCCTGGACGAGGGCCGCGAGCTCCGCGCCGAAGCCGGCCGTGCGGGTCGCCTCGTGGACGACGACGCAGCGCCCTGTCTTCTTCACCGATGTTTCGATCGCCTCGATGTCGACCGGCACGATCGAGCGCAGGTCGATCACCTCCGCGTCGATCCCCGCCGCCTCGATCGCCGCCAGCGCGACGTGGACCATCGTGCCGTAAGCGAGAACGGTCAGCGCCTCGCCCTCGCGCACGATCGCCGCCTTGCCGATCGGTACGGTGTAGTGGCCGTCCGGAACCTCGGCCATGGGATGCTTCGCCCAGGGCGTCACCGGCCGGTCGAAGAAGCCGTCGAACGGGCCGTTATAGATGCGCTTGGGCTCGAAGAAGACGACCGGATCGTTGCATTCGATCGCCGAGATCAGCAGGCCTTTGGCGTCATATGGATTGGACGGAATCACTGTGGTGATGCCGGAGACGTGGGCGAACAGGGCCTCGGGCGACTGGCTGTGGGTCTGGCCGCCGAAGATGCCGCCACCATATGGCGAGCGGATGGTGAGCGGCACCTGCCATTCGCCGGCGGTGCGGTAGCGGATGCGCGCTGCTTCCGACACGATCTGGTCGAAGCCGGGATAGATGTAGTCGGCGAACTGGATTTCGGCGATCGGCCTCAGGCCATAGGTGGCCATGCCGATGGCTACGCCCATGATCCCGCCTTCGGAGATCGGCGTGTCGAACACGCGGGTGCGACCGAACTTCTTCTGCAGGCCCTCGGTCGCGCGGAAGACCCCGCCGAAAAAGCCGACATCCTCGCCGAAGGTAACGATATTCTCGTCGCGCTCCATCATCAGATGGTGCGTCGAATTGATCGCCTGGATCATGTTCATCACGGTCATCGGCGCTTCGCCTCCAGCTCGGCGATCATCTCGGCCTGCTGCTCGCGAAGGTGCCACGGCATGGTCTCGAACACGTCCTCGAACATGGTCGCGACGTCTTGCGGGAAATCGATCGTCGAGGTGACGAGGGTGCCGACCTTCTCGGCTTCCTTCTGGGCGGCGCGGACCTCGGCGTCGAGCTCTTTGACCATTTCCTCATGGCGCGCGTCGTCCCACTCGCCGAGCAGGGTTAGATGGCGCCGCAGCCGGTCGATCGGATCGCCGAGCGGCCAGGCCTTGCCGGCCTCCTGCGGCCGGTAGGCGGAAGGGTCGTCGCTCGTCGAATGGCCTTCGACGCGATAGGTGAACATCTCGATCAGGGTCGGGCCGATATTGGAACGCGCCCGGTCCGCCGCCCACTGGGTCGCGGCATAGACTGCCAGAGCGTCGTTGCCGTCGACCCTGAGGCCGGCAATGCCGTAGCCGATCGCCCGCGCCGCGAAGGTGGTGAGCTCGCCACCGGCAATACCGGAGAAGGATGAGATCGCCCACTGATTGTTGACGATGTTGAGGATGACCGGGGCGCGATAGACGCCGGCGAAGGTGACCGCGTGGTGGAAGTCGCCCTCGGCGGTCGAGCCGTCGCCGATCCAGGTGGCAGCGATCCGGCTGTCGCCCTTGATCGCGCTCGCCATCGCCCAGCCGACGGCCTGCGGATATTGGGTGCCGAGATTGCCGGAGATGGAGAAGAAGCCCATCTCCCGGTCCGAGTACATGATCGGGAGCTGGCGGCCCTTCAGCTTGTCGCCGCGGTTTGAGTAGATCTGGCACATCATCTCGACCATCGGATAGTCGCGGGCCATGAGAAGACCCTGCTGCCGGTAGGTCGGGAAGCACATGTCCTCGCGGTCGAGGGCGTGGGCCGCGGCCACCGCCACCGCCTCCTCGCCGGTCGACTTCATGTAGAAGCTGGTCTTGCCCTGGCGCTGGGCGCGAAACATTCGCTCGTCGAAGACCCGGACCTTGACCATGTCGCGCAGCATCCGCCGCAATTTGTCCGGATCGAGCCGCGGATCCCACGGGCCGACCGCGTTGCCCTCGTCGTCGAGCACCCGCACCAATGTGTAGCAGAGCGGATTGGTCTCCGCCGAGGCGACGCCGCTGTCGGGACGCGGGACGCTCCCCGCCGCCGGGATGACGACGCCGCTGAAATCGATCGCATCGCCGGGCCGCGCATCGGGCTCGGGGACATGGAGGCTGAGCGCCGGACGGTTGCGGCGCTCCTTGTCTTTGGCCATCCTCACCTGCGTCCTTCTGTCCGCCCGCCGGCTTTCTTTGCCGTGCGGCGGCGCGGTTTCCTTGGATTGAACGCGGCGACTAGTCAATTTCTCCCGACGATGCACTTGTGCACACTCAGCTTGCCAAAGGGCCCCATGCAAAGGAGGATATATAGGAAGGAACAGGACGGGAGGACGAGGTGAGCAAAATCGGTCTCCGCGGGCTCCTGCTCATCACCGCGACGCTCGGCGCGTGTAACCAAGCTCCCAACAATGCGGTTGCGGCAGTTAACGGCGCTTCCCCGACCAACCAGGCCGATGCGGCCGCGCCCCACGCCAATGTCGCCCAGGCCACCCCGCCGAAAGAGCCATTGTCCCCCGCGCCGGCGGCATCGCTCGCCGATTATGTCGGCAAATACCCGCCCGATCCGGTGAACGGCGTCGCCTTCTACGACCAACCGCGTGTGAGGGCGGCGGTGAGGGCGGCGGTGCCGGACGGCGAAGTGAGGTCATGGATTTTCGAGCGCGCCGGACCGCAGACTCCGATCGAACGCCATGACGGACGCCTCCTCTCCTGGGGTTGTGAAGCGCACAATTGCGGTCCGCACCAATGGGCGGTCCTGATCGACGAGGCGGGTACCGTGGCCGAAGTCTGCTATCATGAGGATTCGATGGGCGAACAGGCGCGCTGGTATGTCGCCGGCCGCGCGCCCGAAATGCGTCAAGGGGAGTGTCCGTCCGAATGAAGATCGTCCGAAACTGGCTGCTCGCCGTCCTGGCCGTCGCCGCCTTGGCAATGCCGGCGCTCGCCGCCGCGGCCCAGCCCGTCGTCTACGTGGTGCGCCACCTCAACACGCCGGCCGGCGAGCGCGATCCCGATCTGCTGCCCGAAGGTCAGCGCGTCGCCCAGCTGCTCGCCCGCTATTTCCGAAGCGACCGGCTGGTGGCTATCTACGTCAGCGATTTCCGCCGCACCCGACAGACTGCGGCGCCGCTCGCCGAACGGCTCCACCTCACCCCGATCGTCTACGATCCCCGCGACACGCCCGCCCTCCTCGCCCGCGTCCGCGCCGAGCACGGGCCGGTACTGATCGTCGGTCACTCGAACACCGTCCCAGACATCGTCGCCGGCCTGGGCGGCGTCCGCCCTGCGCCCCTGGTCCACGAGGATTTCGGCGACATATGGCGAATCAGCCCGGACGGCGTGACGATCAAATCGCGGATCGAGGGGCACTGACCGCCGACGCGCTTGACGGCTCCCCTGCCCCGGCGCAGGTTTTCGGGCGACCGCGTCCCGGCCGGCGCGTTTCCCGTTCGCTTCCGTGGCCGAGCAGGGGGCCTGACATGCGCATGATCGCTCTTCTTTTCGCTTCCTCCCTGCTGATGGCGACGCCCGCGCATGCCGGGCCGGCCGAGGATGCGACGGTCACGATCACGTCGGTGCTCGACCGGTTCAACGCCGGCGACTTCGACGCCTTCTTCCAGGCGCATAGGGACGGCGCGGTCATCGTCGACGAATTCGCGCCCTATCTCTGGACCGGGGCTGGCTCGGCGCAGCGCTGGGCGGCCGACTATGGACGGGACGCCGCGGCGCGGGGGATCAGCGGCGGCCGCATCGACTATGGTGCGGCGATCCAGGCGAACAGCGACGGCACTAGCGCTTATGTCGTGCTGCCCACCACCTACCGCTTCGTTCAGCGAGGCACGCGGATGGCCGGCCAGGGCAGCATGACCTTCCTCATGGCCCGCGACGGCACGAGCTGGAAGATTGCGAGCTGGACCTATTCGGGCGCGACGCCCGTGGCGGAATAGGCTGGGGACGGAGAGCGATGACCGACCCCGACGCGCCCTGGCACGCCCATATCTACTATTCGGCCGATGACCGCGCAGCCGCCGAGGCACTGCGCGACGCGTTCGCCCGACTAGCCGGGATTGGGGACGAACCGCCGATCCTATTCGTCGGCCGGATGATGGACGAGGGCGTCGGGCCGCATCCGATTCCCCAATATGAAATCCATTTCCTTGAGCGCTCGCTTGGCGAGGTCGTGGCGGCGATCGAGGCGTCGGGGGTTAGGGCGCTGGTACATCCTCTCACCGACGACGATCTGGCCGATCATACCAGCCTTGCGCGTTGGATCGGAGAGCAGGTCGATCTGGACGTCACCGCCCTCGATCCGCCCGGGCACAATCAGGGCGTCGCGCGCTTCGGGAAAACGGATTTCTAGGACTGAAGCGCCTCGCCTTCGTCGAAGAAATCGACGTTGCCCTGATCAAGGTCGTAGCGGGCGCCGACGATACGCAGCCTTCCGGCCCGGATGGCGTCGAGCACGAACGGCTCGGAGCGTCGGCGCAGGCGGTCGACGGTTCGGCGCACATTGGCCCGGACCGAGGCATCGAGGAGGTCGGGGCTGCCGCTGCGCCGGGCATCAAGCACGGCGGGAATGATTGGCTGAACCATCTGGCCGATGATGCCGGGGAAGGTGGCGCCCCGCTCGACCACCGCCACGGCGGCACCGACCGCGCCGCATCTTTCGTGGCCCAGCACGACGACCAGCGGCACGGAAAGCTCGGCGACCGCATATTCAACGCTTCCCATCGCCCCGGCGTCGTCGACCGTATTGCCGGCGATGCGAATGACGAACAATTCGCCCAAGCCCTGGTTGAACAGGATCTCGGGCGGCACCCGGCTGTCCGAGCAGCAGATGATCGCGGCCATCGGGCTTTGCGACTGGGCAATCGCCAACCTCCGCCCACTTCCCGTGTCGGGCTCGGCGGCGCCGCCCGCGAGATAGGCCCGATTGCCCTCCTTCATTCGGTTGAGGGCCTGATCGGGCGAGAGTTCCGAATGCGCGTGGTGGCCGGTCTCCGGCTCGGCGGCCCCCAGGCCCGGTGCTCCGGCAAGGCCAGCAAAGGCGGCGGAAACACCGAGGATCGCGCCGGCGAGCACGGTGCGGCGGGAAAGGTCTGCGTCGCAGCAATCAGGTTTCATGATGGTTTCCCGACGGCCGAGATCGACACCGTCAGGGATCATAGTATCAAAATGTGGATGCGGCCGTCATCGGAAATGAACCTTAGTCCAGCCCTGATTGAACCCGAGCCATGTCGGCGGCCTGGCAGGACCCGGGACAAAGGCCACTCGCCAAGGGGAGGCGAGTGGCAGTCCTTCTAGAGGTCGATACAGGAGGCAATGGATTCGAGCTTGCGGATCCGCTCCTTGAGGTCCGCCACCTCGATCATCTCGCCGGCCGGGCTGCGCCGGTCCGCGCGGGCGGCGCCGGCCAACTCGAGCCGCTTGACGTCGAGCCAGCCCTGCCAGCCTCTGAGCCCGGCGAAGGTGGCGATGCTGAGGCCGGCCAGGCCGGTGCTCGCCAGGGTGATCATCGTCAACGTGTCGGTCATCTCTTCCTCCCTGAACAGATGAAGTCATTGAAAGATTAGCGAAGTTCCTCGATCTCGCGGGCCAGCTGGCTGTTCGAGCTGGTGACGTAGGTTTCGATCGCCTGCATCCTCAGATCGATGTTGCGCATCCGCTGGCGCTGTTCCTCGGCCGAGGTCGACCGGGCCAGAGAATAGCCGGAATGGTTCCGCGGCTTGCCCACCATCGCGGCGATGCCATAGGCGATCAACGTCCAGGGAAAGCCGCCGACGATGGTCGCGAGCACGAAGCCGATGCGGACGATGGTGACGTCGAAGCCGGTGGCGTTGGCGATCCCGGCGCAGACGCCGAGCAGCTTGCCGTTCTCCCGATCGGTCTCGAACCTGTTGCCGCGCATGTTCATTCTTTCCTCCCTGTGTCCGGGCCATGTTCGGCCGGCTCAAAAGTCTCTTTCCGGCGGGGCGTGCGCAAAGCCGGGCGCTCCACCTGGCCGATCTGGTCCGCCATGGCGCGCTCGAGCACGTCGAGGCGCGCTTCCATCCGGTCGACCAGATCCCACAATTCCTCCGCGTCGACCGGTTCCATCTCCGTCTTCACCCCGTGCTTGCGGGCCATGCGAACATGCTTGGGCGGACGCACCATCAGATAGACGAGCAAGCCGGCGATCAGCATCGCGAGGGCGCTGCCGACGAACGCGGCGAGCTCGATCGCCTGGCCGATATCGTGACCGTTCACCTGAAGCGTCATGCCGCGATCCTCCGCGCTTTCATCGCCTCGAGCTCGGCGTCGACCCGTTCGGCGACCCGAAGTTCGGCGATTTCCTCTTCCAGCGTCTTGGGCGCGGCGAGGAGCAGCGCCTCGGCCTGGCCTTCGGCATAATCGGCTTCACGCTCGAGCTGGTCGAAATTGGAGAAGGCGTCCTCGACCCGCTCGCCGGAATACATTTCGCGCATCCGCATCTGGTTCTCGGCGCTCTCGAGCCGGGTCATCACCGCATTCTGGCGGGTGCGGGCTTCGCGCAATTTGGCCTGGAGCTTGGCGATGTCGCCTTCCAGCGAGCGCAGCGCCTGGTCGATGCTGCCGATCTCCTCGCGCAGTTCCAGATCGAGGTCGGCGAGCTTTTCCTTCTCGATCAGCGCCAGCCGCGCGAGATCGTCGCGGCCCTTGCTGAGGGCAAGCTCGGCGCGCTCGGTCCAGCTCTCCTGCATCGTGCCGAGCCGCTCGACCTGGCGCCTTTTTTCCTTCTGGTCCGCGATCAGCCGTGCCGCCGCGGCGCGCACCTCCACCAGCGTCTCTTCCATCTCCATGATGATCACGCGGATCGTCTTGGCAGGATCGTCCGACCGGTTGACCAGGTCGATGACGTTGGCGGCGATGATGTCGCGGGTGCGGGAAAAAATGCTCATCAAGCTTTACCTTTGCGGGAAGATGCGGAAGGCGGCGGCCGGAAAGCGAACCAGGGGGCGGGCTGCTTTCCGGCCGGCGCGACGGTTCAGGCCTGGACCTGAACCGAAGGCTGGACGCTGGCGGCGGGGGCGATGGCCGCCGCGACGAACGTGGTGGAAATGATCAGGGCGCCGATGGCGGCGGTGATGCTGCGCGAGAAGTTGGTCATTGTCTTGCTCCCAGAACCTTGTGAAACCTATGCCCACAAGGTCAGCAGGAGCCGTGCCAACTCTGATTTTTTGGCGGAAATCCGCCGTTTCCTGCCCGGAAGGGCCGGATCGGGCCGGTTCAACCGACGCCGCTAGTTGGCGGTATTTCCCAACATTTGGCGATCGCCCGCCAGATCCGACTTGCGCCGGCGCTGCCTGGTGTCGCGGCGGGTCATTTCCATCAGCCGGGCGCCGGCCATGAACACCGCGCCGGTGCAAGCCGCGAACAGCAGCCATCCGCCGAAACCGGGATAGACGTCGAGGTAGTGGATGCCCCGTTCGATGGCGCCGAGGCCGAGGGCGTAGATCACCGCCATGGCTTCGAAGCGGTTCTTGATGACGAACAATCTGGCGATGCGTTTCAACATGGACGGGAAGGAGCAAGAAGCGGGCCAATGGCGGAAAAGCGTGGGTGCCGACGGTTAACGGGTAAGGATTTGTAAACCATACCGACAGGGCGGCCGCTCAGGCTTCAGTCTCCAGCGCCAGCAGCGCGAAGGTCGCGAGCCAATGCTCCCCCATATAGTCGCCGGCCACATGGGGCAGGCTGGCGTCGAGATGGACCGTAGCGGTTTCCCGCGCCAGCGCCGCCAGCTCCGGCTCCAGCCCATCGGCTATGCCCCGCCAGCCCCAGGCACGGCTGAGATTCACGCCGTCGAGATGGGCGATCTTGCCGTCCGACCGATCCGAGACGAAGGCCGGGGTGAACAGGCTTTGCGGAATTCGGGCGGCGAGGTCGGGCAGGAAGCCGGCGAACCAGGCGGCGAACGCGGTCTCGGGCAGCGTCCGGCGCATCAGCAGGGCTTCGGTCAAAGCCGGCGACAGGAAATCGTCGCCGCCCGGCTCCCAGGCCGGGCAGGCCCGGTCGCCGCCATAATAATCCATCGCCCTTGCCCGAATAAGGGCGCCGAGCCCGCTGTCGCCGGCGTCGGCCCAGTCCAGCGCCAGGATGAGGGCGAAGGCGGTGTTGAAGTGGGTGCCGGTGCGGACCGGGTAGGTGAGCCGGGGCAGATAGGATTTGAACCGCTCGGCGAAGGCGAGCGCGAGCGGCCCGAGATGGTCCGCCCACTCGGCGTCGTGGCGCCGGGCCTCAGCGTGGAGGGCGAGCAACCAGGCCCAGCCATAAGGCCGCTCGAACCCGCCCGAATAGGCCCGGTCGAGATAGTCCAGCTCCCCTGCCACCTTCGCCGGCGCCAGCATCTCGTCCATCAGCGCCTCGACCCGCGGCGCAGCCTCAAACCCGGGGAAGAGTCGCCGGGTGCGGAGCAGCAGCCAATAGCCGTGGACGCAGCTGTGCCAGTCGAAGCTGCCGAAGAAGATCGGATGAAGCGCGCGCGGGCTTTCGACGTCCTCGGGCCCGTCCATCACATGGTCGAGCTTGTGCGGATATTCGCGCGTGACGTGGCCGAGGGCGATCTCGGCGAAGCGGTTGGCGGTGTCGGCGGTGAGCTTGTGGGTCATCGGAAGGCCAGGAAATAAATGAGGAATATGTTCACGACCAGCAGCGGCAGCGCCGTACCAATCTGGGCCTTGATCACCCCGTTCTGGTCCTTGAGCTCGAGCAAGGCGGCTGGCACCAGATTGAAGTTGGCCGCCATGGGAGTCATCAAGGTGCCGCAGAAGCCGGCGAGCATGCCGATCGCGCCGACCACCGCGGGATCGCCCCCATAGCCCTGGATGAGCAGCGGAATGCCGATGGCGGTCGCCATGACCGGGAAGGCGGCGAAAGCATTGCCGGTGAGGATGGTGAACAGGGCCATGCCCAGGCCGAAGACGACGACCGCCGGCAGCACCGTCCCGTCCGGGATGACGGTCAGCAACAGGGTGCCGATCGTACGTCCGACCCCGGTGTCGGCGAGGACCAATCCGAGCGCGGCCAGCATCAGCGGCAGCACGGCGGCCCAGCCGACGGCGTCGATCAACCGCCGTCCCTCGTCGAGCGGCGCCAGGGGCGCCGGCCTCAACCAGGCGAAGATGACCGCGAGCGCCAGCAGCACGCCGCAACAAAGCAGGATGAAGGTCTCGCGGTTGCGCTCGAACAGACCCGACTGGTGGAGCGGCGTGTAGAGATAGAGGAGCGTGCCGAAGACCGCGGTGAGGAGGACGATCAGGATCGGGAGGAACAGCCTGTTGCCATATTTCGCGCCTTCGGCCTCCCGTTCCGCCTCGCCCGTGGAGGGCTTGCCCCGGCCAAGCAGCTTGAACGTCGCCAGGCCCGAGAGACCGAGCACGAGGAAGCCGTTGGCGACGTCGCCAAGGTGCTGCCCGGCGAGCAGGCTGAGCGCGACGAGGCCCCAGAATGCGGCATTGCCGAAACGTTTGGGGTTGGTGCGATCGGCGAGGCTGAGCAGGGCCCAGGCGCCGAACAGAGACCCGACCAGGTAGAAGACGTGCTGGATGGTGATCATGGCGCCGCTCTCCGGCGGCGTCGCGCGAGGCTGCGGTCGAGGAGGAGAAGCCGGGTGGAGTGGATGATGAAGGCGGCGACGGCCGTCGGGATCGCCCAGACCGCCAGTTCGAGCGGCGACAGGACGATGTGATAGGCTTCGAGCGTCTGCTGGATCAGCACGATCGAGCCGATGGCGAAGAAGATGTCCTCGCCGAAAAACAGGCCGACATTGTCGGTCGCGGCGGCATAGGCCTTGATCCGATCCTTCGCCTCGTCGTCGAGCTGGGCCTGCTGTTCGGCGGCGGCCACCGCCATCGGCGCGACCAGCGGACGCACCGTCTGGGGATGGCCGGCGGTGGAATGAAGGCCGATGGCGGAGATCAGCTGGCGGTAGATCAGATAGAGGATCAGCAACCGGCCGACCGTCGCCGCCCGAAAGCCGCTGATCACCGCCCGCGCCCGCTGCTGTAGCCCGTAGAGTTCGAGGATGCCGATCACCGGCAGCACGATCCAGGGGATGATGATGATGCGCGCGTCGTTGAACGCCTTGCCGAGCTTGCCGATCACCTCGATCGGGTCGAGCCCGGCAAGCAGGCCGGTGGTCAGCGCCGCCGCCGGCACGACCAGCATCGGATTGAAGCGAAGCGCGAAGCCGACAATGACGACGAGGATGCCGAGCAGGGGGAGATATTGGCTCATGGCGTTCCGTATCCCCCTCCCCCCGGCGTCCGGATCTCGAACGCGTCGCCGGCGGCCAGCTCGGCCGAATCCGTCGCCGTCAAAGTCTCCTCCCCGCCGCCGGCACGCAAGACCTTGTTCACGCCCGCTTGCGCATCGCCGCCGCCCTTGATCCCGCGCGGGGCGATCCGACGGCGGTTGGACAGGATGGCGGCGTGCATCGGCTCACGGAAGCGGATGCGCCGCACCGCGCCGTCGCCACCGCGATGCGCGCCCGCGCCGCCGGAGCCGCGGCGGATGGCGAAGGTTTCGAGGATCACCGGATAGCGGGTTTCGAGGATTTCGGGATCGGTGAGGCGGCTGTTGGTCATGTGGGTCTGGACCGCGCTCGCCCCGTCGAAACCGGGCCCGGCCCCTGCCCCGCCCGCGATCGTCTCATAATATTGATGCCGCTCGTTGCCGAACGTGAAATTGTTCATTGTCCCCTGGCTCGGCGCCAGCGCCCCCATCGCCGCGAACAGGCAATCGGTGATCACCTGGCTGGTCTCGACATTGCCGGCCACCACCGCCGCCGGATAATCGGGGTTGAGCATCGATCCTTGCTGCACCTTCAAATGGATCGGCCGCATGCAGCCGTCGTTCAAGGGTATCGGATCGTCGAGCAGGGTGCGGAAGGCGTAGAGCGTCGCCGCCCGGCAGATCGAGTAAGGCGCGTTGAAATTGTCGGGCAACTGGCCGCTGGTTCCGGCGAAATCGACCGTCGCCGTCCGCGCGGCGCGATCGACGCTCACCGCGACCGAGACCTGGGCGCCATTGTCCATTTCATAGGTGAAGGCGCCGTCCTCCAGCCGGCCGATCAGGCGGCGCACCGCCTCCTCGGCATAGGCCATGACATGGTCCATATAGCCGTCGATCGCGGCCCGGCCGTACTCGCCGGCGACGCGCCTGAGCTCGCCCACACCGCGCGCGCAGGCGGCGATCTGGGCCTTCAAGTCGGCGACGTTGCGGTCGGGATTGCGCGCCGGCCAGTCGCCCGAGGCGAGCAAAGCGCGCAGATCGGCCTCAAGGAAGCGACCCTGGTCGACAAGCAACATATTGTCGATCAGCACCCCTTCGTCGTGAACGGTTTTGCTGCCGGGCGGCATCGATCCGGGTTCGATGCCGCCGATATCGGCA
The DNA here is from genome assembly GCA_036525215.1 of Allosphingosinicella sp. Classification (GTDB taxonomy): domain Bacteria; phylum Pseudomonadota; class Alphaproteobacteria; order Sphingomonadales; family Sphingomonadaceae; genus Allosphingosinicella. The sequence goes on from DATDAU010000111.1 coordinate 16,254, forward strand.
TGATGGCCGCGGGCGGCGACATACCAGGCCGGCGCCGCATCGCCGTCGGCGAAGACCGGCATGATCACGGTGATGTCGGGCAGATGGGTGCCACCGCGATAAGGGGCGTTGAGGACGTAGACGTCGCCTTCCTTCATCCCCCGTCCGTCGCGTCTTTCTCCCCGGGCGGCGATGATCGTGCGGATCGAATCGCCCATCGAGCCGAGATGGACAGGAATGTGCGGCGCGTTGGCGATCAGATTGCCGTTGCGGTCGAACAGGGCGCAGGAGAAATCGAGGCGTTCCTTGATGTTGACCGAGGAAGCGGTGTTCTGGAGCGCGACCCCCATTTCCTCGGCGATGGCCATGAACAGATTGGCCATCACCTCGAGCATGACCGGATCGACCTCGGCGCCCAGCGCCGAGGCGGCGCGGGGCACGGCGCGGACCAGGATCAGATTGTCATGGCCGTCGACCTCGGCCCGCCAGCCCGGCTCGACCATGGTGGTCGCCGAGGGATCGACGATCAGCGCCGGGCCGTCGATTCGATCGCCTGGTTTGAGTCCGGCCCGGTCGTAGAGATCCTCGTCGAGCCTCGCCTCCCCTGCCCCGCTTTCGAGCCTGGCTTCGAGCCGGTCGCCGGCGCCGACCGCTTCAACGATCGCGGTTTCGACGACCACTTCGGCTTCGGGCGCGGTGAAGCCGAAACGGGCCTTGTGCGCCGCCTCGAACGACGCGCGCATCGCAGCAGGGTCGGCGACTTCCACTTCGAGGCTGGAATCGCTGCCGTCGTAGCGCAGGGCTGCGCGCCGCCTGATCTCGGGTGCGGCGACGCCTTGGGCAGCCAATGCCGCGCTCGCGTCCGCCGCCAGTTCGGACAGCACCGCCTCCAGATCGCCGCCCGCCAGGCTGCGCTGGCGCAGTTCAACCATGTCGGCGAGACCCATGCCGTGTGCACTGAGCACCCCCGCCAGGGGATGGATCATCACGCGCTCGATGCCGAGCGCGTCGGCGACCAGGCAGGCATGCTGGCCGCCCGCCCCGCCGAAACATTGCAAGGTATAGCGGGTGACGTCGTGGCCGCGGGCGATCGAGATCTGCTTGATCGCGTTGGCCATATTGTCGACCGCGATCCGGACGAAACCTTCCGCCGCCGCAATCGCGCTCATGCCGGCGCGGCCGCCGATCTCCTCGCACAGGGCCAGGGACGCCGAGGCATCGATCGGCTGGTCGCCGCCGGGGCCGAAGACATGGGGAAAATGCTCGGGCCGGATCTTGCCGAGCACGACGTTGCAGTCGGTGATGGTGAGCGGGCCGCGGCGACGGTAGCAAGCGGGCCCGGGAATGGCGCCAGCGCTGTCGGGACCGACCCGGAAGCGGCGCCCGTCATAATGGCAGACCGAGCCGCCGCCGGCGGCGACGGTGTGGATTTCGAGCATCGGCGCCCGCACCCTCACGCCGGCGACGGCGCGCTCGCTGGTCCGCTCATAGGCGCCGGCGAAGTGGGAAACGTCGGTCGAGGTGCCGCCCATGTCGAAGCCGATGACATGGTCGAAGCCGGCCTCGGCGGCGGTCTTCGCCATGCCGACGATGCCGCCGGCGGGGCCGGACAGGATCGCGTCCTTGCCGCGAAAGGCGGAAGCGTCCGTCAGCCCGCCATTGGACTGCATGAACAGCAGGCGCCCCGCCCCGTTGAGTCCGGCGACGACCTTGTCGACATAGAGCCGCAGCACTGGCGAGAGATAGGCGTCGACCACGGCGGTGTCGCCGCGGCCGACCAGCTTGATCAGCGGCTCGACCTCGTGGCTCGCCGAAACCTGGGTGAAGCCGATGTCGCGGGCCATGGCGGCCAGCTCCGCCTCGTGCGCGGTCCAGCGCCACCCGTGCATCAGCACGATCGCCAGCGCGCGGTAACCGCTGTCCCAAGCCTCCCGCAGCCCGCGTCGCGCCGCTTCGCGATCGAGCGGACGCAGCAGCTCGCCATCGGCGGTCAGCCGTTCGTCGATCTCGACGACATGGTCGTAAAGCGGTTCCGGCAGCAGGATCCGCCGCGCAAAGATGTCGGGGCGGGCCTGGGTGCCGATCCGCAGCGCGTCGCCGAGGCCGGCGGTAATCGCCAGCACCACCGGTTCGCCCTTGCGCTCGAGCAAAGCGTTTGTCGCCACGGTCGTCCCCATCCGCACCGCTCCGAGCGCGCCGCCTCCGGCTTCGGCGAGGATCCCATTGATGCCTGCGACCGCCGCATCCTCATAAAGTTCGGGATTGTCGGACAGCAGCTTGCGGACGACTAGGCGGCCGTCGGGCGCGCGGGCGACGATGTCGGTGAACGTGCCGCCCCGATCGATCAAAAAGGTCCAGGCGGCGGTCATGGGTGGGGCCTAGCATCGGCGCCGTGGCCATGAAAGCGGCGGCAGCGCTTGACCGCGCCCGCCGCATGGGACAGCGCTCATCCATGGCCGACGACTCACCGCCCGAAGACGACAAGAACGACATTCCGCCGATCGACGCGGAAGGAAAGCCGCTGCCCGAAGACGTGGGCAAGGATGACCGCGCGATGGACGAGGGGGACGAGGAAGAGGATGGGCCGCTGACCAGCGGCGATTATCACAGCATCGCGCAGAAGCAGATCCTGAACGCGGTCTTCGCCGTCCTCGCCGAAACCAAGATGGACTGGGGCCTGATCGCGCCCTTCCTCGAGGCGGCGCGTGAAGTGTGCATGGGCGACATCGAGGAGACGGCGCAGATCCGGCTGCACGTGATGCGCCACGACGGGGCCAACTGGATCGAGGCCGAGGAGGCCTTTCTCGGCATCTCGGTCAGCGACCGCGACGACGGCAAGGAATGGCTTTCGGAAACCTACTGGATCTCCGACATCGCCACGGCCGACGACGACCCGGAAAAGGCCCGCGCCGTCGTCCACGGGCTCGAACGCAGCATCGCCAGGATCAACGCCTGGCTCGCCGACAAGCCGGGAGGCGCCGCCGTGACGGCGCCTCCCGCGAAGAAAAGCCGGGCGAAGAAGGCGAGCTAGACCACACCCTCTTCGTCGAGCGGGCCGCTGTTGATGCCGTCGCCGGAATAAGCGAGCGTCTGCGGCACCGTATCGGTGTCCGCATTCGCCATCACCTCGTCGGCGGCGCCGGTCTCGACCGGCTCATAGGGGCCGCCCATCGCGGTTTGGGTCTCGACACCGGCGAGGCCGCCGGTCGGCTGGTTCCAACTCGCCAGCTGCTCGCGCACGCCCGGCTCGTAGAGCTGAATGCAATTGTCGTCGCCCGGTCCCGGGCGGCAAGGGGGATAATTGCCGGCCGCGGGACGCGGCGCCAGTTCGGCGCTGGCCACCTGGACGGCCTCGTCCGGACCTCCGACACCCTGATATTCACTCGCTGTGTCCGCGACAGCCTCCACCGGCGCGGTCGAGTCCGGATCGACGGTCAGGTCCATGTCCGGATCGCCCTGGCTGGTGTCCACTTGGTCGGGCGCGTCGCTGGTCAGTTTGGTCGAGGCGTCCGCCTTGTCGACCTCATCCCAGGTCACCGCGCTCGCCGGCTTCCAGGTCGCGTCGGCGCCGTCCGAGTCCCAGGTCACCGCGCTGGCGGGCTGGACGATGGCCTCGGCCTTGGCGTCGGAGAGGACGTCGACCACCGCCTTCTTCATCTGCTGCTCCTGGTCGATCGCCAAGATCTTGTCGGGCTTGGCGAGCAGTTTGGAATCGAAACTCTTGCCGGCATCGTATGCGTAAGCAGACGTGCCGATCAGCAGCGCTCCGGCCGCCATCACAAATGCTTTCATCTTTGGCCTCCTAGCCACCGGCTGCGCCAAAGGCGCGCCGTGGAAGCCCCCATGCTCCGCACCCCTAGGGGCGCGATATGCCGCAAGAACGGCCCGGACCGGCTTTCTTTCCGGCTTTCGTCAGAAGGAGCCTTCGACTCGCCGCACCAGCGCACCGCCCGACGGCACAAAGCCGGCCGCGGTCAGCGGCGTGGCGGCGGCGGGATCGCTGGGCCGGACGCTGAGATCGATGCGCCAGCGCCCGTCGGCCTGGAAGCGCAGGTTGAGCTGCTCCATGCCGGTCGAGCTGGCCAAGGGGAGGAGCAATGCCCCCTCGGCGCAGCGGGCGGTGCCGCGCAGGCCCGCGGGCAGGACCAGGCCGGCCATGCCGCCGGCGAAGGCGGCGCGAACCTCGCCCTCGGCATGGCTGCACAGGCCGCCGTCGAAATGGGCGGTGACGTCGCCGAGATCGAGCGTGGCGATCGGCACCGGCGCGAACCTCGCTCCGGTGCGCAATTGGCCGTTGAGATCGTCGACGCCGAAGCCGTGGCGCGAGACGGTCACCGCCCCCTCGAAACGCCCCTCGGCCTCGTCGCGGCTGAGCGAGAGCCGGGCCCGGCCGATGAAAAGGGGCAGGATGTTGAGTCGCGCGTTCAAATCCCCCAGCGCCACCCGGCCGAACTGCGCCTCCTTGAGCGCGCCCATCCACAAGGTCCCGGTCGCCTCGCGCGCGGCGAGCCCGCGTCCTTCCAGCCCGTACCAGCCGATCACCAGCCTGAGGGGCAGCAGGGCGAACAAGGCGAAGGCAAGCGCCGCAAGGAAGAAGACGCTGCGCTTCATGTTGAGGCGGATCCGCATCAGCGGCCCCGCGCCCGGAACGAGGCTTCGGCGGACAGCGTGCGATCGGGATTGGCCTGGGCCCGCAACCGCTCGACCGCCAGGCCCTGCGCCTCGAGCCGCGCCACCCAGGCGAACAGGGCCTGGGGACGGGCGGCGGCGATCGCAACGCTTGCCCGGTTCGGCCCCCGGCTGGCCACGCGCGCATCGGCGAATCCCGCCTCGGCCGCCGCCCGCCCGAGCTGGGAATCGACCGGCATGGCCGGCGCGGCGACGGGGGAGACGATAGGCCCGCGTGGGGCCCGCGCCCGCGCTTCGGCGAGGGCGATGATCGCGGTGTCGTGCCGCGCCATGGCGGAATCGAGCGCATCGGACAGCGGCCGTAGGACCAGCAGCCAGGCGATCAGCAGCGCCGCGAGGCCGAACATCACCCCGAGCAGGATCTGCTCGCGCCGGCTCCGTTCCAGCCACCAGAGGGTCAGATTTTCGGTCATGCCGGCCGCAGCACCAGTTCGGCGCCCGGCTGCGGGCCGCCGGTTGGGGCGGTGCCGCCGTCGACGGCGACCCCGCCTGCCTCGATCCGCTGGCGGAAGGCGGCGAGGGTCGCCGGGCTGTCGACCTCGACCGTCGCCGCCAGTGCGCCGTCGGGCCGGTAATCGATGCGGGTGACCTCGACGTTGGGCGTGGCGCGCACCGCTTCGAACAGATGCGACGCAAGGGGGCCGAAGCCGGGACGGACGTCGCGGACGCCGGCGGGAGCAGCGGCAGCGAGCGCGACCGTTTCCGCCTCCAGCCGGTCGGCAGCGAAGGTGTAGCGCATGATCAGGGCCAGCTGGACGACCAGGGTGAGCAGGACGAAGGCGATGGCGTACATGGCCACCCGCCGCACCCAATTGCGATCGACGCTCCAGCGGCGACGATTGGCGAACTGTCCCTGGCGCAGATTGATCACGGGCGGCCACAGAGCGGCGCCGAGTCCTCCTTCGAATGTCGCTTCATCGACCGGCTCGACCGACGCGTCGCCGATCAGCAGGGCGGCGAGATCGGGCTCGACGCTGAACGCGGCGGCCGGCCCGCGATAATCCGGCACCCGGCCCTTGTCGCGGCGGACCATCCCCGCGGCGGGGGGATGAAGCAACAGCGAGGTGGGGACGATCTTGTCGGGATCGGCGGCCGCCACCCAGAAGACCATCAGGGCGGCGGGTACGAGGACGACCGGAGTCAAACCGGCCTCGGGCAGGCCGACCGCGACGTGCATGTCGGCGAGATTGCCGGCGCTGGCGTCGGCGAGCATCAGCCGGGCGGCCGCGGCCGCCTGGGCCTGGGCCAGTCCCCCGGCCAGATCGAGCCAGTGGATCGTGACCAGCTCCCCGGGAATTGCGAGGACCGTCCGCGTCTCGGGGTCCGGGACCGGCACCTCGTCCGCCACGCCGCGCGCGGTGACGCGGCCGCCCTCGATCAGCAGCCAGGGCCCCTCGACCCCGCCCTCGTCCGGGAAGGTGACGAGAAAGCTGTGCCCGATCTCAGTTGACGATGTCGGCATTCGTTCCCGATCCGCCTTCACGGTCGTCGGCGCCCCAGCTTGCCAAGTTGAACGGGCGACCGTTTCGGCCCGGCGCGGCGTAGCGATAGGGATGGTTCCAGGGATCGTTGGGCAGGCGGCGGACATATTGGCCCGCGACCAAGGCCTGTAGCCCTTCGTCGGTGGTCGGATAGCGCTGATTGTCGAGCCGGTACATTTCCAGCCCTTGCTCCAGCGTCGCTATGTCGGCCCGTGCCTTGGTCGTCGCCGCCCGGTCGGCCGCCGGCATGACGTTGATGATGACGATGGTGGCGAGCAGGCCGATGATAACCAGCACCACCATCAGCTCGACCAGGGTGAAGCCTTCTTCGCGGCGGCGTGCACGGATCCTGGGCATCAATAACCTCCCGCCAAAGTGTCGAGCTGCAGGATCGGAAGCAGGATCGACAGGACGATCAGGGCGACGATCGCGCCCATGACGATGATGATCGCGGGCTCGAGTAGCGACAAGGCGGTTGTCGTGAACGAATCGAACTCGCGGTCGAGATAGTCGGCCGCCCGCTCGAGCATGACGTCGAGCTTGCCCGAGGCTTCGCCGGACGCGGCGAGATAGACGAGCAAAGGCGGGAAGATGGCGGCCCGGCGAAGCGCGCCCGAAAGGCTGCCGCCGGTGCGGACGGTTTCGGCGATGTCGACGGAGGCGGCGCGCAGCACCCTGTTGTGTACCGTCTCGGTGGTCAGCCTGAGGCCGTCGAGCAAGGGCAGGCGGCTGGCGACCATGGTCGAAAGCGTCCGCGCCATACGCGCCGCGTGGAGATCGCGGATCAGCCGCCCGATCAAAGGCAGGCGCAGCAGCATGCGATCGGCCTTCATCCTGACCCCTTCGTCCTTCAGCGCCCGGCCGGCAAGCAGCACTGCGGCGGCGGCGGCAATGAGGAGCGCCCACCACCAGGAAGCGAGGAAGGAGGAAATGCCGATGACGATGCGGGTCAGCAAGGGCAAAGACTGGCCGATATCCTGGAACTGCTCGACCACCTTGGGAACGACGAAGATCATCAGGGCGAAGACGACGAAAGCGGCGACGACGGCAAGGACGATTGGGTAAGCGAGAGTGGAGAGGACCTTGCCGCGGACCAGCGCCTGGCGCTCCAGGAAATTGGCCAGCCGCTCGAGGATCGCCGGCAGTGTGCCGGAGGCCTCGCCCGCCGACACCATCGCCCGGTAGAGCGGCGGGAAGCTTGCCGGCTCGCGGCCCATCGCGTCGGCGAGGCGCTGGCCCTCGACCACGCCCGAATGGACCGAGCCGAGCACCCGGCGCACTTCCGGTCGCTCGGCCTGGCCGGCGACGGTGCGCAGAGCCTCTTCCAGCGGCGTGACCGTGATCAGGGTGGCGAGCTGGCGGGTGAACAGGGTGACCTGCTTGGTGGAGAGCTTCCTGCGAGTGAACAGGCTCTTCGACAGCAATGGCGGTGAGGCGCCCTCCGCCGCCGGCTCGATCCGCACCACGTAGAGCTTGCGCGAGACGAGCTGATCGCGGGCGGCGTCGGAGGTTTCGGCGCGCACCGATCCGCGCCGTTCGCGGCCGGCGGTGTCGAGCCCGACATAAGCGAAATCAGGCATCGGCCGCCTCGCGGCGCGACACCCGCACCGCCTCCTCGGGACTGGTCACGCCGTCGCGGACCAGGGTCCGCGCCGCGGCAGTAAGGGTCTCGCTGTTGCGATGGGCGTAAGCGTCGATCGCGGCCTCGTCGGCGCCGTTGTTGATCAGCCGGCGGATCTCGTCGTCGATTCGCACGGCCTCGAACAGGCCGATCCGCCCCTTATAGCCGCTCTTATTGCACGAGGGGCATCCTTTGGGCTCGTAGACGATCGTCCCCGGCTCGACGCCGAGCAGGCCGGCCAGCGAGCCGTCGGCGCGCACCGCCTCGCGGCATTCGGTGCAGAGCCGGCGCACCAGCCGCTGCGCCAGCACCGCGCGGACGGTGGAAGCGATCAGGAAGGGCTCGACCTTCATGTCGCGCAGCCGCGTGATCGCGCCGACCGCGTCGTTGGTGTGGACGGTGGAAAGGACGAGGTGGCCGGTCAACGCCGCCTGGACGGCAATGTCCGCGGTTTCCCGGTCGCGGATTTCGCCGACCATCACCACATCGGGATCCTGGCGCAGGATGGCGCGCAGCCCGGCGGCGAAGGACAGGCCGACCTGGGGATTGATCTGGGTCTGGCCGACCCCGTCCACCGCATATTCGACCGGGTCCTCGACGGTGAGGATGTTGCGGGTGCCGTCGTTGAGCAGCTTGAGCCCGGCATAAAGGGTGGTGGTCTTGCCCGATCCGGTCGGCCCGGTGACCAGGACGATGCCGTTGGGCTCGGCCAGCGCGTCGCGGAACAGGGCGTGGGCAGCTTCGGCCATGCCCAGCATTTCCAGATCGATGCCGGCATTTTCCTTGTCGAGGATGCGCAGCACCACCCGCTCGCCGGCGCGGCTCGGCAGGGTCGAGACGCGCACGTCGATCATCTTGCCGCCAAGGGTGAGGCCGATCCGCCCGTCCTGGGGCAGGCGCCGCTCGGCGATATCGAGGCGCGCCATGACCTTGACCCGGCTGACCACCACAGGCGCGACATGGGCCGGCATGCGCAGGGTCTCGCGCAGCACGCCGTCCATCCGCATGCGGATCACCAGGCCCGATTCATAGGGCTCGATATGAATGTCGGAGACGCCCTGGCGGGCGGCGTCGGCGATCACGCCGTTGATCAGGCGGATGGCAGGCGCGTCGTCGGACGTGTCGAGCAGATCCTCGGCGCTGGGCAGAGCGGCGGCGAGATGGCCGAGATCGTCGCCCAGTCCCAGCGAGCCCGCGGCGTCCGCCGCCGCCTCGGTGCCCGACGGATAGAGATCGGAGAGCAGGCGGTCGAAGGCCGGCCCGTCGACCTCGTGGACGGCAAAGGGCCGCGCGAGGAAGCGGCGGAGCTCGATCAGCGCCTTCGGGTCGGCGCCGGCGCGCATCGCCACATCGAGCCGGCCGTCGTCATGCACGGCGGTCGGCAGCAGGCCGTGGCGGCGGGCGAAGGAATAAGGCACCCTCGCCGGAACCGCCTCCGCCACGACGTCGTCATGGCCGGCGCCGCTCATTGTTGCGGCGCCTCGCTCGGCGCCGGCGCCGGAATCGGCGCCACCGGCACCTGACCCTGGGTCGCCGGAAGCGGCGTCACCACCTGGTCCTGCAGTTGCGGACCGGGGGGGGCGGCGGGCGGAACCGTGCCGAGATAATCGCGGACCAGTTCGTCGAGGGTCGGCTCGCGGTTGGGCGTCGCCGAAAGCTGCTGGCCGCGCATGTAATTGTAGCGTCGGGCCGACACTTCCTGGGCGTCGTCCGCGGAGCGAAGGATGGTGGGGCGGATGAACACCATCAGATTGGTTCGAGCGCGCGCGCGGCCGCGCGACCGGAAAAGGTTGCCGACGATCGGGATGTCGCCGAGCACCGGCACCCGTTCGAGCGTGCGCCGGTCATTGTCGTCGAGCAGGCCGCCGATGCCGACGATATTGCCTTCGTCGACGGTGATCGTGTCGACGATCTCGCGCTTGTTGAGGATCAAATCCTGCGAGCGCGGCGAGACCGGCCCGGCGATCGAGCTGACCTCGACCCTCAAATCCATCTTGATCGTGCCGCCGGCGTTGATCTGCGGCCGCACCTCCAGGGTGACGCCGACATTCTGGCGCTGGACGGTGCGGAAGGTGTTGTCGAAATTGGGCGAGAGCGCCTCGCCGGTGGTGATCGGGATCTCCTGGCCGACCAGGATGTGCGCCTCCTGATTGTCGAGGGTCATGATCGACGGCGTCGACAAGATGTTCGACTGATTGTCGGAGCGCACCGCGTTGATGATCGCGCCGAAGATGGCGTTGCCGCTCTGCAGTGCGAGGCCGGCGACGCCGCCGTTGATCCCGGCCAATTGCGCCGCCGCGACATTGATCAGGTCGGAGCCCTCTCCGGTCGTCGAAGTCGTCGTCGTCCCGCTTCCCGTCGTGATCGTCGTCGTCGTCCCGCCCAGCTCGCGCGCCGCGATGGCGCCGGCAATCGAGCCGATGCTAGGGACGATGTTCGAATAATTGGTGATGGCGAAGGGGATGTTCGAGCCCCTTAGGCCCGAGAGGAAGAGCTGGACGCCGAGCTGCTGGGCGGCGCTGTCGGAAATCTCGACGATGATGGCCTCGACCAACACCTGGTGGCGGCGTACGTCGAGCTGGCGGATGACCTCGCCCAGGGTGCGCTGGATGTCGGGCGCCGCCGAAATGACTATGGCATTGGCGCCTTCGAAGCGGGTCACGACCGCATTGCGAGCGCCGGGCGCGGCGGCGCCCCCTCCGGACGAGGTTGGCGCGACGGGTGGCGGCGCGGCGGGGTTTGCGGCGCCGGCCTGGCCGCCGCGGTTCATGCCGTCGGCATTGCTGTTGTTGATCGAGCGGCTGAGCCGGGGGGCGCGCGCCGCCGGCTGGCTCGGCGCCTGGCCGATCAGCTGCTGCAGCACGGGCAGCAACTGCTCGGCATCGGCATGCTGGAGGAAGACCACCCGGATCTCGCTCCCTCGCGCCGCGCGTCGGTCGAGCTCCTGGGCGATTCCGGCGAGCTGGTTGACGGCGGCGGCGTCGCCGCGCAGCGCGATGACGTTCGAGCTGTCGATCGGCACCACCGAAACGCCCTCCGGCGCAAGCTCGCCGAGCGCGGCGGCAATCTCGCGCGCGCCGCTATGATCAAGGCCGACGATGCGGGTGAGACCACCATCGACGTCGATCCGGGCGAGGACCTGGCGGATCCGGCCGATATTGTCGGCGAAATCGGAAACTACGATCGTGTTGCGGCTGGCGGTGATCGCGCCGTCGCGGCTGACCATCGGCCGCAGCGTCTCGACCGCCGCCGCCGCCTCGATATGGCGCAGGCGGAAAATCTCCGTGACGAAGCCGCTCGGGCTCGACCGGCGGCCGCCGACCCGCGCCGTCGTTACCGCGCCGGCAACCGGCTGGATGCGCAGCGCGCCGCCCGCAGTCGGCACCGCGACATAGCCGTTGGCCCGCATCGTCGACAGGAATAGCTCGAAATATTCGGAATTGGACAGGGGCCGCTGGGTCACCACCGACACCCGGCCCTGGACGGCGGGATCGATGATGAAAGTGCGGCCAGTCACCCGCGCCGCGTCCTGGATGAAGGCGCGAATGTCAGCGTCGCGCAAATTGATCACCTGCTGGGCGACGATCGGGGTAACCGGGGCGCAGCACAGCGCAAGGGCAATCAAAACTCGTTTCACGGATTAAACCTCACGCGCAATGGAATCGCCTGGCCGCCACGATCGACCAGGACATTGACCTCGCCACCCGACCGGCCGAGCGCGGCGCGGGCCTGCTCGAGCGAGGTCACGCGCTGGTTGTTGACCGAGACGATGACGTCGCCGGCGACGAAACCGGAATTGCGGAACACCCGGTCGTCGGCGCCGGCGCTGACGATGATGCCGGTGACCCGGCCGCCCATCGTCCGCGGCTGGAAGTTCAGCGGCTGACCGGGCGCCGCCGCGGCGGGCGACTGCGCCGGATTGGGGGGCGGCGGCGCCAGGACCTGCGTTGGCGGCGCGGCGCCAGTCGCGGGAGGCGCCACCGTATCGGCGACCGCGGCCGGCGTCGACTGGTCGAGGAAGATCTGCTCGGCCGCGCCGTTGCGGCTGATGGTGACGCTGTCGAACGCGACCTGGGTCAGGGTCACGCCGGGGACGATCTCCTCGCCGACCGCGAAGCTCATCTGGCGGCCGTCGGGAAGGGCGATAATCGCCGAGCCGCGGCCGCTCGCCTGGTCCTGGCGGACGCCGTACAGCTTGAGGTTGAGCGCGGTCACCACCACCGGTCCGGACGGGCCGCTGATGCGGAAGAAGGGATCGAAGCCAGCGAGGATGGCGCTGTCGGCGGGCGCGGCGAGCGACGAGGGCGCGCGCCAGTCGCCGACGGTGCCGGGCGGGACCGCCAGGATCCAGATCAGGCGGGCGCACTGGACGGCGACGAGGCCGAGCAGGATCATCTCGGCCGCCGTATAGACGGTCGGTCTGGGCAAACGCCCGAGCAGCCGCTCGGTACGTGGGCTCAAGGCCAGGCGCATCGCGATGTTCGAATCCCTCCCCAACCCCGCTATGACCGTCCCGTGACTCTAATAAGACAGGCGGCCGCAATCGTAGACGGCTCATCGTCTTGAACTGGTTGGCGAAAACGCCTCCCCTTCCCCGGAAGAGTCGTACGGGGGGGACGTTCACAGCTTTTCGGGCGGCGCGCAAGGTGATTCGGGCGGGGGAAAACCGACGGAAATGGACGGAAATGGGCGCGACGGCGGGCCGGAAAACGAAGGCGGGCGACGCCTCTAGGGAAAAGCGCCGCCCTTAAGCATCCCTTCTGCCACAACGAAGATGGATGGCCGCTGAATGAGTTAGGGAAAGGTCCTGCCCTCGATTCGAGGGGAGGACGTCTAGATTGCCGAGACCACGATCCAGACCGGCCAGGCCGCCAGGATCATCAGCGTTCCCAGCGGCAGGCGGCTGGTCGCGGTTACTTGCTGGCCGCGCAGGCGCATCAGCAGGATTGCGGCGAGGCCGAACAGGCCGGCGCCGAGCAGGATGAAGGGCAGGTTCCACGCCCCGATCCAGGCGCCGATCGCGCCGAGCAATTTGGGATCGCCGCCGCCCATCCCTTCCCGGCCGCGCAGCCGCCGATAGAGAAAGGCGACGAGGAACAGGAAGGCCCAGCCGATCGCGGCGCCGGCCAGCCGGTCGGTTAGCGGCGGCCCGAAGCCGGCCCAGGCCGCGGCGAGGCCGAGCGGGATCAAAGGCAGGGTCAGCCGGTCCGGCAGCCAGTGATGTTCGAGGTCGAGCGCGGAGGCGAGGAGCAGCCACCAGCCGAGCAGGGCGGTGACCGCGGCGAGCGGCAGCGGGTGGCCGAGCAGGGCGACCAGCCCGATCATCGCCGCCGCCGCCTCGATCGCCGGATGGCGCGGGTCGATCTTGGCGCCGCAGCGGCGGCAGCGGCCGCGCCGGACCAGCCAGGAAAGGACCGGAACGAGGTCGCCGATTCCGAGCGGCGCCTGGCAGGCGTCGCAGGCCGAACGGCCGCGAAGCACCGACCGTCCGTCCGGCCAACGGATCATCATGGTGGCGATGAAGGAGCCGGCGATCAGTCCGGCGCCAATACCGATTGCGGCGCGAATCGCCGGCTCACTGGCGAGGAGCATGGCCGTTCAGGCCGCCCCCATGGCGAGGATGCGCTGGGCCTGGACCAGGTGGGGCCGGTCGATCATCCGGCCGTCGAGCGACAGGGTCCCCGCGCCGGGATTGGCATCGAACGCCGCGACCACCGCGCGGGCGTGCGCCATCTCCTCCTCGCTGGGCGTGAAGGCGGCGTTGATCACCGGCACCTGAGTCGGGTGGATCGCCATCATGCCGGTAAAGCCGTCGCGCCGCGCCCGCCCGGCATAAGCGGCGAGGCCGTCCAGGTCCTTGAACGCCGGATAGACCGTCTCGATCGGCGCCACCCCGGCCGCGGCGGCGCCGAACAGGCACAGCGAGCGGGCGAGCTCGTAAGGCGGAGTATAACGCCCGTCCTCCTCTCGAGAGGTCGCAGCGCCGATCGCGGCGGGCAGATCCTCGGCGCCCCAGGTGAGGCCCGCGAGCCTCTTGGCCCCGCCATAGCTGCCGAGCTGGAAGATTGCCGCCGGCGTTTCGGTGGCGATGGCGAGGATCTGGGCGGTGGCGTTGCCGCGCTCGGACAGGCGCCGGGCAAGCTCGGCAACCGACTCCCCGCCTTCGGCCTTGGGGAGGACGATGCCGTCGGGATGCGAGGGCAGGACCGCATTCAGATCCTTCTCGTTCTCGGGGCTGTCGAGCGGATTGACCCTGACCCAGATCCGGAAATGGCTGTTGGCGTTGAGGAAATGGGCGACCTCGCGCCGCGCTACCGGCTTCGCCGCCGTCGCCACCGCGTCCTCGAGGTCGAGGATCAATGCGTCCGCCCCGCACGCCAGCGCCTTCTCCATCCGGTCCGGCCGGTCGCCCGGCACGAACAGGAGGGTCCGCATTCTCACGCCCGGCCCCTCTGCATCAGCGCGGTGCGCTCCATCACGCAGACCAGCTCGTCGCGCTGGTTGTACATGCGGTGCTCGAAAGTGACGATGCCCGCCTCGGGCCGCGAGGCGCTGTCCTTGAGCCCGACAACCTCGGTCTCGGCCCTCAGTGTGTCGCCGATGAAGACAGGCGCCGGCATCCGCACCTTGTCGTAGCCGAGATTGGCGACGAGCGTGCCCAAGGTGGTGTCGCCGACCGACAGCCCGACCAGCAGCGAGAAAGTGAAAGTGCCGTTGACGACGATCCGCCCGAACTCGGTCCCTTCCGCATAGACTTCGTCGAGGTGAAGCGGCTGCGGATTGTGGGTCAGCGCCGAGATCAGGAGATTGTCGGTCTCGGTGACGGTGCGGTGCGGCTGGTGGCGGATCCGGTCGCCCAGCGTCCACTGCTCGTACGTGCGCCCCGGCATCAGGCCCCCTCCCCCTTCTCGATCCGCACCAGCAAGGCGCCTTCGCTCACCTGCGCCCCCTCGCTCGCGTTCAACTCTGCGACCACACCATCATAAGGCGCGACCAGGCTATGCTCCATCTTCATCGCCTCGAGCGTGACCAGTTTCTGCCCCTTGGTCACCGCATCGCCCTGGGCGACTTCGACGGCGATCAGCTTGCCCGGCATGGGGGAGATGATGGCACCATCGGATGGGCCAGCCGCAGCAATGCCGCCAGGCCGGTGCAGTCGAAAAGCATGGGTCCATCCTTCCTGCGGACAAACGGCCACGTCGCCGTCGCAACGAATGAACGCCGGATCGATGCCTGCACCGGGTACAAATTCGATGACTTCGCCAGCCTCCTCGAGCCTTACTCTTCGATCCGGGACGCCGTTCAGCCGGAATCCTGACCAACTCTCCCATGGCGACGATCCGGTCGAGGGCAATAGGGCGTATGCAGCTGCAGAAAGTGCGCCGTCATCGGCGGGTTCGACGCGCAGCAGTTCTTCATAATGGGAAGGAATGAAGTTGGTGTCGACATTGCCGGCCAGAAAAGTAGGGTGCCGCAACGCGCGGACAATGAAGCCGGCATTGGTCTTGACCGGCCAGATCGCAGTATTGAGCAGCGCACCTACGATTCGATCGGCCGCATCGTCCCGATCGTCGCCATGAGCGACCACCTTGGCGATCATTGGATCGTAAAAAGGCGTAATAGTATCGCCTTCCTCAAAGCCGGTATCGATCCGCACCAAGTAATCGCCGAGCCAGAAGACGGACAGCTGACCGATCGAAGGCAGGAAATCGTGGGTCGGATCCTCGGCATAAAGCCGCGCCTCCATCGCCCAGCCGTTAATAGCCAGTTCGTCCTGCCGCTTCGGCAGCTCTTCCCCGCTCGCCACCCGCAGCTGCCATTCGACCAAATCCTGGCCAGTAATCTCCTCGGTCACCGGGTGCTCGACCTGGAGTCGCGTGTTCATTTCCATGAACCAGATACGGTCGGCCCTGAGGCCCTCGCTGGCGTCGGCGATGAATTCGATGGTGCCGGCGCCGACATAGTCGACCGCCTTTGCCGCCTTGACGGCGGCGTCGCAGACGGCCGCGCGGGTGGCTTCGTCCATGCCGGGCGCCGGCGCTTCCTCGATCACCTTCTGGTGGCGGCGCTGAAGCGAGCAGTCGCGCTCGAAGAGGTGGACAACGTTGCCGTGGCTGTCGCCGAACACCTGCACCTCGATATGGCGGGGGCGCAGGATGTATTTCTCGATCAGCACCCGGTCGTCGCCGAAGCTGGAGGCCGCCTCGCGCTTGCAGCTGGTCAACATGTCGGCGAATTCGGCGCTGTCGTTGACCCGTCGCATGCCCTTGCCGCCGCCGCCCGCCACCGCCTTGATCAGCACCGGATAGCCGATCCGGTCGGCCTCGGCGTGGAGCTGGTCCGGGTCCTGGTTCTCGCCGAGATAGCCCGGCGTGGTCGGCACCCCGGCCTCGTCCATCAGTTTCTTGGCGGCGTCCTTCAGACCCATGGCGCGGATCGAGGACGGCTTGGGACCAACCCAGACGAGGCCGGCGTCGATCACCGCCTCGGCGAAATCAGCATTCTCGGAGAGGAAGCCGTAGCCGGGATGGATCGCCTCGGCGCCGGTCTCCTTCGCCGCCGCGATGATCCTGTCGCCGACCAGATAGCTCTCGCGCGCCGGCGACGGGCCGACATGGACCGCTTCATCCGCCTCGCGGACGTGCAGCGACTTGGCGTCCGCATCCGAATAGACGGCGACGGTGCGAATGCCGAGCCGTCGTGCGGTGCGGATCACCCGGCAGGCGATCTCTCCGCGGTTGGCGATGAGGACGGATTTGATCATGGAGCGCGAGTCACCGAATTGAAGAAATCGAAGATCACGTCGGTAGCGCTGAATTCGCTCGCCGTCGCCCCCGTCAGCCGCGCGCGGAAACCCCGGCGGGCGCCGCCGCGCCCCGGCCAGGTGTGGCCGCCGCCCTCGACCGTCCAGCGCTGGATCACCGTGCCGCCGCGGCAGGCGCCGTAGCGGGTGATGGCGACGGCGGTCTCGTCGCGCGCCGGATCGAAGCGCTCGACATGCGGCGCGCCCCGGCAGCCCATTGCGTTCCGCCAGAATTCAAGGGTCCGATCCGACGAGACGACCGTGCCGCGATCGCGCATGCCGGGGGCGACCGGGCCGCCGTCATAGGGAATGAGCGGGTCGGCATTGCCCGGGATCATGAACACCGAGACGTTGCCGGTCGGACGGCAATGTTCGATCAGCACGGATCCGAGATTGGCGATGACCGGCGCGACGGCGCGGAAGGTCGATCCGGTTTCGCAGGCCAGGCGATAACTCATCAGGCCGCCGTTCGAGGCGCCCGCCGCGAAGATGCGCGCGGGATCGACGCCGGCGCGGCCGCGCACCTCGGCGAGCATCGCCCGGATGAAGCCGACATCGTCGATCCCCGCCGCCAGCTCCGGCCGGCCGTCATTCCAATTGTCGCCCAGCGCGTCGGGCGCCAGCACGATATAGCCCTGCGCCGCGCCCGTCCCGGCGAGGCCGGTGCCGGTGGCGAACCGCGACCCGTCCATCATCCCGCCGCCGCCGTGCAGCGCCACCAGCACCGGGCAGCGCGCCGTCCGGGCGGCGCAGGCGGCGGGCACGATCTCGTGCCAGGTCCTGGTCGCGCCGCCATGAACGAGGCTGCGCGCCTGCCAGGCCGGCGTCTGGGCGCGCGCGCCGCAGGCCGGCGCGGCGAGAAGGACGAGGGCGAGGAGGAGCATCTTTGCTGAGCGGATCATGGGTTGTTGACGTCCATCTTCACCCATTGAACGAAGAGCGGCGGCTCGCGGCCGTCGGCGTATGAAGCGAACACCTCCTCGGTCTCCGCGAGGGTGAAATACTCGTTCTGAGGCCGCTTCCCGAATTGCCACCATTTCACCTTCTCCGGGGGCGCGAAGCTTGGGCGCGTGGCGCGAAAGTGTGCGTCGTCGCGTCCTTCGCGCTTCTCGATCACACAGCCATCCTTCTCCATCATGGTCTGGACATAGTCTTCGTCCGCTCTGGAGAGGATCGCGAAAGTGTCCGGCCCGATCGGCTGCAGGCGGGCCAGCACGCCCCTGATGTCCGCGCCGGCGGCAATTTGCAGTTCGTCGCCGTCCTCGAAAGCGAGCCGCATCACGCCTTCAGTCCACCAGGCACCGCCCGGACTCCTCTTCTTCGCGCGGCGTCGCGCCCTGGACATGGCAGTAGATCGCCTCGCCAAGGTCCTCGACGCTGGGCACATGGGCGGCGCCGTCCTCGGTGACGAAATAATATTCGAGGACCAGGCTGCCCGCGGCCGGAGGCCCAGCGCCGTCGTCGTCGTCGCGAACATAGATGGAGACCACATTGGCCTGGGGCGCGTTCAACAGGAACAGCCGGCTTGGGTCGGCGGGGCCGGCACCAATCAATTGCCGGCCGCGCAACAACCCGCTTCGGCACGCCTGCGCATAAGCCGCCGCGAAATTCGCCGCCGTCGCCCGGAAGGACGCGGAAGCATCGGTGAAGACATGATTGGGATCGGCGAAACCGGGCAGCAGGACGATCGCCGGGGCCGGCGCGCACCCCACCCGCGCCTGCGCCGCCGCCGGAGCGGCCGAACAGCCGATGAACAGGGTCAGAGCCACCATCGAAGCGATACCGACCCTCATCCATCGCCCTCCGTCACACGCCGCGCCGCGATCACTTCGATCTCCAGCAGCCACGCCGGATCGTAGATGGTCGCGACGATGATGGTAAGCGCCGGGGCTGCGCCGGCCAACACTTCCTGACGAATGGTGCTGTTCTCCGCCGCATAGGCGCGGTCGGAAAGGTAGGTCGTCACTTTGACAACGTCGGCGAGCTCCAGGCCGGCCGCGTCGAGTTGGGCGGCGACGTTGCGCCACACCTGCCGGCACTGATCGCCGAAGGACGCCGGCACACGGCCTACCACATCGACCGGAATCTGGCCGGAGACGAAGACCAGCTCTTCTATGCCGGTCAGCCGTACCGCCTGGGCATAGCCGCCGCTCGCCTTCGGGGCGTCGCCGGCTTCAATCCGTTCGATCGGCATCGTTGGTCATTGAGAGGGACAGCCGGTGGTCCGCGATGAGAAGGTGAGGTTCATCACTTTCCACGCGCCATTTTCCCGGACGAGATCGAAAAGATCATAGCCGCAATTGCTGACGCGGCCGCCGACGCGAACGACGTAGGGCGCCCAGACCATCGCGATGTCGCCATCGATGCTGATCACCGGATCGGAGATCCGCTCCTGAAACGCATTGTTCGGCCGTACGCGCTCCGCGAACTGAGTCCAGCTCAGCTGACGGACGCTCGCCGCATCGTCGGCGCGGAGCCCGGACGCGGTGACACGGCCGTCGGGGTAGACCTGACGCAGCATCGCCGCGGCATCGCCCGTCTCGAAAGCTGCGAAGAGAGCGTGGAGGGGGGCAAGGACAGCGGCTTGGTCGGCCTCGGGCGCGGGAAGCGCGTTCGCGGGCGCGGCGCCGGCGAATAGCAAGACGAGATACAACGTTCGCAACGTCTCTTCCCCCCATCACATCCGGAACAGCCCGAATTTCGCCCGCTCCGGGATCGGCGCGTTCAGCGCCGCGGAGAAGGCCAGACCCAGAACGTCGCGGGTCTGGACCGGGTCGATGATGCCGTCGTCCCACAGGCGGGCGGTGGCGTGGTAGGGGTTGCCTTCGTCTTCGTAGCGCTGGCGGATCGGGGCCTTGAAGGCTTCGGCTTCCTCCGCCGTCCAGCTGTCGGCGTCCTTGTGGACGGTAGCGAGTACGCTCGCGGCCTGCTCGCCACCCATCACGCTGATCCGCGCATTGGGCCAGGTGAAGAGGAAGCGCGGGGAGTAGGCCCGGCCGCACATGCCGTAATTGCCGGCGCCGAAGCTGCCGCCAATCAGGACGGTGACCTTGGGCACCTGGGCGGTGGCGACGGCGGTAACCAATTTGGCGCCGTTCTTCGCGATCCCTTCCGCCTCATATTTGCCGCCGACCATGAAGCCGGAGATGTTCTGCAGAAAGAGCAGGGGCGTGCGCCGCTGGCAGGCGAGCTCGATGAAATGGGCGCCCTTGAGCGCGCTTTCCGAGAAGAGGATGCCGTTGTTGGCGAGGATCGCCACCGGCATGCCCCAGATGCGGGCGAAGCCGCAGACCAGGGTGGTGCCGTAGAGCGATTTGAACTCGTGGAACTCGCTGCCGTCGACAATGCGGGCGATCACCTCGTGGACGTCATAGGGGGTGCGGACGTCGTCGGGGATAATGCCGTACAGACCTTCGGGATCGAGCCTGGGCGGCACCGGATCGGCGAGATCGATGTCGACGTCTTTGACCGTATTCAGCCGCGCGACGATATCGCGGACTATGGCGAGCGCATGTTCGTCATTCTCGGCGAGATGATCGGCGACGCCGGACTTGCGGGCGTGGAGATCGCCGCCGCCGAGATCCTCGGCCGAGATCACCTCGCCGGTCGCGGCCTTCACCAAAGGCGGGCCGGCGAGGAAGATCGTGCCCTGGTTGCGGACGATCACGCTTTCGTCCGACATGGCCGGAACGTAGGCGCCGCCGGCGGTGCAGCTGCCCATAACGCAGGCGATCTGGGAGAGGCCCTCGGCCGACATCTGCGCCTGGTTGTAGAAGATCCGGCCGAAATGGTCGCGATCGGGGAAGACCTCCGCCTGGTGCGGCAGATTGGCGCCGCCGGAATCGACCAGATAGACGCAAGGCAGCCGGTTCTGGAGCGCGATCTCCTGCGCACGCAGATGCTTTTTCACCGTGATCGGGAAATAGGCGCCGCCCTTCACCGTCGGGTCGTTGGCAACGATCATCGTCTCGCGGCCGGAGACGCGGCCGATGCCGGCGATCATGCCCGCGCCCGGCGCTTCACTCTTGTACATGTCGCAGGCGGCGAGCTGGCCGATCTCAAGGAAGGGCGAGCCGGGATCGAGCAGGCGCGCGACCCGGTCGCGGGGCAGCAATTTGCCGCGGCCGACATGGCGCTCGCGATGCTTTTCCGGCCCACCCAAAGCCGACGTCGCGACCCGCGCCCGAAGCTCCTCGGCCAGAGCCTTATTGTGGGCGGCGTTGGCGCGGAAATCCTCCGACGCCTCGTCGATCTTGCTGGTCAGCTGGCTCATGACGTGGCTCCGGCCGCGTGCGGCGGCTTCTTACGAATCAGATAGCGGTAGACGCCGATGATGTTGATGGCGAACAGGCCGATATTCTGGGCGCCGATGCCGTCGCCCTCGGCGCTGAGGAAACCCCAGAGGATCAGGGCGAGCGACGAGCTCACGAAGATCACGAAGGCGTAGCCGGTCGGTTTGCGGCCGAGATCGAGGCTGACAATCAGGGCGGCGATCAGCCCGGCGGCCGCTCCGTACCACTGCAATGCGGTCACCAGTCCGTCGCTCAATCGCTGTCCCCTTGTCCTGTCTCGAAACCGACTAGCCATGACGCCCGTCGATGGGAAGTGGCGGCTCGTCGAATGGTCTGGCCGACCGCGCGCTTCGGTCCTAATGGGCTGTCCTATCGAACCACCACAGTCGGGATCACTCCATGCGCCGTTTCGCCCTGCTCGCCTCGCTTGCGCTCATCGCCACCACCGTCGCCGCCCAGCCCGCCGCGCGCCATAACGAGATCGGCGTCGACGTCGCCGGCATCGACAAGGCAGTCGCGCCCGGCGATGGCTTCGACCGCTACGCCAACGGCGCATGGCGCAGCCGCACCGAGATTCCCGCCGACCGCAGCAGCATCGGCTCCTTCCTGACCGCTGCCTTGCTGGTCGAGCAGCGCAATATCGCGATCATCACCGGCGCCGGCCGCGACAATCCAGCCCCGGGCAGCAATGCACGCAAGATCGCCGATTACTACGCCGCTTATCTCGACCGCGCCGCTATCGATCAACGCGGCGCCGCGCCAATGCAGCCGCTGCTCGCCCGGATCGCTGCGATTTCCGACCGGCGCGCACTGTCCGCGGCGCTGGGCGCGAGCATGCGGGCCGACGTCGATCCGCTGAACGCGACCAGCTTCGGCACCGAGAATCTGTTCGGCGTCTTCGTCGCCCAGGGCCTGCAGGAGCCGGACCGCAACTTCGCCTATCTGCTGCAGGGAGGCCTCGGCCTGCCCGACCGCGATTACTATCTCTCCGAGACGCCGGAAATGACCCGCGTCCGCACCGGCTACCGCGCCTATATCGGCCAGATGCTGGCCTTGATGGGCCTGCCCGAGGCCGAGGCCCGCGCCCAGCGCATCTTCGATCTCGAAACCAGGATCGCGCGCGCCCATGTCGACGCCGTCTCCGCCCAGGACCCGCACCGCGTCCAGACCTGGACCCGCGGCGAATTCGCAACCCGGGCGCCGGGCATCGACTGGGACGCCTTCTTCGACGCCGCCCGGCTCGGCGGCGCGCAACGGATCGTCGCCTGGCATGCCGATCCGGTGCGCGGCCTCTCGGCGCTCGTCGCCAGCGAGCCGCTCGATACCTGGAAGGACTGGCTCGCCTTCCACACCGCAAGCAGGATGACGGCGGTGTTGCCGCAGGCCTATGACGATTTGCGCTTTTCGTTCTACGGCCGCACCCTTTCCGGCGCGCAGCAACAGCGCCCGCGCGACCGCCGCGCGATCCAGGCGACGAGCGGGGCGTTGATCGACGCGGTCGGCCAAATCTATGTCGAGCGCCATTTTCCCGCCTCGGCCAAGGCCGATGTCGACGCCATGGTCCGCAACATCGTCCAGGCCTTCGATCGCCGCCTGCAGAGCCTCGACTGGATGGCGCCGGCGACGCTGGCCGAGGCGCGGCGCAAGGTCGAGACCGTCACGGTCGGCATCGGCTATCCGGAGCATTGGCGCGATTATTCCGCGCTCGAGATCCGCCGCGACGACGCGTTCGGCAATGCATGGCGCGCGCAGGAGTTCGAATATCGCCACCAACTCGCCAAATTGGGCCAGCCGGTAGATCGCGGCGAATGGTGGCTCGGCGCGCACACGGTGAACGCCGTCTTCCTGCCGCTGCAGAATGCGATGAACTTCCCCGCCGGCATCCTCGAGGCGCCCTTCTACGACCGCAACGCCGATCCGGCCTATAATTATGGCGCGATCGGCTCGGTGATCGGCCACGAGATCAGCCACAGCTTCGACAATCTCGGCGCCGAGTTCGACGCCGAAGGGCGGCTACGCAACTGGTGGACGTCGGCGGACAGCGCCCATTTCCGCGAAACCAGCCAGGCGCTGGTCCGCCAGTACAATGCGTACGAGCCGTTCCCCGGCCTCCACCTCAACGGCGAGCTCACCCTGGGCGAGAATATCGCCGATCTGGCGGGCCTCGCCGCAGCCTACGACGCCTATCATGCCTCGCTGGGCGGCCGGGCGGCGCCGGTGATCGGCGAGCTGACCGGCGATCAGCGCTTCTTCCTCGGCTTTGCCCAGAGCCGGCGCGAGCATACCCGCGAGGCGGCCCTGCGCAATTTGATCGCGACCGACGGCCACGCCCCCGGCCGCTACCGCGCCGAGACCGTCCGCAACATCGACGCCTGGTACATCGCGTTCAGCGTTCGTCCGGGCCAGACGATGTACCTCGCGCCGGCGGACAGGGTGCGGATCTGGTAGGAATTCAGGCTGGCAGCCTGTTGCTGATCTCGACGAGGTTGCCGTCGGGATCGTTGAAATAGACCGACAGGATCGGCCCGGTCGCGCCGGCGCGCGTGCCCGGGCCATCGACGACCTCGATTCCGGCATTGCCGAGTTGGGCGACGATCTCGTCCATCGCCAGGTCGGTCAGCAGGCAGAAATTGCCGCTGCCCGGCACGGTGTCGCGGGCGATTGACGGAGCGGCGGCGGCATCCTGGAGACTGATCTTCTGCGCCCCGAAATGAAGCGACCATTTGCCGGGTCGCTCCTCGCGAGCCTCCATGCCGAGCAAATCCCCGTAGAAACGCCGGGTCACGGCGACGTCGCGAACGCACAGGACGATATGGTCGAGTGCGCGAACGGGGATCATGCCCCGATCAGCTCCCGCCCGATCAGCATCCGCCTGATCTCGTTGGTGCCGGCGCCGATGTCGAGCAGTTTGGCGTCGCGATAATAGCGTTCGACCGGCCAGTCCTTGGTGTAGCCGGCGCCGCCCAGGGCCTGGACCGCCTCGTTGGCGACGCGGACCGCATTCTCGCTGGCGAGCAGGATCGCGCCGGCGGCGTCGAAGCGGGTGGTCTTGCCCTCATCGCAGGCGCGGGCCACCTGGTAGACATAGGCGCGGGCGGAATTGAGCGCGACATACATGTCGGCGACCTTGGCCTGCATCAGCTGGAAGGACCCGATCGCCTTTCCGAACTGCTTGCGCTCGCGGACGTAGGGAAGGACGGTGTCGAGGCAGGCCTGCATGATGCCGAGTTGGATGCCGGCGAGCACGGTCCGCTCGTAATCGAGGCCCGACATCAGCACGCCGACGCCGCCGTTGACCGGCCCCATCACATTCTCTTCCGGCACTTCGCAATCGTTGAAGACCAGCTCGGCGGTGGGCGAGCCGCGCATGCCCATCTTGTCGAGCTTCTGGCCGATCGAGAAGCCGCGCATGTCCTTCTCGATGATGAAGGTGGTGATGCCGCGCGAGCCCTCGCCGGTCTTGGCGTAGACCACCAACGTGTCGGCATGGGCCGCGTTGGTGATCCAGAATTTGGTGCCGTTGAGGACATAACCGCCCTGGACCTGCTCGGCTTTCATCTTCATGCCGACCACGTCCGATCCGGCGCCGGCCTCCGACATGGCGAGCGAGCCGACATGCTCGCCCGAGATCAATTTGGGCAGGTATTTCGCCTTCTGCTCGGGGCTGGCCCAGCGCCGGATCTGGTTGACGCAGAGGTTCGAATGGGCGCCGTAGGAAAGGCCGATCGAGGCCGAGGCGCGGGCCACTTCCTCCTGGGCGACGACATGCTCGAGATAGCCGAGGCCGAGCCCGCCATCTTCCTCCGAAACGGTGATGCCGTGGAGGCCGAGCGCGCCCATTTCCGGCCACAGCTCGGTCGGGAACCAGTCCTCCTCGTCGATCCGCGCGGCCAGCGGCGCGATCCGGTCGGCGGCGAAACGGCGGGTGGTGTCGCGGATCGTGTCGGCCATCTCGCCGAGCGCGAAATCGAGCCCGAGTTCGGACATGTCTGCTCTCCTGTTGGCCCGAGCCACTAGCAGAGGGCGAAAGGTTTGAACAAGGCACGGGGCGGCACTATGTGCACCGCAGCAAACCAGCGGAGTCCTTCATGTCCACCGATCCCATCGTCATCCTTTCCTATGCCCGCACCCCGATGGGGAGCTTTCAGGGCGCGCTTTCCGGGGCCAGCGCAACCGAGCTCGGCGCGGCGGCGGTCGGCGCGGCGGTCGAGCGGTCTGGGGTCGACAAGGCCGATATCGAGAAGATCTACATGGGCTGCGTACTTCCCGCCGGTCTCGGCCAGGCGCCGGCGCGGCAGGCGGCGATCAAGGCCGGCCTCGGCAACCATGTCGAGGCGACCACGGTCAACAAGATGTGCGGCTCGGGCATGCAGGCCGCGATCATGGCCGCCGACACCATTTCCGCCGGCTCGGCCGACATCGTCGTCGCCGGCGGCATGGAGAGCATGACCAACGCCCCCTATCTCAGCGCCAAGCACCGCACCGGCGCCCGCATCGGCCACGACCGGCTGCTCGACCACATGTTCTTCGACGGGCTCGAGGACGCCTATGAACAGGGCCGGCTGATGGGCAGCTTCGCCGAGGATTCGGCGCGCGACTATCAGTTCACCCGCGAGGCACAGGACGATTACGCCATCGCCTCGCTCGGCCGCGCCCAGAAGGCACAGGCGGAAGGCTGGTTCGAGCGCGAAATCGTCGCGGTCGAGATCGCCGGCCGCAAGGGCCCGACGACGGTCAGCGAGGACGAGCAGCCGGCCAAGGGCGACGCCAGCAAGATCCCGTCGCTGAAGCCCGCCTTCGCCAAGGACGGCACGATCACCGCCGCCAACGCCTCGTCCATCTCGGACGGCGCCGCGGCCCTGGTCCTGACCCGGCAGAGCGTCGCCGACCGGCTCGGCCTCAAGCCCGTCGCCCGCATTACCGGCCACGCCGCCCACGCCCATGAGCCGGCCAAGTTCACCACCGCTCCGGTCGGCGCGATGACCAAGGCGCTGGAGCAGGCGGGCTGGAGCGTGGGCGACGTCGACCTGTTCGAGGTCAATGAGGCCTTCGCCTGCGTGGCCATGATCGCGATGCGCGACCTCGGCATCCCCCACGACAAGGTCAACGTCCATGGCGGCGCCACCGCACTCGGCCACCCAATCGGCGCCAGCGGCGCCCGCGTCCTCGCCACCCTTCTTGGTGCGCTCGAAACCCATGGCGGCAAGAAGGGCGTCGCGAGCCTCTGCATTGGCGGCGGCGAAGCGACCGCGATGGCGGTGGAGCTGATCGACTAGCCCGCACGCATTTGACCCTGTTCCCCCGCTGCGTCACTCTCCGCCCCGCCTCCAGGGGCCTGTGCGAGTCGCAACCCGCTACGGGGAAGGGGGCACCATGCGCACGAGGCGGCAGCTCAACCGGCGTTCGTTCCTGTCCGCGGTCTCGGCCGGGGCGGTCACGGGCGGCGCCTTCGCCCTGATCGGCGGCCCGGTCCGCGCCCAGACCGGAACCTATACCGGCATCACGGACAGCGACAGCGGCTCGCATGCCGACAGTGGCGGCTACGGCCGCGGTCCGGGCGGTAATGCCTACGGCCAGCCGGCCCAGCCGCAACTGGGCCAGACGGGCTATTCGGACAGCGACGGCGGTCCCAATGCCGATCCTTCCGGCGCCGGCCGGCGCGGGCGTGCGCCTGCGCGAAGCGGCCATACCGACAGCGACCCGTCCGACCCCTCCGGCCAGGGCCGCGGCGTCATCCGCGCCAATCAGCGCCGCCCCGACGGCACCTGCGTCCACCATACAGGCCGGACCGACAGCGACAGCGGCGCGGTGCGCGACCCGTCCGGCTACGGCAATGGCGGCAGTCCCGGCTCGAACCGCCTGCCGCCACAGCATTGCCAGTGAGGCGGCGGCGGGTGGCGGTGCGGATCGACTAGAACATTCAGAGCGGGTTCACCCCTCGTTCGCGAGATCTCGCGCGACCAAGGGAGAACGAAGATGCGCAAGGGGGCACTGGCAGTTCTTGCGCTGACGGCCACTTCACCCGCACATGCTGTCGCGCCCGCGGGCTTTTGCCAGGATCTGCGCCTGATGATCCAGTCGGCGCGCGACAGCCCGCCTTTCGCCTCGGTAACCCGGATGCTCCCCCGGCCGGAACTGGCTCTGTTCGGAAATTGCCTCTCCAACCAGGTGGGCTTCATCAGCGCAGTGAGCTGCACCTGGCATGTGTCGCTAGGCGCGCCCGCCATCAAGGGGCTCTCCGTAGAGGCACTCGCTGTCGCGACACTCCATTGCTTGCCGGGTGCGCGCCGCCGGGAGGATTCCGCCGCCGCCAGCCGGGGCGAGGCTATATTGTTATTCGAGCAGTTCGCCATCACCATCGGTCGAGACCGGAGCATCCCCGCCATGCCGGGCGTTGGCATCCGCGCCACCGTAGCGATCCCGGAAGGGTGAGAGAGGTCGGAAGATGAGAAAGTCAGACCTGTTGCTCGTCGCGGCGATCGCAGCCGCCCCCCTCGCGGCCGAGGCGAAGGGCGGCGCTTCCTGCCCGGTTCGCGGCAGCTGGACATTTCCGCGCAAGGCCAATCTTCCGTCCGGCGCGGCGGCGGCGCTGGGTTTCCCGCTGGCCGAGCGCGGCGCGCCCTTTCAGGTCAGCGACTCTATCGGTCCCGGCTCCCGCCTCCCCTTCGACCGCTTCGTGCTGGCGCACCAGACCGACTGCATCCTCACCATCCGCTACGAACATGGCGGCATTGCCCACACATTCGAGACGGCCGTGCTGCAGTATCAGGGACGGCGATGGGTGCTGGTGCGCAGACGGTAGCCTCTAAACCGGAACTGCGCTGGCCGGCGCGGCCGGCGGCGCCTCGCATTCCGTGTCCGCCAAAGCGTCGACGAAGGCGTGGCGCCAGGCGACGACGTCTTCCCGGCGCACATTCTGGATCAAGGATTCCCAGCGACGCAGCCGCTCCTTCTTGGGCATTTCCAGCGCCTTGCGGATGGCGTCGCTGATCTCGTCCTTGCTGTAGGGATTAACCAGCAGGGCCTCCTTGAGCTGGTGGGCGGCGCCGGCGAAGCGCGACAGGATCAAGACGCCGGGATCGGCCGGATCCTGGGCGGCGACATATTCCTTCGCGACCAGGTTCATACCGTCGCGCAAGGGCGTGACCAAAGCGACGTCCGACGCCCGGTAGAAGCCCGACAGGGCCTCGCGTGGATAACCCTGGTTGACGTAGCGGATCGGCACCCAGTCAACATGGGCGAACTCGCCGTTGATCCGACCGGAAAGCTCGTCGAGCTCCTCGCGGATATGCGCGTAGGTATGGACCTCGCCGCGCGACGGCGGCGCGATCTGCAGGAAGCTGACCCGCCCCAGCCAGTCTTCATGCTCCTCGAGAAAGCGGCGGTAGCCCATGAAGCGCTCGGCCAGTCCCTTGGAATAGTCGAGCCTGTCGACGCCGATGATCACCTTCTTGTCCTCGGCGCTGCGCCGCAGAGTCTCGAAGGCGTTGCGGGCGTCGCGCGCCGCCAGAGGCTCCTCGAATTCGCCGACGTCGATGCCGATCGGGAAGGCGGCGGTCCGGACGGTGCGGCCGCCGACATGGATGACGCCGTCGGCATCGACCGTCCCACCCAGTTCGCGCTCGACATAATGGTGGAAGCTTTCCAGCCATTCGGCGGTCTGGAAGCCGATCAGATCGTAGGCCAGCATCGAGCGGACCAGCCGCTGATGATAGGGCATCGACACCATCAGCCGGTGCGGCGGCCAGGGAATGTGGAGGAAGAAGCCGATCCGGTTCTTCACCCCATGCTGGCGCAGCCGGTCGCCGAGCGGGATCAAGTGATAATCGTGGACCCAGACCAGGTCGTCGGGCTCGATCAGGGGCGCGACCGTGCTGGCGAAGCGCTCGTTGACCCGCTCATAGCCGGCGCCGAAGCTTCGATCATATTCCGCGAGGTCGATCCGGTAGTGAAAGAGCGGCCACAGGGTCTTGTTGGCGTAGCCGTTGTAATATTCGTCGATGTCCTGCTCTTCGAGATCGATCGTCGCGGTGGTCACGCCCGCGTCACGGTGGAGGTCGATCTGCCCGGTGAACGTCTCGGTCATGTCGCCCGACCAGCCGAACCAGAGGCCGCGCGATTCGCGAAGCGCGGCGGCGAGCGCGACCGCCAGCCCGCCTTGCGCGCCGAAGCCGCTGCGCGGTTTGGGCGTCGAGACCCGGTTGGAAATGACGATGAGGCGGCTCAAGGGTTACCCTATCGGACCGAACTCCAGGGACGGGACAAAAGCCCCGCGCAGTTGATCAAGCCTACAAGCGAATAAGTCTGCGGATAGTTGCCCCACAATTCGCCGGTTTCGAAATCAGTGTCCTCCGACAGGAGGCCGGCCGGAGTAAGCCGT
The DNA here is from genome assembly GCA_036525215.1 of Allosphingosinicella sp. Taxonomy (GTDB): domain Bacteria; phylum Pseudomonadota; class Alphaproteobacteria; order Sphingomonadales; family Sphingomonadaceae; genus Allosphingosinicella. Next base: position 45,499 of record DATDAU010000111.1, read on the forward strand.
TCGAGCATCTTCTCGTAGAGGTCACGCGCTTCCTCGCTCCGCCCGACCAGGTGGAGCGCCTCGATCAGCCAGAAGGTGCAGAAATTGAACGCCGTCTCGGGCAGGCCGAAATCGTCTTCGGACGCATAGCGCAGCATGTGCTCGCCGCGGCGCAGCCCCTTCTCGACCGCTTCGAAGGTGGCGCGGAAGCGCGGGTCTTCGGCTTCGAGAAAGCGCATGTCGATGAGCTGGAGCAGGCTGGCGTCGAGCTCGTCGCCGCCGAAGGTCGCGGCGAAGCGCTTGCCCTTGCCGTACCAGGCCTCGGCCTCGATCACCGCCCGGATCTTCGCCGCGCGGCGGCGCCAGATGGCGGCGCGGCCAGCGATGCCGAGGGTGGCGGCGATGTTGGCGAGCCGGTCGCACGCCGCCCAGCTCATCACCGCCGAATAGGTGTGGACCGAAGTGCGGGTGCGGAACTCCCACAGACCGGCGTCGGGCTTGTCGTAGCTCTTCCACGCCCGCTCGCCGACCTTTTCCAGCGACGCGAAGTCTTCCGCCGTCGCCCGGCGGAACAGCCGCTGGTCGAAGAAGGCCTGGGCGTTGGAGAGGATGATCTGGCCGTAGGCGTCGTGCTGGATCTGGGTGTAGGCGGCGTTACCCACCCGGACCGGCCCCATCCCCCGATAGCCGGCCAGAGCCGGCGCGATGTTCTCTTCCAGCCTCGGCTCGCCCGACACGGCGTAGAGCGGCTGGATATGGCCGCGGCGCGAGGCGTCGACGACGTTGCGAAGGTAGGAGAGGTAGTTTTCGAGGACGTCGAGCGCGCCGAGCCGGTTGAGCGCCTGGACGGTGTAATAGGCGTCCCGGATCCAGCAATAGCGATAGTCCCAGTCTCGGCCCGAATCGGCAGCCTCCGGGATCGAGGTGGTCATCGCGGCGACGATCGCGCCGGTCTCCTCGTGCTGGCACAGCTTCAGGGTGATCGCGGCGCGGATCACGACCTGCTGCCATTCCAGCGGAATGGCGAGCCCGCGCACCCAGTCGAGCCAATGATCGGAGGTCTGGTGGAGCATGGTCGCCAGGGTGTGGCCGACATTGCCGACGAACGGCTCGTCCGGCCCAAGGAAGAAATGGAGCGGCTGCTCGAGGCGGAAGGGGCGGCCGTCGAGCAGGTGGGTGACCGGCGCGTCGGTGGTCAGCCGCAGCGGCTGGGGGTCGAGGATGTAGCGGATATGGTTGGTGCCGCTGGTTCGCGCGGCGTCGCGCGCGCCCCAGTCGCCGGCGGGGTTGAGCGCGACCCGGACCCGCGGCGCGCCGGCGACCGGCCGGATGATGCGGACGAAGGCGATTGGCCGATACATCCGCCCCGACCGTTCGAAGCGCGGGCAGAAATCGAAGATCTCGGCGACCGCGCCGTCGGCGTCGGTCAGCCGCGTCGCCAGGATCGGCGTGTTCCGGAGGTATCGCGCCTCGGCCGACACCTGGTTCTCGAGCGAAATTCGCCATTCGCCGCGGGGCAGGCCGGAGGGGTGAGGCGGCTCGACCGGCCTGGGATCGAGCAGGGCGCAGAACAGGGGGTCGCCGTCGACCCGCGGCTGACAGGCCCAGACCAGGCCCGCGGCGCCGTCGGCGAGCGCGCTGACCTGGCAATTGCCGATCGGCCACAGGTCGAGATCGCTCATTCCGCCCCCTCCAGCCAGTCGGCGACCGCGGCGACCGAGACGAGGCCGTAGAGCGCGGCGGTCGGCCGCGCTGCGCCGACCAGCACGCCGGCGCCGCCCAGCGCCGCGGCGGCGGTGAAGCCATGTTCGTCGGTCAGATCGTCGCCCACGAAGACAGGACGCGCGCCGGCGAAGTCCGGTTCCGTCATGAAGGCGCGAAGCGCGTCGCCCTTGGTCGCGCCGAGGGGGATGAGCTCGACGACCATCTTGCCTCTTTGCGCCGAAAAGCCGTGGCGCCGGGCAAGCCGTTCCATGAAGGCTTCGACGCGTGCACCCGAAGCGGGCGCCCGGCGGTAATGGAGCGCGATCCCCGCCGGCTTCTCCTCGACCAACAAGCCGGTCAAGGAGGCGGCGAAATTCCGCACCTTATCGCGCGCGTCGTCGAGACCCGCCGGCACGCTGAGCGGCAAAGCACTGCCGCCGGGCAGGCGGAGTTCGAGCCCGTGCGATCCCGAAAAGGCGATGCCTGCGTTCGGCAGATGGCTTTCGAGATCGGCCAGCGACCGGCCGCTGACGATCGCCAGCCGGCCGCCCAGCCGCCGCTGCAACCGCCGAAGCATCGGCTCGAGCGCCGGCGAAACCCGAATGGAATCCGGGGTTTCGGCGAGGTCGACCAGGGTCCCGTCGAAATCGAGGAACAAGGCGGCGCCGTCGAGCAGATCGCAGCGAGGCGGCGGTAAGGTGGACATGGGGACCGCGTTGGCGGTTCGCGCCGCAAATCTCAAGCCGCCGTGTCATCGGGGGACGCCCTGCCCCGCCGCACAATATGCGATAGAATTAGCTGTTTTTACGACGTACGGTTGATATATAACGCACACGGGACCAGCGCCATCGCCGACGGCCATCGGCGACAGGCCTGCAGAGGGGATTAGCATGGAACAGCAGATGGAGAAGGAGACCTCGGGTCTCTCCCGGCGGAACATCGTTCTCGCTCTGGGCGGCGCGGTCGCGGTCGCCGGCGCCTTGGTTGCTTCGCCGCTGAGGAAGATGGCCGCGCGGCGGTCTACCAATCTCGCCCCGACCCGAAATTGGGGAAGCCGCCTGGTTTCGCTCGGCAGCGCCGGCGTCGACGAATGGTCGCAGCAGGTCGGCTCTGTCTTCACCGTCGCCGGCGGCACCGCCATGCGGCTCGCGGGCGTCAGGGCGATGCCCGCCCCCGGCGGCCGGCCGTCCAATCTCAGCCGCAGCACAGCATTTCTGGCCGTCTTCGATCCGCTGAACGGCGCGACGATGGCAGGCAACCTCACTTACGGCGCTTCCCATCCGGAATATGGCGCGCTGATGATGTTCCTGACGGAGTCGAGCGATCCGGCGACGCCGTCGCGCATGTTCGCGGTCTTCAACTAGGAGGCCCGATGCAGGTCGCGTTCGACGCGGCGGCGGCCCTCGGGCTGGCCTGCCGGCCCATGACGGACGCCGACCTGCCCTTTGTCGCTTCGCTTTACGCTTCGACCCGCGCCGAGGAAGTCGCCGCGACCGGCTGGCCGGAGGCGATGCAGGCCGCCTTCCTCGAGCAGCAGCACCAGGCGCAGCATCACCATTACCGCGCCTCCTATCCCGAGGCCGAATGGCTGATCGTCGAGCGCGGCGGCGAGCCCATCGGACGCCTCTATCTCGCCGATCAGGGGCACGAGCTGCTGCTCGTCGATGTGTCGCTGCTGCCCGAAAGCCGCCGTGCCGGTTTTGGCGGCGCACTGGTCCGCGACATCCAGAAGTCCGCGCGGACGATGAACCGTCCGGTGTCGCTCCATGTCGAGCGGACCAACCCGGCGCAACGGCTCTATGAACGGCTCGGCTTCCGCACCGTCGAGGAAATGGCGATCTACCGCCACATGGTCTGGCAACCCCCGGCGGACTAGGGTCGGACCCTCTGCCTCAATAGAAGATGGCCTCGTACTTCATGCCCTGCGGCGTGGGGCCAACCGGCACGATGAAGATTTCATACTGGTCGGAATCGATCCGGAATACGAAGACGCCCTGGCCGAGCTGGGGGTTGACCGGGCCGAGGAATTCCAGCCGGAAGGCGCCGCCCGCCCGCTTGGCGCCTGGCAGCTCCTGGCAGGCATGGAGGGTCAGCGACAGCTGGTGGCCGGCGACCTGGACGTCGAAGGCCTTGCCGAAGCGGTCGGAAAAATCGGCGATGGTGATCTGACGGTCGAACAAAAATGTCATCTTATGGTCTCGTTCTGCCCGACGCCCCAGACATGGTTTGTCCTGATGTAACCGTTGCGGCCATGGACGTCGAAGCGGCACCAGCCATCGGCGCAGCGCGACACACGGCCGACCACGCCGGGCGCGGCGCGGTAGCGGATCGGAGTGGCCCCGTCCGGGGCCTCGTGCAGGGGTCGCGGCTCGCTGCCGCGGACGATGGCGGTGCGCTGGTCACTCAACAGATTGACCATCATCCAACCGGTGGTGCCGTCGGGATCGCGAACCTTGCGCCAGTTCTGATAGACTTCGAGGACCTGGATCGGCAGGTCGGCGCGCGTGTAGAGCCAGGTTCCCGGATAATTCTGGCCGGGGCCGGTGCGCATCATCGCTCGGCCGGCGGCGATCGAGGCCCAATAGGGCGTCGCCCGGGTCGGCTGCGCCACCGCCGCGGACAGCGACAAGGTCCCAATCAAAAGGATCAGCAGTGCGGCAAGACGCCTCATCTTCGCCCTCCCCTTGCCGGTCCGCCGGTCAGTCGCCGGTCTGGATCCGCTCGACGAGCTGCTTCACCGTAGGCACGAAGCCGTTCGAGTAAAAGGGGTCCTTCTTGAATCGGAAGGCGGAATGGCCGGCGAACATCAGATTTTCTTCGGTCGGACCGCCATGGGCGATGTCCTGCAAGGTCTTCTGGATGCAGAAGCTGCGCGGATCGGCGAGCCGGCCGGTCGTGTTCTTCTCATTGTCCGCCCAGGACGAGAAGCCGCACTGGGAAAGGCAACCCATGCAATCGGACTGATCCTTGCGGATCATGTGCTTTTCTTCGGGGGTGACGAAGACCAGCGTCTCGTCGGGCGTCTTCAGCGCATCGGTATAACCCTCGGCATACCATTGCCGGGCATGAAGCAGATCGCCCTTGGTTACCCAGTAATTCTTCTTGCCCATCACGCCGACGTCGAGCTGGAAGGCATGGTCGCCGAGCGGCTCCTTGGTGAAGGCGATCTGGCGGTGCGATCGTGCCTCTAGGTTGCGCAGGAAGGGGTTGCGCACGGCCGAGGAATAGAAGCCGGTGGGCGAAAAGCGGTGGAGAAGGATATCGCCTTCCTCCAGGGTCATCAGGCGCTGCTTCCACCCTTCCGGGATCGGGCTTTCCTGGGTGAGCAGCGGCCGGGTGCCGAACTGGAAGGCGATCTGGCCGAGCTCGTCATTGTCGATCCAGTGCTCCCATTCCTTCAGATTCCAGACGCCGCCGGCCATGACGATCGGCACCGAGTCGGAAATGCCGCCGTCGCGCATCGTCTCGCGCAGCGCCTTGACCCGCGGATAGGGATCCTGCGGCGCCAGTGGGTCCTCGGCATTGGACAGGCCGTTATGGCCGCCCGCCAGCCAGGGATCCTCATAGACCACCGCCGACAGCCATTCCGCGGCCTTGGAATAAGCGCGCTTCCACAGGGCGCTGAAGGCGCGGGCGGAGCTGATGATCGGCAAATAGGAGACGCCGTAGGAGGCGGCGATCTCGGAAAGCTTGTAGGGCATGCCGGCGCCGCAGGTGACTCCGGAGACCAGCCCCCTGGTCCGTTCGAGCACGCCGTGGAGGACGCGCTGGGCGCCGCCCATCTCCCACAGCACGTTGATGTTGATCGCGCCGCGGCCGTTGGCGATCTCATAGGCGCGCTGCACCTGCGCGACGGCGCCGTCGATGGCGTACTGGATCAGCTCCTCGTGGCGCTCGCGCCGGGTGAGGGCATGATAGACTTGGGGGATGATCCGGCCTTCGGGATCATAGCTGTCGGCGTTGACCGCGGAGACGGTGCCGATTCCGCCCGCGGCCGCCCACGCGCCCGAACTCAGATGGTTGGTCGCCGATACGCCTTTGCCGCCTTCGATCAGCGGCAGCACTTCGCGCCCCGCGTAAAGGATCGGCTTGATACCCTTGAACATCATTCCTCCAGGCCAAAGCCGCGCCGCGACCATAACATATATCAAGGACTTGGACTAATCGGCGACGGTCAACGCTCCCGGGCGGCCCATGGCTTCTTCGTAAAGCCGCCCATAATGCGCGATCATCGACTTTTCATCAAAATCCGCCGCTGCTCTCTCGCGATTGGCCAATCCTATCGCCCGGCGCAGATCTGGGCGGTCCGATAGACCATCGAGCGCCGCCGCGAAAGCCGCCTCGTCGCCCGGCTCGACGATCAGCGGCCGATTATCCCGGGAGACAATCGCGGGGACATCGCCGACAGCGGTCGCCACCGCCGGCAGCCCCGCCGCCATCGCCTCGATGAGGGAGATCGGGAATTGCTCGCTGTCCGACGACAGAGCGAAGATGTCGAAATGGCCGATCCAGCGGGCGGGATCGGCAAGGAAGCCGGGCATGAGCAGGCGGGCGGCGACTCCCCGCGCACGCGCCTCGGCGGCGATGCGCTCGCTCTCCGGCCCCTCGCCGACGATCACCAGCCGCGCCGCCTTGTGCTGCATGGCGGCGAAGGCGCGGACCAGCCGCGGCAGGTTCTTGACCGCGCGCAGGCCCGCGACGGTGCCGATCACCACCTCGCCCGGGCGGCGCTCAAAGCCGGGAATGGCCTCGGACTCGGGAAGGCCGGCGAAGCGCTCGACCGGGACGCCGTTGGCGATGCGCGCGATCCGCCCCGGCGCCTGGCTCCACGCGGTGCGGGCGATCCGCTCCAGCCTCGCCGACGGCACGACCAGCCGCGCCGCCGCCTTGAGCCCGAGCCGGCGATAGAGGTTGCGCCTCGGGTTCAGCGCCGCGACCTCGTCCTCGTTGAACCCGTCCTCGTGGTGGACGAGGGGCGGAAGCTTGATGGCCTTGGCAAAGAGGCGCCGGGCCATCACCGCGTCGAACGCGCCCCAATTGTAGGTGAGGATGAGATCGAAGCCCTCGAAATAGCGGGCCAGCCGCCACAGCCGGCGCGGGGTCGGCGCGCCGGTCAGCGGCGGCGCGTCGGCCGGGAAGTCGGCCCGGACGGCGCGGCCGATCGCGGCGCGAGCGCCGAGCTGGTCCGGCATGGCGCTCAGCACGACATGCTCGGCGGCCTCGCCGAAAGCGTTCATCAGCCGCACCGCGCGCGCCTCCTTGCCGCCCAGAGAAAAGGTCGAATGGGCGTGGAGGATACGGATCGCCATGCGCCCTTATGGCGCAGCGAACTCCACAGGGAAACGCGCTTCGCGCGCCCACGGCTCAGCGCTTGTTGATGCGCTTCAGCAAGGCGTCGATCGCGACGACGGCTTCGGGTTCGTCGAGGGTCGGCGCGTGGCCGACGCGGGGGATCGTCGCGCTCTCCATGGTCGGGACCTCCGCCTTCATCCGCGCCACGGTTTCGGCGCTGAGCAGGTCGGACAAATCGCCGTGCATGATCAGGGACGGAATGCCCTCGAGCGCCTTGAAGGTGGGCCACAGGTCGAAATCGGCCTCGCCGCTGGGCAGCTTGAACGGCTCGGCGATGCGCATGTCGTAGTCGAACACGATCCGGCCGGCCGGCGTCAGCTTGCAGAGGCGCTTGGCGTAGACCAGCCACTGGTCGATCTCCCAGTCGGGATAGCGATCGACATGGGCTTCGGCGAGGAAGCGCGCGGTGTGGAGCCAGGTCGGCCAGTTCTGCGACTTGCCGACATAGGAGCGGATATGGTCGAGACCGCCGGACTCCATCTTCGGGCCGATATCGTTGAGAAGGGCGCCGGCGATCCGCGTTTTGCCGCTCGCCGCCAGCAACATGGTGATGAGCCCGCCAAGCGAAGTGCCGAACAGGATAAAACGCTTCAGCCCCAGCTCGGCGATCAGCGCCTCCACGTCATGGAGATAGGTGGTCGGCACATAGGTCATCGGATCCCTGGCGTGGGCGCTCTCGCCGCGGCCGCGCAGGTCGACGCAGATCAGCCGCCAGTCGCCGGCCAGCCGCGCGGCCACGCCCTCGAAGTCGCGCGCATTGCGGGTGAGGCCGGGGATGCACAGGATCGGCGGGCGGCTCGCCGAGCCAGCATAATCGCGGTAGTGGAGCTTCAGCCCGTCGCTCGACGACCAGTATTTATCGGACCAACCAGCCATGTTTTCGCCCCTGCTCGAACCCGCCCCCTATCCACGGAAGCGCGGCGTTGGGCAATGGCCGGCGGCGGGGGCATGGACATGACCGCCGAACCCACAGCCTACCGGCCGTACGCGGCCATCCTCGAGCTCGGTCAGGACTATTACGATCCGGTCAAGGCGGCCGACTTCCCGCAGGCGATCCTTCGCTTCCGCAACGACCGCGCGGTGGCGGCGGTCGGGCTGGACGGGATGAGCGACGAGGAATGGATCGGCCACTTCGCCCGGTTCGAATCGCTGCCGGACAACCTCGTCGAGCCGCTGGCGCTGCGCTATCACGGCCACCAGTTCCGCGTGTACAATCCCGATATCGGCGACGGCCGCGGCTTCCTCTTCGCGCAGATGCTGGACGCTCAAGGGCGGCTGCTGGACCTTGGCACGAAGGGGTCGGGGCAGACGCCCTACAGCCGCTTCGGCGACGGCCGGCTGACCCTGAAGGGAGGCGTGCGCGAGCTGCTCGCCACCGAGATGCTCGAAGCGCTCGGGGTCGAGACCTCAAAGACCTTCTCGCTGATCGAGACCGGCGAGCCGCTGGAGCGCAACGACGAACCGTCGCCGACCCGCTCGGCGGTGCTGGTGCGATTGCAGCACAGCCATATCCGGATTGGCACCTTTCAGAGACTGGCGACGCTTGGGCTGCCGGATCAAATCGCGAAACTGACGGATTATTGCCTGCGACACTATTACCCGGACGATGACGGTGGGAGCGCACCTGCACGCCTCCTGGCGCACGTCACCCGCGCCACGGCCCGGCTCGCCGCTTCCTATATCGCCGCCGGCTTCGTCCACGGCGTGCTCAATTCCGACAATATCGCGATCACCGCCCAGAGCTTCGACTACGGGCCGTGGCGCTGGACGCCCTTCTGGGACAATCATTTCACCGCCGCCTATTTCGACCATCAGGGCCTCTATTCGTTCGGCCGCCAGCCCGAGGCGATTCACTGGGACCTGGTCCAGCTCGCGGTGTCGCTACGCCGGATCGAGGAGGCCGAGCCGCTGACCAAGCGGCTCGAAGGCTTCGCCGGCCATTTCCAGGAGGCCTTGCGCGACGCCATCTTCGCCCGGCTGGCGATCGCGGTCGGCGCCCTCGCCGACGACATGATCCTGGTCCACACCATCGAAGAAGCGCTGTCCGCGCAGAGCGTGCAGCTCGACCGTTTCTATTTCGACTGGCGTGGCGGCGAATTGCGCAAGGAGACGAAAGCTTATGATGGCGAAGAGTATGAGCGCTTTCGCCGCCTGATCGCGAAGCGTTCGCCGCTGCCCGGCGCGACCGCCCACGATTATTGGTCGGACGAGGCCCCCTGCTCGATGCACATCGAGGAAGTCGAGGCGATCTGGTCGCGGATCGACGAGGCAGACGACTGGTCCGCACTCGACGCCAAGGTCGCCGCGGTGCGCCGCATGGGCCAAGCACATCATGCTGCGGCTTGAAAAATCCGCATAGCCCGGCATGAGGGAGTCAATGGCCACCCCTTTAAGCTCGATCGAACCTGCAACCGGCGAGACCCTGTGGACGGGCGAGTCCGGCGACGTCGACGCCGAGGTCGCCGCCGCGCGCGCCGCCTGGGCGGGCTGGGCGGCGCGGCCCTTCGCTTTCCGGACCGAGACCCTGCGGCGCTTCGCCAATGTCGCGCGCGGCACGAGCGAGCCTTTCGCCGACCTGATCGCGCGCGAGACCGGTAAGCCCCTGTGGGAGGCGCAGACCGAAGTCGACGCGGTGATCAACAAGGTCGACATCTCGGTCTCGGCCTATGCCGACCGCACCTCGCAACGCCGGCTCGAGGGCGCGATGGGTACCCGGGTCGCGGTCCGCCACAAGCCGCACGGCGTGCTCGGGGTGCTCGGCCCCTATAATTTCCCGGCCCACCTGCCCAACGGCCACATCGTGCCGGCCCTGCTCGCCGGCAACGCCATCGTCTTCAAGCCGAGCGAGAAGACGCCGGCGGTCGGCGAATTCCTGACCGCGCTCTACCACGAGGCTGGCGTGCCTGAGGACGTGGTGCGCTGCGTCCAGGGCGGGCCCGAAACCGGCAAGGCGCTCGCCGGCCATGGCGATCTCGACGGCCTGCTCTTTACCGGCTCGGCCCGCGCCGGCATCGCCCTCCACCGCCAGTTCGCCGAGACGCCGCACAAGATCCTGGCGCTGGAAATGGGCGGCAACAATCCGCTGGTGGTGTGGAACACGCCCGACGTCCAGACCGCCGCCGCCATCGCCGTCCAGTCGGCCTATATGAGCGCCGGCCAGCGCTGCACGGCGGCGCGGCGGCTGATCGTCGAGGAGGGCAAGCAGGACGCGCTCATCGAGGCGATCGTCAAGCTGATCGACCGCATCATCGTCGATCATCCGCACGCCAAGCCGCCGCCGTTCATGGGTCCGGTGATCGACAATGCCGCCGCCGACCAGCTCCAGGAGGCCTTTCTCGACCTGATGGGCAAGGGCGGCCGCGCCATCCGCCGCCTCGACCGGCCTTCCGACGATTTGCCCTTCCTCACCCCGGCCCTGATCGACGTCACCCATGTCGCCCGCCGCCCCGACGCCGAGTTGTTCGGACCGGTCCTCCAGATCATTCGCGTCCCCGATTTCGACGCCGCCATCGCCGAGGCCAATGCCACCAACTACGGCCTCGCCGCCTCGCTGATCGGCGGCGACCCGGCGCTCTACGATCGATTCTGGGCCAACGTTCGCGCCGGGGTGGTCAACTGGAACAAGCCCACCAACGGCGCGCCGTCGACCGCGCCGTTCGGCGGCATCGGCCTTTCCGGCAACCATCGGCCGAGCGCCTATTACGCCGCCGATTATTGCGCCTATCCGGTGACCAGCTCGGAAGCGGAGACGGCGCGGGCGACCATTAACGTGGGGCTGGCGGACCCGTTCGCGGCGGCGGAGAACGGGGACGGGTGAGGCCCGATCGGGGGCCGACTTTCCAAAGCTTCGTCGTTGCGGAAGCAGAGGTTCACGAACCGAATGGCATGTGGGAACTTCGTGAACTTTAGACGCCATGGGATCGCCCTGGCGACCTCTTCCGCCGACGACCGAACCCGCCCGGGGGCCACCTTGCGCGACCGCCAAAACAGGCAGAGACTGTGCCCGCCACAAGACGGGGGGATGGCCATGAAACCCGAGCGCAAGGTCAATCGGCGATCGTTCATCGCCAGGGTTACCGGCGGTCTCGCAGGCTTCAGCTCGCTCGCTATCGCCAGCAAGGCGGCGGGCGCCGTTCAGCAGACCGATTCTGATCGCTATATCGCCGACCAGCCGGGAGCCGGTCGGGGTCCAATCAGCGGCATCACCGACCAGGATCCCGCCGATTCGGTCGGCAACGGCCGCGGCAACACGAGGCGCCGCGGCGATCTGAATCCGGAGCGGCCGCCGGAATCGCCCTTCAGGGACCCGCAGGCGAACAACCGCCATGCCGAAAGCGGCGTCACCGACAGCGATCCGACCGATCCCGCCGGCGACGGCCAGGCGCGCCCGGTGGGACCGCCGCGACAGTCGCCCTACGACGACAACCAGCGCAACAATCGCCACGCCGAGAGCGGCTATAGCGACAGCGATCCGACCGACCCTGTCGGCGACGGCCGCAACCGCGGGGGGAGTGGCCAGAGCAGCCGGAGATGCACGGACTCGGACGGCGGGCCGAGCGCAGATCGCTCCGGCGAGGGCCGGCACTGCTGAGGTTGAACCGACCCGCGGGCGCGGGTTGGAGCCGTGGGAGCGGAACGGCGGCGTCGAGGCGGCGCTCCGCTTACCCACCCCTCGATCCCCTCCCTGCCAAGGAGGGGAGGAAGTTCAGCCGCCGCCGAACAGGGCGCGGTGCCGTTCGCAGATCGCCGGCCAGCGGGCGGCAATCTCGGGGACGTCGAGGCCGAAGTGGTCGCGCAGGGTCGCGACCAGGGTGTCGGCGTCTTCGATCAAAGTTTCCTTCGTGCCCTCGGCGTCGGTTTCCGTGAAGACGCGTCCGCGCAGCGACAAGTGGGTGTCGCCGATCCGGCGCTGGACGACGAGGTTCTGGACAAAGGGGGAATCGGGGTCGGACTGCAGGCGCGCCTGCTGAGCGGCGAGGCGGGGCGGAGCGGCGGGCTCGGCGCGGAAATCGAAGCTGAAGGGATTGGCGTGGGCGCGTTCTTCGTAGCGCCAATAGCCGTCGCCCACCTCGGCCAGGGTCAGATCGTAGGGGGCGTGGCGATGGGCGCCCGCTTCGAGCGGGATCGGCTCCGCGAGGCTGCCGCCGAAGCCGGTGTCGACCAGCCAGGGTTGGTCGAGGGTCACGATCAGGGCGAGATGGTTGCCGAGCACGACGTCGCCCATCGCGACGCGCATCACGCCGCCGGCGACCCTGGTGACGTCGAAGCCCATTTTCTCGAGCGCCCAGGCGAGCAGGCCGTTCTGCTCGAAGCACCAGCCGCCGCGGCGATTTTCGACGATCTTGGCGAAGATGGCGGAGGGATCGCCGGAGATGGGGCGGCCAAGCTGAACGTCGATATTCTCGAACGGGATGGCGGCAACGTGGGCGCGCATGATGGCGCGCAGGGTCGTGGCGCTGGGGGTGCGATCGCCGGTGTAGGCGATGCGGGTGAGGTAGGAGTCGAGATTCAACCTATTCTCCCGGGCCAGAGCAGCCCCTCCACCAGCCAACGATGAAGGTTCGGCTGGTCCACCTCCCCATGTGCAGGTGTGCAGTGCCCCACACTGCACAGCCATGTCCGGGGGACATGGCGACCTGCCCATCGGGGAGGATTTTTCCTCAGTCGACCAGGCGACGACTTGCGTAGGTGTACTCAAGCGCAACCCGCCTCGCCGTTTCCTGCAGATTCGCCGCCGCCGCGTGGCCGCCGGCCATGTTTTCGTAATAATAATAAGGCGCGCCGATCGCCGAGAGGCGGGCGGCGGCTTTGCGGCCGTGGCCGGGGTGGACGCGGTCGTCGGCGGTCGAGGTTTCGATGAACGGCGTCGGATAGGTGCGGCCCGGGGTCAGCCGCTGGTAGGGCGAATAGCTCTCTATCCAGGCGCGCTGCTCCGGAATGCGCGGATCGCCATATTCGCCGATCCACGATGCGCCGGCGCCCATCAGATGGTAGCGCAGCATGTCGAACAGGGGCACCTGGATGATCGCGGCGTTGAACAATTCCGGATGCTGGGTGATGGCGGTGCCGACCAGCAGGCCACCCTGGCTGCCGCCGACCACGCCGAGGCGCCGCGGGGAGGTGATCCGGCGCCGGATCAGATCCTGGGCGACCGCGACATAATCGTCCCAGGTCCGCTGCTTGTGGGCGAGCTGGGCGGTCTGGTGCCATTCCGGCCCGAACTCGCCGCCGCCGCGCAGATTGGCGACGACATAGGCATTGCCTTGCTCGAGCCAGAGCCGGCCCATCGTGCCGCTGTAGTTCGGCACCTGGCTGACCTGGAACCCGCCATAGCCGTAGAGCAGGGTCGGGGTGGAGCCGTCCATCCTCATGGCCTGCGGTCGGATCAGGAAATAGGGAATGCGGGTGCCGTCGGCCGACACCGCCTCGAGCTGCTCGACGACGTGGCGCGAGGCGTCGAACCGGGGCGGTGTGGTCTTGATCCGCGTCAGCGCGCCGGTGGCGCCGTCATAATAATAAAGCGACGAGGGCGACAGATAATCGGTGACGTTGAACATCGCCCCCTCGCTCCGGTCGGAGGCGGCGCCGACGCTGATCGTGGCGTTGCGCGGCAGCGCGATCTCGCTCGAGCGCCAGGCATTGCGGGCGCGCGAGTAGGCGAAGGCGCGGCCACGGACATTGTCGAGGATGGTAACGACCAGCCGGCCATGGGTGGTGGCGACCCCGCTCAGCGTCTGGCGCGGCCCCGGCGCCCAGACCAGCCGCGGCCTGGCGGTGAGCGGATCGCGCTCCCATTCGGCGAGATCGTAGTCGACGATCGAATCGGTGGCGAAGCGCTGGCGCGGGCTCGCCTGCCAGGGCTCGTCGAGCGTGACCAGCAGCCGGCCGCCGACGATCCCGGCCAGCGACGAACGCTGCGGGATCGGCAAGGTGACGTTGCCGCCGGGGCGGAACAGGATGAAATTCTGGTGGAAGAAGTCGAGGCCGCGATAGGCGCCGGTGCCGTGGGGGCGCCCATCGCTGTCGCGCAGCACGAACGGCGCCACCCGTACGTCGGTGGCGGCGCCGCGATAGACCTCAACCGCCTGGTCCAATGTCTGGCCGCGCCGCAGCCGCTTGATGACGAAGGGATAGCCGGAAGCGGTCATCGTCGCCGGCCCCCATTCGCGGGCGACGAGGATGGTGTTGGCATCCTCCCAGGTCACGCTCTGCTTGCCCTCGGGCAGGCTGAAGCCGCCGTCGACGAAGCGTTTCTCGCGAAGATCGTATTCGCGAACGACATTGGCGTCGCGGCCGCCGTCGGAGAGGTTGACCAGGCAGTAGCGTTCCTCGGGCGGAAGGCAGTTCATGCCCTGGTAGACCCAGTTCTTGCCCTCGGCGCGCGACAGGGCGTCGACGTCGAGCACCGTCTCCCAGGCCGGCGTGTCGGTGCGGTAGCTGGCGAGGCTGGTGCGGCGGAGGATGCCCTGGACGTGATCGGCGTCCTGCCAGAAATTGTAGAGGCCGTCGGGGCGGAAGGCGACGGCGGGGATGCGGTCGCGCGCCTGGAGGATTTCGAGCGCCTGCGACTGGAAGCGGGCGTAGCGCGGGTCGGCCTGGAGCTCGCCCAAGGTGCGGCGGTTCTCGTTGGTCGCCCAGGCGATGGCGCGGTCGCCGTTGATTTCCTCGAGCCAGGTGAAGGGATCGTTGGCCGGGGCCGGGGCGGCGGCGGCGGGCGCAGGATTCTGGGCCATGGAGGAGGCGCTTCCGATTACCGCCAGCAGCCCGGCCAGCACAATTGCCCGCAAACGCATGTCCGTCTCCCTGTCATTGTGCGGCGGACGCTAGGGGGGAGAGGCGGACGAGGCAATGGGTTCCCACTTCGTCATTGCGAGGAGCGAAGCGACGAAGCAATCCAGCAGCTGAGGCGTGAGTCTGGATTGCTTCGCTTCGCTCGCAAAGACGGGAGTGTCAGCCCCGCATCTCAGGGAGATACTCCGCGTCGGCGTGGTCGGTGAAGCGGGTGATCTTGGCGTCGAACTTCAGCTTCACCTTGCCGGTGGCGCCGTGACGCTGCTTCGCGACGATCAGCTCGGCGAGCTGGTAGACCCGCTCCATGTCGCGCTGCCACTGCTCGTAATTCTCGAAAATCTTGGAATCGTCGCCCTCGACCGGCCGCTTGGGCTCGTGCGCGGCGACGTAATATTCCTCGCGGTAGACGAAGAGAACGATGTCGGCATCCTGCTCGATCGAGCCCGATTCGCGAAGGTCGGAAAGTTGCGGGCGCTTGTCCTCTCGCTGCTCGACGGCGCGCGAGAGCTGGGACAGCGCCAGCACCGGCACGGCGAGTTCCTTGGCGAGCGTCTTCAGCCCCCGCGAAATCTCCGAAATCTCCTGGACCCGGTTGTCGTTGCTGTTGCGGCCGGCGCCCTGAAGCAGCTGGAGGTAATCGACCACGACCAGGCCGATGCCGCGCTGGCGCTTCATCCGTCGGGCGCGGGTGCGAAGCGCCGCGATGGTGAGGCCGGGCGTGTCGTCGATATAGAGCGGCAGGGTCTCGAGCTCGGCGGCGGCGCGGGCGAGGTTGCGGAAATCCTGCTGGCTAATCTTGCCCATGCGCAGCAATTCGGAACTGATTCCCGATTGCTCGGCGAGGATACGGGTGGCGAGCTGGTCGGCCGACATTTCGAGGCTGAAGAAGGCGACGCCGGCGCCGGCCGATTTCTCGGGGGCGATGCCGTCCTCCATGTCCTGGAGGTAGCGGCGCGCGGTGTTGAAGGCGATGTTGGTGGCGAGTGCGGTCTTGCCCATGCCGGGGCGGCCGGCGAGGATGATCAGGTCGCTGCCGTGGAGGCCGCCGGTCTTGGCGTTGACCGTCTCCAGCCCGGTGGTGAGGCCGGAGAGACCGCCGCCGGAATTGAGCGCCTTCTCCGCCATCTGGACGGCGAGGCGGGTGGCGACCGCGAAGCTTTTCACCGAGCCCTCGCCGGCGCCTTCCTCGGCCACGCGGTAGAGCGCCTGCTCGGCATTTTCGATCTGGCCCTTGGGATCGACCTCGTCGCTGGTGTCGAGCGCGTGCTCGACCATCTCGCGGCCGACGCCGACCAAAGCACGGAGCAAGGCCAGGTCGTATATCTGCTCGGCGAAGTCGCGCGCGCCGATGATCGCTGCGCCGCTGCCGGTCAACTGAGCGAGATAGGCGGGGCCGCCGACCTCCTTCATCTCCTCGTCGGCCTCGAACAACGGCCGAAGGGTGACCGGGCTGGCGATCATGTTGCGGTCGAGCAGGCGAAGGATCTGCTCGTAGATCCGGCCGTGAAGCGGCTCGAAGAAATGCTCGGGGCGGAGCTTGAGCTGGATGTCCTCGGCCAACCGATTGTCGATCATCAGCGCGCCGAGCAGGGCCGCCTCGGCCTCGACATTGTGGGGCAGAGCCTGGCCGGCGGGGGCGGAATCGACGATTGCGAGCGGTTGAGCCATGATGTCCAAACCCTAGTCTGACCCGGCCCCCAACGGTAGGGGCCCACGAAATCTTGTCGTGGGCGGAACTGTGGGTTTCCCTGTAAGCCATTCCATCAAAAGCTGGAATCCATGAACACCGGGTTTCTTGCAGCCCGAAATGACGAGCACTGGCGGAAAAATGCTGCACCCGCTAACAAAGCCTATGGCCGACCCGCGCATCATCGATATTCAGCTCGACGAGCGCTCGATCCTGAGGCGCAACGCCGACATCGAGCAGGAACGGCGAATCGCGATTTTCGACCTGCTCGAGGGCAACAGCTTCGACGTTTCCGGCCATGATGGGCCCTACCGGATCCTGCTGCGGGTCGAGGAAGGCCGGCTCGCCATCGCCTTGCTCGGCGACGGCGACGAGGCCTACGAAACGATCCGCATGGGCCTCGCCCGCCTGCGCCGGCCGATCCGCGACTATTTCGCGATCTGCGACGCCTACTTTCGCGCCGTCCGCTCCGACGGCGCCCGCGGCATCGAGCCGATCGACATGGCCCGCCGCGCGCTCCACAACGAGGCGGCCGAGTTGCTGCAGGAATGCCTGGAGGGGAAGGTGGAGATGGATTTCGACACGGCCCGGCGGCTGTTCACCCTGATCTGCGTCCTCCACATCAAGCAGCCGACCAGCGCCGTCGACGCCCACGGCCATGGCCACGCGGCGCGGGCGGGATGAAGCGCCTTCTGCTCCCTGCCCTGGCGGCGCTCGCCGCTTGCACCGAAACGCCCCGGCCCTACGCGCCGGTCCACGACGTGGCCTATCAGGCGATGGGCTCGCAGCTCTTCTGGTTCCTGGTCATTGGCGACGACCGCATCGTGCTCCGCACCGCCCAAGCGGCGGAGACAATCTGGCCGCGCACGCTGCCGCGAATCGCCGACGGCGTCAGGACCTGGCAATCGGGCGAGGGCGCCGATGCGATCACGATCGAGGCGAGCCCCGGGCCCTGCAGCGCCTCCAACGGCCGGGCCTATGAGGACAATGTCATCGTCCGCAGCGGCGGCGGCGAGCTGACCGGCTGCGGCGGAAGGCAAATCGGACCCGATCGCGACTGATCGGATGCGCCGGCGACACGTCGTTATCGTCGTCTGCCCACTGCTCGCCCTTGTCGCGATCCTCACCGCACACGCCTGGGCGCCGTACTGGCACCCGTCCGACCGCGCCTATCCGGACCAGGGCATCGACGTTTCGCACCATCAGGGCCGGATCGACTGGCCACTTCTGCCCGCCCAGGGCGTCGACTTCGCCTATATCAAGGCGAGCGAGGGCGGCGAATTCCGCGACCCCGATTTCGCCCGCAACTGGGCCGGCGCCCGCGCCGCCGGCGTGCGCCGCGGCGCCTATCATTTCTTCACCCAGTGCCGGCCCGGCGCCGACCAGGCGGCGAACTTCATCGCCATGGTTCCCGCGGACGCCGACACACTGCCGCCGGCGGTCGACCTCGAACATATGGGCCCCTGCCCACGGGCGGTGACGCCGGCCGCGCTCCGCACCGAAATCGCCACATTCCTCCGCCTCATCGAGGCCCATTACCACATGTCCGCTCGGCTCTATCTGACCCGGGAGTATGACGAGGCCTACGCGATCAGCGCCCATTTCGACCGCCCGCTCTGGCTGCGTAGCATAGTCTGGAAGCCGCGCTTCGGCGCCCGGCCGTGGACGCTGTGGCAGGCCTCGAACTTCCACCGGCTCGACGGCATCAACGGGCGTGTCGACTGGAACGTCGCGCGGCCTTGACTTGGAGTGCCCCGCCCCCGCATCGCTCATTGCATGTCCATTCTCTCCGACCGCTGGATTCGCGAGCAGGCAACGACCAAGGCGATGATCGAGCCGTTCGTCGAATCGCAGCGGCGCGACGGCTGCATCAGCTACGGCCTCTCCTCCTATGGCTATGACGCGCGCGTCGCCGACGAGTTCAAGATCTTCACCAACGTCGATTCGGCGATCGTCGACCCCAAGGATTTCGCCGCCAACAGTTTCGTCGACCGCAAGACCGACGTCTGCATCATCCCGCCCAACAGCTTCGCGCTGGCCCGCACCGTCGAATATTTCCGGGTGCCGCGTGACGTGCTGGTCATCTGCCTCGGCAAATCGACCTATGCGCGCTGCGGAATCATCGTCAACGTCACCCCGCTGGAGCCCGGCTGGGAAGGTCATGTCACGCTGGAATTCTCCAACACGACGCCGCTGCCGGCCAAGGTCTACGCCAACGAGGGCGCCTGCCAGTTCCTGTTCCTCCAGGGCAACGAGCCATGCGAGACCAGCTATGCCGACCGCGCCGGCAAATATATGGGCCAGCGCGGGGTGACCCTGCCGAAGCTGTAACCGCCGGCGCCGACAAGTATTGGGTCAGTAAAAACCCCTCTCTTGTTTCGCCACTTCGTCGGCCATAGTCTCCCCGGACAGGGAGACAGAAATGACCGATGTTCCCGAGCCCGTCACCGACCTCGCCGAAGAAAGCGTCAGCGGCCCCAGGCCAGGCATCGGCGTGGCCGTGTCGGGCGGCGGCTATCGCGCCATGCTGTTCCACCTCGGCGCCTTCCTGCGCCTGTTCGAACTCGGCACGCTCAAGCAATGCGCGCGCATTTCCAGCGTTTCGGGCGGATCGATCACCTGCGCCAAGATCGCCCTCGAATGGCGCCATCTCGCCACCCGCGACGATTTCCTGGCCCGCGTCGTCGACCCGATCCGGGCGATGGCGGAGATCACCATCGACGTGTCGGCGGTCCTCGAGGGGCTGATCCTGCCGGGCGGGGTCTCCCGCCGCGTCTCGCGCGCCTATCGCAAGCATCTGTTCGGCGACGCCACATTGCAGGACCTGCCCGACGACATCCGCTTCGTGATCAACGCCACCAACCTCGAAACCGGGAAATTGTGGCGATTCTCCAAGCCCTATATGGCCGATTACACGCTCGGCATGGTCGACAATCCGAAGACGCTGCTGGCCGACGCGGTCACCGCCTCGTCGGCCTTTCCGCCGGTCCTGTCGCCCTTCGAGCTCGACGTCAGCGAGAAGGATTTCAGCCAGAAGGTGCCCGGTCTCGACCCCCGCCTGTTCAACGACATCAAGCTCACCGACGGCGGGGTCTATGACAATCTCGGCCTGGAAACAGTGTGGAAGAACTACCAGACCGTGCTGGTTTCCGACGCCGGGGTCGCGCTCGCCCCCGATCCCGACCCCCCTTCCGACTGGGCGCGGCTGGGCCTCAGGGTCGTCGACGTCATCTTCGGCCAGATCGCCTCGGTCCGCACCCGCGAGGTGATCGCCTCCTACAAAGCCAAGGAGCGGACCGGCGGCTATTGGGGGATCCGCACCGACATCGGCAATTATCAGCTGCCCGATGCCCTACCCTGCCCGATCGAGCGGACCACCGAGTTGGCCGCGACGCCGACCCGGCTGGCGGCGCTGGAACCCGCCTATCAGGAAAGGCTGATCAACTGGGGCTATGCGGTTTGCGACGCGGCCATGCGCAAATATTATCTGCCGAAGGACACACCCCCCAAGACCGCGTTTCCCTATCCTGGGGGGGTTTAGGGAGCTCCTAAACCCCTCTCCCATTGGGGGGTAGAAGTGCGCCCTACCCCGGATGCTGGTCGGAGGCGATTTCGCCGGGGCCGCGGAGGATCTTTTCGACCCAGTCGGCATATGCGAGGATGAAGCGCTTCAGCAGTTTTTTGAGGCTCTCGTCGGTGAGGCTGCCGTCCTCGGCGAAGGCCTTCTGGACGCTGGACAGATAGGCCTCGGGCTGTTGCATCATCGGCACGTCGAGGAAGACGCACGACTGGCGCAGATGGTGGTTCGAACCGAAGCCGCCGATCGCACCCTGGCTCGCGGTCGCGACCGCGCCGGGCTTCTTCTCCCAGACCGATTTGCCATAGGGACGCGAGCCGACGTCGAGCGCGTTCTTCAGGCCGCCCGGCATCGACCGGTTATATTCGGGGGTGACGAAGAGCAGGGCATCGGCCGGCCGGACCGTGTCGCGAAATGCGCGCCAGGGCGCCGGCGGATCCTGTTCCAGATCCTCGTTGTAGGGCGGAAGGCCGCCGATCTCGACGAACTCGAACTTCAGATGGGGCGGCGCCAGCTCGGCGAGGATGCGCGCGATCCTGAGGTTGTAGGACTCCTTGCGGAGGCTGCCGACGATGACGGCGATCCTGCGATCCTGGGGCATGGGAGCTTTACGCTCTATCGCGACACTCGTTCCGCCCGCGCAGCAAGATAGGCATGGAGCGCATCCACCTCCGCGTCGGTCAGTTGCGCGTAGCGATTGCGCGCCACCTCGCCCATCAGGCCGAGATCGCGTCCGGAGGGCGGCCGGCCGCTACGTATCAGGGTGCGGAACTGTTCGGCGCTGTAGGCGCCGGCGATCGCCAGGTCCGGAGGAACCTGCCCCTCGATCTCCCCGCCGCCGGTGAGGTCGGGGCCGTGGCACTCGGTGCAGGCGGTGGCCGCGATGTAGCGGCCGGCATGGTGCGCGGGGCCGAGATCGAAGGGCGCACGGATGCGATAGTCCTCGATCTCGGACGGGGCAGAAGTAAACTTGCCGGTGGCGATGCCGAGCCGCCCGAGCGGGCCAACCGAAATGGCTGGGCTTCGCGCGCCGCCGCGCGGAAGGGCGCGGATGCCGGCAATGACCAGGCCGAGTTCGGCGTCGGTCAAATGCGAATACATGGGCGAAGGCATGATCCACAGGCCGCGGCCGTCGACCCCGATCCCCTGGCGGATCGCCTGGGCCAGCTGCTGATCGGTGGCGCGCGACGCGACTTCGGTGAGGTTGGGCGCCCAGATGCGCGCGACTCCCGGCTCGTCCAGGAACAGCTGCCCCTGAAGGTTCGCCTGGTGGCAGCCGAAGCAGCCGAGGATGCGCATCCGCCGCTGCCCCTCCGCCGCCTGTCCCGCGGCCGGCGGCACGATCCTTTCCCCGACGCCGCTATAGGTCCGGCCGATCTCGCGCGCCGAGACGATCCAGACCCAGGCGGCGAAGATCAGGAAGACGGCCAGCAGGGCGGCCAGGCCATAGCCCAGCCAGCGCAGGAATTTCCGCAAGACAGCCCCCTCCCACTCGAAATCCGAGCGCCGTCATAAGACGGTTCGCCGCGGACCGCCAAGTGGCTCCTTACATGCCCGCGGGCTGGTTCCGGCCGTGAAGGTTGCCGTCGTCGGGCTTGCCGTCATCGTCGCCGCGGTCGTCGTGCGGGGGCGGCGTTGGACGAGACGGAGCGGCGTGTCGCCGCGGCGCGGGCCGGTCCGGGGCGGCCCGAGGCAGAGGCGCGGCGGCGGGCGAGGGCAGCGGCGCGGCGACGGTCGCCGTGGCCGGTCCGCGTTCGCGAATCCGCATCGGCTGGGGATCGACGGCGCCGCGCGGCAGCCGGATCAAATCGCCGATCTCGATCTTGTGGGGATCGACGCCGGGATTGGCCGCGAGCAGCGCGTGCACGCCGACGCGGGCCCAACGGGCCAGCGAAAAGAGCGTGTCCTGGCGCGCCATCGCATAGGCGAAGCCGGCGTCGCGGGCCAATGCCGGTCCGTCGTCGGGCTTGCCGGCGCGCGCGCTTGCCCGCTCCAGCATCAGCACCTGGCCGACCCGGATCCGCGCCGGATTGGCGATCCGGTTCGCGGCGGCGATGCGGGCGACGCTGTCGTGGCAGCGGCGGGCGATGCTGTAGAGGGTGTCATGGCGGACGACGACATAATTGGCGCCGCAGGCGGAACGGGTGCTGGTGTCGGTGCCAGGGCCGGCGGCGGCGCCGACCAGAGCGAGCGGAACCAGGGCAATGAGCTTTGGCCTCATTTCGACTCCCCTATGGTTTGTTAACCATATTGCGAGTCCGAAGCGGGCTTGGCAATCCACCAAAAAAACAGAAGGATCCGGATTAATTCGAACAATTCAAGGTGATGCGACGGGCGATATTGTCCCAGACCAGGCTGCTGCACCGCGACAGCCTGTCGCGGCCGACATGGACGATGAACTGGGCGCGCTGGCGGCTGGCGCCGTCGACCACCGCCTCGTCGGGATCCGCGTCGGGCTCGGGCGGCAGGCTGAGATTGCCGCGATTGTCGCCGGTGCGGACCAGCAGGCGATCGAGCCGGAAGCCGAGCAGGTCGACCGGCCGTTGCAGCGCCAGCGGCCGGACCGGGCGCACCACGCCGAACTCGATGACCTGGTCGCGCGCCTCGCCCGACCAGGCGCCGCCGTAGAGCGTGGCGAGCTCGGCGCCGGCGCCCGCCGTCGCCAGGCTGTCCGGCTTCATCAGAGAGAACTGGAAGCGGAAATTCCGATCGCCGAGCGCAATCGGATGGAAGAGGCCGAAGCTGCGCTCGAATGAGAGCGGCAGCGCGACGCTGGCCTCGCCGGCGCGCGGGGCGGCGATGGCAAAGGTCACCTTGTCAAAAGGCATGTCGGCGGGCCCGATCAGCCCGTCGGCGCCCTCGATCGCCGGCCGGTCGATCCAAACGATCCGCCGGTCGCCGGTGACGCCGCCCAGCGCGACTTCGGCGACCTTGGACGAGCCGGTCAGCCGCACCGGGCCGATCCGGGTGCGCGAGCCGAGCATCGAACGCCTGAGCCCGATCCGCGCCACCGTCTCGGGGTTGAGGATGATGTAGCCCGACACTTCGGGATCGACGCGAAGGCGCACCGACTGGCCGTTGATGGTGGCGGCGATCGTGAAATCGGACGCGGCGTCGACGGTGAGGTCGGCGGCGTGGGCGGGCGCGGAAAACAGGAGAAGGGCGAGAATGGCAAGGGCGCGGAGGGACATATGCCATGCCTAGCCCGAGATCATCGTCTTGTCGCCAAGGGGATCACCCCCGCAATCAACTGCGAAACGTGCGGCTGGACTCCCTCTCCCCAGGTGGGAGAGGGCATAGGTCAGCGGCCCTTCCTACCCT
>DATDAU010000112.1:0-21024 GCA_036525215.1 Allosphingosinicella sp.
GCAGGGCCTGCCCAAGGTGATCAATTTCGCGGTCGAGGAGATGATCTGCTCGGCCAACCTTTCGTTCGGCATGTATCCGGGGCTCAGCAACGGCGCGTACAACGCGCTCGCGTTGCACGGCACGCCGGAGCAGAAGGCGACCTATCTGCCGAAGCTGGTCAGCGGCACCTGGTCCGGCACCATGTGCTTGACCGAGCCGCATTGCGGCACCGATCTCGGCCTGCTCAAGACCAAGGCGGAGCCGCAGGCCGACGGCAGCTACAAGATCACCGGCACCAAGATCTTCATCTCGGCCGGCGAGCACGACCTTTCCGAGAACATCATCCACCTCGTCCTCGCCAAGATCACCGGCGCGCCCGACAACGTGAAGGGCATTTCGCTGTTCATCGTCCCCAAGTTCATCGTCAACGAGGACGGCTCATTGGGCGCGCGGAACGGCGTGATGTGCGGCTCGATCGAGGAGAAGATGGGCATCCACGGCAATTCGACCTGCCTGCTCAATTATGACGAAGCGACCGGCTGGCTGGTCGGCGAGCCGGAAAAGGGCCTCGCCGCCATGTTCATCATGATGAACGCGGCCCGCCTGGGCGTCGGCGTCCAGGGCATGGCCCAGGGTGAGGTCGCCTATCAGAACGCCGTCGCCTACGCCAAGGACCGGCGGCAGGGCCGGGCGCTGGTGCCGACCGACCGCGATGCCGAGGCCAAGGCGGACCCGATCATCGTCCACCCCGACGTGCGCCGCATGCTGATGGAGGCCAAGGCGTTCAACGAGGCCGCCCGGGCCCTTGTCCTGTGGGGTGCGCTCCAGGTCGATCTCAGCCGCAAGGCGCAGAGCGAGGAGGAGCGCCTCGCCGCCGACGATCTGCTCGGCCTGCTCACTCCGGTGATCAAGGGCTACCTCACCGACAAGGGCTTCGAGGCCGCGGTCAACGCCCAGCAGATCTATGGCGGCCATGGCTATATCCGCGAATGGGGGATGGAGCAGTTCGTCCGCGACGCCCGCATCGCCCAGATCTACGAAGGCGCCAACGGCATCCAGGCGCTCGACCTGGTCGGTCGCAAGCTCGGCGCCAATGGCGGCCGCGCCGTCCAGGCCTTCTTCAAGATCGTCGGCGAGGAGACCGCCGCTGCGAAGAACGACGAGGCGACCGCCGCTCTGGCCTCGGCGCTGGAGCGCGCCAACAACGATCTCCAGACCGCGACCCTCTGGCTGATGCAGAACGGCATCGCCAACCCCTACAATGCCGGCGCAGCCGCCTATCCCTACATGAACCTGATGGGCGTGGTCTGCCTCGGCCTGATGTGGCTCAGGATGGCCAAGGCGAGCAGCGCCCTTCTCGCCGGCGGCACCGACAACGCCGCCTTCCACCAGAACAAGCTCGCCACCGCCCGCTTCTACGCCGAGCGGATCATGCCCGAGAGCAACGCCCACCGCCGCAAGATCGAAGCCGGCGCCGACAGCATCATGGCGCTGCCCGCGGACGCCTTCTGATCTGGCTGGCCTAAGGCAACAACTCCCCCGTCATCGCGAGCAAAGCGAAGCGATCCAGAACTGCCCTCGTGCCGACTGGATTGCTTCGTCGCGTTGCTCCTCGCAATGACGAGCGGAGGGGCAGTTTCCCGTCCCCCAAACGCTACCGGTTGGCCGCGCGCTTCCTCGGCGCCGCCTTCACCGACCGATCGAAAACCACCGCGTCGAAGAAGCCGATCGGGTTCGGCCGGGCGATCAGGAAGCCCTGGACCTGGTCGCAGCCTTCGGCGCGGAGCGCGTCGAGCTGCTCCTGGGTCTCGACGCCCTCGGCGACCACGGGCACGCCGAGGCCGCGTCCGAGGCCGATCACCGAGCGGATGATGGCGCGGGACTGGGGATTGGCGATCATGTCCTGGACGAAGCTCTGGTCGATCTTGACCTTGTCGAACGGGAACATTCGGAAATAGCTCAGCGACGAATAGCCGGTCCCGAAATCGTCCATCGAGATCTGGACGCCGAGGTCCTTCAGGCGCCGCAGGGTGACGAGGGCGGATTCAGCGTCCCCGATCAGCAGGCCTTCGGTGACTTCGAGATCGAGCCGCGACGGCGCCAGGGCGGTCTCGGCCAGGATCGATTCGACCAGCCCGACGAGATCGTCCTGCATGAACTGCAGCGGGGAGACGTTGACCGCAAGCTTCAGCGGCGGAGACCAGCCGCCCGCTTCCCGGCACGCCTCGCGGAGCACCCATTCGCCAAGCTTGAGGATCAGCCCGCTTTCCTCGGCGAGCGGAATGAACGTCCCCGGGCTGATCGCGCCCATGTGCGGATGGTTCCAGCGCAGCAGCGCCTCGAAGCCGAGGATGCTGCCGGTTTCGAGGTCGGCGAGCGGCTGGTAGTGGACGGCCAGCTCGCCATTGTCGATGGCAACGCGAAGGTCGGACTGGAGCTGCCGGCGCTGGCGCAAAGCCTCGTCCATCGCCGCTTCGTAGAAGCGGGCTAGGCCGCGGCCCTCGGCCTTGCCGCGATAGAGCGCCATGTCGGCATTCTTGATCAGGTCGGTCGGATTGGCGGCATCGGCCGGGAAGATGGCGATGCCGATGCTGCCGCTGATCCGCACATTCTGCGCCCCGATCGTGAACGGCTCGGCGAGCGTCGAAAGGATCGTCTCGGCCAGCAGGCCCGACTGGTTGGGCTGGACGCCGCCATATTGGACGATCGCGAACTCGTCGCCGCCGAGGCGCGCCAGCAGCTCCTCGCCTTCGGTCGCCGAGCGCAGCCGGTGCGCGACCCCGACCAGCAATTCGTCGCCCGCGGGATGGCCGTAAAGATCGTTGACCGCCTTGAATCCGTCGAGATCGATGCAGATGACCGCGACCGGTTCCTCGCCCTTGCGGGCCCTGGCGACGGTCCGCGCCAGATGCTCGGTGAAGACCGCGCGGTTGGGCAGCCCGGTCAGCGAATCGTGATAGGCGAGGTGCGCAATGCGGGCCGCCGCGACCTTGCGCTCGCTAATGTCGCGAACCGCCAGGATGGCGAGCTTGGCGCCGCGCCAGCTGAGCGGCCGAACCAGCAGCTCGACGTCGCAGCATTCGCCCTCGGCCCTGGCCAGGCGGGTTTCGGTGGCGGGCGCGTCCTCGACGTCGGGGAGGACCGCCAGGTCGAGATCCGGAAACAGTGCCGTGAGCTGTTTCGGCATTGCCTCGAGCCCGGAATAGCCGGCCAGTTTGAGGAAGCTTCGATTGGCGTCGACGACCGCGTCGCGGTCGATCACGACCAGCCCTTCCACCGCGGCGTCGGCGAAAGTCCTCAGGCGCTGCGCTTCCTCGAAGGCGTTGCGCGCCAGCTTGCGGTCGAACAGGACGACGGCGAGGCTGATAGTGAGGATGACCAGGGCCATGGCGGCGACGATCACCGTCAGGGCCTGGGCGCCGATCGCCGAGGCCGGCACCGCCATGGTCGGATCCGGATAGACACCGGCGGCGGCCATCGCGGTGAAATGGAGGCCGCAAATAGCGAGCGTGAACAAAAGGGCCGGCCGCCAGGGCTGGGCCTGCGGCTTGCGTCGGTGCTCGGCCATCGCCGCCGCGCTCAGCGCCACCCCGAGCAATACGGAGACCAGGACATAGGGCTCGTTCCACACCAGCCATCCCGCCAGCTTGACCGCCGACATGCCGATATAGTGCATCGTGCCGATGCCGCCGCCGATGATCGCGCCGCCGAGCAGGGTGAAGCCCCGGCCGTCCCGCGCGGCGATCCCCCAACCGGCGCCGGTCAACAGCACCGCTGCGGCGATCGAAAGCAGGGTGAGCGGAACGTCGTAGCCGATCGGCAGATCGGGCTGGTAGGCGAGCATCGCTACGAAATGCGTGGACCAGATGCCGGTGCCCGAAACGAAACCTGCCAGCGCCAGCCAGGCGAGGCGTCGGTTCTCGCTGAACCGCGCCCGTTCGAAGATCGAAAAGGAGGTGAAGGCGGCGAGCGCACAGATCAGGCCCGCGACCACAACGAAGCGCAAATCGTGCTCGTGCACGATGCAGGTGTAGACGCGCAGCACGTTTTCCCCTCAGACGTGAGCGGTTCCTCTAACCAGCGGCGGTGAAAATCGCGTAAACCGCAATGCAAGAATGACAGCGGTTACCAGCCTGCCGATCCAACGGGTCACGGGTTGGCGATCGGTCCTGTCGCCTCTGTCAGCGGTGGCCTCTGGCGGTGCCAGTCGGTCGCCTGCTGGAAAGCGGCGCCGGCGCTGAGCAGGCGGTCTTCCGAATATTGCGGCCCGACCAGTTGGAAGCCGATCGGCATCCCGCCCTCGTCGAAGCCGCCGGGGAGGGTCAGGCTGGGCTGGCCCGAATAGTTGAAGGCGGCGGTGAAGCGCAGCATGGCGGCGACTATTTCGGGATCGTTGCCCGCCATGGCGAGCGTTGCAAGCGTGGGAGTCGGCACCGGCAGGGCCGGGACCAGGATCATGTCGGCCTGCTGGTGGAGCCTGGCCATCGCCCCGGCGAACTCCTGTCGTGCCATTTGAAGTGCCGCATAGTCTGTCGCCGGCACCGAGCGGCCGAGGCGGATGATTCCCGCCATGGCCGGTCCATAATCGCCCGGCGACGCCTCGAAATATTCCCTATGCGCAATCGCCGCCTCGACTCCGGTGGTCACCGCCCAGCCCTGCGAGAACGGTTCGAGCGGCGGCAGGGTGATGTCGCGGACGGCGAGGCCCAGGGCCGAGAAGCAATCGAGTGCCGCTTCCATCACCGAAGCAACCTGGGGATCGATCGAGGCGAGAATCGCCCGGTCGACGCCGATCGTCGCCGCGGCTCCAAGAGCGGGAACCGGGGCGTCGCGGCTGGTCGGATCGGCGGGATCGGCGCCGGCGATGATTGCGAACAAGGCGGCGCAATCGGCGGCGCTCCGCGCCATCGGCCCGACATGGTCGAGCGTCGGCGCCAGCGGGAAGATGCCGTGGCGGCTGACCCGGCCCCAGCCGGGCTTCAGCCCGGTGATTCCACAGGCTGTCGAGGGAAAGCGGATCGACCCGCCCGTGTCCGATCCCAGCGCGCCGAAAGTCAGTCCGGCCGCCACAGCCACCCCCGATCCGCTCGAGGAGACTCCGGTCCAATGGTCGCGGCTCCACGGATTGCGCGGCTCCTCGCGCTCGGGCCGATGCTCGGAAAAAGCGCCCTCGGTCAGCGCCAGCTTGCCGAGCAGGACCGTCCCGGCCTCCGCAAGGCGCGCCGCCACCGTCGCGTCCTGCGTCGGCAATCGGCCCGCCAGCACCCTGGTACCGGCCTCGGTCGCGATCCCGGCGGTGTCGACCAGGTCCTTGAGCGCGATGGGAACGCCGTGCAGCGGCCCGCGCGAGCGGCCTGCCATGATCTCTGCCTCGGCCCGTTTGGCGTCGGCCATCGCCCGCTCGGCCGTGACCCGGATGAAGGCGTGAAGCCGGGGCTCGAGCGCCTCGATCCGCGCCAGCTGGCTTGTCGTCACCTCGACCGGCGAGACCTCGCGGGCGGCGATCATCGCCCCGATCCCGGTTAGTGAATAGTGCGAGAAATCCCCGGCCATCCCCGCTTCCCCCTCGGCGACATCATAAGCCGAATGTTCCTCGGCTTGCCAGTCGCGCGCTGCCGTGGCCTAATCACGGTACAGGGGACAGAGTCATGCTGGTCACCGAACTCATCCGCCGCGGCGCGGTCCACCATCGCGACCGGACTGCGATCCTGTTCGGCGAGGAAAAGCTGACCTTTCGCGAGGTCGACCTCCTGTCCAACCGAATTGCCAACGTTCTCGGCGGCCTCGGCCTCGGCAAGGGCGACACCGCGGCCATGCTGCTCGACAACGGCCTCCATTCGATCCCCTGCGATTTCGGGGCGATCAAGGCGGGCCTGAAGCGCACGCCGCTCAACAGCCGCCTGTCGCTCGATGAGCACAGGCGCATGATCGAGACGATCGGCGCCGGCGTGCTGATCTGCGGCGCCAGCCAGGCCGAGCGCGGCGCTGCGCTCCAGGAATCCTTGCCCGATCTCGCCGTCCTCGGCCTCGGCGCCGGCGCGCTCGGGCCGGATCTCCTGAGCCTCGCCGGGCGCGCGTCCGACTCCTGTCCCGACGTCGACCATCGCCCCGACGATATCGTCCTGACCCCGTTCACATCGGGCACGACCGGAATCTTCAAGGCGGCCCTGCACAGCCATGCCAGCTACGCCGCCGTCGCCCATAATGTGCTGACCAATCTGATCGACCCGAGGCCCGGCGACATCATGCTCCACGCCGCCTCGATGATCCACGCCAGCGGCTGCTTCGTCCTGCCTTACTGGATGCGCGGCGGGACGGCGGCGATCCTTCCCGGCTTCGATCCGGCATCCTACCTCGAGGCAATCGCCCGCTGGCGGCCGACCGCGCTCAACCTGGTGCCGACCATGTTGCAGATGCTGTTCCAGTCGGGCGGGGTCGACGCCGCCGATTTCTCGTCGGTCGAGACCATCCTCTACGGCGCTTCGCCGATGCCGCGGCCGGTGCTCGAGCGCGGGCTCGACCTGTGGGGCCCGATCTTCGTCCAATATTACGGCCAGACCGAAGCGCCGCTGGCGATCTGCAGCCTCGCCAAGGACGCGCATGAAGGCGCTTCGCCCGAGCGGCTCCTCTCCTGCGGCCGGCCGAGCGTCGAGACCGAAATCCGGCTGGTCGATTCGGAAGGGAAGGACGCGGCGTCCGGCGAACCCGGCGAGATCGTGCTCCGGGCGCCCTTCGCCATGACCGGCTATCACGATCCGGCGCTGACCGCCGAGGCCTTCCTTCCCGACGGCTGGCTGAGAACCCGCGACATCGGCCGCTTCGACGAGGAGGGCTATCTGACCCTCGTCGACCGCACTTCGGACATGATCGTCACCGGCGGCTACAACGTCTATCCGCGCGAGGTTGAGGACGTCCTCGTCGCTCATAGCGCCATCGCCCAGGTCGCCGTGGTCGGCCTGCCCGACGAGACCTGGGGCGAATCGGTCACCGCCTTCGCCGTCCTCAATCCGGGTGAGGCGGCCGACGAGGCCGGGCTGATCGCTTTCGCCCACGAACGGCTCGCCGGCTACAAAGCGCCGAAATCGATCCTCTTCGTCGCCGAAATTCCGCTGAGCCCGGTCGGCAAGCCGCTGCGCCGGGCGCTGCGCGAACCCTTCTGGCAGGGCCGGGAGCGGCGGATATGAGCGTCCGGATCGAGCGCGAGGGCGCGGTGACGATCGTCACCATCGACTGCCCGGAGCGCCGCAATGCGGTCGATCACGCCACTGCCGGGGCGCTGCGCGACGCCTTCGAAGCGTTCGAAGCCGACGAAGAAGCAGGGGCCGCGGTGCTGACCGGCGCCGGCGGCCATTTCTGCGCCGGTTACGATCTCAAGGCCTTCGCCGCGGGGGGTGCAGAATACGATCCCGCCGGTGAGGGGCCGATGGGTCCGACCCGGCGGCTGCCCGGCAAGCCGGTCATCGCCGCCGTCGAAGGCTATGCGGTGGCGGGCGGTCTCGAGCTGGCCTTGTGGTGCGACCTCAGGATCGCGTCGGAAAGCGCCACCTTCGGCGTTTTCTGCCGGCGCTGGGGCGTGCCGCTGATCGACGGCGGCACTGTGCGGCTTCCGCGCCTGATCGGGCAGGGGCGGGCGCTCGACATGATCCTCACCGGCCGTCCGGTCGGCGCCCCCGAAGCTTTGGCCTTCGGCCTCGCCAACCGGGTCGTGCCCGAAGGCCGGGCGCGGGACGAGGCGGTCGCTTTGGCCGCGGAGATTGCCCGCTTTCCCGCTTTGTGCATGCGCGCCGACCGCGCTTCTGCCCTCGCCGCCTTCGATCGCGACCTGGCGGAGGCGCTGCGCGCCGAGGCCCTGGCCGGCGCCGAACCGGTGCGGGAAGGCGCGCGCGAAGGCGCGGCGCGATTCGCCGGCGGCCTCGGCCGCGGCGGGGATTTCGAAGAGGTTTGAGCCTGGACGCGATAACGGGTACGAAACGTGAGTCCAAAAAAAGGGGGGATGACGATGGAATATGTGTTTCTGCCGCTGAAGCGGTACGCGCAGTTTACCGGGCGCTCCCGGCGAAAGGAATTCTGGTTCTTCTGGCTCTTTTACGTCGCCGGCATGTTCGTCTTCAGCCTGCTCGATTCGGCGCTCGGCCTGGGGGGCCAGACAAGCGGCTATGCCGAGGGCGCTTCGGTGGGGTTCAGCACGTCGGGCGGAGTGCTCACCTTCATTTTCCTGGTGGCGCTGTTCGTGCCGATGCTCGCCGTCACCGTGCGCAGGCTTCACGATATCGACAAGAGCGGGTGGATGATCCTTATCGGCCTGATCCCGCTCTTCGGCTGGTTCTATCTGCTCTACCTGTACGTCCAGCCCGGCACGTCTGGCCCGAACAGCCACGGACCGGATCCCAAGGCTGACGACGCACAGGTGTTTGCCTGAATCGGGGGATTTTCGAAGAACAAATCAGGGGAGAGTGACACATGCATTGGATGCTCATGCCGCTTCGGCGCTACGCCGATTTTTCCGGCCGTTCGCGCCGGATGGAATTCTGGATGTGGCAATTGGGGAAGGTGATCTTCTTCGGAGTGCTCTTCATCCTGGCCCTTGCCATGATGGGGCCGGCCCTGATGTCGGGTGACGTCAACAATCTCGGCAGCGCCTTCATCGGCATTATGTTCCTTTATCTGATCTACCTCGTTGTCGGGCTGGCCATTCTTGTACCCGATCTGGCCGTGGCCGTGCGCCGGCTGCACGACACCGAACGGAGCGGCTGGTGGATTCTGGCGCCGTTGGCGCCCTACATTCCGCTGATGGCCCTCGGCGGCTTCGCCGGCGCGACGCTCGATCCCAAGAATCCCACCGGCGGCGCGATGGCGGGGCTGGGCATTCTGGCCATGGTATGCATCCTCGCCGTGATGGTGCTCGCCATCGTCCTTCTGGTTTTCTATTTCCTCGAGGGAACGCCGGGCCCGAACAAATACGGCCCGGATCCGAAGGCGAATACCGGCCAGGTCTTCACCTGATCGGCTGATCGGATCGTTTGGATGGCGGGCGTGCCGGTTGCGGTGCGCCCGCCATCGCACTAGAGAGCCGCCTTCAAGTGCCCCTGTGGCGGAATTGGTAGACGCGCTCGACTCAAAATCGAGTTCCGCAAGGAGTGCCCGTTCGACTCGGGCCAGGGGCACCATTATCCGGTGAGGATGTTCTAAGACATCCTCAGCCCTGTCCGGGGGACAGGGCGGCCAGACAATCATACTTCCTCTTCTCACCGGCCCTTGCCTCGGGCATTGTGGCGGGAGAGAAGGAATGCGCGCCTATGGACAAGCCGCGGGACGTCCCGCCGCCCGTCGAGACCGCCGCCGAGATCGAATCGGAGGCGGTCGCCTATCGGCGCGACCGGCTGCTTGCCTCGCTGGCCCTGATGATGGGCGCCGCCTTGCTGATCGCCCTGCCGTTCGCGCTTCGCGCCGGCGCCGAATTCTTCCTTCCCGTCACCGCGGCCCTGGTGATCGCGATTGCTCTGGTCCCGGTGCTGGAATGGCTGGAGCGGCGGCGGGTGCCGTCGCCGCTCGCCGCTTTCGTCTGCGTCGTCCTGTTCCTCGTCGTCGCCAATGTCGCGGTCGCCGCCATCGTCTTTCCGGCGACCGAGTGGATCCGCCTGCTGCCGACGCGGATCGGGCGGATTCGCGAGACTCTGGGGCCGCTGATCGACGTCTATTCCAATCTCCAGCACTTCATCGACAATGTCGTCCGCGAGTTCGGCCGCGCCCCCGGGGTCGCGGCCCAGACGGTGCGCGTCGAGACGCCCAATTCGCTGCTCCAGATCATCGCCACCTCGGCGCCGTTCGCCGCCGTCCAGATGTTCTTCGCGGTGCTGGTGATCTTCTTCTTCCTCTCGGGCTGGACACGGATGCGCAAGCGCACCATCGTCGGCCGGTCCAGCTTCGACGGGGCGATGACCACGGCGCGGGTCATCCAGCAGGTCGTCGATGCCACTTCCACCTATCTCGGCACGATCACCATCGTGAATCTCGGCATGGGCGCGGTCGTCGCCTTCGCCTTGTGGATGCTCGACATGCCGACGCCCCTGATGTGGGGGGGCATCGTCGCCTTGCTCAACTACATCCCCTATCTCGGGCCGATCGCCTCGGCGATCCTGCTCGCGCTCGGCGGCCTGATGACCTTCACCGAGCCGCTCTACGCCCTGCTCCCGGCGGTCTCCTTCGTCGTCATCCACCTGGTCGAATCGAACATCGTCACGCCGACCGTGGTGGGGCGGCGGCTGACCATCAACCCGCTGATGATCCTGCTCGCTCTGGCCTTCTGGGCCTGGGTGTGGGGGACGACCGGCGCCCTCCTGGCCGTGCCCCTTTTGATCATCCTGCGCACCATCTTCGACGCCGCCGGCAAGCCCGACATCGCCGGCTTCCTGTTCGAGGAAGGCACGCTGGTGAAGGAGCATGCGGACGATCCGCGCCCCGCCGGGCCGGGAGGATAGGGGCCGCCGCGCGCCGTATCCTTTTCCGCGTTTCGCCTCGCTTGACAGGCCCCAACGCCTCCACTACCTCGCCCGCCTGCTTCAATGCGGGTGTAGCTCAGTTGGTTAGAGCGCCGGCCTGTCACGCCGGAGGTCGCGGGTTCGAGCCCCGTCACTCGCGCCATTCCTCATATCGATGATGCGCCGCCCGCCATATGAGGGTTCGACGCGTCTAGCATCCCGGCTTGAGCGAGTTCGGGCAGGCGTTCGAGTTCCACGGGCGATTGTTCTGAATGCGGTTGACGGTCTGGATCGACTGGCGCCGCAGCTCTTCCCATTCCGCCTCGGTATGGCAGGCGCGCGCGGCGCCCAGGCGTGAGCCCGTGATCGGCTCGGCCCTGCAGGTCCTGACCTCCGATTGCGGCATGGTGCGCGCGGTCGGATCGGGGGATGCGGCAAGCGGGGTGACCGGCGCCGGGGCGGCGGTGAGGGAAGTGCCCAGGAGAATCATGAGTTCCAGCATCGTCACCTCCGTCCTCGGCGAGCCCGGAAACAAGGATTTCACCTCGTCGCTTCCTTGTCCAGTGGCTGAACGCTGCGCTCAGCCGCGCCAACGTCCCGTGTGCATCCATTTCAGCAGCGGCTTCAGCGGCAGGATCCAGACGATCCCCGCGACCAGGAAGTAGAGGGCGTGGACCGGCCATGGCCAGCCCGAGATCAGGCCGAAGACGCTGACCACCGCCACGCACCAGACCAGGATCAGCAGCAGGATCGCGAACATCCCGACGAAGGTGCGCCAGCGCGGTTCTACCGGCATGGGATCCATTTCCCGGGCGTCGCCAGCGCGTCGAGCTTCACGTCCCAGCGGTCGGCCGGAATCGGAGAATCGCTGACCTGCTCGTCCCATGCGAGGCCGATGGCGGTGACCGGGCCGGCGGCGCGGAGATGGGCGAGGGCGCGGTCGTAATGGCCCTTGCCGTGGCCGATCCGCGTCCCCGCCCGGTCGGCCAGCACGATCGGTACCAGGACGATGTCGGGGGCGAGCGCCGCGGCGTCGGCGGGCGGCTGGAGCACGCCCCAGGGGCTGGCCTCGGTCGCCGGCGCCTCGCGCCAGATCATCCTCGAATCGCGGTCGGCGAACCAGGGCAGGGCCGCGCGCTGGCCCTCGGCAAGCCCCGCGAGGATCGGCATAGGGCTGATCTCGTCCCTCAAGGGATGATAGGCGGCGACCACGCGGGCGCCTGCCAGATGAGGCAATACCAGTCGCGCGAGCTGCTCTTCGAGTTCGGCGCGAAGCTCAGGAGTGAAACTTTGCGCAACATCGCGTCGCGCGCGCAGCCCATGGGCGCGCAAATCGCTCTTGCTGGGGGAGGGTGACGGGACCGCCATGGCCGTTTGCTCAGAATATCCTCTGACGCCTCAACGTCAGGTGGGAACCATGTGCTTCGGACCGGAATCCGGGCAGGGACAGCTCCCGAGGATGTGATATCGCCTCAGGGATGTTCTTTTGTGCTCGTACCGGGCAGTACCCGTCGACACCTACTTAGGCGCTGGAAGCGCTCCGCTCAAGGCTGTCGGCGAGCGATTCCATCCGACCGGCCAGCTTTTCCAGCGCCTGGGCGACCGCGGGATCGGGCGGGAGCGGCTGCGGCTCGGGGATGCCGGCGCCGGCGCGAATCTCCTTGATGTCGTCGGCGATCAGCAAGGCTGCGTAGAGCAATTGGCTGGTTTCGGTGAGGCTGCCGAGCGCGGCGGCGGCGTCCAGCGCCCTTTGGTTGACCATGGCCGCGACCGACTGGAGATGCTCCTGCTCGCCGTCGCGGCAGGCAACGTCATAGTGGCGGCCGGCGATCTCGATGCTGATATTGGCCATCAGTTTTGCGCCCCGGATTCGAGCAGGCGGTCGATCTGCCCGATCGCGCCTTCCACCCGCATCCTCAGCGACTGGTGCGCGCCGCGCAGTTGCTCGAGCTCGGCGCCGTTGCCCGCCGAGGTCTGGGCGCGGGCCCCTGCGGCCTCGATTCGCGCGAGCGCGCGTTCGATCCGGCTGATGGCGTCTAAAGCGCGTTGGTCGGCCATGGCCAAGGCATAGCACCTCTGGCGTATGCGGCAACCCGCAGGTTGATGGGCGCGGGCCCAATCGCGCGGCGCGCGAGGTTGACGGAAGCGCCGCCGCCGATAAAGGAACCCGCAAGCGCCGTCGCGCGCGTCGTCCCCGGAACGTCCCCCAAGGAGCCCCATGGCCCTCCCGACACGAACGCTCGCCAATGCCATCCGCGCTCTGTCGATGGACGCCGTCGAGGCCGCCAATTCGGGCCATCCCGGAATGCCGATGGGGATGGCCGACGCCGCCACCGTCTTGTGGACCGAATATCTCAGGCACGACCCCGCCGATCCGGCCTGGCCGGACCGCGACCGCTTCGTCCTTTCCGCCGGCCACGGTTCGATGCTGCTTTATTCGCTGCTCCACCTCACCGGCTATGCCCGGCCGACGATTCAGGACATTGCCAGTTTCCGCCAGCTCGGCTCGCCCTGCGCCGGCCATCCCGAGAATTTCCTGCTCGAGGGAGTCGAGGCAACCACCGGGCCGTTGGGGCAGGGGCTGGCGATGGCGGTGGGCATGGCGATCGCCGAGCGCCACCTCAATTCCGGCTTCGGCGACGATCTGGTCGATCACCGCACCTGGGTGGTTGCCGGCGACGGCTGCCTGATGGAAGGGATCAACCACGAGGCGGCGGGCCTGGCCGGCCATCTCGGCCTCGGCCGGCTGATCGTCTTCTGGGACGACAACCACATCACCATCGACGGATCGACCGATCTGTCGACCTCGGAGGACATCGAGGCCCGCTATACGGCCTATGGCTGGCACCACGTCCGCTGCGAGGGCCTCGACGCCGACGACGTCCGCCGCGCCATCGACGCGGCGCTCGCCGATCCGCGGCCGTCGCTGATCGCCTGCCGCACCATCATCGGCTTCGGCGCGCCCAACAAGCAGGGGACGGCAGCAACGCACGGCGCCGCCCTCGGCGCTGACGAAGTCGCGGCGGCGCGCGAGGAGCTGGGCTGGACGTCGCCGCCATTCGAAATCCCCGCCGACATCGCCGATGCCTGGCGCGAGGCCGGGCGGCGGAGCCAGGCGGCGCATTCCGACTGGAACGGGCGGCTGATGGCCCATCCGGCCGGGGCGGAATATAGCCGCCGCATGGCCGGCGACCTGCCCGCCGATTTCTCGCTGGACGACTATATCGCCGGTCTGATCGCCAACCCGCAGAAGATGGCGACCCGCAAGGCCTCAGAAGCGGCCCTCGGCGCGATCAACGCCCTTTTGCCTGAGACAGTGGGCGGCTCGGCCGACCTCACCGGTTCGAACAACACCAAAACAAAGGATCAAAATCCTCTGACAAAACAGGATTTTTCCGGTCGCTATATCTATTACGGCATTCGCGAGTTCGGAATGGCCGCGGCGATGAACGGCATGGCGCTGCATGGCGGCGTGATCCCTTATGGCGGCACTTTCCTGGTCTTCACCGATTATGCCCGGCCTGCCATCCGCCTGTCGGCGCTCCAGAAGGCGCGCGTCGTCTATGTGATGACCCACGATTCGATCGGCCTCGGCGAGGACGGCCCGACCCACCAGCCGATCGAGCATCTCGCCAGCCTTCGCGCCATGCCCGGCCTGGACCTCTATCGCCCCGCCGACACGGTCGAGACCGCCGAATGCTGGGAATTGGCCCTGCGCAGCCGGAACCGCCCTTCCGTGCTGGCGCTGACCCGGCAGAATTTGCCGCAATTGCGCACCGAGGCGGCTGCCAACCTCTCGGCCCGCGGCGCCTATCGTCTGCGCGCCGCCTCGGGCCCTCGCAAGGTGGTGCTGCTGGCCACCGGATCCGAGGTCCAGCTCGCCGTCGCCGCCGCCGATGCCCTTGAAAGCCAGGGCATCGGCGCCGACGTGGTGTCGATGCCGTGCTGGAGCCGCTTCGATGCCCAGGACGACGCCTATCGCGCCGATCTTCTGCCGCACCGTGACGCCCTGATTGTGTCGATCGAGGCCGCCGCCACCTTCGGCTGGGAACGCTATACCGGCCGCCACGGCCTCAATATCGGCCTCGACCGGTTCGGCGAATCGGCGCCGGCCGAGGATCTGTTCAAACATTTCGGCTTCAGGGCCGAAGCGATCGCGCCGCGCATCGTCGCCGCGCTCAACGATCAAGGGAGATAGTTCAATGGCCACCAGAGTTGCAGTCAACGGTTTCGGGCGGATCGGGCGCCTCGTCGCCCGCGCCATCCTCGAAAACCCGGGCAGCGGCCTCGAGCTGGTCTCGATCAACGACCTCGCCGACGCCGAATCCAACGCGCTTCTGTTCAAGCGCGATTCGGTGCACGGCGCCTGGCAGGGCGAGGTCCGCGCCGAAGGGAACGACCTGGTCGTCGACGGCCACCGCATCCGCGTCCATGCCGAGCGCGATCCGGCCAACCTCCCCCACCGCGAGGACGGGGTGGAGATCGTGCTGGAATGCAGCGGCTTCTTCGCGGACCGTGACAAGGCTGCCGCGCATCTCACTGCAGGGGCGAAGAAAGTCCTGATCTCCGCGCCCGCCAAGGGCGTCGACCTTACCGTCGTCTACGGTGTCAACGACGACAAGCTGGAGGCCGGCCACACCATCGTCTCCAATGCGTCCTGCACGACCAACTGCCTCGCCCCGGTCGCCAAGGTGATGAACGACGCGATCGGCGTCGAGCGCGGCCTGATGACCACCATCCACAGCTACACCAACGACCAGAAGATCCTCGATCAGATCCACCCCGACAAGCGCCGCGCCCGCGCCGCCGCCATGTCGATGATCCCGACCACCACCGGCGCCGCCCGCGCCGTCGGCGAGGTCCTCCCCGAGCTGAAGGGCAAGCTGGACGGCACCTCCGTTCGCGTGCCGACGCCGAACGTCAGCCTGATCGATTTCACCTTCGTCCCCAGCCGCGACACCTCGATCGAGGAGGTCAATGCGGCCCTCAAGGCCGCCGCCGACGGGCCGCTCAAGGGCATCCTGGCTTTCAGCGACGAGCCCCTGGTCTCGATCGACTACAACCACAATCCCCACAGCTCGACTGTCGACAGCCTCGAAACGGCGGTGCTGGAAGGCAAGCTCGTCAGGATTATCTCCTGGTACGACAATGAATGGGGTTTCTCGAACCGCATGGTCGATACCGCCGCGGCGATGGCGCGCCTGGGCTGACGTCATGGCGTCGTTCCTGACCCTCGACGACCTCGGCGACCTTGAGGGAAAGAGCGTCCTCGTGCGCGTCGACCTCAACGTGCCGATGCAGGAGGGCAAGGTCAGCGACGACACGCGGCTGAGGGCGACGCTGCCGACCGTCTCGGAGCTCGCCGACAAGGGCGCGATCGTCCTCCTCCTCGCCCATTTCGGGCGGCCCAGGGGGGAGCGGCGGCCCGACTTGTCGCTGGCTTTGGTCACCCGGCCCTATTCGGAGCTGCTCGGGCGGCCGGTGCGCTTCATCGACGATTGCTGCGGGCCGGCGGCGAA
This sequence comes from Allosphingosinicella sp., assembly GCA_036525215.1. Taxonomy (GTDB): domain Bacteria; phylum Pseudomonadota; class Alphaproteobacteria; order Sphingomonadales; family Sphingomonadaceae; genus Allosphingosinicella. The sequence continues at coordinate 15,978 of DATDAU010000112.1, forward strand.
GGAGGCGATCGCCACCCTGGCGCCGGGCGACGTCGCCATCCTCGAAAACACCCGCTTCCACGCCGGCGAGGAAAAGAACGACCCGGCTCTGGCCGCCGGCATGGCCGAGCTCGGCGATCTCTATGTCGACGACGCCTTTTCGGCGGCGCACCGCGCCCATGCCTCGACCGAGGGCGTCGCTCACCTGCTTCCCGCTTATGCCGGGCGGGCGATGGAGGCGGAGCTTAAGGCGCTCGACAAGGCGCTGGGCAGCCCCGAGCGGCCGGTCGCGGCGGTGGTCGGCGGCGCCAAGGTCTCGACCAAGCTCGAAGCGCTCAAGCATCTCGTCGCCAAAGTCGACCACCTGATCATCGGCGGCGGCATGGCCAACACCTTCCTTTCCGCCCGCGGCGTCGATGTCGGCAGGAGCCTCGCTGAGCACGATCTCACCGGCATTGCCGACGAGATATTGGAGGCAGCGGATCGCGCCAATTGCACGGTCCATCTTCCCTATGACGTGGTCGTCGCGAAGGAATTCGCCGCCAATCCGCCGAGCTTGCGGACCTGCAACGTCCACGAGGTGGCCGCCGACGAGATGATCCTCGACATCGGGCCCGCGGCCGTCGAGGCGCTGGCCGACGTGCTCAAGACCTGCCGCACTCTGGTGTGGAACGGCCCGCTCGGCGCCTTCGAGACCCCGCCATTCGACGCCGCCACCGTCGCTCTGGCCCGCACCGCCGCCGCCTTGACCCAGGAAGGCAGCCTGGTCTCGGTCGCCGGGGGCGGGGACACCGTCGCCGCCCTGAACCAGGCCGGCGTCGCGGACGATTTCACCTTCGTATCCACCGCCGGCGGTGCCTTCCTCGAATGGATGGAAGGCAAGGAGCTGCCCGGTGTCGCTGCGCTGATGCGCGATTGATCCTCCAGGAGATTAGAATGACCTTCACTCCCATCGTCCGCGACATCCTCTCCAAATATGAGAGCGACAATCCCGGCACCAAGGCGAACCTCGCCCGCATCCTCACCCACGGCCGCCTCGGCGGCACCGGCAAGATGGTCATCCTGCCGGTCGACCAGGGCTTCGAGCACGGCCCGGCGCGCAGCTTCGCGGTCAACGAGCCCGCTTACGATCCCCATTATCACTATCAGCTGGCGATCGACGCGGGGCTCAACGCCTACGCCGCGCCGCTCGGGCCGCTCGAGGCCGGCGCCGACACCTTCGCCGGACAGATCCCGACCATCCTCAAGGTCAACAGCTCGAACAGCTGGGCGACCTCGATCGACCAGGCGGTGACCGGCGGTGTCGACGATGCGCTGCGGCTCGGCTGCTCTGCGATCGGCTTCACCATCTATCCGGGTTCCGACAACATCTTCGAGATGATGGAGGAGATCCGCGAGATGTCGGCCGAGGCCAAGTCGGTCGGCATCGCCACCGTGATCTGGTCCTATCCGCGCGGCGGCAAGCTCTCGAAGGAAGGTGAGCTCGCCCTCGACGTCGGCGCTTATGCCGCGCACATGGCCGCCCTGCTCGGTGCCCACATCATCAAGGTCAAGTTGCCCACCGCCCATATCGAGCAGGGCGACGCCAAGAAGGCCTATGAGGGCAGCGACTGGTCGAACCAGGCGGACCGCGTCCGCCACGTCGTCAAATCCTGCTTCAACGGGCGCAGGATGGTCGTCTTCTCCGGCGGCGCGACCAAGGGAACCGACGCCGTCTTCCAGGACGCGCGCGACATTCGCGATGGCGGCGGCAACGGCTCGATCATCGGCCGTAACGCCTTCCAGCGTTCGCGCGAGGACGCCCTCGATATGCTCGACAGGCTGGTTCGCATCTACAAGGGCGAGGAATGAGCGACGCTTACGAGGACGACGATGACGCGCTCGGCCTCGATCCCGGTTTCGCCGCGCGTTTCGACGCCGGCTCACGAGGGAATTGCCAGCTTTACCTGATCTCGCCGCTCGACGTCGACGGGGACTTTCCTGCGAGGCTCGAGGCGGCGCTCGGCGCCGGGCCGGTCGCCGCCTTCCAGCTGCGGGTGAAGGGCGTCGACCAGCACGAGGCCGCGCGCCTCGCCGAACCGCTGCAGGCAATCTGCGCGAGCCATGACGTCGCCTTCATCGTCAACGACGATGCCGCGCTGGCCAAGAGGATCGGCGCCGACGGCGTCCATCTCGGCCAGCAGGACGGCGACCCGCGCGAGGCGCGGGCTTTGCTCGGCCCTGCCGCCCAGATCGGCGTCACCGTCCACGACAGCCGTCACCTCGCCATGGAGGCAGGGGAGGCGGGGGCCGATTATGTCGCCTTCGGCGCCTTCTTCCCGACAGCGACCAAGGAGGTGCGCCACCATCCCGATCCCTCGATCCTCTCCTGGTGGGCGACCCTGTTCGAAATCCCCAGCGTCGCCATCGGCGGCGTCACCCCGGCGAACGGGCGGGTGCTGGTCGAAGCCGGCGCCGACTTCCTCGCGACGTGCAGCGCGGTCTGGGACCATCCCGACGGGCCGGCCGCTGCGGTGAAGGCCTTCCAGGCGATCCTGGAACGATAGACCGAGCTTAGCGGTTCGGTCGCCATGCGCAGGCTGGCGGTCTTCACGATTGTGCTTATCACCGCGGTGGTGACCGCCGTGCTCACCAGCCTGTTCTGGATCGCCGCCTACAATATGGGCGGTTCCGGCGCGCCCACTCCGACGCCGGCCGCCCCCGCCGCCGAGGCCGCGACGAAAGCGCCGGACGCGGTGGCGGCGGCGCCGAACGTTCCAGGTCCCGCCGGCCTTGCCATACCGGTCGCCGGCGTGCGCGCCGGCCAGCTCGTCGACACCTTCACCCAGGCCCGGGCCGGCGGCGCGCGGGTCCATGACGCCATCGATATCATGGCGCCGGCCGGCACCCCGGTCTTCGCCGCGGCGGAAGGGACGGTCGAGAGGCTCTTCTTCAGCGATGGCGGCGGCGGCATCACCGCCTATGTCCGCTCGCCGGACCGGCGCTGGACCTATTATTATGCCCATCTCCAGTCCTACGCCCCCGGCCTCCGCGAGGGCCAGCGGGTCGCGCGCGGCGATCCGATCGGGTTCGTCGGCAGCACCGGCAACGCCAATCCCGCCGGCCCCCACCTGCATTTCGCGATCCTCAGGATGGAGCCGGGCGAGCGCTGGTGGCAGGGGATCGCGATCAATCCCTACCCTCTGCTTGCCGGAAGCGGGGCGGCCCGCTAAAGCCCCCGCCAACCTCTCAAAATTCAGCGAGACATCAATGAAGATCAGCGGCGTGGACATTCGTCCCGGCAACATCATCGAATATGAAGGCGGCATCTGGCGCGCGGTGAAGATCCAGCACACCCAGCCCGGCAAGGGCGGCGCCTATATGCAGGTCGAGATGAAGAACCTCATCGACGGCCGCAAGAACAATGTCCGCTTCCGCTCTGCCGAGACGGTCGAGCGCGTCCGCCTCGACACCAAGGATTTCCAGTTCCTGTTCAGGGACGGCGAAGCGCTGACCTTCATGGACAAGGACAATTACGAGCAGATCACGCTTCCCGCCGACCTGCTCGGCGACGCCGCCGCCTTCCTCCAGGACGGCATGGACGTGATCATGGAGCTGTACGACGAACGGCCGATCTCGGTGCAGCTGCCCGACACGATCGAGGCCGAGATCGTCGAGGCCGACGCCGTGGTGAAGGGCCAGACCGCCTCCTCCTCCTACAAGCCCGCCATTCTCGACAACGGCGTCCGCGTCATGGTGCCGCCGCACATCAGCGCCGGCACCCGCATCGTGGTCGACGTCTACGAGCAGACCTACGTCCGCCGCGCGGACTGATCCTTGGCCCCTCCCGCGAGCGGGAGGGGGGAGATTGCGTTTTGGTTAGTCACTCGGGCCTCATCACCGTCATGCAGCGCGCCGCGCGCAAGGCGGCGCCGCGCCTGAGGCGCGACTTCAACGAGGTCGAGCAACTGCAGGTCAGCCGCAAGGGGCCGGCCGACTTCGTGTCGATGGCCGACAAGCGCGCCGAGCAGACCCTGGTCGAGGAATTGCGCCACGCCCGCCCCGACTGGGGCATGATGCTCGAGGAAGGCGGCACCGTCGCCGGCGATCCGAACAAGCCGCGCTGGGTGGTCGATCCGATCGACGGCACCTCCAATTTCCTCCACGGCATCCCCCATTTCGCCATCTCGATCGCGGTTCAGGAGCCGAAACCCGGCGGCCAGGGCTGGGGCGAGCTGACCCAGGGCCTGGTCTACAATCCGCTGACCGACGAGAGCTTCTGGGCGGAAAAGGGCAGGGGCGCCTGGCTCAACGAGAACCGCCTTCGCGTTTCCGCCCGCCGCGACCTTGCCGATGCGCTGATCGCTACCGGCATCCCGTTCAAGGGCCATGGCGACATCGACCGCTTCGACCGGGTGCTGCGCGCCGTCGCCCCGGAAGTTGCCGGTATCCGCCGCTTCGGCTCGGCCGCTCTCGATCTCGCCTGGGTGGCCGCCGGGCGCTATGACGGCTTCTGGGAGGAAGACCTTCATTTTTGGGACATCGCCGCCGGCATCGTCCTGGTCCGCGAGGCGGGCGGCTTCATCACCGATTTCCGAGGCGGCGACGCCGGCTTCGCCAGCGGCCAGGTGCTCTGCGCCAACGACCAACTTCATTCGAAACTTCACAAACTGGTGGCCGGGGCGCTGCGCTGACATGCGCCGCGGCCTGCTCCTGCCGGGCCTGCTGTTCCTTTCCGCGACCGGACTGAACGCCACGCCGCCCGCGCCGCCGCCGACCTGGCCGCCCCTGATCGCCGATCCCATCGCGCTCCTGCCTTGGCCGGAAAGCGGTTCGCAGACTCGTGAAGTGCTTCGCAACGCCATCACGGCGGGAGATCGCGCTCGGGCCGACACCGCCGCCCGGCACCTGGCCGCGATCGGCGGCAGCCTCACCGAGGCGAGTCAGGCTCTGGTCGCGCCCTTGATCACGCCGGCGCTGGCGGCGGAGCTTCGCACCCGGTTCGCCGCCAACGCCGTGCTGCTGGCGGCGAGCCGCCTCGAAGCCGAAGTCCCCGCCGAGCATCACCTGATCGAGGGCATCGCCTGGG